>SVNX01000033.1 GCA_015066665.1 Ruminococcus sp. | reverse complement strand
TTGATACTCCTGAACTGCAGCTATTCGTTCTTCATTTGTTAGCTTACTTCCTCTTGACACAAAATAACCCCCTTAGAGTTTTCACACTTTTGTTTTTTCGTGTGTCTACTCTAAGGGGATTATATCAAGGTGCGGGAGGGGGAGGAATTTACCATTTCCATTCTTTAAAGAGGCGGATCTTCTTCTTCGGTTCGTCCGGATGTTCCGCTGCTCTGCGGACTGCATACTCATAGTAGCAGGCAATGCCGATGAGCAGGATACCGGCGAGGAAGAGGTAGATGCCCCAGTGCAGGGACGTCCAGAAGTGCCATGTCATGCGGATGGTGATGAACATCAGCACGGAGAAGCCCAGTGCAAACCAGCGCAGACGCTTTACAAAGAAGCTTGCTGCGAAGATCAGGAAGCTGAATACGGCCAGGATCAGCGCATCTGCCACATGACCGAAGCTCAGGCTGGCAATGACGAGGCTTGCCATGGTAAAGCAGTACATGCAGAACCGGAGAACATGCACCGTCGGGCGTGTCTTCTTCGGCAGGATCCAGAGAAGGGACAGCAGGAAGAGGTGCAGCGGCAGAACGGTCAGCAGAATCTGCGGGGTCTTGATGTCGGAATCACGCATGAATTCAAGGAACGTGAAGGGATCATAGATATTATGGAAGAAGATGGTCAGGCAGGCAAACAGTGATGCCAGCAGGGCCGGTACATAATGTGTCTTCACACGGCCGATGTACAGCAGGGAGTAGATGGACAGGAACAGACACACGAGGATGGCGGGATACCAGTCAAGTGTGATGGCTGCACCGAAGATGGGCAGTACGCCGGCGATCAGTGCCCAGTCAATCTGAATGCGCTTGCCGGTGCCGTCTGTGACCCAGAAGCCCAGCGGCAGCAGGAGACGGCCCATGAGGCAGAATACCAGCAGCACAGCTGCGTAGCATGCGACCTGAATGCCGAGGAGCAGATTGCCTGCAAAGTAGTTCTCAAGGCTTGTGATGAGTGCGGTGAGGCTCACATGCAGGATGATGAGCATGGGGATGGCAATGAAGTTGATGTCACGCTTGAGATTGGATGCGGCGAAGACGAGCATGCTCAGTGCAAAGATCATCAGCCAGCCGGTGGCCTGATTGTTAACCAGAATCGCAATGCTGATCACGATGCCGAGCCATACGGAAAGATTGCTGCAGAATGCGCACATGGAGTGGGCACGCTCGCTGCGGCCGCCCATGGTCAGCTCTGTGAGCTGTACGAGTGCCAGCGCCGCAAATGCGAGGATCCAGGCCTGTGTGCCGGTCAGTGCGATGTCAAAGGTTCTCACGCAGGCAGTCAGCAGGAGGGGGAGACCTGCCCATTCACAGCAGCGTGCAAGGAGCATGCGCTTGGCGGCAAGGGCATAGATCATACCAATGAGCAGTGCGGCTACACAGAGCCAGAGGATGCAGATTTCTGCGTGGGGGAGTCTTGTCATGATGAGTGCGCCGCAGCTGCAGATGGACAGCACCAGCGGCCAGAGACGGCGGTTGAGGAAAAACTGGATCATCAGCAGCAGTGCAGCCACAATGAGCAGCAGCATGAAGAGCAGATTATCTTCTTCCGCACCGGAATAGGCGATGCTGTAGAGCACGGGAGCGAACAGCACAAAGAGCTTGGTATGGGAGGAAAGCTTGTTTTTCTTGGTGCACAGGAAGTGAACCAGTGCAATGCCCAGAGGTACATACAGGAAGAGGAAGTCGTCGCCGTTGATGACCTTGCACAGGCTGAAGATGGCTGTGGGGATGGCGAAGATCAGGCCGGTGGCCATGAATGTGCCGTGAATGGCCTTGTCCTTTGCGCTGCATGCGATGTTCAGCAGGATGAATGTCATGGCTGCGATGATGAAGATGAATACATCAAGGCCGGTTGCATCGGCAAAGACATCGGAGGTGCTTGCACTGCTGAGTGCCAGCAGCATGCACAGACAGAAGCCGAAGATACCGCCATGGATGCTGCCGCCGATGAAACGCTTGTGCATGAAGAGAAGCGCCAGCAGGGCACTGATGACTGCCACGGAAAGGGGTGCTGTGTCCACAGTCAGCATCAGGGGGATGGTATACAGGAGATTCTGCAGATAGATGTAGGGGAGCATAGCCTTGGAGAGGGGCGTTCCTGCCTCGCTGCGTGCACGCAGATAGATCTCCGAGCCGATTGTGGTAGAGGCTGCATAGACAAAGAGCAGAGCGTTGAAGACGGTCATCTTCAGTGCGTCAGAACCGGGCAGCAGCTCGGATGTGATGTAGAGGGAGAAGAAGACCCACATGCCGCTCAGGCCGGAGAGCGTTGTCCATGCGAGGAATGCACTCTTGTAATTGCCCTGACCGAGGAACGATGTGACGGCCAGGCAGAAGCAGATGAGTGCCCAGACGAGCATCCAGCCGTCTCCGTGGAAGGAGAACCAGTTGCCGAGCAGCTCGAACACGCCGATGCCGCCCAGTGCCAGGGGCAGGAAGATGCAGCCGAGGATGTAGAACGCCAGACCGGTTTTCCGGAGCTTGAAGACACGCTCTGCCAGGATGTTTGCCACGAAGGCCACAACGCTTGCGGAGAGCAGGGAGCAGGCTCTTGCGAGATCGGGGAGCATTTCCCATGTATTGGTCAGGAAGATGATGCCGCCGAAAAGCAGGAAGATGACACCGGCCACCAGCAGAAGTGTAACGGGGGTGAAGGGTGTTTTCTGTACGGGTGCGGCAGCGGGCTGCGGCACGGGATTGGGTGATCCGGGGTAATGGGCGCTGTAGTCGGCCGCATTCTGTGCGCGCTTCGGGGGCGGCGCTGCGCCATTGTAGAGGTTGCTGTAGTCCGATCCGCCATAGCTGCCGGATGCGCCGGAGCCGGTGGTGGTACCACGGCAAAGGAAAATGATCAGAATCACAATTGCTGCAATGACGAGTAAGATCATACGATTCCCTTCTTTCTGTAAAATTCGTGAGTTTTGTGAGGCATCCGCTGTTTTTGGATGCGTCTGTTAGTAAGTACGCTTTGCGGGCCGTTTTATTACGCAAAATTCTGCACAAAAAAATCTCTTAATTTTTGTTGAATAAAGCGATAAAGAGTCGGATTTCTGAAGAATATAAAAAAGGATGCGCTGCAGATGAGCGCATCCCTGATGTGTTGTATTAGTCGTGTACGATAACGGGAATGCCGTTTTCGGTTGCATTGTAGAGATTCTTAACGAAGCCGTACGGCAGATTGATACAGCCGTGGGAGCCGTTGTACATATAAATGCTGCCGCCCCAGGCACCGCGGCCCATGTCATGCATACCGACGCCGGTGAAATTGATGGGCATCCAGAAGCTGACCAGAACCTCGTAGCCCTCATCCTCCATCTGGCCGAGCACACGGGGGCTCTCGTGGGACAGAATCTTGAAGATACCGCGGGGTGTTCTTCTGCTGGCAACGGTTTCCGTACCGGTTACGCAGTCATTATCCATGATCAGTGCGCCGTTCTCATAATACCAGATGTGCTGCGCAGAAATATCGATCTCAACATAGGTATTGCCGATGTCATTGGTCTCACGGCAGTAGCCGGTACCATTTTTTGTATAGATCGGCTCAACGGTAACGGATTCACCCTTCTGCACGATCTCCTGGATCATGGCCACGGTCTCATCCACATCGATGTACCAGCCGTAAGTACTTGTTTCCGTCCACGGTACGGTAATGACACCGTCGAGGGTGGATTTGAATGTGCGGCTTGTATAATAGGTGTTGTACTTCTCGCCCAGCTCTTCCACATAGGCAGCAATGGCAATGGAATCGAAGATCACGTTGCCGTCCTCGCTGATGGCAATGGAGCCGTTATTGTCCTTATGTACCCATTCTGCAATCTGATCGCCATAAACAGTTTCCTTGCGGTCGGCAAAGTCAAAGGTGATCACGCATGCGGCAAAGCGGTTGCAGATCTCCAGCTCGCTCTGCAGATCCTCGGCCTTGATTTCGGCGAGGTAGGGTGTATAGCAGCCGGAATCGAGCATCTGCACGCTGGTCATATCTTCAGCCAGCTGTTCATGCAGATAGGTCATGAGCGTCTCGTGATCGAACTGATCGCCGATGGTCTCGGGAACGATCTCATAGGTCTTGGCTTCGTTCATCACGATGTAAGCATTTTCCGAAACGGCATCGCCCCAGTCCGTGCCGGCCACCAGAATATCCAGTGCCTCCTCGGAATAAGTGAAGTCGAAATCGGCGGTGTATTCGGATTTGCCGAAGAGCTTGCCCGGCCAGCCGAAGCGGTTTTCGGAGAAGGCCTCATCCAGCTCGGTATCGGGCAGATTGTACTTGGCATTGAAGTCCGCAGAGGGGATCACGAATTCCGTGCCGTTTGCATTGGTGAGCACCAGATTATCCATCTTGGCAGCAGCAAGCAGGGTGTCGTGTGCCTCCTGACGGGTCATGGCACCGACATTGATGCCGTTGATGTAGGTCTTGGGCAGGAACTTGTTGCTGAAAACAGCTGCTGTGATCAGGTAGGTCAGCAGAATGCCGCCAGCGATGGAACCGCCTGCGATGGCTGCCAGCTTCTTGCCGGAGATATCCAGATTGAACGGCAGAACAAAGGGCTTCTTTTCCTTTGCAGGTGCACTTGCGGCCTTGGGGGCCGGTGCGGTTCTGGGTGCAGCGGGCTTTGCGGCTGCAGCAGCCTTGGCGGATGCTGCGGGCTTTGCCGGTGCGGTTCTGGTTCTGTCAGCTGCCGTGCCGGGTGTGCCGCTCTTTTTGAGGGGCGGCAGTGTGCCGAGCTGACGGGGTGCAGCGGGCTTTGCAGAGGCAGCGGGCTTAGCAGGTGCAGCGGGTTTTGCCGCCGGTGCTTTGGCAGGTGCAGCCTTGGGCTGTGCAGGCTTGAGCTTGGCAATGGGCTTGGGAGCCGGTGCCGCACTCTTTGCGGGCGCTGCCTTTCGGGGTGTCACAACTGTTTCGGCAGCAGCGTTCTGTCTTACGGCCTTGCTGGGACTGCCCTTCTTCTTCAGAGGGGGCAGACTGCTTTTCTGTACGGGCTGTGCAGGCTGTGCAGGACGCTCCACCATGGAAAGTGCCTCGCGGATCTGTGCCATTTTATGAGAACGTGTCTCATCAGAACCTTGTACCAGCGGGGGATTGTCCTCCACGGATACATCCAGATTCTGCTTCTTTGATTTCTGCGGGGGCTTGGGAAGATCTGTTCCCGGTTCTCCTGCAAGAGCGTGACGGATGCGGTTCATCCGTTCGATTTTCTGTTTGTTATCTGCTTCCGATGTCATCGGTTCCTGATGCAGATCGCTCTGATTGGGCAAAACTCTCATTCCTTTCAACGCGGTATCCGAAAGCGGGGCGCGTGCCGGTGCAAACAGGACGCACGTCCCCCGAATTCCCCTTGTGTCACTGACTCTATGGTCACTGCAGGAAACTTCTCCTGCCGCGGATGTCATCAATATATAGTATCACTACTATACTACAGTATACCATATCCTAAAGGTGCTTGTAAATGAAGAAATGGTTACATTTCATTTACAAGAGCAATTTCGGATTTTTTGACGAATCCGAAGGATAATTGCAAAACAGAATTGACATTTACGATAAAATGTGATATACTGGTTACAATTATGCGGCCCATAATTCAAAACAGAAAGGTGTATGAACCATGCAGACGATTTTTCAGCCGGCAGATATTCTTCTGCCTGATTTTACAAAAACAAGTGCTTCTGACTGGAGCGTTATTGCCTGCGACCAGTTCACAGGGGATCCGTCCTACTGGGAGAATGTTGCAAAGACCGTGGGCGGGCAGCCCTCGTCCCTCCGTCTGATCCTGCCTGAGGTGTATCTCGAGGATGCGGATGTGGAGGAACGCATCGCCGCCATTCATGCGGAAATGCAGTCCTATCTTGAAAAAGGCGTGCTGCGTACATATGAAAATGCCATGGTCTATGTGGAACGCATTCAGGGCAACGGCGTGCTCCGTGCCGGCGTGATCGGCAAGATCGACCTTGAGGCCTATGACTACAACAAGGGCAGCACATCCCCCGTCCGTGCGACGGAGGCCACTGTGCTCGAGCGCATTCCCCCCAGAATGCGTGTCCGTGAGCAGGCACCGCTTGAACTGCCCCATATCATGATCCTGATTGATGATCCCGAGGATGCGGTTATCGGCGGCTGTGCAGCAGAAAAGGACGGCATGACAAAGCTCTATGGCACGGAACTCATGTGCGGCGGCGGCAGCATTGACGGTTATCTCATGGGCGAAGCCGAGCAGGCACGTTTCCAGACGGCTCTCACGGCTCTGCTTGCGCGTGAGGAAAACCGTGCTCTGCAGTTTGCCATGGGCGACGGCAACCACTCCCTCGCAACGGCCAAGGCCTGCTATGAAGCCATGAAGGCGGCTGCGCCCGAGAAGGATTTCTCCGACCATCCCGCAAGATATGCCCTTGTGGAGATCGTCAATCTCCACAGCGATGCCCTGCAGTTCGAGGCCATTCACCGCATTCTGATGCAGGTGGATACCGACAAGCTGATGGCCTATCTGGAGGCTGAGCTGGCACTTTCCGAGGCAGAAAGCGACCAGCCCGTGACCGTAGTGCAGAACGGCACACAGCGCACATTGTATGTGCACAAGCCCACTTCGAATCTCGCAGTCGGCAGCCTGCAGAATGCACTGGATGCGTATCTCGCTGAGAATGAGGGCAAAATCGACTATATTCACGGCATTGAGACTGTGGAGCGTCTTGCGGCACAGCCTGACAGCATCGGCTTTCTGCTGCCCGATCTCCACAAGAGCCTGCTTTTCCCGAGCGTGCAGAAGGACGGCGCCCTGCCGAGAAAGACCTTCTCCATGGGTCACGCAGAGGATAAGCGTTACTATATGGAGTGCCGGAAGATCAAGTAAATCATAAACGAAAGCATCGCCTGCGGGCGGTGCTTTGCTTTTCTGCGAAAAACAGCATGCAAATCGGAAATTTTTTTGAAAAAAGGCTTGATTTCTGCGCAGAAGTGTGGTATAATAAGTATATCATCATAGTAAAGTCAGAAGACCGGAGCAATCCGGTCTTTCGTTTTGCCTGCGGTGTCTGCCTGAAAATGGAAAAACAGCGCAGCGTGGCTTTCAGAAAGGAGAAAGGAAACGAGCTATGAAACTGAAAAAATTCGGCAGTACCGAACAGAGAGTCTATGGGCTGGCGGCTCCCATTGTGACGGAGCTGGGCTATCTGGTCTGGGATATCCGCTTTGAGAAGGAGGGTGCATCCTGGTATCTGCGCATCTTCATCGACAGCGAGACCAAGACTATCAGCATCAATGACTGCGAGAAGGTGACAGGCCCCATCAGCGACATGCTGGACGAGGAGGATCCCATCGCCCAGAGCTACATCCTGGAAATCAGTTCCGCCGGTCTGGAGCGTGATCTGATCCGTGAGAGCCACTTTGATGCGTGTCTCGACAGTGTTGTCCGTGCCAGACTCATCCGCCCGATGGAGGGCCTGAAGGAGGTTGTCGGCACGCTGACAGCGTGGGATAAGGAAAAGGTGACCATCCGTACGGAATCGGAGGAGATGGAAATCCCCTTCGCCGCACTGGCTTTTGTCAAGCTGTATTTTGAATTTGAATAAATAAACTGGAGGCGTAAAAAGAAAATGAACAACGGATTTTTTGAAGCACTGGCCGATCTCGGAACAGAGAACAGTGTGGATGCCGAAATCATGATTGAAAAGGTAAAGATCGCTATGCAGAAGGCTGCACAGCGTATTTACCCCGAATGCAAGGAAAATATCCGCGTGGATATCGACCCCGAGAAGAAGATCTTTGATGTGGTGCTGCTGCAGCAGGTTGTGGATGAGGAGCCCTACAATGACACCGAGATCCACATTGACGAAGCAAGAACCATCGACCCCAACACCTATGTGGGTGCCACTGTGGAGCGAAAGCTCGATATCTCCAAGTTCGGCCGTTCCTCCGCACAGTCCGCAAAGCAGTCCATCAAGGGCGACCTGCGTGACATCAACCGCGACCGCATTCTGGAAAAGTTCCAGGATAAGGAGAACGATATCATCACTGCTACCGTAACACAGGTGGAACCCGGCAGAGGCTCTGCGACACTGGTCTATGACAAGACTGAGCTGTATCTCCTCCGTCAGGAGCAGATCCCGGGTGAGGTGATCAAGGAGGGCATGAGCCTGAAGGTATATGTGACCGGCATTGCCAACAAGAGCAGAAAGCCCGTCATCAAGCTCTCCCGTGTACACCGTGACCTTGTAAAGCGTCTGTTCGAGCTGGAAGTGCCTGAGATCTATGACGGCACAGTTGAGGTGAAGGCCATCTCCCGTGAGGCCGGTGCCCGCTCCAAGATCGCTGTGTTCTCCCACGATGCCAATGTCGATGCCATCGGCTCCTGCATCGGCCCGAAGCGTTCCAGAATCTCCGCCATCGTGCGTGAGCTGAACGGCGAGAAGATCGACCTCATCCCCTACAGCGAGGATCCCGCAGAGTTCATTGCCAACGCTCTGTCCCCCGCAAAGGTACTGAGCGTGACCATCACCGACGAGGAGCAGCGTACCTGCACAGCCATCGTTCCGAACGATCAGCTGTCCCTTGCCATCGGCAACCGCGGTCAGAATGCAAAGCTCGCTGCCAAGCTTACAGGCTTCAAGATCGACATCAAGTCCGATCTGGATGCAGCTGAAACAGAAGCAGCGCCCGCTGCAGAGGAAGAAACAGCAGCTGACGCTGAGTAAGTCCTGCGGGAGGTGACCGTATGGCAAAGAAAATCCCGATGCGTATGTGCATCGGCTGCGGCGAAATGAAGCCGAAGAAAGAACTGATCCGGGCTGTGAAATCCCCCGAGGGTGAGATCTCACTGGACTTTACCGGAAAGAAATCCGGCCGCGGCGCATATCTGTGCCAGAATGCAGCATGTCTGGAAAAGGCACAGAAGGGCCATAAGCTGGAGAAGAGCTTTTCCTGCAAGGTCGCTCCGGAGGTATATGAGGTGATGATGCATGCTCTATCAGAAGCTGACGGGACTGCTTAGTATCTGCCGTAAGGCGGGCCGCATGGAAATCGGCTTTGCCCCCATGCTGGAGGCACTGAAGGCCGGCAAGATCTGCGGCGTGATCGTTACGGAGGATGTTTCACCCAAAACACATAAAGAGGTCTGTTATCATTGCGAACGGGCGGGCATTCCGGTTTGTCCGGTTCCGCTCAGTCAGATGCAGCTCGGTGCGGCAATCGGCCGCAAGGCAGCTGTGGTCGGACTGACCGATGATGGCTTTTTCGACAGAATTCGGACGCTGTGTGAAACACAGTGTGCCGGTGATTGAGATAGGAGGGTTTGCCTATGGCAAAGAAAATCAAATTGACGGATGCTGCAAAGGATCTGCAGGTATCCGCACAGGAGCTGGCCGCGTTCTTTGAGGAACACGGTGACGGTAAGAAGAAGAGCGGCTCCTCCCTGACAGAGCAGGAGATGAATCTTGCACTGGAGTACTACACCCGAAAGAACAGCGTGGAGAGCTTCGATGCATATTTTGCATCCAAGAATCAGCCCAAGCCCGCTGCACCCGCTGAAAAGGAACAGAAGAAGCCCGTGAAGAAGGCAAAGACAGAAAAGCCCGCAGAAAAGCCCGCAGAAAAGGCAGCAGAAAAGTCCGCTGCGCAGGAAACAAAGCCTGCACCGGCCAAGACGGAGAAGCCCGTGGAAAAGGCACCCGAGAAGCCCGCTGAAAAGCCTGCGGAGAAGCCCGCGGAAAAGCCTGTTGAGAAGGCTGCGGAAAAGCCCGCTGAACAGCCTCGCCCTCGCAAGGAAGAGAAGAAGCGCAAGACAGCACAGCCCCACGGCGAGCGTACAAGACTCAGCGGCGTGATGGGCAGCGAGCGTACCGAGAATACGGAAAAGCGCCGTACGGTGGATACCAGAGGCAGCTATGTGGACCTCGATAAGTACAATGAACGCTATGAGCAGATCGCACCGGCCGACCGCCATAAGGATAACTATTCCACCAAGAAGCAGAAGATCAACCAGAAGTCTGCGCAGAAGGGCAAGCAGCGCTCCGGCAAGAAGGAGACTGAGGCACAGCGCATGAAGCGTCTGGAGCTGGAACGTGCCAGAAAGCAGCAGCTCAAGGTGCGTATCCCTGACAGCATCACTGTCAGCGAGCTGGCTGCACGTCTCAAGGTGAATGTATCCAAGGTCATCGGCAAGCTCATGGGTCTGGGTGTGATGGCCAGCATCAATGAGGAAGTTGATTTCGATACCGCCTCCCTCGTTGCAGAAGAGCTGGGTGCAAAGGTAGAGAAGGAAGTCATCGTGACCATCGAAGAGCGTCTGATTGAAGAGGATCATGATGATGAGACCAACATGCTGCCCCGTTCTCCCGTTGTTGTGGTTATGGGTCACGTTGACCATGGTAAGACCTCCATTCTGGACAGAATCCGTCATGCCAAGGTGACAGCATCCGAGGCCGGCGGCATCACACAGCACATCGGTGCTTATCAGGTGAATTACGATGGCAAGACCATCACATTCCTCGATACCCCCGGACATGAGGCCTTCACCTCCATGCGTGCAAGAGGTGCAAACATCACCGACATCGCCATCCTCGTTGTCGCAGCGGACGACGGCATTATGCCCCAGACAGTTGAGTCCATCAACCATGCAAAGGCAGCCGGCGTTTCTGTAATCGTTGCCATCAACAAGATGGATAAGGAAACTGCAAACCCCGACCGTGTACGTCAGGAGCTGACCGAATACGGCCTCGTATGCGAGGAGTGGGGCGGCGACACCATCTGTGTTGAGGTTTCCGCAAAGACCGGTGCCGGCATTGATACACTGCTCGAAAATGTACTGCTCGTAGCGGAGTTCAAGGAGCTGACCGCCAATCCCGACCGTATGGCACAGGGTACTGTCATCGAGGCACGTCTCGACAAGGGCAGAGGCCCCATCGCAACCATGCTCGTACAGAAGGGTACACTGCATACCGGCGACATCATCATTGCCGGCACAGCCGTTGGTAAGGTGCGCGTGATGACAAACTACAAGGGTTCCGTTGTGAAGACCGCAGGCCCCTCCGTTCCGGTTGAGATCACCGGTATGGACGAAGTGCCCAGCGCAGGCGATATCTTCAATGCAGTTGAAGACGAGCGTCTGGCAAGAGCTCTTGTGGAGCAGAGAAAGCACGAGGCCAAGCAGGCAATGTTCCAGAGCACCCAGAAGCTCACACTCGACAACCTCTTCAGCCAGATGGCCGAGGGAGAAGTCAAGGAGCTGCCCATCATTGTCAAGGCTGACGTACAGGGCAGTGCGGAAGCAGTCAAGGCATCTCTGGAAAAGCTCTCCAACGAAGAGGTTCGTGTCCGCGTCATCCACAGTGCGGTGGGTGCCGTTAAGGAAAGCGACGTTATGCTGGCGAATGCCTCCAATGCGATTATCGTCGGCTTCAATGTGCGTCCCGATAACGGTGCTGCAGAGAGTGCGGCAAGAGACGGCGTGGATGTACGTCTGTATCGTATCATTTACGATGCCATTGAAGAAATCTCTACTGCCATGAAGGGCATGCTGGCACCGAAGTTCCGTGAAGTGATCCTCGGTAAGGCAGAGGTGCGTGAGGTCTTCAAGATCTCCAGTGTCGGCACGGTTGCCGGCAGCTATGTGCTGGATGGTAAGCTCACCAGACAGTGCCAGATCAGAATTGTGCGTGACGGCATCATTATTGCCGACGACCACATTGCAGGTCTCCAGCGTTTCAAGGATTCCGTCAAGGAAGTCGCAAGCGGCTATGAGTGCGGTATCAGCCTTGAGAAGTTCAACGATCTGAAGACAGGCGACATTTTCGAAGCGTATATTATGGAAGAATATCAGCCGGAATAACAAAATCCGGCCACTTGAAAGGATGGGAATATCATGGAATACAATAGAATGAGCACAAAGGATATGCTGCAGTATTGTGATGAGGCTCTGGCATGGGATCAGTTCGGACCGGTAGATATTTTCTTCTTTGAGTCCGTAAAGCGTATTCTGCTGGGCCAGTGCCCCGCAATTGAAGAACCGGAAAAGGATGAGGTGGATGAGCTGGCAGGCGTCAGCGAGCCGATCACAGCCGAAGAGCTGATGTCCTATGACGAAGAGAGCGGCCAGTCCGCCAGCTTCAGCGAGTGTCTGGAGTCCGACAGCTTCTTCGAATCCGGTACGGATTATGTGATGACAGAGGGCCTTGGAAAGGACGGTAACTGATGCCGAGCTTCAAAAACAACCGTATGTCCGAGGATATCCACAGAGAGCTGCCTGATATTATCAGACAGCTCAAGGATCCTCGCATCGGCAGTATGCTGTCCGTTGTCAGAGTCGATCTGGCAGGGGACGGCTCCCACTGCAAGGTGTATATCTCAAGCCTCCTGGGCGAAGAGGACACAAAGCAGTCCGTAAAGGGTCTGCGCAGTGCAGCGGGATTTGTCAGAAGGGAGCTGTTTGCACGTCTCAAAATGCGCAAGAGCCCCGAAATTGAATTCATTGCGGACAATTCCATCGCCAAGGGTGCGGAAATCAGCCGCAAGCTCCAGAATATGGAGTATAATCAGACAGAGACGGAGGATGAGGATGCAGAAGATTGATCTGCAGCAGACAGCTGCGTTTCTCTACAGCTGTGAGGATGCCTATATTCTGATTCATCAGAGTCCCGACGGCGACTGTGTCGGCTCGGGCTATTCCCTGCAGGCAGTGCTGCGCCAGATGGGCAAGCGGGCTAAGGTGCTCTGCGCCGATCCGATTCCGGCACGCTATGATTTTCTTATGCCTGAAGAACCCGAGGAGGACTTCGAGCCGCAGTGCATCATCTCGGTGGACGTGGCCGATCCCAAGCTCCTTGGCCGGTACAGAGAAATGTACGGCGATCGGGTGGATCTCTGCATTGACCACCATGTGTCCAATCTGCTCTATGCAAAGCAGACACTGCTGAATGCAGATGCCGCTGCAGCCTGCGAGATTCTCTATAAGCTCTACCGCTTTATGGAAATGGCTGACAGCGAATACAATGTAAACTTTACTGAGCAGATCGCCAGATGCCTGTATACCGGCATGGCGACCGATACGGGCTGCTTTAAGTTTGATAATACCACACCGGAGACGCATTTGTATACAGCACAGCTGATGCGTCAGTTCCCGGAGATCCGTTATGGCCGCATCAACCGGAATATGTTCGATGTCAAGGCACCCTCCCGTCTCAAGGCGGAGATGCTCATGATTCAGGCAATGGAATATTATCTGGACGGCAAGTGCGCCATGATCTGCGTGACACAGGAATTGCGTGAGAAAACCGGCATGAGTGAGGACGATACTGAGGGCCTGACAGGCCTTCCCACACAGCCCGAGGGCGTGGAAGTGGGTATTACCCTCCGTGAACGTGAACCGGGCGTGTACAAGGTCTCCCTGCGTTCGGCCAATGACGTCAATGTTTCGGCCATCTGCCAGACACTGGGCGGCGGCGGTCATGTGAAGGCAGCCGGCTGCCTGGTGAAGGGTGAGCTGGATGCCGTCAAGCAGACACTTGTGGAAGCCGTACGGAAAGGGATGGAGCAGGCGTGAACGGAATCATATGCATTGACAAGCCCCAGGGATTTACCTCTTTCGATGTGATCGGAAAGCTCAGGGGCATCCTGAAAATGCGCCGTCTCGGCCACAGCGGTACGCTCGATCCCATGGCAACGGGTGTGCTGCCGGTCTTTGTCGGCTATGCCACCAAGGCCTGCGGGATTCTGCCCGATGACAGAAAGGCCTATATTGCGGACTTTCGTCTGGGGCAGGTCAGCGATACCCTCGACAGCACGGGCACTGTTCTGGAAGAACATGATGCCTCCCATGTGACAAAGGAGATGCTGCTTGCGGCACTGCCGGCGTTCGTGGGCGAAATCGATCAGGTGCCGCCGATGTATTCGGCGGTTTCCGTGGACGGCAAGCGGCTCTATGAGCTGGCACGCGAGGGAAAAACCGTCGAACGCAAGGCGAGACGTGTCACCGTGCACAGCATCGAGCTGACCGCATTCGATGCGGCAGCGGGCACGGGTACTGTGGAGATTCACTGCGGCAGCGGCGTTTACGTCCGCACGATCCTGCATGATCTCGGACAGGCACTCGGCTGCGGTGCTGTGATGACGGGACTCAGACGTACTATGTCCAACGGGTTGTCCATTGAGAAATGCTTTACATTCGAGCAGATTCGGCAGCTCGCTGAGGAAAACCGCCTCGGAGAAGCCCTGATCCCGATTGCAGAGGTATTTGCCGGCATGCCCGAAATCCATCTGAACGAAACACAGACCATCCACTACCGCAACGGCGTGAAGCTCGGACTTTCCCAGCTGAAAAAGCAGCTCACGGAGGCACAGAGCTATGCCGTATACGGCGAGCCGGACGGCTTTCTTGGCATTGCTGTGACCGACAGGGAACAGGACTGCCTGCGTGTGGAGCGGAATCTCTGTGCGCCGAAGGAACAGGCGTGAGGTGGGACTGTGGGAATATCAGTTGTACCATCCGCCGTTGCCTTGGGGCTGTTTGACGGCGTGCATCTGGGACATCGCCGTGTGCTGGAGCTGGTTTCTGCGCAGAGTGCAGGCGGCCTCAGACCGTGCGTGTTCACATTTGAAACAGAATCCGTCGGCGTAAAGCATGAGACGGCACTGGATTATCTCTACCCCTCGGCTCAGAAATGCCGTATCCTGAAAGCATGCGGCATGGAGCGGATTTATCATCCGCCCTTTGCGGAGGTCTGCGATCTGACGGGGGAGGAATTCGTCCGGGAGATCCTGCTGAAACGCTTTGCAGCGGCCTATGTCTGCTGCGGACGGGATTTCCGTTTCGGGCAGCATGCATCCTGCAATGCAGAGGATCTGCAGCGTTTCGGTGCCCATTATGGCTTTGCGGTGGAACTGGCAGAGGATGTCACACTGGACGGGCAGCATGTGTCCTCCACGCGCATCCGAAAGCATCTGCTGCAGGGGGATATGACGGCTGCCAATGCCCTGCTCGGTGCCCCCTATACGATCGAACAGGAAGTGGTTCACGGCGCACAGCTCGGACGCACCATCGGCTTTCCGACCCTCAATCAGGTCTTTGCCGAGGGACAGCTTGTGCCGAAATTTGGCGTGTATGCGTCGAAAACATGCGTGGACGGCGTGGACTATCCGTCACTGACCAACATCGGCATGAAGCCGACGGTGCAGTATGACGGCCTGCCGCTGGCCGAGACCTATGTGATCGGCTATGCAGGTGATTTATATGGAAAAGTTGTACCGGTGTCGCTGCTGCGATTCCTGCGTCCGGAGCAGAAGTTTGCTTCCGTGGAAGAGCTGACTGCCCAGATGCAGCGGGATCTGGCGTCCTGCCGGTAAGATACAAGGAGAATTGACAATGGAAAAGAAAAGAGTCAGAACCCGATTTGCCCCCAGCCCCACGGGCTATATGCATATCGGTAATCTGCGTACAGCGCTGTACACTTATCTGATCGCCAAGCAGAATGACGGCGATTTCATCCTCCGCATTGAGGATACGGATCAGGAGCGCTATGTGGAGGGCGCTGTGGATGTGATCTATTCCACCCTGCGCAAGGCCGGTCTCAACTGGGACGAAGGCCCCGATATCGGCGGCCCTGTTGGCCCCTATGTACAGTCCGAGCGTATGGGCATGTTCAAGGAATATGCCGAAAAGCTCGTGGAAAGCGGCCATGCCTACTACTGCTTCTGCGACAAGGAGCGCCTTGAGGAGATGCGTAAGGCCAATGAAGGCTCCAAGGATGTCCTCGCCTATGACCGCCACTGCCGCAACCTCTCCAAGGAAGAGGTCGAGGCAAAGCTCGCAGCAGGCGTGCCCTATGTCATCCGTCAGAAGATGCCCATCGAGGGTACCACGACTTTCCATGATGAGGTGTACGGTGACATCACTGTGGACAATGCAGAGCTCGACGATCAGATCCTGATCAAGACTGACGGCATGCCCACTTACAACTTCGCAAATGTCGTCGATGACCATACCATGGGCATTACCCATGTTGTCAGAGGCAATGAGTACCTCTCTTCCGCACCCAAGTACAATCTGCTGTACGAGGCATTCGGCTGGGATGTACCGACCTATATTCACTGCAGCCCCGTAATGCGTGACCAGCAGCACAAGCTTTCCAAGCGTGACGGCGATGCATCCTTTGAGGATCTGATGGCAAAGGGCTGTGTGGCAGAAGCAGTTGTGAACTTCATCGCACTGCTCGGCTGGGCACCCAAGGGTGAGCAGGAGATCTATTCTCTCGAGGAGCTGGTGAAGGAGTTCGACATCCACGGCATCAGCAAGTCCCCTGCGATTTTCGATCCGATGAAGCTCAAGGCCATCAATGCAGCCTATATCCGCAAGATGCCTCTCGAGACATTCGAGGAGGCCATCCGCCCCTATGTGGCACAGAAGGTGACCCGCACCGATATCGATTTCACAGTGCTTGCACAGGTGCTGCAGAACAGAACTGAGCTCTTCACTGATGTCCCCGATCAGGTGGATTTCATCGACGAGCTGCCGGAGTATGACATCGAAATGTACCGCCACAAGAAGATGAAGACCACACCCGAGACCTCTCTTGAGGCACTCAACCTCGTTCTGCCCGTGCTGGAGGCACTGGAGGAATGGAATGTGGAAACCATCCATAAGGCGATTTTCGACCTGATTGCAGAAAAGGAAGTCAAGAACGGCTGGATGCTCTGGCCCATCCGTACCGCAGTGGCAGGCAAGCCCGTCACCCCCGGCGGCGGCGTGGAGCTGTGTGCGATCCTCGGCAAGGAGGACACCCTCGCCAGAATCCGCAAGGGCATTGAAAAGCTGTCCTGATTTTCGGGATGCTGTCACATGGCTGACACATAGGACTGCTATACTGTAAAACGGCAATTCCGGGGATGCAGAATCCCCGATACAAAAGGAGGTTACATCCGCATGATTGAAGTCAGAAATCTGACGAAGCATTACGGTGACAAAAAAGCCGTAAATGACATCAGCTTCACAGTCAATGACGGTGAAATTCTGGGCTTTCTGGGACCGAACGGCGCCGGAAAATCCACAACCATGAATATGCTCACGGGCTATATCTCCTCCACATCCGGACAAGCGCTCATCAACGGCGTGGACATTCTGGAGGATCCCATCAAGGCAAAATCCTACATCGGTTATCTGCCCGAGATTCCGCCCCTGTACCTGGATATGACAGTCAAGGGCTACCTGAATTTTGTCTTTGATCTGAAAAAGTGCAAGCTGCCCCGCCGTTCCCATCTGAACGATGTCTGCACGCTGTGCAAGATCAAGGATGTGGAGAACCGCATCATCAAGAACCTGTCCAAGGGTTATAAGCAGCGTGTGGGTCTGGCACAGGCACTCATCGGCAACCCGCCCGTTCTGATTCTCGATGAGCCGACCGTTGGTCTCGACCCCAAGCAGATGGTGGACATCCGTACCCTCATCAAGCGTCTGGGCAAGAATCACACCGTAATCCTGTCCTCCCACATTCTGTCCGAGATCCAGGCCGTCTGCGACCGTGTGATCATCATCAACAAGGGCGTTGTGGCAGCGGACGATACCGCAACGGCACTCTCGAGCAAGGTAAGCACCGACCACCGCATCATGGTGCGCATTGACGGTGACAAGGCTGAGGTGCTGCAGGCCATCCGCAGCATCGGCGGCATCAAGTATGTCCGTGCGGATATGGAACGCGAACCGGGTATTTTCGAGTACGAGATCGAGGCAGAGCCTGGCATGGACATCCGCCCCGACATCAACCGCATTGCCCGTGAAAACAGCTGGAACATCCTGATGATGCGTACCATGGAAATGACGCTGGAGGACATCTTCCTGAAGATCACCATGGGCGAGAACATCGTCATGTCCGGCGATGAGAAGGGAGGCAATCACTGATGGGTGCGATTTACAGAAGAGAAGTGGGCGCATTCTTCACGTCCAGTATTGCCTATGTATTTCTGGCAGTATTCTTTATCTTTGGTGGATATTTCTTCTCCATCAATACACTTGCCGCCGGTACGACCAATATGGCCGGCGTATTCTCCAACCTGTTCCTGGTCATCATCTTCCTCATTCCGATCCTGACCATGCGTCTGTTCAGTGAAGAAAAGAAGCAGAAGACCGAGCAGGGACTCCTGACAGCACCGGTATCGCTCTGGGGCATTGTCCTGGGCAAGTACTTTGCTGCCATGACCATGTATCTGATCGCCATCAGCATCGTATTTGTCTATGCTCTCATCCTGAGCCTGTTCGGCACGGTGGCATGGATGACGCTGCTGTCCAATTTCCTCGCACTGCTGCTGCTCGGCTCCGCCTTCAGTGCAGTCTGCGTGTTCATTTCGTCCCTGACAGAGAACCAGGTGGTTTCTGCTGTGGCAGGCTTTGTCTGCCTGATGCTGCTGTACATGATCGATGTCATTGCCGGCTCCATCAATGTATCCTGGCTGCAGAATTTCCTGTATGACCTGTCCTTCTATTCCCGTTATTATGAATTCACCTGCGGTATTTTCAACCTCTCCAGCGTGCTGTTCTATGTGAGCACCGCTGTGCTGTTCAATTTCTTTACAGTCAGAGTGTTTGAAAAGAGACGCTGGAGCTAAGGAGGTAGTGCAATGGCAGATTTGAATAAAGAAAAGGATATGCCCGCTGCTTCCGAGGAAAAGAAGGAAACAGCGGCACCGGCTGAGAACAAGCCCGCCAAGAAGACAAACAGCGCAATGCGCAAGAAGCTCAAGTACGGCTCCGTTGCCACAGCCATTACCTGCGTTGTGGTGGCCATTGTTGTTGTTGTGAATGTGCTGGTCAACATGCTTGTGGAGAAGTATCCCGTAAAGCTCGACCTCACAGATAATGCAATGTACGAGATCTCCGATGAGACCATTGAGTATCTCAAGACCGTCGACCAGGAAGTGAACTTCACTGTTCTGTCCGACAAGAGCTATTTCCAGACCAACGGTGCCTATATGAAGATGGTGTCCGAGATTCTGGAGCGCTATACCCAGTACAGCGATAAGATCAACCTGACCTATGTGGATTCTACCACTAACCCCGATGTGGTGCAGAAGTTCCAGGCCGGCTACAGCGGCCAGCTCTCCGGTACGGATATTGTCATTTCCGCTGCCGATGATCCCACAAAGATGCGTGTTGTCAACATCTACAACCTGTTTGGCTACGATCAGGAAAAGTACCAGATGGCCTATTATTATGGCTATTACACCCTCGAGGACTGCATCAATTCCTTCAAGGGCGAGCAGGATCTGACTGCTGCACTGATGTATGTCACCGATGCCGACCCTGTGAATGTGGCACTGATCACCACCGCCAATGCACAGCCCATCTTCAATCAGGATTACAATATGGCATCCGTTCAGGCGTTCCAGAATGTTCTGACCAAGAATGGCTATAATGTGATCAGCATCGATCTGTATACCACAAAGCTTGATCCCGCAGAGTATGATATTCTGGTGCTGCCCGCACCGGTAAACGATCTGACCGCCGATGCTGTGGAGCAGATTTCCGCCTTCCTCTACAATGACGGCGCATACAGCCGTGACCTGATCTACATCGCTGACTTCACCCAGTCTGCGACACCCAACCTGAACGGCCTGCTGGAAACATGGGGTCTCTCCGTGTCCTCCAAGCTCGTGATGGAAGGGGATGAGAACGCTGCCCAGAAGGTACAGCTCGCCATCGGTTCTGCTACCGTTCCGGTTGCAGAGATCGCTGAAGAAACCTACAGCGCCGGCCTTGCCAACAAGGCACTGCCGATCGTATCCCCCCTGTGCCGTTCCATTGACATCCTCTGGGAGTCCAAGACCGGCGGTGTGACAACCGAGCTGCTGCGTTCCTCCGACAGCGTTTACCTCACCACACTTGAGAGTGACGAAGAGGAAGAGAACGTCGGCCCCCAGACCATCATGGCCATGTCCACCAGAAAGTACTATGAGGACAGCGTGCCCTCCGAGAGCAATATTCTTGTTATGGGCTCCATGATGCTGGCTGATTACAATGTAATGCAGACACCTTCCTACAACAATGCAGAATATATCATGAGCGTCATCAACACCATGACCGGCAAGGGCAACAGCCTCATCATCGCCGAGAAGACGCTGGGCAACACCGCCATCACCATCACTGAGGGCCAGCTCAAGGGCATCAACTTCGTGCTCTACGGCATTCCCTTTGTTGTTGTGATCATCGGTATTGTTGTAATCGTAAGGAGAAAGAATCGATGAGCAAGGAAGAAAAACAGGGACTGCCGGCGCGGTCCGATGAAAGCCTTGCGGGAATGGACACCTTCTTTGCCGATGCCCCTGCCCCCAAGCAGGAGGCCGCAAAGGAAGGCGGCATGTCCCGTAATACCAAGACCCTGATTGCAGGGGCAGCAGTGCTGCTTCTGCTGGGCGGCGGTCTGACGGCTGTGCTCCTGATGCAGAAGGGGGACGGGGGCGAAGCCTCCCTCTCTTCCGGCACGGAAAGCAGCGTGCAGTCAGGCACAGAGGAAGCAGAGATGATCAGCCTGAATGCAGGTACAGCCGATACCCTCACAAGCGTGGAGATCAACACCGGTGAGCCGTACACAGTGTACCGCAAGACAGCAGCCACTGCAGAGGCTGCGGCTGTTTACAGCATCAAGGACATGGACACCCTGCCGCTCAATGCCAATCTCCTGTCCACTGTGGTGAGCAACGGCAGTGAGCTGTTTGCTTCCCAGCTGGTCGAAGAGGACGCGGCAGAACCGGCAAAATACGGGCTGGCCGATCCCATCAGCGAGGTTGTCATGACTTATGAGGACGGCACGGTATTTGAATTTGCTGTGGGCGATGTATCCCCGATGCAGAAGGATTTTACCTATGTTGCCGTGGATGGTGATGTTTATCTCGTGAAATCCTCCCTCATGTCCAACTACCAGAAGCCCGCAGAGTTCTTTGTTTCCAGCACAGTTCTGGAAGAGCCGGCGGATGATGTGTATCCCATCGTGGAGTCCGTCCGCATCGAGCGTGAGGATCTGGACTATGATATCTATCTGGAATATGCCTATGATGAGAAGGAGGATGACTCCACAGGCGGTACGGCGGCAACGCATGTAATGGTTGAACCGCGCCGCGCCTACCTGAGCGTGGATAAATCCGCCGATGTTACAAACGGCATGTTCGGTCTGACCGCATCCGAAATTGTGAAGCTGTATCCGACAGAGGCCGACCTTTCCGATGCCGGTCTTGACGAACCGTTCTGTACCGTGACCATGAAGTGCGATGACGGCAATACCTATCATCTGTATTTCGGTGATCTCTATACGGAAGAAGACGGTACGGAATCCTTCTATATGTACTTTGAAGGCACCGACATCCTGTACGGCATGTCAAAGGAAACCGCTGTCTGGGCAACCATGCAGCCGGGTGACATCACCTCCGCCATCATCTTCGGCACCTATGTGTGGAACATTGCCACACTGGATGTGAAGGCCGATACTGAGAGCTTTGCCTTCAGCGGCACAGGGGAGGACGGCAGCAGCTATGTGGTAACCAAGAACGGTGCTGCATGCGAGACCGAGCGTTTCCGCACATTCTATCACTTCCTGCTGAGCATTTACGGCGAGGAGCTGTATCTCGGTGAGCTGCCGGCCGGCGAGCCGGAGGTGGCCATCCATCTCACGACACAGGACGGTGCTGAGGATTATACAGTAGATTTCTATCGTCTGGATGGACTGACCGCAGTGGTTGCCGTCAATGATGTACCGAGCTACAAGATCCGTTCCTCCTGTCTGGATACCCTCAAGAAGAATATGGCAATTTTCGACACAGAAGAAGAATTTACAATGACATGGCAGTAATGCAGAAAGGAGCCGTTATGGAAATGCAGTTCATGACGTATAAAGGCTACCCCCTGGTTCGCAAGGGTGACGATATGTATTTTGGCTACATGAGCGATGATTATGTAGTCATGCTGCAGGCAGCACAGCCGAAGGAGGAGAATGGCGTGACCATCTCCCAGAAGGTGCGTTTTTACCAGATGTCCACAGATGAGAAGCTCAATCCCATTGAAGCAATCGTCAAGACATCCGAGCGTGACAGCCTGTATGATGCACTGGATGTGGCCGCAACCTGGCTTGAGAGAGCAAACAAGAAGTAAGAGAAAAGCCCGCCGTATGGCGGGCTTTCAGTCTGTCGAAAAACCTTATTAGGTTCAAAGGACGAAGTTCTTTGGCGGGTTAGAGGGTACGCAGTACCCTCGCAATATAGCCCCTCCCCCTTCGGGGGAGGGGTTGGGGCGACT
>SVNX01000032.1 GCA_015066665.1 Ruminococcus sp. | reverse complement strand
AAGCATTTCTTTTTCATACTGCTGTATGTGTCTGTAACTCCTTGCCATAATAACTAAACCTCCTATGGTTCTATTATACCATAGGAGGTCTTTTTTGTCACTGTACGTTTTTACTGGTTCGGTTCACTCATGGGGCGGGCTTTTTGTGTATAAAATGCCCCCCTTCACGAGGAAGGGGGGGAGGTGGAATCAAAGGCGTTATCGGAACAGGAGCTGATTGAGCCAGTAGTCTGTGGAAACAAAGCCCTGCGCATCCAGGTACAGCGTGAAGGCCAGGAAAGCGATGCTTTCGACAATGGCAAGAATCGTCAAAATCATGCCGATCTTGATGCGGTGTGTGCTTTTCTTGCGCAGATTCAGTACAAGTGATACAATTGCAACGGCAAGGCTCTCAACGGGGAAGCAGAAAAAGCCGATCAGCCATGCGGCCACGCCCAGAATGATGCCGGGCAGGAAGAATTTTTTCTCAGTCATTGCGCTCACCTCTTTCCCAGAGCAGATATTTTGCGTCGTTCGTGTCGTCATAGTAGTAGATCTCGTTGATCTTGTCGTGGTTGATGTTTTCAGAATTGATCAGCAGTGTGCGCTCACGCCAGAGCTCGGAGTCGCCGCCGACGATGTTCATGGACAAACTCTGAAGGTTCTGTTCCTTGAGCGTGACGAGGAATGCGTGGCTGTTTTCCTTGTCGAATTCCTCATCCCACATGGTATAGCCATTGTCATCCATGCGGTTGAGTGCGATCGAGAATGCGGTGCATGCGTAGCTCTGCTTGACGAGCCAGACATTGCCCTTCTCGTCTTCCTCGCAGTAGACATTCTCGGCAAGCTCGTGCGCCTCATAGTCCATGGTGCGTTCCATGGTCAGGAACACATTTGTGAAGGGGAGGGATGTCAGCACCACGAAGATGATGACGGCAGCGATCACGATGCGTTCGATGCGGATACGCTGCTTGATGCGATTGATGACCTTGATGTCACGGTCAGCGGTGATGACCAGCTCGGAATTCATTTTCTCGAGGGTTTTGCGGCATTCGGGGCAGTCGGCGAGATGCTCAGCGACCATTTTGCGGCTGTCCTCGCTGCAGACTTCATCTGCATAGAGCGGGAGCAGATCCTTGATGACGGTACAATTATGTTTCATTTGGTTTCCTCCTCCAGAGTGTCGATGATTTTCAGCTTGGCCCGATGGAAGGTGACTCTTGCCCAGCTTTCGGTTTTGCCGAAGACTTCCGCAATCTGACGGAAGGACAGCTCACCGAAAACGCGAAGGGTGAAGACCTCCTTATAGGGATCACCAAGCTCGTGCAGAATGTGATGGATTTTCATGGTCTGCTGGGCATCTTCCAGCTGATCGGCCAGAGAAACGGTCGATGCTGTTTCCGGAATCTCGTCCACACAGACCTGTTTGCTGCGGGTACAATGATTATAATAAGTGTTCTTCGCAATCTGACAGAGCCAGACACGGACATCGCAGTCGCCCTTGAATTTTGAAAGGGACTTCATGGCCTTGAAGAACGTCTCCTGCGTAATCTCCTCAGCGACGTCCTCATTTTTGGACAGCGACATCACGAACAGAAATACGTCATGGAAGTAGGTATTGTAGAGCGCTTCTACCTGTTTCACATTCTCACCTCCTTACACCCATAAGACACAGAGGAACGGGTTTCGTTACAGCTTTTGACAAAATTTTTTGAAAAAATCCCCTGAATTTGAAAAAATACGGTATACAGCCATTATTTCTTGATGTGGATGCCAAAGATTCCGGCAAGCTCGGTCATCTGCATGGGATCAAGTGTCACACCCCGGAGTGCTTCCGGAAGGCACCGGAGGCCGGAGAGCGCACAGTCGGAGAGATCCTGTCCCTGAAGCAGCGTTTCGGAAAGCTGCAGCCCATGAAGGCGGCAGCAATGCCAGAGGATCTGCTGCATCTTCACATGGAGCAGACGCATTTCACTGCCGTCACAGTCATCGAAGCGGCAGGCGGTGAGGCTTGTGTCGCAGAAATCACTCATGCGCAGGCTGCATCCGGAAAAATCAACGTGCTTGCAGCTGCTTTCGAGAAAGCGCACGCCGTTCATGCGGCACTCGAGGAACTGCACACGGAAGAGACTGCATCCGGAAAAATCCGCACCGCTGAAATCGCATCGCCGGAAGATGGTATCCTGCACTGTGGCACCGGAAAAGCCTGTGCCGGCCGCCTGCAGACCGGAGACACGGCACTGATCGAGCCAGAGGGGGACATCCGTCATTCCCATGAGGGAGGCATCCTGCACGATCTGTCTGCCTGTCAGCGGCTCATCCCATTGCAGGGAGGACAGGGGTGTGTCAAGAAGCTCTGTGTCCCCGATCTGCGGGGGGGCACAGAGCTGATTGTTGTTTTTCGGTGTCATCGGTTATCCACAGCCTCGGGGTAGAGATCGTGCTTGGTGAGTCTGTCGAATGCGACCTGCTCCCAGGGCGTGCCGGGCTTGCCGTAATTGCAGTAGGGGTCAATGGAAATGCCGCCGCGGGGGAGGAATTTACCCCATACTTCGATGTATTTGGGATCCATCAGTCGGATCAGGTCATTCATGATGATGTTCACGCAGTCCTCATGGAAATCACCGTGATTGCGGAAGCTGAAGAGATAGAGCTTGAGGGATTTGCTTTCGACCATCTTGACATCGGGGACATAGGAGATATAGATCGTGGCAAAATCCGGCTGTCCGGTGATGGGACAGAGGCTTGTGAATTCGGGACAGTTGAACTTGACGAAGTAGTCACGGCCGGGGTGCTTGTTGTCGAAGGTTTCGAGCACCTCGGGGGCATAGTCCTGTGCGTATTTTACATTCTGGTTGCCAAGCAGGGTGATGTCCTGCATTTCTTCTTTGTTTCTGCTCATGGGGATGTTTCCTTTCTATTGGTGTGATTTTCTGGGGATGATTCTGCAAAACTTGCCCCCACCCCAACCCCTCCCCGAGGGGAGGGGCTTTTATAGGAGGCGGCTGCGCCGCCTCCACCGCCCAAGGGGCTGCCGCCCCTTGAAACCCTGCTTGGGGACTTCGTCCCCTTGCCCCCGATTATGTTGATGACATTGCCCATTCGGGGAGATTGGAATGTGGGAATATCTTAAATTGCAGGGTCTGCAACGCCATTTTCCGCAAACGCCTTGGCACGGTCGATGCAGGTGCCGCATTTGCCGCAGGGCGTGTCCTTGCCCTCGTAGCAGCTCCATGTGAGATGGTAGGGGGCATTCAGCTCGAGTCCGGTCTTCACGACCTCCGCCTTTGTCAGGCTCACAAACGGTGCATGCACACGCAGTGCCTGTCCGCTTCCTTCAAAAATCGCCGCAGACATGGCCATGTTGAAGACCTCGCTGCAATCGGGATAGGCACTGCCCGCCGCATCATCGGAATGGGCACCGTAGTAAATCTCCGTGCAGTCGTTCGAGAGGGCAATGCTTGCCGCCGAAGCCAGAAACAGACCATTCCGGAACGGCACATAGGTGGAAACCGGCTTGCCGTTCGTCTGTGCAAGCTGCTCGGCATAGCTGTCCGTGGGAATCTCCTTTTCGGAATGGGAGAGCAGAGAGCATTTGGAATCCGTAAAGATCAGGGAGAGATCCAGTTCCTTGTAGGCCACGCCGTAATAGGCCGCCACGTCCCTTGCGGCTTTGAGTTCCTTGTCATGCTTCTGTCCGTAGTACATCGACAGGGCGATGACATTGTCTTTTCCGTATTCCTTCACCGCAAGGGCAAGACAGGTCGTGCTGTCGATGCCGCCGCTTGCAAGTACAAGTGCTTTTTTCATTGTATATTCTTCCTTTCCAGTCGTGCAGATTTGCGCACATCCGCATACACCATAATCCCCGCCGCCGGAATGAGTACTGCGGCATTCACCCAGACAGCACGTTCCGCCATGATACCGCAGAGGATACCGCCGATCAGCGCACCTGCCACAAACCACAGCAGATGCCGCACAAAGAACCAGGCCTTGCGTGCCGCACCCTTCTCGTGATGCTTCGCCTTATAAAAATGAATGACCGCCTGCCGGAGATTGTTCGTGCAGAAGGTCGTTGCCATCGGGATGCCGTGCGCCTTGGTGAAGGTGTTGTACTGCATCGCACACAGAAACGACACCGCCACCGTCGAGACGCCGAAGGGCACCGAGGCCGGCAGACAGCCCACCGCAAACAGCACCAGGATCTCCACCAGCATGAAGAGCGTCTCCCAGCGCAGACCCTTCTGCAGACGTCTTGGCATATGGAGCGTCAGCCATATGCCCACAATGTACGCCATCACCGGAATCAGGCAGTCGATCGCCTGCATCCAGTTTTGCTCGGCGAGTGCCAGACCCAGCAGCGCAAGGTTGCCCGTCTGGGCATTCGCAAATACGCCGCCCTTGAGGAGATAGGTATAAGCCTCAAGGAATCCGCCCGTCCACATGAGCAGACCCGTCACAAAATAGGATTCGCCCGGTGTGTGCAGCAGTTTGAATCGTTCCGTCACGGCTTCTGCACCACTCTTGCCAGCAGTGCTGCATCCTCGGCAAAACGGCCGCGCAGGGTCTGCGTGCTTGTGACAGCGGGGGTGTTCTTGATGCCGCGTGCCGTCATGCAGCTGTGCTTGCCCTCGATGAGCACGGCCACATCCTGACAGCCGGCCGCCAGCTGAATGATCTCGGCGATGTCACTGCCGATGCGTTCCTGCAGCTGCAGACGCTTGGCCGCCATTTCCGCAATGCGTGCCATCTTGCTCAGACCCAGCACACGCCCTGCAGGGAGATAGGCAATGGTCACCTTCATATCATACATCAGTGCCATGTGATGCTCGCAGAAGCTGAATACCTCAATGTCCCGCATCACCACAAGATCCTGTGCACCGGAATTTTCCTGCGTGAAGGTCTTGCCGAACATTTCGGCAATTTCCTGATTGGAATACTGACAGCCCTCAAGCATCTCCGCATACATTCTGGCGGCACGCTCGGGGGTCTCGACGAGTCCCTCACGAGCCGGATCTTCACCGATCGCTTCAAGCAGCCCCCTGATGTGGTATTGGAGCTTTTCCATATCGATCGCCATATCAAACACCTCTTTCATTCGGATCCCAGATGAATTTATGCAGCTGGAGCTGCAGACGTACGCCGTTCATCCGGTGGGTTTCCATATAAGCCACAATGTCACGGCAGTCAATTTTGCCGAAGACCGCACTCAGATACACATGGCACTTTTCCGTGAGCGCATAGGTTTCGATGATCTCCCGTGCTTTGTCGAGATCTTCAAGGCTTCCGGCCACGAATTTCACCGTATCCTCATGCCGGAGATACGCATAATTCTCCGTCAGCATATGCGATTCCATGCCGCTGCCGGGGAGCTTGTAGTCCAGCGTGAAAGCCGGCCGTGCGGAGAGTCCGGCAAGCGGTGCGATGGACAGACTGCCGTTGGTTTCGATCTCAATGCGGCAGCCGATTTCTGCAAGTGCCGCAATCAGCTCCGGCAGAACAGGCTGCAGCAGCGGCTCACCGCCCGTGATGGTGACATTTCTGACACCTGTCTCACGGACATAGCCGCAGACTTCCGTTATCGTGCAGGGCATGGTGGGGGCATCGGGGAGATTCGCCCAGGCAGTATCGCAGTAGCTGCACCGGAGATTGCATCCGGGAAAGCGCAGGAATACGGCAAGCTCGCCCGCACGGGGGCCTTCGCCGTTGATGCTGACGAAGCGTTCGATCAGACGAAAATCAGCCATGTCATGCCTCCTCGCCGCTGTAGCCGGCGCAGTTGTCGGGGGTCTCAAAGACCTGCACCTCGTGCACGGGCAGCCCCTGCGAGAAGAGTGCAACATAGAAGTGCTTGGCCATGTGCTCGGCAGTCGGGCGGAAGGGCACCGCAATCAGGCGGAAATGCTCGGCCTCCATGGCCGCAAGGGTGGCGGGCATGAGGGAGCCTTCCTCATAGATGAGGGCGTGATCCCAGTCATCAGCGAGGGCACGCACGGCCTTTTTGAGATCGCCGAAATCAATGACCATGCCGTCCTTCTGGCCGCCGTGCTGGAGAGCGGGCGCAGCGATGGTGACCTTGATTGTCCAGCGGTGTCCGTGGAGATTGGCGCATTTGCCGTCATAGCCCTTGAGAAAATGGGCACTGTCGAAGCTTGCACAGGTGGTGAGTGTATACATAGTTTTCCTCCTAAAATAAAAACTGCGTTCCGGCAGGCAGAACACAGCTTCCGGTTTTCTTTTCAGACAGGTATCAGCCGGGAACTGTCTCTTTTCTGCATGATTTCTATTATAGCACAGATTGCGGGATTTGTAAAGGGGGCGGAAAGGATTTGTTTGACTTTCGTGAATTTTGCGCCGGCAAAAAAAGTTTGGGAAAACCCCTTGACAACGATATCGGAATGTGATATAATCTTTATAACGGAATCCGATATAACGGAAACGGATAGAACGGAATCCGATAAAGGAGGATGCACATGAATTTTGGAAATGGTGCACTGACCGAGGCAGTTTATTATATCCTGCTGTCCCTCATGACCCCGATGCACGGCTACGGCATTATGCAAAATGCGGAGGAACTGTCGCACGGGAGGGTGAAGCTTGCGGCGGGCACGCTGTACGGTGCAATTAACACAATGCTGGAAAAGGGCTGGATACAGGCACTTCCCGGCGAGAAGAACAGCCGGAAGAAGGAATATGTGATCACGGATACGGGACGGGATGTCCTGCGGATGGAGATTGCACGGCTGGAGGAACTGGTGGAAAACGGGAAACGCATTCTGGGAGGAAACTGACATGAGAAAGAAAGTATTTAAGTGGATCTGGGCATGGAACTTTGACAAGGAAGAGAAATGGCTGAACGAAATGTCCGACAAGGGCTGGTCGATGGTGAGCTACAGCTTTTGTACCTACGAATTTGAAAAGACGGATGCGGAGAGATACACCTACCGGGTGGAATTACTGAAAAACGGGCTGAACCATCCCGAGAGCCAGAGCTATCTGGAATTTCTGGAGGAAACCGGCGCAGAGCAGGTCGGCTCATGGGGCAGATGGGTGTATCTGCGGAAGAACCGTAAGCTCGGCAGCTTTGATCTGTTCTCCGATTACGAGAGCAAGATCGCACACCTCAAGCGGATCGTCTGCCTGTTTGTGCCGCTCGGCTTTCTGAATGTCTGTACCGGCACCAGCAACATCTTAATGGGAATAGAGAACAAAACATTCATCAGTCCGGCGAATTTCTGGGCGGGCTGTCTTTGTCTTTCGGTGGCGCTGCTCCTCCTGTACGGCAGCTTCCGTATCTGGCGAAAAATCAAGAGGCTGGAAAAGGAAAAAGCAATCTATGAATAACAAAAATCCCCCGAAATTTCGGGGGATTTCTTTTGCTATGAATGCCGCTTACTTCACACCATATTCTTCACGGTATGCCAGCATCTTGTCCAGATATTCCTTACCCGGAACGATGTCATTTCTGATGGCATCAATGATGTCCTCCATCGTCACGATCGGGTATACGGTCACGCCGAATTCTTCCTTGACTTCCTGCACGGCGGACTTCTCGCCCGTACCGCGTTCCATACGGTCAACGGTGATGACCATGCCGGTCACATCCACATTGGCCGCACCCTTGAGCTTGGGCATGGACTCACGCAGCGCCTTGCCGGAGGTCATGACATCGTCAATGATGACAACCTTTTCGTCGTCCACCAGTGTCTTGCCGACGAACATGCCGCCCTCGCCATGATCCTTGGCTTCCTTGCGGTCGAAGCAGTAGTTCACATCAATGCCGAACTTGTTGCTCAGTGCCACAACAGTGGACACAGCCAGCGGAATGCCCTTGTAGGCGGGGCCGAAGAGGGTCTCCACCGGAATGTTGTTGGCATGGATGCACTCGGCATAGTATTCGCCGAGCTTTGCCAGCTGTGCGCCGGTCTTGTAGTTGCCGCAGTTGATGAAATAGGGCGCAATTCTGCCGCTCTTGAGGGTGAATTCACCGAAGGTGAGCACACCGCATTCCACCATGAACTGGATAAAGCTTTCTTTGTAGGTCATTGGTTTTTCCTCCTATATTCCGGGACTTTTGTCCCTTTTTTACGTTTATGAAATGGTCTCTTCCAGCTTGTCCAGCGCCTTCATCCAGACATTCATGGACGCATCACTGGGCATACGGAAGCCGGTTCTGGGCGAGAGTCCCACGCTTCCCACGCCGACACCATCGGGCAGGCAGGAACGCTTGAACTGCTGTGTGAAGAATCTCCGATAGAATGTTTTCAGCCACTTGAAAATCACAGCATCCTCATACTCACCCGCAAAGGCATATTTCGCCATGCGGAAAATCTTCGCAGGCGCAAAGCCATGGCGGATGACATAGTACAGGAAGAAGTCATGCAGTTCATACGGGCCGACAAGATCCTCCGTTTTCTGTGCGATTTTGCCCTGACTGTCGGGGGGCAGAAGCTCGGGGCTGACAGGCGTATCAAGAATATCGAGCAGAATATCGCTCAGTTCCTTTTCTGCGTGCTCCGCTTCATATCTCACAAGATGGCGGACGAGGGTTTTCGGAATCGAACCGTTCACGCCGTAATTGCTCATATGATCGCCGTTGTAGGTTGCCCAGCCAAGCGCAAGCTCGGAGAGGTCACCCGTGCCGACCACAAGGCCATTCACATCGTTGGCAATATCCATGAGAATCTGCGTGCGCTCTCTTGCCTGTGCGTTTTCATAGGCGGCATTGTGCACGGATTCGTCATGGCCGATGTCACGAAAATGCAGGCGGACGCTGTCCTCAATGCGGATTTCTCTGAGAACAGAGCCGTATTTTTTCGCAAGCTCGCAGGCATTCTGATAGGTGCGGTCTGTCGTGCCAAAGCAGGGCATGGTGATGGTATGGATACCGCTTCTGTCCAGTCCCAGCAGATCGAAGGCGTGTGCCGTCACGATCAGGGCAAGGGTGGAATCGAGTCCGCCGGAAAGTCCGAGCACGGCATTCTTGCAGCCGATCGCCTTCATGCGGCTCATCAGTCCCACTGCCTGCATCCGGAGAATTTCTGCGCAGCGTTCAGAACGCAGTGCAGGATCTTCGGGGATAAAGGGATTTTTCGGGATATGACGGGTGAGGGTGGTTTCCTCGACTGCCATATCAAAGCTGTTCTTCATGTAGTCATCCATCCGGGGAATGCGCCTTGTCTGGAGGCGTTCCGATGCGAGTCTTGCCGTATCGATCTCCGTGATGGTCAGCCCCTGTGCAAACGGCTCAGCTTCCGCAAGGATTCTGCCGTTTTCGGCAATCAGATTCCGTCCGTCGAATACAAGATCCGTGGTCGATTCACCGATACCGGCATTGGCAAGCGCATAGGCACAGGTAAGCGTACCGGATTTTGCCTGCACCAGATTGCGGCGATGTGCTGCTTTTCCGACAGATGCAGGACTTGCGGAGAGGTTGAAAATCAGCGCCGCACCATTGGCAGCAAGTACCGCAGACGGTGCATCCGGTGCATACAGATCCTCACAGATCTCCACGCCGAATGCAAAGCCGGAAATCTGATTGCAGCAGAATGTCTGGTTGATGCCGAATAACACCGGATCTTCTCCGAAATAAACGGCATAATCCTCATCCTCTGCCTCTGTGAACCAGCGGTTTTCTGAAGAATTTCCATAGCAGGGAATCTTGCTTTTCGGCACAATGCCGAGGATCTGCCCCTGATAAATCACCGCCGCACAGTTAAAAAGCCGGCTTTTCACGCTGACGGGCAGACCGACAATGGAGATGATCTCCATCTCTCTTGTCTTTTCTGCAATGCGAAGCAGGCTTTCTTCCGCCGCTCTCTGCAATGTTTCCTGCAAAAACAGGTCGCCGCAGGTATAGCCCGTAATGGAAAGCTCCGGAAAGCACACGATCTTCACATGCTTTGTGTACGCTTCCCCGATCAGCTCGAGAATCCGGTCGGTGTTGTACTCGCAGTCGCCCACACGCACATCGGGCGTGGCACAGGCGATTTTCAGAAATCCATCCTTCATGGCATCCGCCTCGTTTCTTTTTATAATATGAGCATGGCTCCTATATAGTATAGCACAGAACCGATCGATATGCAAGCAGAAATTGTGAATTTTCATCGTCCGCCGCCGGTCTTCCCGCCCCTTTGCTCCCGCCCTGCGCACACCTGTTTTCATATGGGCGTGCGTCAAAACTGCCAATCCTGCATACAAAAGTGAAGAGTAAATCGTCAGAATTACGGCTTGCAAAAGCCTTCCGGCTGTGCTATACTTTACATGAAAAAAGATGAAGAATACAGACGGAAACAGGGGTTTCCAAAGGAGGAAAACTATGACAAAGGATATGACCCGGGGCAGACCGCTCTCACTCATTCTCTCGTTCTGCATCCCCATGGTACTGGGGAACATTCTGCAGCAGTTCTATAACATGGCCGATACCATCATCGTCGGACGCTGCATCAGCTCGGATGCGCTCGCAGCACTCGGCTCGACCGGTTCTGTGTGCTTTCTCGTCATCGGCTTTGCGACAGGCCTTTGCACCGGCCTTTCCATTCCCGTCGCACAGCGTTACGGCGCAGGCGACCACAAGGGCATGCGCAGCTGCATGATCAATGCGGTGTACATTGCCGCCGTCGTGAGCGTCGTGCTGACCGTGCTGACCATGATCTTCTGCCGGCCGCTTCTGGTGCTGATGCAGACGCCCGCAGACATCATCGACGATGCGCACGGCTATCTCTTTGTGATGTTCGCAGGCCTGTCCGCCACCATTCTCTATAATCTCCTCGCCGGCTTTCTCCGTGCGATGGGCGACAGCAAAACACCCCTTGCATTTCTGGCGATCTCTTCCGTGCTGAATATCGGGCTTGATTTTGCCATGATCCTGCTCTTTGATCTCGGCGTCATGGGTGCCGGCCTTGCCACCGTCATTGCACAGGGCATTTCAGCCATCCTCTGCCTTGTTTATATGCACAGGCACTACGCCATTCTCGCATTCGAAAAGGACGAATTCGCATTCCGTCCCGATTGCTGCAGGCAGCTCTGCTCGATCAGCTTCCCGATGGCCTGCCAGTTCTCCATCACCGCCATTGGCTCGATCATCCTGCAGTCCTCGATCAACAGCTTCGGCCCCGCTGTCATTGCCAGCGTCACCGCTGCTCAGAAGATCCAGACGATCGTCCTTGGCCCCATGGAATCCCTCGGCATCACCATGGCCACCTACTGCGGCCAGAATCTGGGTGCCGGACGCCTTGACCGCATCCGTGCGGGACTGAAGTCCAGCATCAGAGTGGGACTGGTTTATGCCTGCGCCGCCTGTGCCTTCAGCTTCTTCCTTGGCAAGTTCTTTGTCTATGGCTTTGTGTCCTCGGAGGAAGCGGATTTCAGCGTGATTCTGGAGCATGCAGCCTATTATCTGCGTGTGACGGGTCTGTTCTATCCGATCCTTGCGGTGCTGTTCATCCTGCGCAATGCCCTGCAGGGCATGGGCTACAGCTTCCTGCCGATGAGTGCGGGCATTGTTGAGCTTGTTGCCCGTGTGTTTGCCGTTGGCGTGCTCGTGAAAGCAACGGGCTATCTCGGCGTGTGCCTCGCAAGCCCTGCGGCATGGATCGCAGCGGATATCCTGCTGATTTCGGCCACGGTCTATGCCCTTGCCACACTGCCAAGACGCATCCCCGCAGCTGCCGTGCAGAAAGCCTGATTCCGGATACTGCCCCTTCTCCTGAGTGGAGAGGGGGCTTTTTGGCGCGGGGCAGTTTAGGGTAAGTTTCTAACTTAAATTTTCCAATGCAAGCCCTGCCCAAAAATCAGGGCAATCGTCTACAGAATCTTTGACAAGACATTGGTTTCAAAAGGCGACAGCCTTTGCCGGTGCCGATGCGGAGCACCGGCTCAAAAGCCCCCTCCCATTGGGGAGGGGGTTAGGGGGAGGGGGAGATTTTGCATGACTAATGATTCAAAAGCGATCGCCCTGCCCCAAAAGAAAAAATCCTTGACAAACCCTTCCGCCTGTGCTATAATATTCATGTTGCCGGTGTGTCGGAATGGCAGACGAGACAGACTCAAAATCTGTTGTCCGCAAGGGCGTGTGGGTTCGAGTCCCACTACCGGCACCATGCGGCGGATGGACGCCGTCAGATGCATTTGAAGCCTCCGGTTCACGGAGGCTTCTTTTTCGCAATATTGAGAGAAAAACTTCGATTTATACATACGAAGAGAGGAGAAGCTTATGAACAAAAAGGATCTGTCCGAGCTGAAAAAACACTTCAGCCGTTCCGATGACCTCCTGACCGTGCGCCGGATTTCCGTGACCTTCATCGACTCCGAGAAGGAAGTCCGCTGCGAAAGCGTCCGCGGCTATCATGAGATCGCCGAGGAGGAGATCAGCTGCATTTTCGAGAGCCTGTCAAAAGTGCTCAAGGGCACCCTCGGCAAGGGTCTCATCGAATACCCCTTCCCGAACGAAATGTATGAGGATGACAAGAGCCAGAATCTCCTCTGGACTGTCCTCGAAAACGGCCTCGATGCGGATGAATCCCGTGACAAGCTCGTCGAGCACATCCGTGAGCATATGGTCTATGTCATGCCCTATGCCCTCTTCCTTGCCGAGTGCGTGTACACCGTGTTCGAGAAGAACCGCAACGACGAAAAGAATAAGTTCGACAGCCACGAATACCGCTTCCTCATCGGTGCTGTGTGCCCCGTGGAAGCCCGTGTGGACGGCCTCATCTATGACGAGGAGAACAACGATATCATCCGCAAGACCACCTATGACCGTGTGGTGGCCGATGCCCCGACCGATGGCTTCCTCTTCCCGACCTTCACCGGCAGAGGCCCCGATGTGAACCATGTCATGTACTATACCAAAAAGCCCAAGGATCCTAATGTTTCCATCGTTGAGGAAGTCCTTGGCTGCCAGTTCACACTCTCCGCACAGGAGGAGAAGGAAACCTTCCGTGCCGTGCTTGACCGTGCCGTAGGGGAGGAGCTGAACCTCAATGTCATTGCCAGCGTCAATGAAAAGATCACCGACTATGCCAAGGCCTTCAAGGATGAGCCGGAGCCGCCCGTTGTGAGCGACATCATGATGCGTGATATCCTGCTCGATTCCGGCGTGACACAGGAGCGTGCGGAAGCCGCCCAGCAGCTCTACCGTGAGACCGCGGACGGCAATTACTTCACCGCCTCCAACCTCACCGACAACAAGACCACCCTCACATCCTCCGGCGTGACCGTCAGCATCAGCGGCGACGCCACAAGCAAGGTGACCACACGCATGATCGACGGCCGCAAATTCCTGATGATCAGCCTCGATGATCCGGAAGTGACCGTCAACGGCTTCCAGATGAAGATCCAGTAAGGGGCGTGCGGCATGATCGGCATCATTGCAGTCGGTGTTCTCGTCCTGCTCGGGTTGTTCTGTGCCATCTTCCCGAAGCTTGCACTGCGTGCAGAGAATCGTGATGACCCCCAGTCCGTATCGCAGGTGCGCAAAGCCGGCCTTCTCATGGTGACAGTCGCCATCGGTGCGGGCCTGCTCATGCTGAAATACGAGATGTTCTGACGATATGGGAACCCCATCCCTCCGGTATGTCCGCCGGAGGGATTTTATTTTAAGAAAATCGTGAAAAGCACTGGACAAACTGTCTCAGATGTGCTATAATATAAATAATGAACTGAACACCATCACGCCTGATGCATGGAGAACATGCGTATCACCGTACCACGCTGATCTGTCTGCTGACGGATGGGCGTTTTTTTATGGCGTTTTGGGTGCAGGATTTGGAGGCATTCCGATGACAATTCTTATTCAGAATGTACACGCTGTCGATGTCAATTTCGACGCCGTGACCGACATTCTTATCGAAAACGGCCGCATCACAAAGATGGCGCAGGGCATCACTGCCGCTGCCGACCGTGTGATCGACGGCACAGGTCTCACCGCACTGCCGGGTCTCTTTGATATGCATGTGCATTTCCGTGACCCCGGCCAGACCCACAAGGAGGACATCTGCACCGGTGCAAGGGCAGCCCTCGCCGGCGGCGTGACGGGCGTGCTCGCCATGCCCAATACCACACCCCCTGTGGACAATGCGGACACCATCCGCTATATTCTCGACAAGGCAAAGGACACCGGCGTGTCCGTCCATCCCGTTGGCTGCATCACAAAGGGCATGGCGGGGGAGAGTCTCACCGATTTTGCCGCTCTGAAGGAAGCGGGCGCAGCCGCCCTCTCCGATGACGGCAGACCCGTGAAAAACGCCGAGCTGATGCGGCAGGCACTTGCCGAAACCAGGACGCAGGGCATGCTCATCACTTCCCACTGTGAGGATCTTGACATCATAAACGGCGGCATCATGCACAAGGGCAGCGTTGCCGAGGAACTTGGCGTCAAGGGTATGGACAGAGCGTCCGAGGACTCTATCACCGCACGCGAGATCGTGCTCGCTTCTTCCGTCGGTGCACGCATCCACATTGCCCATGTGAGCACAGCGGGCAGCGTGGAAATCATCCGTGCCGCAAAGCGCCTGGGCGTGCCTGTGACCTGCGAGACCGCACCGCATTACTTCATGTTCACGCATGAAAAGCTCCGCTCCCGCAGTGCAAACGACCGCATGAATCCGCCCCTGCGAGAGGAAAGCGACCGCCTCGCCATTGAAGCGGCTGTCCTTGACGGCACCATCGACTGCATCGTCACCGACCACGCCCCGCATACACAGGAGGAGAAGGCCGATTTTGAAAAGGCCCCCAACGGCATCGTGGGTCTCGAAACATCGCTGGCCGCCACACTGACGGCGCTCTACCACACGGGCAAATGCAGCCTGCAGGACATCGTCCGGATGATGGCCGCAAAGCCCAGAGAGATCCTCGGCCTTGCACAGGTGACACTGTCCGAGGGTGCGCAGGCCGATCTCGTACTGGTCGATACGGAGCGCAGGTGGATCGTCGATCCCGCAAAGCTCTGCGGCAAGTCCTGCAATACCGCATTCCGCGGCATGGAGCTGACCGGCAAGCCGGTGATGACCATCACATCCGGCATGATCCGCTATGAAGCGGAGTGAATCCCAACCGAAATGTAAGGCTGCGGCCTTTCAAAAATATCTGAAATTAAAGGAGAATAATCATGGGCTTTGACAGACTGATTGCAAAAATCAAGGAAACAGGAAATCCGACCGTAGTGGGTCTTGACCCCAAGCTCGAGTATGTACCGCAGTTCCTGCAGAAGAAGTTCTGCGAGGAGGACGGCTGGAGCCTCCGTGCTGCTGCAAAGGCAATTTTCGCCTATAATCAGGCCATCATCGATGAGATCTGTGACATCGTTCCCGCCATCAAGCCGCAGGCTGCCTACTACGAAATGTACGGCCACTACGGCATCAAGACCCTCGAGCGCACCATCTGCTATGCAAAGCTCAAGGGCATGTTCGTCATCACCGACGGCAAGAGAAACGACATCGGTGCCACCATGCAGGCCTACACCGCAGCACACCTTGGCACTGTGAATGTCGGCGAGAATGAGCTTGAGCCCTTCGGTGCCGATGCACTCACCGTCAACGGCTACCTCGGCTCCGACGGCATCAATCCGCTGCTCGACGTGTGCAAGCAGCGTGACAAGGGCATCTTTGTCCTCGTCAAGACCTCCAATCCCTCCAGCGGTGAGCTGCAGGATCAGCTCATGGACGGCGTACCGCTCTATGCAAGAATGGGCGACCTGTGTGAAAAGTGGGGCGCCGATACCATCGGCGAATACGGCTATTCCGCAGTCGGTGCCGTTGTCGGTGCCACCTATCCCGCACAGCTCAAGGAGCTGAGAGAGCGTCTGCCGCACACCTTCTTCCTCGTGCCCGGTTACGGTGCACAGGGCGGCGGTGCCGAGGGCGTGGCTGCTGCATTTGACGAGAATGGTCTCGGTGCCATCGTCAACTCCTCCAGAGCCATCATGTGCGCATACCAGAAGGAAGGCTGCGATGAGCGTGACTTTGCAAAGGCTGCAAGACGTGAGGCTCTGCGCATGCGTGAGGACATTGTGTCCCATATCAATCTGAAGTAAAACGAATGCCGTGCTGTTCTCCGGAATGGCACGGCGTACCTCGATTTCCAGACGAAAGGATGTAGCATATGGCACTGATCAAGGATGCACCGCCTGCGTGGCTGGTGCTGGCAAACGGCAGAATCTGCAAGGGCAGGCACTTTGGTGCTTCGGGCACAGCCCTCGGCGAAGTGGTATTTTCCACGGGCATGACGGGCTATCAGGAGGCACTCACCGACCCCTCCTATGCCGGACAGATTCTGATCCAGACCTTCCCCCAGAGCGGCAACTACGGCGTGAACAGTGAGGATTTCGATTCTCCCAAGGCCCATGTCAGCGGCTATATTGTCCGTGAATGGTGCAATACCCCGTCCAATTTCCGCATGGAGGACAACATCGACAGCTTCCTCAAGGCACAGAATGTCATCGGCCTTTACGATATCGATACCCGCTCGCTGACCCGTCTGCTGCGGGATCAGGGCGTGATGAACGGCGCTGTCACAACCGAGGACCCCACGCCCCGTCTCGAGGCACTGCTCGCTGAGATCCGTGCCTATTCTGTGCAGAATGCCGTGGAAAATGTGACCTGCAAGGAAATCTCGACCCGAAAGACGGACAATGCGGCTTGCCGTGTTGTGCTGATGGATTTCGGCTGCCGCAGCTATGTACCCGCACAGCTTGCAGAGCGCGGCTGTGAGGTGATCACCGTGCCCGCAATGACAGCGGCCAAGGACATTCTTGCACTGCGTCCCGACGGCGTTGTGCTCTCCGAGGGCCCCGGCGATCCGGCGGAGAATACCGGCATCATCGCAGAGATCCGTACGCTTGCGGAAAGCGGCCTGCCGCTCTTCGGCATCGGTCTCGGCCACCAGATGCTGGCACTGGCCATGGGCGGCACGACCGAAAAGCTCCTGCACGGTCACCGCGGTGCCAACCAGCCCGTGCTCGATCTCGAGGGCGGCAGAACCTATGTCACATCCCAGAACCACGGCTATGCTGTAACAAGCATTCCGGAAGAGGCCGGCACTGTGACATTCATCAACGCCAATGACAGAACCATTGAGGGCATCCGCTACACCGCCTGCAAGGGCTTTGGCGTGCAGTTTGCCCCCGTTTCCCACGGCAGCACCGTGGATACCGATTACCTGTTCGACGTGTTTGCACAGAGCATGCAGACAGGGAAGGAGGGAAAGTAAATGCCGCTTCGCAGTGATATCCGAAAAGTGCTCGTGATCGGCTCCGGCCCCATTGTCATCGGACAGGCCGCCGAGTTCGACTATGCCGGCACACAGGCCTGCCGTGCCCTCAAGCAGGAGGGTCTTGAGGTCGTCCTCATCAACTCCAATCCCGCAACCATCATGACCGACAAGGCCATGGCCGATAAGATCTACATCGAACCGCTGACGCTGGATGTGGTCAAGCGTATCATCGAAATCGAAAAGCCCGACAGCGTCCTGTCCACCCTCGGCGGACAGACAGGTCTCACCCTGTCGATGCAGCTGGCCAAGGAAGGCTTCCTCGATGCCCATGGCGTCAAGCTCCTCGGTGCCAACCCCGAGACCATCCACAAGGCCGAGGATCGTCAGGCCTTCAAGGACACCATGGAAAAGATCGGCGAGCCGTGCATCCCCTCCAAGGTCGTGGAAACTGTGGAAGATGCCGTGGATTTTGCGGGTGAAATCGATTATCCCGTCATCGTCCGTCCGGCCTTTACGCTCGGCGGCACCGGCGGCGGCATTGCCTATAACGAAGCCGAGCTGCGTGACATCGCCACAAACGGTCTGCGTCTGTCCCCCATCACGCAGGTGCTCATCGAAAAGTGCATCAGCGGCTGGAAGGAGATCGAGTTCGAGGTCATCCGTGACAGCAAGGGCAATGTCATCACCGTCTGCTCGATGGAAAACATGGATCCCGTGGGTGTCCATACCGGCGACAGCATTGTCATCGCACCGGCCGTGACCCTCACCGATCATGAGTATCAGATGCTCCGCTCGGCGTCCCTCAGCATTGTCTCCGAGCTTGGCGTCGAGGGCGGCTGCAACTGCCAGTTCGCACTCCATCCCGAGAGCATGGAATATGCGGTGATCGAAGTCAACCCCAGAGTATCCCGCTCCTCCGCCCTTGCTTCCAAGGCAACGGGCTACCCGATCGCAAAGGTGGCCACCCGCATCGCCATCGGCTACAGCCTTGACGAGATCATCAATCAGGTGACGGGCAAGACCTACGCCTGCTTTGAACCGTCCATCGACTACGTTGTCATCAAGTTCCCCAAGTGGGCATTCGATAAATTTGTCTATGCAAAGCGCAGCCTCGGCACCCAGATGAAGGCCACGGGCGAGGTGATGGCCATCGGCACAAGCTTCGAGCAGGCCATCATGAAGGCCGTACGCTCGACTGAGCTTGGCGTCGATTCGATGAATCTCAAAAAGCTCGCCGATGTCCCCACTGCGGAGCTGATCGCCATGCTCCGCCGCGGTGTCGATGATGAGCGTGCCTTCCAGGTCTACGAGGCACTCAAGCGCGGCGTGACCGTGGACGAAATCCACGAGATCACCATGATCGATGAGTGGTTCCTTGAAAAGTTCTGCAATCTCATCGAGCTTGAACGCTGGCTTGCACAGGGTACACTCACCGAGGACAAATACCTCACCGCCAAGAAATACGGCTACCTCGACAGCACCATCGAGCGCATGTCCGGCCAGACCTGCCCCATGCACCGTGAAGCCGTCTACAAGATGGTGGATACCTGTGCGGGCGAATTCCAGGCCGAAACACCCTATTTCTACTCCACATTTGACGAGGAGAACGAGGCCGCACAGTTCATCGAACGCACCGATACGGGCAAGAAAAAGGTCATCGTATTCGGTTCCGGCCCCATCCGCATCGGACAGGGCATCGAGTTCGACTACTGCTCCGTGCACTGCGTGTGGACGCTCAAGGAGCTGGGCTTCGAGGCGGTTATCTGCAACAACAATCCCGAGACCGTCTCCACGGACTTTGACACGGGCGACCGTCTCTATTTCGACCCGCTGACCCGTGAGGATGTGGCATCCATCATTGCCACCGAGCAGCCCTACGGCGTCGTGGTACAGTTCGGCGGCCAGACCGCCATCAAGCTCACACGGCACCTTGCCGATATGGGCGTGAACATCCTCGGCACCTCCGCCGACAGCATCGATGCGGCCGAGGACAGAGAGCGTTTCGATGCACTGCTTGAGGCATGCGAGATTCCCCGTCCCGAGGGCTTCACCGTCATGAATGCGGAGGAAGCGGTGGAAGCGGCCGAAAAGCTCGGCTATCCCGTCCTGCTGCGTCCGTCCTATGTACTGGGCGGCCAGAACATGATCATCGCCCACTCCCGTCAGGATGTCGAGGAGTACATGGGCATCATCATGGCGACCATGATCGAAAACCCCGTGCTCATTGACAAGTATATGATGGGTACCGAGGTCGAGGTCGATGCCATCTGCGACGGCAAGGACTTCCTGATTCCCGGCATCATGGAGCACATCGAGCGTGCCGGCGTTCATTCGGGCGACTCCATTTCCGTTTATCCCGCACAGAATCTCTCTGAGAAGATCCGTGCGACCATCATCGAATACACCCGCAGACTGTCACTGGCCCTCAATGTCGTGGGTCTGGTGAACATCCAGTATGTCGTTTACCGTGACGAGGTCTATGTGATCGAGGTGAACCCCCGTTCGTCCAGAACCGTGCCCTACATCAGCAAGGTGACGGGCATTCCGATGGTCGACATCGCCACAAAGATCATGTTCGGTGCCACACTGAAGGAGCTGGGCTATGAGAGCGGCCTCTATCCCGAGGGCGATTATGTCGCCGTCAAGGTGCCCGTGTTCAGCTTTGAGAAGCTGCAGGATGTGGACACCATGCTCGGCCCCGAGATGAAGTCCACGGGTGAATGTCTCGGCATCGGCCGCAGCTTCGAGGATGCCCTGCTCAAGGGCCTTGCCGCCGCCGGCTATGACCTCAAGCGTGAGGGCGGCGTGCTGATCTCCGTGCGTGACAGCGACAAGCGTGAAATCATCGGCATTGCGGACAAATTCTCCCGCATGGGATTCGATCTGTATGCAACGGGCGGCACCGCAAGCTACCTCAACCGCAACATGATCGCCACGAATATGGTCAACAAGATTTCCGAAGGTTCACCGAATACCATCGATCTGCTCGAAAGCGGCAGGATTCACTACATGATCTCCACCTCTGCCAAGGGCAGAATGCCCGCCCGTGACAGCGTGCGCATGCGCCGCAAGTCGGTGGAACGCTCAATCTGCAGCCTGACGGCAATTGACACCGCAGATGCTCTTGCCAATGTCCTCCTCACCGGCCGCACAATGGACGATGTGGAGCTGGTGGATATCACGGAGATCTGAGAAAACAGACAAGTTCGAAAGGAAAATCACTATGAAATACACACAGGGACAATATCCCATCATTGGAAAAACAACGCTTGCAAGGGAAATGTACAGCTTTGTCATCCTTTGCCCCGAGGTGGCAGAAGCCGCAGAGCCGGGTCAGTTCGTACATATCCGTATCGGCAGCTTCACCCTGCGCCGTCCCATCTCCATCTGCGAGATCGACAAGGCAAAGGGCACACTGCGCATTGTATTTGAAGTGCGTGGCAAGGGCACCGAGGAGATCGCCCGCCTCAACAAGGGCGACCTCATCGATATGCTCGCCCCCCTCGGCCACGGCTTTACCGTGAACCCCGATTGCAAGAAGGTCATCCTCATCGGCGGCGGCATCGGCACACCGCCCATGCTCCCGCTCGCCCAGATCTACGGCGAAAAGGCCACCGTCATCACGGGCTTCCGCAGTGCGAATGCCGTGATCCTGCAGGACGATTTCAAGAAGACCGGTGCCGAAACCATCCTCTGCACCGATGACGGCACCATGGGCATTGCCGGCTTTGTGACCCAGCCCTTTGAGACGCTCGTGACCATGGGCGATATCGATGCCGTCTATGCCTGCGGCCCGATGCCCATGCTGAAGGGCATTGCAAAGCTCGCCAAAATCAGCCAGGTGCCGCTGTGCGAGGTTTCCCTGGAAGAGCGCATGGCCTGCGGCGTTGGTGCCTGTCTCGGCTGTGCCTGCAAGGTGAAGAGAAACGACGAGGAGTATTTCCTGCATGTGTGCAAGAACGGCCCCGTATTCAATGCTGAGGAGGTAGTTTGGTAATGGCTGATCTGTCTGTAAATGTAGCGGGTGTGGAGTTCAAGAACCCCATCATTCCCGCATCCGGTGTATTCGGCTACGGCCGTGAATATGAGGAATTCTATCCGCTCTCCAGGCTCGGCGGCATCGCCACAAAGGGCACGACCGGCACACTGCGTACCGGCAATCTGTCCCCCAGAATCGCCGAAACCCCTGCGGGTATGCTCAATTCCGTGGGTCTGCAGAACCCCGGCATTGACACCTTCATTGAGAAGGAACTGCCGAACCTGCTCACAAAGGATACCGTGATTCTTGCAAATATTGCAGGTTCTACACCCGAGGAATGCGCCGAGGTGGCCGCAAAGCTCGACAAGACCGATGTGCACATGATCGAGCTGAATATCTCCTGCCCGAACGTCAAGCAGGGCGGTGCGGCATTCGGTACCTCCTGCACAAGTGCGGAGGCCGTGACCGCTGCTGTCCGCAAGGCCACAAGCAAGCCACTGGTCGTGAAGCTGTCCCCCAATGTGACAAGCATTGTGGACATTGCCAAGGCCGTGGAATCCGCCGGTGCGGATGCCCTCTCCATGATCAATACGCTCCTTGGCATGCGTATCGATGTGAGAACCAGAAGACCCATTCTGCGCAATAATGTCGGCGGTCTGTCCGGCCCTGCGATTCTCCCCGTAGCAGTCCGCATGATCTGGCAGACAGCGAATGCCGTTTCCATCCCGATCATCGGCATGGGCGGCGTGTCCACGGGTGAGGATGCGATTGAACTCATGATGGCGGGTGCATCCGCTGTACAGGTTGGTGCGGCGATCTTCACAGACCCTTACGCACCGATTAAGATCGTGGACGAAATGAATGATTTCCTCGATGCAAACAACATTGATTCCGTGCGTGAGATCATCGGTACGGTGAAGCCGTGGTGAGCGGTGCGCTTGTATGGGTGATGTTTGTGTAAATCGGAATTTGTGCAGTGTGGAGGCAATCCAATGACAACTACAAAGCGAAAAAAGAAAGTTAAAAAGATACTGTTGATATTTCTTGCGATAATAGCTGTGTTCTTAATGTTCACCTTTGTCCGACACAGGATCATGCTTAAACAGGAGGAAGAATTAGTAAAACCTGTGGGGCAGATGGTCGATGTGGACGGTCATAAAATGTGCGTATATACCGAGGGTGAAGGCGATAAAACGCTGGTGTTCATGTCAGGCAGCGGAACAATTACCCCGATACTTGATTTCAAAAGCATATATCCTCAGCTGACCGATAAATATCGTATAGTGGTAGTAGAGAAATTCGGTTACGGATACAGTGAACACGTTGATAAACCGCGCGATGTGGATTCGCTT
>SVNX01000003.1 GCA_015066665.1 Ruminococcus sp. | reverse complement strand
CTCGAAAAAGGCCTTAGGTGATCCACGGTTTTGCGAATAAAATTTTAGTGTCCACATACGCAAAAAAGTCCGAAATATCGGACTTTTTTGGCATGTGATCTTTTTCGTCACATATAGATGGCAGGGGCGGAAGGAATCGAACCCTCGTCAAAAGTTTTGGAGACTCCTATTCTACCGTTGAACTACGCCCCTATCAAATTTTATCGCAATGACTCACGACTTGTATATTATATCACACTTCCCGAATTTTGTCAAGCCTTTTTTCAAAAAAGTTTTTTCTTCAAAAAATAGGGAAGCAGCACCGCCGTTGGGGGCGGTGCTGCCTTCCTATCAGCTCTGCTCGCTCAGATACAAGCTCACACGGCTCTGGATGAGGGCGGCCGTTTCTTCGGCAGAGGCATCCCCTGCCAGCATTGCCTGAAATTCCTCTTCGATAATACTGCGCACCTCTTCGTCGCCGTAATACGACGTGCGGATGCCCTCGAGGTAGCTGCGGAATGCCGCCATGCCCTCCTCGCTCGCACCGCCGATGTTGACCTCTGTGTTGCCGAGCTGCACCTTTGCCCCCTTGAAGCGGACAGTCGTGTCAATACGCTTCTGGAGCGTCTCAAGATGCAAAGGCATGGCATCCGTCACAGAATTCTGATAGTCCGCACTCAGCAGATACTTCATGAAATCCCACATCTCTGCTTTCCTTTCCGACTCGGGATTGTAGGACACGGTGAAATCAGCCGCAAAAACGCCGCCGTTGCCCGTATCATATTCCATCGGATAGCCGACCCATGTCAGGGGTGCATCGCCGAAAGTGGCACGGCACACCTTATGGTAATCCAGCGGCTCCGTGATCTGCGTAAAGCACACAAGTGCCCTGTCCTCACGGAAGGCATACGGAATCGCATCAAAGAGTGCCTGCTGCTCCTCATCGTTCTGCGGCTGCTCCTCCGGCGGGATAGGACGGTTCAGCTCCAGAACAGCAGCAAATGCGGGATTGTCAAAGCTGCACGCTCCTGTATACGGATTGATCCAGAGGTTCTGCCTCCCGCCGAACCAGTACAGTAAATCATAGTCTTTATAACTCACAACAAGCTCATTGGTCAGATCCATGCCCTCGGGCATGCTGTCCTTGTAGGCAGCAAACTGCTCGGGGGTGATGCCCTCTTCCGTGCCGGCATACTCGGTCTTGGCGGCTGCTGTCAATACGGTGAAGGAAGGGCCGAGCCGCTGGAGCTTTGCATCGTATTCGTATGCAGTAAAGAAGTTGGAGAGGTAGTCCTCACGGCGGAATTCCTCATCCGCATCCATGAGCGTGTACCAGTCCCCGAACATGCCCTTTCCGGCAAGGCTTGCAAAATTCAGGCCGTCCGCACAGATCATATCCGCCACAATGCCGTCGAGCATGTCGCTCTTGAGCTGGGCATAGCCATTTGTGCCCACTTCTGCCATGGCACCGTAATCCACCACGATGATGCGGGTATTCTCTGCCTGCCGGTTGTAGGCAATCACGGCATCACGGAGCTTCGGTTCCATATTGACAACGGCAAGGCTGATGAGCTGTGTGTTTGCGATCTCCTCCTCGGTGCGGGGCGTCGCCGACATCATGCCGCCGTCCTGACCGCCTTCCCACTGGTCGAAAATGAACTGACCATTGTCGAGTGCATAGACACGTCTCACCGTATACAGATTGACATCGGAGTTGATCCAGTCGAGCAGCTGCGTGGTCTCGCCGTCCTTGACGCCGTAGATGCCGAAGGCGTCCCGATAACGATAGTCATAGTCACCGGCATCGGACAAAAATTCAAAATCATACGCATCATGAAAATTCTGCGTGCTGATCGCTGTGCCGTCTTCGGCATTGACCTCAAAGACCTCCACATAGGACTGGTCGGTCTCCTGATCATACTTGTGAACGGCGGTATACATGGTGCCCGGCTGGCTGCCCTGGGTCATGGAAGCGACATTCCCGACATCGATATTGCCGAGCTTCTCAAAGTCCTTATTGTAGGCAGTATAAAATTCTTCCCCTGTGCCGTAGTTTTCGTTCAGGACATACCAGTTGCCGGCTGCATCCATCCAGGTATATTCCATCCAGTATGTATAGGGCATGTCGGGCTGGAAGCTGTCGGGAATCTCGACGGTCTCGAGGTACTGCATCTGCTCGTCATAATACTCGATGCAGCGGCGGCACTGTTCCTCGTAGATCGCTTTCGATTCAATGCAGACAATCCCCGTCCGGCCATCCTCAAGATGGAAGGCCATGGGCACCTGCACATAATTCCCTTCCGTACGGTCATCGACGCATTTCGGGCGGAAGCGGGCAGAATTTTCAGTTTCGGTATCGTACCAGTAGAGATCGGAATAATTGGCATCCTTGGAGAGCGGCGAGCTGAAGAATTCCTCAAGGAGGACGCTGCTGCCCCAGGTGCACCGGGGTACGCCGTGCTCATTGGGCAGGAAGCGTGCAGTGCGGTATGAGGTATCGAGGGAGACCTCGAGTGTACTGCCGGATTTTTCCATCATGGAGCCGCAGCCGGAAAGCGGACTGACCGCCAGTGCGGCGATGAGCAGGAGGGAAATATTTTTTCTCAGATGATTCATGGATTGACTCCTTTCTGATCGGGGTATATTTTCGATATGTTAATGTCTTGGAATATGCAGCATTGCCCGAGGCTAGCTGACGTGATGCCCTCACAGAGCGGGCAATGTCATCAATTTAGGCAAAGTCAAGGGACGCAGTCCCTTGGCGGGGGCGGGGGGCGGGGGGCGGGGGGCGCAGCACCCCGCTCTCATTCCCCTCCCCTCGGGGAGGGGTTAGGGGTGGGGGCAGTTTAGGACAACCTATCCTAAAATCAATGCCATTGCGCGCGGGGCGGGGGCAAAACCCCCTCAGCTCTGCTCGCTGAGATAGAGCATCACACGGCTCTGGATCTGGGCGGCGGTATCCTCTGCGCTGCGGTCACCGGCCAGATAAACGGCAAACTCCTCCTTCAGGATGCTTCCCACCACAGCATCCGCATAGTACGCCGCACGCACGCCCTGCAGATAGCTCTTGAGCGATGCCATCTCTTCTTCCGTGGCCGGGCCGATGCGGGTCTTGCTCATGCCGTAATCCACGGTTGCATTCACCATCTGCGTGGTCTGCTCCAGCTTCTCATCCAGCACACCCTCATGCACGGGGAAGCAGTCGGTCATGGCCTCCTGATATTCTTCCCCGAGCAGATGCTTCATGAAGCTCCAGATGGCCTCCTTCTGCTTCGAATAGGGGTTGTAGGACACAGTGAAATCCGTCTCGAAGATGCCGCCGTTGCCGCATTCATAGCTCATCGGATAGCCGATCCATGTGACCGGTGCATCACGGAAGACGCATCTGTGCACCATGCGGTAATCCAGCGGCTGCGTGAGCGTGCAGATCTCCATCAGTGCACGATCCTTCTGGAATACCATCAGACCGTCCACCTGCGGGCTGTTGAACAGATCGGACAAATCCTTCCCCATCAGCTCCAGCTCCTCCCAGGTCGGGTACTCCGCCAGCATCTCCAGCTGACGGACAAAGGCCGGATCATCAAAATGACAGGTCGTGGTATAGCGGTCGATCCACTGGTTCTGCCGCTCCCCGAACCACTGATCCAGCATGTAGTCCCGTATGCCTGCCAGCTCCATGTCCATCGTCTCCGGCAGTGCATCGGACAGTGCCATGTACTCTGCATTCGTCAGACCCATCTCCGTGCCGGCGAACTCCGTTTTCGCCGCTGCCGTACGCACACGGAAGCCGCATGCCAGACGGATGAGCTTCTCATCATATTCATACGCCTCAAAGAAATTGGCAAGATAATCCTCACGATTAAATGCCTCGTCCGCATCCATGAGCGCATACCAGTCACCGAACATATTCTTGCTGGCAAGGCTCTCAAAATTCATGCCGTCCGTGCAGATCATGTCCGCCACAATGCCGTCGAGCATGTCTTCCCGCAGCATTGTCATCCCGATGGTTTTGTCGTCGCGCGTGTTATAGGTACTGTAATCCACCACCATGATGCGGTAACCGGTCTCCTGCTTGTTGTAGGAGATGATCTCATCCTGCAGTGCGCCGAACATCCCGACCGTGGCAAGGCTGATGAGCTCTGTGTTCTCCATTTCCTCCTCGGTGCGGGGACTGGCGTGCCACATATTGGCGTCGGTCTTGTCGAAATAATCGAGCACGAATTCGCCATTTTCCATTGAATAGCACTCCCAGACGCTGCCCACGGCCACATCCGAATTGATCCAGCTGATCACCTGCGTGATCTCACCGTCCTTGCAGCCGTGCAGACCGAGGGCATCCGTGTAGTAGAAGTCATAGCCGTTCGTACCGGGCACGAGATCGACACGGATTGACGAATAGAAGTCCTCTATCATCTGGCAGCCCTTGGGATTCAGATAGATCTGCTCGCTGATGCAGGTGCCGTCCGCTGCGGTGAGACGGTAGATCTCATAGGTGGGCTGTTCCCCATCAAAAGAGATATCCGCACCCGTGAGCATGTACATCGAGCCGTCTCCGGCCGGTACAAGATCGATGATGTCCTTGCCGCTCGGGAGCCGGATATTGCCGATGAATGCAAAGTCCTTGTCATAGCACTTGAGCATGGTGGGCAGGCGGCCATCCTCCCAGAAATAGGTGTCGGTCTCCTCGTCGTAGGTATCGTACCAGTACCAGTTGCCCGCATCGTCCGTCCAGCAGCCGCCCCGATAGGGGTACTGGCCATCGAAGGCCTCCTCCGGCAGCTCTTTCGTTTCCAGATAATTCATGTCGGCGTCGTAGATCTCCATGCAGCGGCGGAAGATCTTGATGGGACTTGAGAAGCTGCCGTCACGGTACTCACGGCAGCACAGCCCGATGCGCCCGTCCGGAAGCAGCACGGCCATGTCCGCCAGCAGATGGTTGGCGGCATCACGATCAGAAAGGCACTGCGGGCTGAATTCCTTTGTCTCGCCCGTTTCGAGATTGTGATAGAGCATAAGCGAGCTGCGGCTCGTCTCGCCGACCTTGGCATCATCAAACATGGTCAGAAGCATCTTGTTGCCCCATGTCAGCAGCTCGCTGTGATCCTTGCCGTCGAGGTATTTTGTTGTACGATAGGAATTATCCATCGTGATCTCGAGGGTCGCACCGTCCTTTTCCCGGAAGCCGCCGCATCCGGTGAGCGGCGCCGCAGTCAGTACCGCTGCCAGCAGGCAGGCAAGGGCTTTGTATCTATATTTTGTCATAGAATTCATCCTTTCTGTGATTGTGTTTCACCCCCAATACACATCAGGATGCGGATTTCTGACATTTTTCTGTGCCATGCCGAAATTTCTGTAGGAATGCACAGGCACGGGGCGGCATTTTTGAGGGGATTGCACAAAGAGAAGGGAGCGCATCACATCGCCATTTCTTCTCAATTGACAAACCCACCGCCCTGTGTTATAATAAAAGAAAAGCCCTCTTCGGGCTTCAAGGAGGATTCCCCCATGAGCGTGAAAATCATTTCGGACAGCACCTGTGACCTGTCCCCTGCACTGATCGAAAAATATGGCGTCCGGATTATTCCCCTGCATATCGTACTGGACGACAAGGAATATGAAGACGGCCTTTCCATTACGCCCGACGAGATCTACAAGTGGTCGGATGAACACAATGCCACCCCCAAGACCTCGGCACTGAACATGGAATATGCAGTGGATGTATTCCGTCCCATCCTCGAGGCCGGCGATGAGATCATCTGCTTCTCCATCTCGGGCGAAATGTCCACCACTGTGAATGTGATGCGTCTGGCAGCAGAAGAGCTGAATGCGGAAGATCGGGTATTCGTGATCGATTCCCGCAACCTCTCCACCGGCATTGGCCTGCAGGTCATCGAAGCGGCCATCATGGCAGCTGAAGGCAAGAGCGGTGCGGAGATCGCAGCACACATTGCTGACATTCAGCCCCGTGTGAGAGCAAGCTTTGTCATTGACACACTGAAATTCCTGCACCGCGGCGGCCGCTGCAGCGGCATGGCAGCCTTTGCCGGCACCGCACTGAAGCTCCATCCGAAGATCGTTGTTGCCGACGGTAAAATGGCCCCCACCAAGAAGTACATGGGCGGCATCGGCCGTGTGGTCATGAGCTACGTCAAGGACATGGAAGCCGAGCTGAAGCATGCAGAGACCGACCGTGTCTTCATCACGCACTCCGGCTGCAGCGAGGCACTCATTGCCGATGTGCGCAGCTATCTGGAGGGCCTGGGCATCTTCAAGGAGATCCTTGAGACCCGTGCAGGATGCGTTGTCTCCAGCCACTGCGGCCCGAATACACTCGGCGTTCTCTTCATCGAAAAGGCATAAAAAATCACAAACACCCGCTGCACAGCATTGTGCAGCGGGTGTTTTTTACTGAAATGCAAGGACGGATGAAAGCATGCTGCCCTCACTGTGGCATTCATAATACTCTGCTTCACCTTTGAAATAGGTATCAAACAGAGACATGAATTCTTCACGGGTCATCTCCGTACCGTCCATGATGTAGTATTCCAGCGGCTCGCCTGCGATCTCCGTACAGGCGTTCTCGGCTTCGTGGATCACATCGAATGTCATGCCGTCCCCGGACAGTTCCGCCAGTACTGAATTCGATGCCACATTATGATAATTGCATACCAGTCTGCCATCCATAGGATGGACATGCCCCATGGACAACTCAAAATCGGAAACTGTATAGTCACCCACACCGATGGCTTCCCTGACGTTCCCGTCCGCCCCGATGTAGAGCATATGCAGCCGGTCGTCCACGGCAAACAGGATCTCCGGTATCTTATCCGAATGCAGATCGGTGATCATGTGGGCACGGTTCAGTTCGAGGCCGCCGGCATTCAGATAGTCGGTGTACTTCTGCCGGAAGTCGGCCGGCTCCGGCTGGGTGGGGACATCGGTAACCGCTTCAGTGGACGGCATGGCGGTTTCGGGCTGTGTGATTTCAACCGGTGCAGCTGTCTCCTGTGCCGCACCAGTTGTCATGGGATTTGTTTCCGGCACCGCTGTTGCAACGGTCTGTGTCTCCGGAACGGCGGTTGTATCGGATGTGCTCTGGAGAAGATATTCTTCATCCGTGATGGGCTCACTGCCATTGAGCACGGTGATCAGAAAAATCAAGGTCCCTGTCAACAGTGCCGCAGTGGCGATGATGATCACGAGCGTGAGAAGCGTCTGCTTATCCATGCCGCTTTTGGGTGTATTGGGGTGATTCATATAAGCCTCCTTAAATGCGAAACAATCTGCTCTATTATAACATGGCCGGAAACTTCCTGTCAAGCAGGAAATGGATCGTCTGAAGGCTCTTCCCCTCCCCGGACACTTGACATTTCCTCGTAAATCGTGTATAATAAATCCAACAGCTTTTCGCTGCATTATGTAAAAAACAACCATAAAGGAGTATATGTATGGATAATTTTCAGTTCTACAGCCCCACCGAATTCCTCTTCGGCAGGGATACCGAAGCGCAGACAGGCGCACTTGTCAGAAAATACGGCGGCACCCGTGTGCTGATTCACTACGGCGGCGGTTCCGTCATCCGTTCCGGTCTGCTTGACAGAGTCAAGGCTTCCCTCGATGCTGAGGGCATCTGGTACACAGAGCTGGGCGGCGTCAAGCCCAATCCCCGTGATACGCTTATCTATGAGGGCATCGAGCTCTGCCGCAGGGAGCAGGTGGATTTCATCCTCTCCGTGGGCGGCGGTTCCTGCATCGATTCCTCCAAGGGCATTGCTGCGGGCGTGACCTATGACGGCGATTTCTGGGATCTCTACAGCGGCAAGGCCGTGGCCTGCAATCCCCTGCCGATCGGCACGGTGCTGACCATTGCTGCAGCCGGCAGCGAAGGCTCCGGTGCATCCGTTGTCACACAGGAAAGCACCCTGCTCAAGCGTGACACCGGTTCCGATTCCCTCCGTCCGAAGTTCTCCGTACTCAATCCCGCACTGACCTGCACCCTCCCCGCCTATCAGACGGCATGCGGTGCCACGGACATCATGGCGCATGTATTTGAGCGTTATTTCACAAACACCAAGGAAGTTGAGATCACCGATCGTCTCTGCGAGGCCGTACTCCTGACCATGATCAAGGAGACCCCCAGAGTCATTGCCGATCCCGATCTGTACGAGGCCAGAGCCAACATCATGTGGGCGGGTACGGTGGCACACAATGATATCGTCGGTGTCGGCAGAAGTCAGGACTGGAACAGCCACGGCATTGAACACGAGCTGTCGGGTCTCTATGACTGCGCACATGGTGCGGGTCTGGCAGTTGTGATGCCGGCATGGATGGAATTTGTCATGCAGCATGATGTCATGCGCTTCGCTCAGGCAGCAGTCCGCATCTGGGGCTGCGAGATGAATTTTGAAAACCCCGAGGCCACGGCGAAGGAGGGCATCTGCCGCTTCCGCCGCTTCCTCTCCGGCATCGGCATGCCGATCAATTTCGAGCAGCTCGGTGCAAAGGAAGAGGACATTCCCGTTCTTGTAGAGAAGTTCGGACTCGGCGACGGCCGCACAGGCGGCTTTGTGGCACTGTCTTCTGAGGATGTGGCAGCCATTCTGCGCATCGCTGCACACGCATCCGTATAAATGCGGGCCGGAGTTGTACAAAACCGTACCACTCCGGCATCGTTTCCCTCTGTTTTTGCAGAGACATGCTGCGGAAAGGAGGGACTGCACATGGAAACATGGTACTGCACACAAGGAACTTATCCGTATCTTGCGGATGTGACAGCGCCGACAATCTGTCTGACACTGCCCCTGCCGCCCGTATTCTGGCAGGGCGGTCAGGGCTATCCGCACTGTCCGCAGACGCCGGCAGCAGCATCGCCCGTAGGCTGCTTTGCCTGCACAGAACGTCTGCGCACGGTGACCTACGGCGGCACGATGGAAGCATTCCAGCGTATTGCCTTCGGCACGCACTGGCGTGAATCCGCAGGTTTTGACTGTGTCATCTGCACGGACGGCACCATCATTCTGTAAACGAAAGGGGGCTTCTGCCTTGACTGAAAAGAGTGCAAACGGGTTTGCCGGACTTTTTGTTCTGCTGATCGTGACCGGTATTCTGGGATATCTGTTTTTCATGCGTCATGAGGACAGCATTTCCCTGTCCGCACCGCATGCGGTACAGGCAGAGACCACAACTTTCGCAGAGTCCGGTCATTTCTGGCAGTTGGATCCCATGTGGCGTGACATGCCCATGAACGGCACGGATTATACACTGGGCGATTCCGGCTGTCTGGTCTGCTGTATCGGTGCGGTCATTGAGCTGCAGAAGCTGCCTGTACAGGTGCGGACGGATCCGGCATCGATGAATGTATTCCTTGGCGCACACAGCGTGTACGACACGGAGGCCAACATCCGCTGGGCACCGCTGGAAGAGTCGCTTTCCGTTGAGGCGGTCTGTCTTGATGCGGGCGAATTTTCACCGGACGAACCCGCGCGGATCCTGGCAGAGGGCTGTTATCCCATCGTCAGGGTCATCCGTCCGGAGACGGGCACGGGGCATTTTGTTCTGATCACGGACTATCGTGACGGCATTTATTACTGCATGGATCCGGCACTGAAGGACGGGAAGGATATCCCCCTCTCTCATTATGGGAACCGGATTTATGCGATCCGGTATCTTATGGAGAAGTCATAAACAAAAGCAAAGCCCCCGCCATCCGGTGATGCTCCATAAAGAAGTATCTCTAAACCAAGACAAATAAGCAGGCTATGGAAAGAGCTTTACACTCCCATCACGGAGAGTAAAGCTCTTGCTATTATCTTTAGATGATTATACCTTTATTACCAATTATCCTTTTACATATTAAGTGTTCCCCAGTAAAAAAACAAGAAAAAGAGTATCAGATCGATTGACAATTTGAGCAAATTGTGGTATAATTTTATAAATACCGTCGATTATGGAGGTAATGATCATGGATCGCAAACTGATTGAAAATTATATTAGCAGTTTTGATAGGAACGTTGTTTCCGTATTAGATTTAGATAAGTGTAAAATTGAGTATTCAGGCATAAAGGCTGGTAGAGATATTCGTGACATCACAGGCGATGAAGAAATGTCACGAGCTTTTCTGCTTACTCGGCTTGTAAATGAACTTGGTTATCCTGCCGATCGAATCGAGATAGAAACAGAGTATACAGCAGGTCGCCCACATACTATTACAAGTCGAATTGATGTTGTTGTCAGAGATAGTAAAGGCGATGCTTTTTTATTTATCGAATGTAAATCCCCAGATGCCTATTCCTCAGAAGATAAAGATCAGTTGATAAAAGAGCAGCTCTATAAGGTTGCCGGAATGGAAAAGAACGAAGGTCACAAAGTAAAGTATCTTGTTCTCTATACCACTAACGATACTAAGGGCAGCGTTTATGATGAGTGTATTATCATAGATACTGATAAGTACCCTTCTTTCTCTGATTGGGAAAACGGACGCAACTCCACTAATACACTTCCTGCAAGATATGGAAAAGCTCAAAAAACGCCCTATGTAAAAGCATCATCAAAAGATCTTGAAACTGATTTCAACAATGAAATGCTTACTCAGCTTCAAGTTGACCTTCACAATGTTCTATGGGGTGGAGGAGGAACAGATGACAATGAAGTATTCTCCTCCCTGACTAATCTTATTCTTGCTAAGATCCAAGATGAGGACGAAAAGGAAGATGGAGATACTTATGATTTCCAGTCCCTCACTTTTGACAAGGGTGGCGATGAGGAGTTTGAAACCAACGAGCAACTCTTTGAACGTATAAATGCCCTATACCGTAGAGCGTTATCATCCAAACTTTATATCAATGATCCCAAAGAGCTTGAAAAATCATACGTTATTGATACAAAAAAGTTCGCACTTTCAAAATTAAAGTATGCCGTTCAGAAAATGGAAGGTCTTTCTTTTGTAGATGGAAAGAACAGCTTAAGCGGAAAAGATATACTCGGTGATTTCTTTGAGGGGATTATCCGAAACGGCTTTAAGCAGAGCAAAGGACAATTCTTCACACATATAAATATTGTGAGATTTATGCTTTATGCTATTCAGGCTGACCGCCTTGCGATCAAGCGGATTAAGAACGACTTGGAAATACCTTATATGGTTGATCCTTCGGCAGGAAGCGGAACATTTCTGATCGAATATATGAAGTTCATAACCTTCAATATGAAGTATCGTAATCGTGGTGCTACAGGATATAATACTGATTTGGGTACATCCAGAAAAGTAAAAGATAAACTTGCGGAATGGTTTGGAATTGACAATCGTGAAAACAGGTGGGCCGCCACATTCATTTATGGCTCAGAAATCAATTTCAATTTAGGTACTGCTACAAAAGTCAACATGATTTTACACGGCGACGGCTCTACAAATATATTTGTAAAAGACGGGTTGCTCCCTTTCTCTCAGTACATTAAAGAGTCATCTCCCAACGTACTTCATGATAGTAGCGAAGACGCCTTGTACCAGGATAAAGCTGTAAACGGCAATTTTGATTTAATTTTAACAAATCCGCCTTTTAGCGTTGAGCTTGACAACGATACAAAAAAATCCTTGAAAAAGGGATTCTTGTTTGGTGATAAGAAAAACTCTGAAAACCTATTTATCGAAAGATGGTATCAGTTGCTTCGTGAAAACGGAAGACTTGCAGCAGTACTCCCTGAGAGCGTGTTCGACACATCTGAAAATAAGTATATCAGACTATTTATATACAAGTATTTCAAGGTGAAGGCTGTTGTCTCGTTGCCACAGCTTGCTTTTGAACCATTTACTTCTACTAAGACAAGCATATTATTTGCTCAAAAGAAAACACAAGCAGAAATTGAACAATGGAATAAGATATGGGCAGATGTTTCAAAACGGTATTCACAGCTTAAAACAAGAGCAGAAAACATTATCGATGTGGTTGATGGCAAGAAAGCAAAGGCGAAACTTCCGTCTATAAAAAATCTGACAGAAAAAGAAGAAGCAGATGTTATAATGACAATGCTTCAATCATATCTTTCTCCTGCTGATAAGGATAAGAGTGCAGTTGAGCTCGTAACCAAATATCGCTCGGAACTTGCGCTTATCACAAAAATTGATAAGGATTTGCAGGATTATTTCGGCTATGTAAATGTTTGGTGGGTGTTCTCCGAGGTGGCAAAGCAGCTTTCTTACGATATTTTTATGGCTGAGGTTGACAGCATTGGCTATAAGAGAACAACTCGTTCCGAGAAAGAAACCATTAACGAGCTTTATCGCTCGGTTAATAACAATGAACCTGTTGTTGATGATAATGTGATAGAAACCGTTCTTGATGAAATGAGAAAAATCGAATGGGATTGAAGGTGAGTAAATGATAAAGCAAGCTACTATAAAAAGCTCGTCTTTCAGTATAAGCGGTCAGTGTAGATGTGATGCAAAGTATGGTATCTTTGTCTCGCAAGAATTTTGGAATGCTTTCCAATATGAAGGGGAAATACAAGCATTATCTGATTTGCTCACACCTATCCAAATTAGAAAAGTAAGCAAGGGCGTGCTTAATGATGATTACTATTTAATCAATATTTCAGATCAGGTACCAGGCGACGGAATAGTCGATGAGAATAATGTCACCATTGCTGATTCGCTGAATTCAGACAAAACTATTCTATCAGATTGCGATATTCTTGTATCTAAACTTGGTATGACAAGAGGTTATATTTACTTAAAGCCTGAAACTAAATCAGATTTGATAGGTTCTTCTGAATTTATACCTTATAAATTAAAAGATAAATCCAACGGACTATTTTATCTCTATTTGCTGCTTATGCCACAAATGCGTAATGCTTATAGGTGCTTAGAAACAGGTAAAACACCATCTCATAAGAGAGTTAATCCGTCGGAATTCCTTAAAATATGTGTGCCTGTATTAAAAAAAGACTTGATTGAAACAGCAAACGAGAAAATCAAGGCTATCATAGCTGAAATTATAACACTTAATTCTCAAAAAGTTGATACTCAAATCATCGTAGATGAGGTATTCAACCGTCACTTTTCACTTGATCCCGACTTGCGAAACAAGCTGCATAAAGGTATGACGTTTGGTACTCAATCATCAACTAATACACGGGCTTCTACTTTCACAACGTCCATCACCACGTTTCCCAATTACTTTGGATTACGATTCTCTGCAAGAAGCCACACCCCTATCATTGATAATATATTAAATATTCTCAAAGATAATGGTGTTTTGACAATTGACGAGATTACCACTGATATACATAATGGGAAAAAGCCAATTTATTCACCAGAAGAAGAAATTGCTGTAATTAAGACTACAAATATTAGCAATAATGGTATTTCCTTAAATGAGGTTGAATATGTGACAAAAAGTCAATATGATGATACTCCCGATGCTCAAATATTACCCGGGGATATTTTGATTTGCAATATCGGTAAATGTTCTTTAGGGAAAGTTGATATATGCGATTCAAACGATAGATTCTTCGCAGCAACGGAAACAATGATTGTGAGAGTGGATAAAGAAAAATATGATCCCTATTTTCTTCTTTATTATCTTAGAAGTGTATTTGGTACTGCACAATTTGAGAGAGAATATACAGGCACAACCAATCAAATACACATATCGCCAGATAACGTGCGTAATTTCATTGTTCCCAACATCAGTATTGATATGCAGAAAACGATAGTAAGTGAAATTCAAAGCAAAATATCCTCTCAAGATGAAATATCATTACAAGTCTCAAAATTACGACAAGATATAAATCAAGTGATATTAGATGTAATAAACGCTGAATAAGCCGGTGAATAGATCACTCGAATAACGCTCTCTGAACGCTCAGAGAGCGTTTGCAATTTCAGGGGTACAACTTTCTCCCATAACCGTCACAGACGGCTCAAAGGGACTATTCCGTTCGGCAGAGAGCCTGTTATCATTCAAGTGTGTCTTTCTTTCTCTGCTGTGTGCGTTTTTTCTCTTTGTACTACCTGTTACGCTCCTGCTGTTCCTTGTTTTGGAGATAGTTACGCACCTGTCGGGTGTACTTGTGTGCCGTGTCACGCTTAGTGACAAAGGCATTATGCTCAGGCACCAGCGCATTGTATTTCTCTTTCAGTTTGGTGGACTTCGCCTGCAAATCGCTCTGCTTAGGCGGTTTTCCTTTGATGTAGTAAGCCTTGATATGCTCGGCAATATACTTGTCGGCTTCTTCAAAAGCGTCGATAGCGGCAGAATTCTTCTTGCGGAAACTCTTTTGCGTAAACGCTGACCGTTCCTGATACTCCTTGTATATAGCATAGTTCTGAGAATGCTGTTCCATCATCGCAATGAACTTGTCTATCGGCTCAATCTTTGCTCTCAGCTCGGCAAGCTCGTCCGTGTGGTCATCAGGGTGCTTGAAATTCCAGAAGAAGCCACTGAGATCGTCAAGCGATGTGATACCGCCAGCTTCAAGGTCGGCGATCATCTTATCGCTGTCACGCATACCTCTGATCTCTACCCACGGATCTTCTTTCTTTTCAGGTGGCTTGCTCTCGGTCGGCTCTGCAATGGTCGGCTTGGTCGGTGTGGTAGGAGTTGGTGTCGGCTCGGCTGGCTTGGCAGAAGCTCGGTTAAGCAGGGCAAGCTCTGCCTGCTGTCTTGCACGACGGGCAACAAGGAATTTTTCCATTGCTTCTTCGGCGGCAGCTTTCTTCTGTGCGGTTTCAATCGTTTCGGTGATAGCACTCGGCTCAAATTCCTCGCCCAGCGTGTCGGCTCTTGTAAATCTCTGCTGTCTCTCTCCTGATAACTTGAATTTCAGCTTAACTTTGTTCTGCGGAGTATACACATACTCAATTCCGCTGTCTGTGCAGTTTTTAATAAATTCCTCAAAGCTCCTGCTGTAAGAAATAATCTCCCTGAGCATACTGCGGAGCTTGTCCTTCCATGACTTACCCTCTTTCTTCATTTTGTTCTCGTAATGAGATACACCCTTACCAATCGGCTCAATAACAGATATGCCGTGTTCGGCACATATCTCGTCCGAAATCTCACGCAGCTCTGCCCACGCTCTTTCAGACTTTCTGCCCTGATTATGCTCAGTGGTGAAGCTCAGTCCGTTATACAGATTGGTGTTATTGAAAATCACATGACAGTGCAGGTGCGACTTATCATGGTGGACGGCTATCACATACTGATAATCGCCCTTGAGATAACGGTTGCACAACTCCTCTCCGATCTGCATAGCTTGTTCTGGTGTGACTTCGCCAGAGGCAAAGCTCTGAATCATGTGGTATGCAAGGATTTGGGTTCGCCCTGTGCCTGTTCCTCGGACGGTGCGGAAGTCCTCGCTTGCTCCTGCGCTGTCGGCTCGGCAAGCATAAGAGTTGACATATATACCGTTGACGGTCTTATCTCCGTTTGTGATGTAAGCAATCGCTGCGCTGACTGTTGCCCTGATCGTATGGATAGAAGTGTATGCCAAATTTCATTAACCCCTCTCTTTATCTCGGTAATATCCTCGGCATAGATGTGACCTGTGCTGTAAAGTCGGACAAGTATCTGATTGACGTTTGCTCCGATGCGTTTCATCAGACGATTGCATTCGGCAATCTCGGTGCGGTCGGGAGTGAGATCAACCCTCGCCCGAACGCAATCACGGATATACTCCGTTTTGTTCTTGTACCCGTACTGCTCACACCTCGCTAAGATGTCCTGCATTTCCGATTCGGTGAACCTCACGTTAAGGGTGTAAGACTTCTTCTCCCTCTTGCGTTTCAGGTACTTGCGTTCATCGTCCGTAAGCTGGCTCTCGTCCTTGTCGGCAAGGCTCTTGTCAAGGTCGGCTTTGACCTCTTGGTCAAGTGCGTGGTTGATTGCTCCCTCGTAGGTCATACCCTCGAACCCCATAGCCTTGCGCTTGGGCGGTCTACCACGCTTCTTTTTCTCGGTTTCCATAGTGGTGTCTCCTTTATTTCTATTTCGGCGTAAGCCGATTTTTTTCTGACCGCTGTGCGGTCATTTCGGGGCTTGGGGTGTCCCCAACAAGCATTTGGTATTTTCGCTCGCTGTGCGGCGCAAAATACAATGCTTGTTATTTTTGTTGCGCTATGGCGCATATTTTTTTCGCCTGAGCTTATCTCTCTGCTCAGGCTTTCGATGCTCCGTCAGCGAATTCGTGGAGCGAATGCGACATCTCTCACCGCCGCTTCGGTCGGCGGTATCTCGCTCACGCTCCTGCGTGATGCTCTTAGTATCATCATCTCTAAAATTGTAAACTGGTACGGCGCAGTTTTAGCGCAATGAGAGCGGCAATCTGGTGAAAATCGCCCTCAATAGTTATTACCAAAATAATCATAGCTTCGTTAAGCATATTCTGCGAAAACTTTTTCTGAATTTGTGATAGCCTGTTTGTGCATAACGGAGAATATCTCGACGGTACTTAAGGAATGGCAGAATAATTTGGTATTGATATGTAGAAGGTCATAGTTTCTCTGTATCATTAGTGGTAAAAGTGAAGCCGAACACACTGGAGCTTTTTGAAATTCCCCATAACATTCTGTCGAACGCAAAACTCTAATGAAACAGAAAGTTTGAGCGCAATACCAGTAGACAAACGGCTTTATTGCGCGCTATAATATTATCGTGGGGTATGTGAGTATCCTGCAATATCAGATGAAGTGAGGTGATGTGAATGAGTAAGAAAGCAAAAGCTGAGATTGCTGACGAGTCTGCCGTTATCATTACGGATGCCGTGCTTGCCGAGAATCAGGCAAAGCTCGACAGCTATGAAAAGGCTATCAAGGCTGTGCAAGAGCGCAGGCGCAAGGTCATCATTGATAGCAAGCTCTACACCTACGATAAGCTCTCGAAGCTTTACGGCGGTGCTGAGGGGCAGAAACTTCTCGATGCCGTGACTGCCGAACACGGTTTGATTGAAAAGCTGACCACAAGCGGTATGACCTATGAGCAGATCGTCGAGCTGGCTGACGATAACTCTGCTAATGCCAACAACAAGTCGGACGATGATGCCGACGGTCAGACTTCGTTCTTTGATGAGAAGCCGAACCCCTATGCGGGTTAAGATATAAACCCGACAACAAAACGATTATAGTGATGCCGTCGGTTACTGTATGGTGCGCACAAATCAGATACAGAAACTTTGAGCGCGATACCTATGGACAAGTCTCGGCGGTGCGCGCTATAATATTACTGTGCAGGAGTAACGCCCTGCAACAAAAAGCCTATGCGTGTAGAGATAGATAATCGCAGGCGGAAAGGAGACAATTGAAAGAGACAACAACTACCGCAGAGAAAGAGAAGGTAGACTGCTCCTACTCGGAGTACCGTATCGGTCTGACAACTTACCGTGTCAAGATCAGTTTCAATTCAGATACAGATGAAAGTCTGGAAGATATTATCAACCGGCTTATCGCCCGTGAGATAGAAAAGTCTGCATGAACAGATAACGGCAGGCTTGATACTCCCGACTTTCTGTGTATATCATAGCCTGCTGTTTTTTGTCGGAAAGTGAGGAAATAATGACAGACAAAATTACAGCACTCTATTGCCGTCTCTCGCAGGAAGATATGCTTCACGGGGAGAGCAATAGTATTACTAACCAGAAGGCGATCCTTTCAAAGTTTGCCGCTGACAACGGTTTCCGCAACACCAAGTTCTATGTGGACGACGGCATTTCGGGAACTACATTTGAGCGTGATGGCTTCAAAGCAATGATGGCTGACATTGAGGACGGCAAGGTCGGTATCGTGATAACGAAAGACCTTTCAAGACTCGGTCGTGACTACCTGAAAACAGGTGAACTGATCGAAATGGTATTCCCTGATTATGATGTCCGCTACATTGCGATCAATGACGGTGTGGATACCTTAAAATCCGAAAATGAGCTGATGGCATTCAAGAACATTTTTAATGACTGGTACGCTCGTGATACAAGTAAGAAAATTCGTGCTGTCCAGAAAGCAAAGGCTCAGGCAGGCAAGCCGCTTGCAACGCACCCGCCTTACGGCTACAAGAAGTCCGACACCGATAAAAGCCAATGGGTAGTTGACGAAGAAGCTGCCGCTGTGGTAAGGAGAATTTTTCAGCTCTGCATTGAGGGCAACGGTCCGACTGTGATCGCCAATATCCTGACTGCGGACGGCATACCTACACCGACGGCATATTACCGTTCCAAAGGGATGAACGTATGCAATCAGAACGCCAAAACAAAACGCTGGGGTATGGCAACGGTTATTCATATTCTTGAGCGTATGGATTACCTCGGTCACACGGTCAACTTCAAGACCTATCGCAAGTCCTACAAAAACAAGAAGCTGTATGAAAATCCGAAGGAGAACTGGCTTATCATCGAAAACACCCATGAGCTTATTATTTCTCAGCACGATTTTGACCTTGTGCAGGAGATACGCAGCCACAAGAAAAGAAGGCAGAAAAGCGGTACGGTAAGTCCGTTTGCAGGAATGGTCTACTGTGCAGACTGCGGTAACACTCTCTATGTCGTCAGAGCGCAGACATTATCGCCCAATCAGGAGCATATGATGTGTTCCACCTATACACACGATTCGGACGAATGCACTGCCCATTATATTAGGACTTGTGTGCTGACCGAAATTATCCTCGGTGAACTGAACAAGCTCTCGCAATTTGTAAGGGACAGTGAGGACGAGTTTGTCCGCAGGGCAATGGAAAACTCTGCAGCAACACAGAACAATGAGATACAGACCGCCAGAAAAGCACTGAGGATCGCAGAAAAACGTATCAATGAGCTTGATGACCTGTTTGAGCGTCTGTATGAGGATAACGTGTCGGGTAAGATCTCCGATGAGCGTTTCGCTACGATGTCGGCAAGATATGAAGCGGAGCAGAGCAAGCTGAAAGCCGATGCTGCAAAGCTATCCGAAACGATCAGCCGCAAGGAGCAGAAGAAAAACGATGTGATGAACTTTGTGGGTATCGTCAAGAAGTATGAGGAGTTCACTGAGCTTACCCCTGAGATCATGCACGAGCTTATTGACCAGATCGTTGTTCACGCTCCCGAAGGCGGCAGGGCAAACCGAACTCAGCAGGTAGATATTCACTTCCGCTTCAACGTCGTGACAGCAACCGCAACGGCTGATTTCAAGCAGTATTATGTAAAAAGAAAGGCTGTGTAGAGCATTTTCTACATAACCTTTCAATTAAAACCTGAGATAGTTCTTTATGTGTACTCACCTTTAGGCGGGGGCTTTCTGCATTATTTCAGTGCAAGGCTGTTGTTCAGAATCAGGGTGCTGTACAGGAAGAGCACATCCTGCTGTTCAAAATCGATCAGATTGCCAAGCATACCGCTCTGCACATACCGGATGTCCACAAGCGTGACCTTGGCGTAATTCTCACAAAGCAGCGGTACAAGGCTGCTGCCGAACGAATCACGGAAGACCAGCAGCTCCCGATCCGTCTTTGCATTCGGATTTTCAATGGTCATCAGCGCATTGGCACCCGAGAGGAACATCTCATACGGGTCACGGCTCACGGCCTTTTCCATATTGTACACATCCGTTTCAACAGGCTTGCCCGTATCGTGGATGTACACACGGCACGCCTCCAGCGTGTCATTCGTCAGATACCGGATGGTATCGGGCTGCACCGGCAGTGCCATCTGTCCGTAATACACACCCTCAAACGGGTGGTCAAGCGTCCTCTCCTCATACGACGCCGAAAGACGCTGTCCCATGCCCTCTGCAAGGGCCGCAGCTGCATCCGTGATGCATTCCTGCCGCCAGTGGGTGTCGGTGCAGTAATAATCCTCCAGCGAAAGCAGCGGCATGATGTCGATATAGGTCATATAGTCCGTACGTTCCCGCATGTACTGCACAAGTGCCTCATAATCCATGGAGAGCCGTCCGCTTTCCCTGGCAAGGAAACAGTTCTTGTCCGGCACGATGGAGAAATAGACCTGATTGTCCTTCTCTGCGAGGTACTGCTCATAGATAAAGCGGAAACGATCGGCAGCGTGGTCAAGCATCTTCGGCTGCATGGGATATTCGAGCTTTGAGAGATAGCCGTCCTCCAGATAGAGTCCGTTCGTATCCTGCCGGCCGAAGACCATGAGCGTGGTAAAGCTGTTCACGCTCCGGAAGCCGTCACGCAGCGGAAACTGGTCGAGAGTATAGCTTTCAAAATCCTTCATGAACTTGCCCGACAGAATGGCATCGGCTGAGATCTCCGGAAACTGTGCCAGCACACGGCGCTCGCTTTCGGAGCTTTCTGCCGGCTTTCTGAACCAGCAGCACAGGGACATGCCAAACAGCAGCACGGCCATGAAAATGGTGGTGATTTTATGCTTCACAAGAGATCCCTCCTTAGAAACGGAAATACAGGAACGGATTGAACGAACCGTTCACAAGGCTGCCTGTCACAACAAGCAGCAGGACTGCCAGCAGGCAGGGCTCGAGCACGGTCATGACGCCTCCGCACTTCTTTTCAATTGCGGCAAAGCACTGCTTCGGGAAAGGCGTTGCACCGATGCAGGCAATCACAAGCAGCGGGGCATAGCTGCGCAGATAATAGAGTGACTCCGTTGTCACGGCCGGTACGTCCGCAAAGCCCGTCATACCGCCGAGGCAATGCATCGCCGCACCAAGATCGGCCGCACCGAAGATCACAAAGCTCACCACGACCGTCAGCACCACATACACATGGCACAGGGCCTTGGACTTGTCCAGATACTTCTTCAGCCAGAGCTTCTCTGCGACAAGGAACACAGCAAAATACAATCCCCATACAATGAAATTCCATGCGGCACCGTGCCAGAAGCCCGTCAGGAACCAGACGATCAGGATGTTCAGCAGCCACCGTGCCTTGCCGACACGATTGCCGCCGAGAGGAATATAAACATAATCCCTGAACCACGAGCCGAGGGAGATATGCCATCTGCGCCAGAACTCCGTGATGCTGCGGGACATATAGGGATGGTCGAAATTCTCCATGAACGTAAAGCCCAGAATATGTCCAAGTCCAATGGCCATGTCGCTGTAGCCGGAGAAATCGAAATAGATCTGGAGCGAATAAGAAACCGCATAGAGCCAGTAGAACAGCACGGATTTCTCACCGGAATCGGCAAAGAGCGGGGCGATCTCGCCGAGGGCGTTCGCAATCAGCACCTTCTTGCCCAGGCCAAGCAGGAACCGCCGGATGCCGAGGGCTGTCTTCTCGAAGGAATGCGGACGCTCTGTCAGCTGTGCGGCAACATCGGCATAACGGACAATGGGGCCGGCAATCAGCTGCGGGAAGAGGGCGATATAGGCCGCCAGATGAATGGGATTTCTCTGTGCGGGGGCATCACCCCGATATACATCAATGGTATAGCTGAGGATCTGGAAGGTATAGAAGCTGATGCCGATGGGCAATGTCAGCCCGAGCAGCTTCACGGACAGACCCGTAACGGCACTGAAATTTTCGATGAAGAAGTCAGCATATTTGAAATAGCCGAGCATACCGAGAAAAACCGCCGCTGATCCCCACAGTACGGCTTTTGCAGCGGGCCTGCCTTTCCACTTTTCGAGCAAGAGACCCGAGACATAGCCGCAGACAACACTGATGAGCATGAAAATGATGTACCGCGGCTCACCCCAGCCATAGAAAAGCAGGCTGAAGAGCAGCAGCACTGTATTTTTCAGGCACTTCGGCACAGCAAAATAGACGATCAGCACTGCGGGCAGAAAATAGAAAAGAAACGGAATACTGGAAAAAAGCATGGACCTGCACCTCCTGTCCGGATACAGCAAAGGCTCTCCATCATGGACGGAGAGCCTTGCCATTGTGACATGATTATTCTGTCATGGACTTGGGGCTCATGACAAAGAATACCTTGTTCTCTGCCTGCTCCACAACTGTCTCCTCTGCTTCAACGCAGATATTCCATCTGGGATCCGCATTGGTCTCCAGTGTGCTGATGAAGGCAGCCGCATCGGCCCCCTCTTCCAGCTCGAATACATAGCCGACAAAAGCGATGGAACCGATCATCGGGGCAAACATGGTGCCCTCCTTGAAGCCTGTGATCTCAGCATTGCCAAAGCCTGTCAGCAGACCGGGCTCAACGGGCATGGTTGCACCGCTGAACTGGATGACACTGTTGGTCAGCAGGCCATCGGCCAGTGTCTGGGTGTTGGCAGCGGGATCGGCAGCCACTCTGTCCTTGAAATCCTGCAGCAGTGTCTGTGCAACCGTGTCGCCGGAAGCAGCATTGCTGTCGCCCTGGGGCTCATCTGCGGACTCGGACTCGGATTCAGCCTCGGTCTCAGCCTCAGTTTCCTCTTCAGAAGGTGCTTCTGTTGCTGCGGGGGCAGTGGTCTCTGCCACGGAGCTTGTCTCGGCACCGCCGCCGCAGGCTGCAAATGCAGTCATCATTGCTGCCATCAGCAGCAGTACAATTGCTTTTTTCATGATAAAATTCCTCCCGGAGTTGTATTCTTTTTTGTGCCGGCTCTCTGCCGGTCGACTCATTGTACCATATTGCAGACCATTTGTCAATCCCTTATATATGGCCTTTGTTTGAATGATTTGCAACATTATTATGATACAGGAAATCTGCGTGTATACAGTGTTTTTTTGCTGTTGTACATGTGATGGATGCGTGAATGGAAATGCCTCTCATCAATACAGCTCCACATATTTCTTTTCAAGGTCGGTATTCATGTAGTGCAGCTTGCCGTTCTGGATGCACATGCCCTCCACGATATCTGTGAAGAGCTGTTCATTGCCGCCGCCGTGGAGATCGACACGGTACATGGTATTGCCGTAACCCACACCTTCTTCGGTATGGCCTTCAAAGTTCGTGTAATATACATGAATGCCGTCGGTATTGATCCAGCGGGTATAATTATTTGTGATCTGTGTGACTTCACCGGTATCACGGCTGCGGGCGTAAAGATAACGCTCATCACGGCCGAAGCAGTAATAGATATAGCCGCCGTAGACCAGAATGTCATAGACCTCTGCGGCAATGATGGTCTCGAAGTCCGATCCGTCCACACTGCACCGGCACATGGCACGCTCATCCCCGATCCGGCAGAAGTACAGCTCCTGTCCGACGACGTTCAGAAACCAGATTTTGCCGTCGCACAGTGTCTCCAGCTCCATGCCGTCCGTACGCATACGCATCAGCTGCGTATCGCTGCAGAAGTAGATGTAGCTGCCGCTGACATTGACCTCGTGCACATTGGCCGGATAGAGGATCTGATAGTCCGTGCCATCCGTGCGCATCTTCGCCATGCACTGGTTGGTCTGATCGGCAAAGTACAGCCATCCGCCCTGGACATTCAGATACAAGATGGCATTGTCCAGCAGCTTATAGGCTTCCGACGATCCGATCTCATTGTAATACATTCCGCCGTCGTTGCCGCGGAAGTATTCCCGTTCGCCATCCGTGGCGATGAAGCCGCCGTTAAACACATTGGCACTGCTGGTACCGCCGCCGGCATTGGAATAATCCACAGGCCCCGTCTCCGCAGGGGGCGCTGTTTCCGTGGGGGCTTCGGTTTCAGCGGGGACTTCGGATTCGGTGAGAGCTTCCGTTTCGGCGGTCTGCATGGCTGCTGCGTCCGGTGTTTCCGTTGTCATCGGTGAAAAATACGTTTCAAGTGCAGCTTTTCCGTCTTCTGTCCGCCCGGCCGCCTCACGGCTGCTCAGGTAGACGCTGCCAAGCACAATAGCTGCAAGGCACACCACGCTGCAGGGAATGCAGACGCAAAGCGTGATCATAAGCGATTTCTTCATATCAGTCAAGCTCCATGACAAAGCCCATATTGCTCTCCTTGTACTGCGGATAGGGGGAGACGTCGCCCACATCATTGAGCGACCACTTCAGATCGGCTCCCTTCTTGGCTGCCACGTTCCAGAGCAGCAGATACGGCTCTGCGATTTTTTTGTTGTTCTTCAGATACTCATAGGCATCGTATCCGGAAGGCTCATAGATATCCAGCTCGGCATTATAGAACCAATGGCCAAAGCGGGACTTATCAGTAATATAGGTAACATCGGAACCGTCAACCCACTTGAATTCGGCATACATTTCACCGTCGGGACGTTCCTTCAGCTCGGACAGGCCACCCATCCAGAGGTACTTGAGATTGCTGTTGGACAGCTGTGCATTGCTGACGGTATCCATCAGCAGAAGCCACTCTTCATTGGAGTGGACTGTCGCAAGATGGCCGCCCCTTGCCTTACATTCCGCCTGTGCCTCTTCCCATGTATACTTGCCCTGTACCACGATGTACGTCGGGGGCACATAGGGCGGTTCGGTGGTCGGCGGTTCCGTGGGCGGATCCGTGGGGGGCTGCGTCGGCGGTTCGGTGGGGATGGCGGTCGGTGCCTCTGTGGGGGCAAGGCTCTCCTTGGGTGCGGCACTTTCAGCCCTTTCTGCGGAAACGGAACCACTGCTGTTCGCCGAAAGACTGCCCTGATCGGAACCGAGCTTGCTCATCATGCTGATGGCACCAATGAGAAGTGCAATGGTAATGATGACAACAAGAATGATGGGCACAAGAATCCATGCAGGATTGAAACGCTTGCGGGGGCCCGCCTGACCGCCGGCATAGCCGGGCTGCGGCATGGGCTGCGGACGGGGCGCTGCCTGCATGGCCCCCTGATGCATGGGGGCATTCTGTACGGGAGCACCGCCGGAGGAAGCGGCTGCATTCTGATATGCACTGCCGCCGGAGGCCGACGGATGCTGCTGCGGCATATTCACGGGCATGGGGGCGGGCTTCGGCGGCTCCTTCTTTGCTTTCGTCTTCTTGCTAAGATCGACAGGAGCTGCCTGTGCACTTTTCTGTGCCTGCTGCATGCGGGCGGCTTCTGCTCTGACCTGTTCCGCCTGACGCTGCTTATCCGCAGCAGCGGCGGCTCTTCTCTGCTTGGCTGCTGCACCGATGGTCACAAGTGAAGACAGCGCAAACCCGTTGAGCACCTTGCTGTCGGCATGCTTGAGATCCTCAAGAAGCTGGGGCGCATCCTGATAGCGATCCGCACGGTCATGGGCACAGGACTTGACAGCGATGTACTGCAGAAGCCGGCTGCCGTTCTTCGGTGCTGGAATCGGCTGCTCGCCGCTGTTTCGGATGTGAGCGGCCTCCTCACGGGACACGGCATCCGATTCAAAGGGCATCCTCCCCTCATTGAGCAGCTGATAAAGCAGCAGGCCGACGGAATACAGATCCGACTGCATGTCCACCGGTCTCGATTCATCCGCAATCAGCTCGGGGGCGGTATAGTAATCCGTTGTCTTCCGATCATCGGCTGCGGATTTGAAAAGGGCATCCTCACCGGGAATGCTCAGACGGATCTCCTCACTGCTGCCGTCCGCTTCCATCAGGATATGCTCAGGATTGATATGTCCATGGCTGAGGCCGGCATGGTACACTTCCTGCAGTGCAAGTGTCAGGTGGCCGGCCAGCATTTCACCGGCACGGTTTCTGGCCTCCTCCGTATCAGGATCGGTTCCCTGCATCAGCTGCTTTGCTTTACGGGCGGCAGCGTCATTCGTCCGCAGATATGTCTGCACCGGAACCATGGGTACATGGCGCAGCAGCACATCAAACCCGACGGTCTGTCCGCCCTCCTCCAGTTCCTTCACTGCGGCATAATCCACTCCGCAGGTATAGACTGCGGTTTTGCCGAGGTTCTGCACCTTTTCCATGTAAGCACGCTTTTCCTCAAGCAAAGTGAGTGCTTCATTCTGATCGTAGATGCCCTTCTCATCAAAACGGAAGGGACTCACATAGAGACGGCGGCGGTCATCCGGATTCTTCGGTGCGATTCTTACCCAGCGTCCTTCTCTTTCCTCTTTATAGGGCTTCCAGTCTGCGCCCCAACCTTTATATCGTTCCAGCACTTCATATTCGGCGATACGGTCGAACAGATCCTGCATATTCCTTCGCTCCTTTCAACGATCATTTTTTCTGTCTCAGCTCCTGCTCAAAACGTGCATCAATGACTGCCTCACGCTTTTTGCGCATGGTTTCCTCATGCGTCACCCCTGATGTATTCTCATGGGACGGCATGGGGGCACCGCTGCCTTGACGGGCATACATCATCCAGGCGTGGTTCTTCCATTTTTCAGCACGTTTCTGCCACACATCCAGTTCTGCACGGGCTTCGGCAAGCTGGGTCTCAAGGCTCTGCATTTTTTTCTGCAGTCCCGTATCCACCGGTGCGGGCTTCGCTTTGGCCTGTTCTGCCTGCTTCCGACAGTCGGCCAGTTCGTGTCTGAGCTGTTCACAGGCAGCTTTGAGCGTATCGTTCTCCTTCCGGAGTGCCGACTCACGCCTGAGAGCCGCTTCCCTGTCATCACGATCCTTCTGACTGACAATGGTGCTCATTTCCAACATATTGCAGGCAACTTCAAGCTTGCTGCACTTACTCTCAAGCTGCTTATTCTTGGCTTCAAGCTGCTTATTCTTGGCTTCAAGCTGTTTATTCTTCACTTCCAGCACGGATTTTTCCCTGTGCAGTGTCTCACAGGCTTTTGCGGCCTGAAGGGCGCTGTCCGCCTCGGCTTTCATTCTGGCAAGCTCGGCACGCAGCATTTCTGCTTCTGCACGGGCAGCCTGCAGTGCACGGGCATCCGCTGTACCGACCTGATTCGGTGCGGGGACTTTTCCGCCGGAGGTCACAATCTCCATGGGGTCATAGCCCGTGAGCACCTTGCTGTCGATGCGCTTGAGATCTTCCAGAACATCGGCGGCATTGGCATAACGATGCACCCTGCTAAAGGCACAGGCCTTGCGTGCGATATACTGAAGCAGCCGACAGCCGTGCTTCGGCAGCGGTATCTCCTTTGTACCCTGGCTGCGCAGCTGGGCAGCTTGGTCGGGAGAAACGGTATCCGATTCAAACGGCAGCTTCCCCTCATTGAGCAGCTGATAGAGAAGAATGCCCATGGAATACAGATCCGTGCTGACATCGAATGGCTGTGCGCTGTCATTGATCAGCTCCGGTGCACTGTAGTAATCGACGACCATGCGGTCATCCGCATCGGATTTGAGCAGACTGTCAAAGCCCGGAATATGCAGACGGAATTCAAGTGTGCCGTCGTGCTCATAGGGCATGAGATGTTCGGGATTGATATGACCGTGATGCAGCCCGACACGCTCCATTTCCTGCAAGGCGAGTGCAATGCTGTGCACAAGCTGCTCGCCGATCCGGTTTCTCAGCTTTTCCGCATCGGGTGAACCATCATGCAGAACATGCCGGATGCGGTCACGCTGTGCGGCACTTGCGGCAGCCTGCTCCACAGCGGACTGCTCCGGTTCATAGCGCAGGAGCACATCGAAGCCGACATATTCGCCGTCCTCCTCGATATCCTTGACAACGGCATAATCCACTTTGGTCGTATACAGCGTGTAGTCACCGAGATCCTGAATTTTTCCGGCCAGACGATTCTTTTCAATGAAGAGTGCCTCGGCCTCCTCTCGGGAGGTCAGACCTGCCTTTGCATACAGAAGCGTGCCGACAAACATCCGGCGCAGGTCATTTTTATTTCTTGGCGCAATACAGCTCCAGCGGTCGGAAAGATCGAGCTGATGCGGTTCCCAGTTCATTTCCCAGCCTCTGCCGCGTTCCTGATAATAATATTCTCTTACACGTTCAAACAGATCCTGCATTTCCAAGGCTCCTTTCCTTCCGTGTTACTTTCCGCCGAGCATTTTGAAGATATCCCCGTCCGGCATGGGGGGCTTGTTCTGTTCTCCGCCAAAAATGGAGGAGAAGACATTGTTCAGTGTATCCTTAACGCCGCCGTCCGCAGGCATGGGTGATGCCATACGCTGGGCCATCATATCCTGACGAACCGGCTGCGGATTCTGCTGGAGACTCTGCTGCAGATAATCCACCTGCTGCTTGAGCTGATTGGCGTAGTTCTGCCACATCTTTGCATTCTCCTGATATTTTTCACTGTAGGCACGCCACTGTGCGGCGGTTTCGTGCAGTCTGCGGAGCTGCTCATCCTTTTCTCTGAGAAGACGGGCGGTCTCTTCTTCGAGCGCATGGTACTTCTCAGCCCAGGAGGCTTCTTCCGCAGCAGCCGCCTCTGTCGCTTCTGTGCAGGCACGTTCCGAACGGGTCACCACTTCTGCCGGATCATATCCGGTCAGGAAGCTGCTGCCCATACGCCGCAGATCTTCAAGCAGCTCCGCCGCATCCGCATAGCGATGCGACCTGTCGTGAGCACAGCATTTTCTTGCGATGTACTGCAAAAGACGGCAGCCGTTTCTCGGGAGGGGCAATTCCTCTGCACCCTGCATGCGGATGCGTGCGGCCTCATCCGGCGAAACCTTCTCCGACTCGAACGGCAGCTTTCCCTCATTGAGCAGCTGATAGAGCAGCAGACCGGCGGCATACAGATCGGTCTGCATGTCAAAATTCTGCGCCGGATCAAGCAGCAGCTCGGGAGCAGTATACAGATCCGTCACCAGACGATCCTCCGCATCGCTTTTCAGAAAGCGCTCCAGCCCCGGCACCTGCAGTGCAAATTCAGTCACACCCTCGCTGCTGCGTGCAAGGAGGGTATCGGGGCTGATGTGGCCGTGGTGCAGTCCGGCATGTGCCATCTCCTGTATGGCCATGGCAATGCTGCGGACAAGCTGTGCTCCAAGTGCATCACGCTGGGCTGCCGCTTCGGGCGTATCTGTCCGAAGAAGGCAGCGGACACGTTCCTGCAAGGGAATATCACGGCCGAGACGTTCACACACGCTCTGCTCCGGCATGTACCGCAGCAGTACATCATAGCCAACCGTCACATTCTCTTCCATAATGGGATACACGGCGGCATAATCCACAGTAACCGTAAAGTTCGATGCACTGCCAAGCGTGCGGATCCGGCCGGCCAGCTCCATTTTTTCCTCCAGCATGGCACGGGCTTCCTCCTGCCCGAGCACGCCGTTTTTCGCAAACAGAAACACTGCCGCATGCAGTCTGCGCAGATCATCCCGATTCCGAGACGAAATCCGTGTCCAGCGGCCCTGGGATTCCACCTGATACGGCTCCCAGTTCTGTTCCCAGCTCCGGCCGCGCTCCTGATAATAATATTCACGCACACGTTCAAACAGATCCTGCATCAGTGCGGCTCCTTTCTGTCAATATGTAGGTTATGCCTTGCCGCCCTGCTCCCGATCGGCGGGCTGACAAAGATTTCTCAGCTCTGCGGAAGAAGTCTGCCATGCAGCAAGGCTTGTCTGCAGTGCCTCGATGATGCGGTCTCGCTGATCAAGACCCGAGAGCATCTGGGATGCGAGCTTCTCACGCTCTGCGGTGAGTGCGGCCTTGTCCTGCTGATGTGCCTGCTGTTCAGCCTCGAGTGCCTGACGGAGCTTCTCGTTCTCCTGTCGGAGCACATCCACGGGGCTGAGCACTGCGGGCTTGGCCGCAGGCTTCTGAGCGGTGGGAATGCGCTTTCCGGCATGCGCCTCGTCCCTTGCGATGGACTGAATATCCGAAAGAGATACCGGCTGATTCTCTTCCTGCACAGAGGTATCCTCTGCGGGCTTGCGGTACTGGGTCTCCCAGCCGCTCAGCTCACGCTGGTATTCCAGATCCCAGGCGAGCAATTCCTCTTCGGGGGTAGCAAAGCCCTTCCGGCCGGGCTCTTCCTTGCGGTAAGCGGCCAGCTCATTCTCAAGGCGACGGATTTGCTCCATGGTATCCTCATAGAGCTTCTTGTGGCGTTTCTGCCAGGTTTTGATTTCTCTTGCATGAGTATCCTTACGCATTTCCAGCTCATTGCTGAGGCGTTCATTCTCCTGACGCAGGGCATCCGTTGCTCTTGCCATGTCGGATGTCTCATAGCGGTGACGCAGCTCTGCGATCTCTCTGTCCTTGGCATTAAGCTTTGCCATGGCACTTTCATACAGCTTGCGGTGGCGCTGTTCAAGCAGGCTCATTTCACGCTGGAAGGCCTGGGTGCGCTCGGTCAGTTCCTTACGCAGAACGGTGATTTCCTCGTTCTTGGCTGCGATCAGCTTTTCCGTCTCATCGGTCTGGTTCTGGCGGCGGAGAACGGCAATGGCATTGTCTCTCGCACTGATCTTGAGCATGGCATCATCATAGAACTTCCGGTACTTCTCCTCCCAGAAGCTCAGCTCACGGGTGTATCTTGTTTTCTGTGCCGCAAGCTTCTGCTGAAGGTCTTCCTTCTCCTGCTGCAGTGCCTGCAGCTGTTCCTGCGGACTTTCGGGATTCTCTGCATGTACTGCGGCCAGTTCCTTCTGGAGTGCCGCAATGCGTTCTCTTGAGCTGTCGTTGAGCTTATAATATTTCTCCTGCAGGGCAGCATAATCCCTCTTGAAGCGGGCACTCTGGTTCTGCAGCTTTTCACTTCCCTCACGCAGTGCGGCTGCCTCGGACTGTGCCTGTGCGGCAGCAGCCTGCAGCTGGGCGGTCTGCTGCTCCATGCTCTCCGTCTGCTGACGCAGTGCGGCAAGTGCCTGTTCTTTTTGTTCCAGTGCAGCCTTCACTTCGGCCAGCTGCTTGCGATGGTGCTCCTCCATGGCACGAATTTCCTGCTTCATTGCTTTGTTTTCTTCCACCAAAGCGATATTCGGTCTTGCTTTATCCAAGCGTAACGCCTCCATTCTGCTGATATATATTTGATTGCAGTACTGATATCTGCCGCCGGTCTCCGGCCTCACATATCAGCACTCCATAAATGCAAAATGCGCTACGGCATGGCCACGACGCAGCATGGCCATTTTCCGTAACGATTTGTACCCTGCACCGCAGGGGGATATTATCCGATTCCGAGACGCCCCCGTGCCGTTACCACAATGCTGCCGCTGCGGTCTTCGGCCCGTGCCGGTTCCACCTCGGTCAGACGGTAATGCTCCGCTTTCACCAGACCTTCCGGCAGGGCAAACAGCCGCTCCAGACCCATCAGATCAAGTCCGCTCACGGGCATTCTGTAGTAATAGGGATTGGGGATCAGCGCACCGTCCGGCAAAAGGACAACGGCTGCATTCCGGAAGCTGCCGGAATTGGTCAGACGCACACCGCCGGACAGATCCACACTCATGTGCAGATACAGTGCCTCCGTTTCCTCATCAAGGGCATCGCAGTCCGTTGCCATCCGCAGATAGTCTGCCGATGCATCTTCCACCTCCTCGGGCACAATTTCTTCCTGCTCTGCAAGAAGACGTTCATATGCTCTCTCGAGTGCTGTCTGATCCTTCTGCAGCTCCTCATAGGCTCTGGTCTTGGCACGGCACTCCTTCTGCAGGTAGGTCACATCCCGTTCCATGGAAGCCACACGCTGCTCAAGACGGGTAATTTCATCTTCCTTCTGTCTCAGGGCCGCCTCCACAGTGCGGCGGTCATAAGCGCTTTCGGGGGCAGCATCCTTGCCCATCTGGGCGTCATAGAGTGCCGATTCCATACTCCGGATGCGGCTCTGCAGGGCTTCCAGCTCCTGCTCACGCACACGGCTCTGTTCCTCAAGCGCCTTCTGCTGCTGCATCAGCTCTGCATACTTCTCCCTGAACTGATCCCGTTCCGTCTCAATCTGACGGTTCAGTGTCTGCACACGGTTCTGCAGTACCTCGGTTTCCTCGGTCTGCTGGCGGCGGAGCACCTTATCGTCCTCGTTATCCTGATCGATGCGGGCTTCCAGCTTCCTGCAGCGGATGTCAAGCTCATTCCATTCTTTGGTCTTGCGTGCCAGTGCCTCCTCCAGCTCCTGCGCTCTGGCTCGAAGCTGTACGGTTTCCGCACTGCCGGCCGCTGCGGACGAACCCGGTGTTGTCCGTTCGAGGGCATCAATGGTATTCTTGAGGCCCTTGATCTCCGACTCGAGGGAGAACTCCCGGTTCTTCATCTGCTTGATCTGATCATCCAGTGCCTGATTACGCATCTTCATGGAATTGATCTGCTTTGTCATTTCCTGGATTCCGGGAACATGTCCCTGATGATACTGCGCAAGTGCCTGACGGAGTCTGCGATTCTCATCGGACAGTGTCTTCATCTGTTCCTCCTGCTGCTGCACAGCCTCAGGACGGTTATGATAGGAATGCAGGAATTTCTTCTCGTTCAGCTCCTGAACGGCAGCGTTGCGTTCTTCACGCAGACGCTGCTTATCCTCATCCAGCTGCCGCAGTCTGCCGTTGTACACATAAATGCTCCACACGCAGAAAGCGCCGAACAGGAGCAGAATGACGTTGAAAATAATTGAAACGACCATAGCATCCTCTTCTCCGTATCATGTTATTTGATTCTACGCACTGACGGTCATGCGGCCCTTGCTGTCAAGACGGAAGCTCTTGCCGTCAATATCGGTGGCCTGTGCCGGGCTGATGTAATCCAGTCCATAGGGCAGATTGCCGCCGCCCAGTCCGGAAATCTCATAAATGGCCTCCACACTTCTGAGGTTATTGACCGACTCTCTGCGCTTGGGCAGATCCACAAAGAAATAGGGATTCAGGTACAGATACCGGCCGATCAGCACGATGGGTGCCGTTCTGTAGGAGGAAGCGGCACTCAGGCGCACCTCACCGGTCATCATATTGGCCACATTCAGGAAGACGGCTTCCGGATAGCGGTCGACCTCATCGAGATCAAGAGAGATCCGCAGTGCTCTGTCCTCCAGTGTCTCCTCGGGTTCCGGTGTGAACTCGGGTTCTGCAGCAGGGGCCGTCTGCTCGGTCTGTTCCGGTGCATCGGGTGCAGCGGGTGCCTGCGATGCCAGAAGTTCGGCATTGACCTGCTCGTAATTGATCAGTCTCTGTACGAGCTGCTGCACATTGCCTTCCATACGATCCGAATACTGCTTCAGCTGATCGGCATAATTTTTCCATTTTTCGGCGTATTCCTTCCACGCCTCGGCAGTGCTGCGCATCTTGGCAAGCTGTGCGTCCTTCTCCTCGAGCTTCTGTGTGGCATCGGCATGCATATCATTGAGCTTCTGTTCCCATGCCTTTTCGTTCTGCATCAGCTTCTGGTTCATGGCTCTCAGCTCGTTATTTTCGGATTCAAGCGTCTCGATGGCACCTTCGCTCTGATGTCTGCTTGCCTTGGCTTCATCAATCAGCATGGTCTTGCTGCTGCTCTCATTCTGAAGTGCACGCACCTTCTTTTTGAGCATATCCGTTTCACTCTTGGCTTTTTTGAACATCACAGCAAACACAGCCGCAGCACCGCATGCCAGCAGTGCGGCGACAGCTGCCACGATAAGCAGAATCACAAGAACAGGACTGCCGCCGCCCTCATCGCCTGCTGCAGCGGTTTCTGTGGACGGCTGCTCCACTGAAAGTGTCGCAAAAGTTTCCTCAGTTGCCTGCGGAGTCTCCGCAGCAGGGGCATCGGTCTGAACTTCGGCAGCCGGTGCATCGGTGACGGCGTCACCGGACTGATTCTCAGCGAGATATTCCTTGCCGGCTTCGACATTGTTCTTCAGCACCATCTTGTTGGCATCCCTGCCGCTGACAAGCGCACTGACGCTGCCGCCCTTAAGAACGGACTGCTCTTCCTTTGTCACCGCAAAGGTATCGCCTTCCAGCTCGATGGTATAGGTGCCCTTTTCAAGTTCAAGCTCCTGATCGAAGATCGCATGCACGGTCACATTCTCCGCTGCCTCGCCGGTTTCGGGATTCACTTCGAATGCATAGAGCTGATCCTGCTCCTCATTGTAGCAGAATTTCATCATTGTGCCGTCTCCGACAAGCACAGTATCAAAGATGTAGTTGTGTTCCCTGACTTCGCTGAACGACAGCTGCATTGTGTTTGTCTGATCTTTGCACTCCGGAAAGCCGTCGCCGTCGACTTCATTTTCATACATCAACTTTGCCAAATCAAATCTCCTCCTATTCCTATTTATTTTTATCGCATACAGATCATGAAGTAGTCCACCGCATGCTGCATCATTTTGCGGTTCCATGCCAGACGAATCCAGTCGGGTGCGGTTCCCGTCTCGGACTGGCGGATGGTTTCCTCCCAGAGCTTGGCACCGCTGCGGGTGATTTCGCTGCGGACAGCCGGATGCTTCAGAATCTCCTCCACACTCCATCCGCGGTCACCCAGCGGGATTCTCGGATAATGGAAGACCTTCTCACTTCCCTGCATCCATTGCAGCACGCTTTCGAGCATGGCTTCGCCGTCGGCCGGCATGGCACTGCGGCATTCTGCCTTCCAGAGGGCATCCTCCGAAACGGCGGGCACAGTCAGTCGGCAGTAGGGATCCTTGTCCGGCAGTGCTGCGGTGATTTCATCGGAATCATAGCACGGCTCCATGACCGCATCATCCCAGACTGAAGCTTCTTCCCCGACGGGTTCTTCCGTCTCCGCTGCGTCAAACAAGGCCAGATCCGCCTCGTCCGGTGCATCCGGGAGGGCGGGAGATGCAGGGGCTTCCTCCGTTTCTGCAGCAAAAGGTGTATCAAAGCCGACAGCCGGTTCTTCCTGTACATCCTCCGTGCCTGTGCACTCATCCATAGCAGCAGCTTCCGGTTCGGGCGTCGGCTCGGGTTCGGGCTTGGGTTCCGGTTTCGGTTCGGCCTTCTTCACAGGCTCGCCGAGATCGCCGAAGCCGCCGAAGAAATTCGGGATTTCGGGAAGGGCTTCTGCTTCCGGTTCGAGGCTCGGTTCGGGTTCAGGCTTGGGTTCCGGGTTCGGTTCAGCCTTCTTCACAGGCTCACCGAGATCGCCGAAGCCGCCGAAGAAATTCGGAATTTCGGGAAGAGCTTCTGCTTCCGGTTCAGGCGTCGGCTCGGGTTCCGGCTTGGGTTCCGGTTTCGGTTCGGCCTTCTTCACAGGCTCGCCGAGGTCGCCGAAGACGCCGAAGAAATTCGGGATTTCGGGAAGGGCTTCTGCTTCCGGTTCGGGCGTCGGCTCGGGTTCGGGCTTGGGTTCCGGTTTCGGTTCGGCCTTCTTCACAGGCTCGCCGAGATCGCCGAAACCGCCGAAGAAATTCGGAATTTCGGGAAGGGCTTCTGCTTCCGGTTCAGGCGTCGGCTCGGGTTCCGGCTTGGATTCCGGTTTCGGTTCGGCCTTCTTCACAGGCTCCCCGAGATCGCCGAAGCCGCCGAAGAAATTCGGGATTTCGGGAAGAGCTTCTGCTTCCGGTTCAGGCGTCGGCTCGGGTTCGGGCTTGGGTTCCGGTTTCGGTTCGGCCTTCTTCACAGGCTCCCCGAGATCGCCGAAGCCGCCGAAGAAATTCGGGATTTCGGGAAGGGCTTCTGCTTCCGGTTCGGGGCTCGGCTCGGGCTTGGGTTCCGGTTTCGGTTCGGCCTTCTTCACAGGCTCGCCGAGATCGCCGAAGCCGCCGAAGAAATTCGGGATTTCGGGAAGGGCTTCTGCTTCCGGTTCGGGCGTTGGCTCGGGTTCCGGCTTGGGTTCCGGTTTCGGTTCGGCCTTCTTCACAGGCTCGCCGAGATCGCCGAAGCCGCCGAAGAAATTCGGGATTTCGGGAAGGGCTTCTGCTTCCGGTTCGGGGCTGGGCTGCGGTGCCGGCGGGGACGTTTTCTTTTTCACGGGTTCGCCGAGGTCACCGAAATCCATGCCCCACGGGTTAAAACCCATCTGATTCTCATCATTCATTGCCTGCACTCACTCCTTTCGCCAGGAGATAATCGAACTGCCCAAGGAATGCATCATCCCGATACAGTTTAAAATAATACCGATACATGCCGGCCTGCGCCTGAACAGCCTTTCCTCGCCGGATGCCGCCGTAAAGTGCAGCCTGCATGGTGGTATTCTCCATCCGCACATGCATCCCGGAGGTGCCCGGCGTGCGGAACAAAATCAGTTCAGGGGGTGTCGTTACACGGCACACATCCTGTGGTGTATAGATACGCGGTGCCGGACGGATGCTGCGTCCCTCATGGGTGAATTCCACGGTGAACTGCAGATTGTCGCCCTCGGCCGTCCACTGCATGTTCTGTACAGTGACCTTGCCCTGCGCAATCAGGGTCGAAAATGCATCAGAAAAGGGAGCAATCAAAAGACTGCCGTCAAGCGGTGAGGTCTGCACGAGGCTGCCGTTCACAGGAAGCTTTCTCCCCTGTACACTGCCTGCATAGATGCCAAACTCCGCCGGCAGCGAGAGCACAGTATCGTGGAAAACACGGACGTTTGCCGGATGGGTTTCCGCATTCTGCGCACCGGCCGTTCTCGCCTGGAAATTGTGATAGCCTTCCAGCATCATTTTTTCGTAATCTCCGGCATAAATAGCCATCTGCATCCGCCACGGCGTTTGTTTTTCAGGTACACGGAGCATTTCCATGGTCATGCCATAGAGCATGTCACGGCTGTTCTGATTCATCTGTATCGTGGACTTGTGCACGGCAGAGGGCTCGGCCAGTACGGCCAGCTTACGGATACTGCCGCAGAAATGGATCTGCAGATCGGCATTCGGTTCATTCAGCCAGACGGCCTGCCTGCGCAGAAAATCACGAAGCAGGGCTGTCAGCTGATTCCATTCTGTCAAAGAGGCCGCATAGAGCTGCATCATTGTATTTTCGATGCCCCTTTTCCGAAGGATCTGGGGATACATGACGGGCTCAAGCTCGCAGGTCTGCACCAGCTTGCGGAAGACCGGCTGAATGCCGGAAAACGTCAGCTGATTCGGATCGGCTGTGACAATGCCTGCCAGCTGCTGAAACAGCTGCTGCGCCTCGGGAGACCGGCGGAAGAGTGCGGAAAAATCACGCAGCACTTCATTCACACGCGTCGGTGCATGCTTCTGCCGCAGAAGAATCTGCTGCATGAATGCACCCGTCAGCTTATCCGTCAGGCACTGCATCATCTGCATGGGGATTTTGACCTGTGCCAGCAGTCCGGCACCGCCCTTCTGATACAGAATGGCGTCCAGAAATGCATCCTCACGTTCTGCCACGATCAGCAGAAACGGCGTATTGGCTCTGGTGATGGCATAGGTTGCCCCTGCCGCCCAGGCGCCGGGCATTTCTTCGCCGGCAATGTTCAGTGTCACGCTTTCTGCGTTCATTCTATCACCACTTTTCAGATACTGGATCCCTGCACTGTCCGCACCTTGCGAAGCAGCGAGGGACTGCGATTTTCACACCGCCGCACCGGCGGATGCGTCCGGAATGGACACATCCGGCCGGACGGGGACGGCATTTTACTTTCTGAGATATGCCTCAATGGCAAGGCCTACCATCTTCAGTGTGTAGATATGGTAGAGCATATCGGGATCGTCGATGTCGCTGTTCTCAGTGCATACGGTATTCCACAGTGTTGTGAGCTCGGAGAGCATTGCATTTCTGACAATCTGATCATCGAGAATGCGGGACAGGTAGATGGGCTGGCCGTTCTCGTCCATGAAGGGCAGGAAGTTGTCGATGGAATACTCACCCTGCGGCAGCTCTACGGTACGGTTGCAGAGTACTTCCTTGAGGCTGTCGATGAAGCCATCGAGCGTTCTGGGCTTTCTGGCGTTTCTCTCTGCGCCCGTATCCATACCGGGGGCTGCGGGCTGCGGTGCGGGATTCATATCGAAGCCCATGCCGCCCATATTGCCGAATCCGCTGAAGAAATCACCGAATCCGCCTTCTGCGGGTTCCTGCTGCTGAGCAGCGGGGGCTGCACCGGCAAAGCTCGGGATCTCCACATTCTGGCCGCCATCCACATTGAAGTTATGCAGCTCGGTTCTCTGCATTGCGATCAGACCGCTTGCGATCTCACGCTTCTCAGAGTCCTTTGCGGGGATGAACTTGAGGATGATCTTTTCGCCGTTGACATTTCTCGGCAGATCCAGCATTGCATCAATGAAGACCACCATGGGCAGGTTGCCGGCACCGGGGCTGCCGTATACGGCCAGATTGCCCTGACAGAGCGGTTCTGCAATGGTCAGTGCCTGTGCGGTACCGCCGTAGAGGTAGATGTTGAAGCTTGTCACATCGTCCTCTTCCAGACGGATATTCTTGCGGATCTGTTCACCCAGTACGTTGAAGAGGAACAGGAACTTGTACTGGATCATTCTGACGAAGTTGGTATATTCGGGGGTCACGATCTGCATCAGGTTGCGGGCATTGGGGTTGCGCAGCTTCTGGCAGTCGATGCCGAACTGCTCAACGAGCATCAGCACCATGGTCTTCTCACGTTCACGGTCGGTGCCGCCGGGGATATTGCGGTAATCGGAGAGCTGCGTGATCAGCTGCTCACGGGTTTCCAGCACAGCCTCGGAGCCGTCACCGGACTTCCAGAGGCCTCTGAAGACGGACTTGACTTCCTCACTGCGCTGACCGCCGTTGCGGCGTACCAGATGGTCATAGAAGGCATTCACGCTATCGGTCATGATCTGCTGACCGGCATAACGCAGGGAGAAGGCATTGGGATTGGTCAGCTGGTTGCCGACGAGCTTGTTGATGGTGAAGTCATAGGTACCGTCACCGCCGTCGGTGATGGCAGAATACTTGGGCGGTGTGCCGTTCATATTGCTGCTCAGATGCTTGAACAGGGCCTTGGCCTCGGTTGCATACTCACCCACGGTGATATTGCCTCGTGCCTGCTCGGGGAAGTAGGAATCGATATATTTCTGTGCCTCGAGCCATACGGGCTTGAGATTCTTGACGAACATCTCGGACGGTACGGAGAAGCGGACATTGATCTTGCCGCAGCCTGCCTGATAGCAGTTGAGTGCGGTATGGAACATAACGCTCTTGATGAACAGACGCACATTGCGGTCCATGATGCGGATCAGATTCGGATCGGCAGTATCTGCACTTGTGGAGATCTTCAGATCGCTGTAGAAGCCGAGCAGGTCGGCCATGGAACCGGGACGGGTCATGCGGTTCATGATTCTCTTGAGCACGTCGCCCTGTACATTGGGCACGAAGCCACGGTCATAGGGAGTGAGCACTTCATTGGCAGCTTCAACAACGGAGTAGGCCATAACGGTGGAAGCGAACTTACCGCAGCCCACGCCCATATCGGCTCTGCCGTCAAAGTGCGGAATATAGCTCAGGTTGGAGAAATCCTTGAAGGCGACATCATCCATGCCGGGGATGACGATCTTCTGCAGCTCCTGATGACCGTGGTACGGGAAGCTCACAGCTGTCACGCCGTCGGGATAGATGGCCACGATGGAATTTCTGGTACCGAAGTCCACACCGACAGTGGCATTGCGGGTGGAATCGACCTCCTTGGTAGGCGCCGGCTTCATGATGATGCAGCCGAGCTCCTTGCCGTTCCACTGGCTGTCCACGGGCTTTGTGGGAGCAACTGTATTGGATCCATCGTACTTCATATGGATGTAGTGACCCCATCCGGAAACCTTGGCAACTTCCATACGGGTCTGCTCATTGACCTCCATGGAGTCCATGATCTTGGTGCTTCTCTTCTGGAACTCAACCTTCTTGCCGTTGATCCAGAACTCAACACGGGCACCGAGTGCCTCGGTACGGGCATTGCTGTCACGTTCTGCGGTTTCGGTTTCCTTTGTGAACTTGGCGTAGGAATACTGCTGCCAGAGGCTCTTGCCGCGCAGCTTTTCGCCATAAGTATGGTTGGCCACGAAATTCACAAACGGGAATACCGTCAGTGTCGGCAGCGGGTAACGGCCGAAGCCGACGATGTGGCTCTTATCGAAGCACTTCTGAACGGTGGACGATCCGCCCTTCAGGCCGGTGAGACTGATGGTGACATAGAGATCGGCATTGCTGTCGGTGATGCCGCTGTCCACATCGTTCACATCGGTGTGGTACTTGACATGGGAGTAATCCGCAATCTTCAGGCCTCTCTCCTCCATGAGGCGGGAGAATTCCATTGTGATCGGGATGGAATAGATACGGGAATCACGGCGGCCTCTGTCAGAAACGGAAACCGGCTCTGTACCGTTTGCGAAGGTGTCAGCAAAGAGGCTTGTCCACATGATATAATCCGTGAAGACAGTGATCTCTCTGACACGGTTTTCCTTGGCATTGTAATCGAATACATGCTGTGCACCGGTGGCATCGGAATGCACGGAATACACGCCGTCACCGAAGGGCTCTGCTGCCTGATACAGCACATGGCATACGCACTGTGCATTCTCCTTGGGGGCAGCCACACGCAGAATCACATTACTGCCGTCGAGCGACACGATCTTCTCCTTTTCCACAGGAACAGCCTTCTCGCCGTTCATGCAGTCGATGATCATGCGGGTACCGTCGGCGTGGTCACGCAGATGCTGCTGCGCCTCGTTGTTGAAGCGGACAATGTGCATATGGTTCTCGTTATCCTTCAGCGGCACGATGAAGGGCAGATTGTCACAGCGGACGATCTGGCTTTCACGGTAGGACATGGTGAAGGGATCCTGCTCACCGTTGCCCTTTTCGATGAAGATGGACACACGGTAGCACTTGGATTCACGGTCATATCTCACAACGGGTCTGTGGCCCTGGGACAGCTGGAGATTGCCGCTGTTCAGATTACGCAGCATCTGCAGGCTGAACGGGAAGATAGCCTCATATTCCTTACCGTCACGATGCTCCATGGGCATGTCTTCCACATCGACAAACAGACCGCTGTTGCGCCAGGACTTATACTCTGTGTAGGCACTGCGGGAGGATTCTCTTGCAATCAGGAAGAGATTGTCATCGAATACACGGCCGGTGATGATCTGCTTGGGCTGGCCGGCACCCATATTGTTCACGAGCAGAACGGCGGCACAGTCGGTGGAATCATCCTTCAGTGCGTGGAAACCGTCAAGCAGGCTGTAGGATGCCAGAGGCAGGGAGATCTGACCATAATAGGGCTTGCCGTCGGAGGGGCTGCCGTAGATTTTGATATAGGTTCTGGGGTTGTGCTGATCCAGCTCCTGCTGATCCACAAAGAGTGTGGAAACAATGCTCTTCTTGCCGATCTGGAACTGCAGGTCGTTGGAATCGAGGACATTGGACTTGCCGCTCTGGGACACGCCGCCTGCCACACGCATATTCTGCACCATGATGACATCATAGCCGGGCTTTGCAGTCTGGGCATTCACGGTCTGCACAGCATACAGGAAGGGCGGATTGGGAGAGGTGTACTGCTCCTCGGGCTTGTAGACTCTGGTCTTGGTCTTCATGTTTCTGCGTTTGTACTCAAACTCAACGAAGAACTCCCAGTTATGGCCGTCCTGCTTCAGGTCGGCACGAGTCAGTCTGATCTGCTTATTGGCCACCATGTCAGCAAACTCGCTGCTGAAGGGTGCCAGTGCAAACATGCTGCCGCCGGCCACTTCAAAGATGGTGGTATTGGGTTCACCCCAGATCTTGCCGTTTCTTGCATCGAAGTCATTGCGGCTGTTGCGGTTGAAGAAGAAGATGCGGTCGTTGTATACGTTATAGGCGCTCACCTTGTTGGTGTCCGTATCGAGTACTGCGATCTGTGCGATGTTGTTGGAGTCATCGATCAGAACAGAAGTGGAATCGGATGCATTGGTGGCATTGTAGAGGGAGTGCGCCCTATCATAGAACAGGTAACCGCAGGAATAGGTGCGGCCCTCATCGGAATTGTGATAACGCACGCCGAAGTAATACAGCTCATCCTGGTTCACGGTGACATTCACATTGAACTGGAGCTCATAATTATTGTCATGGCCCTGTGCGAGACCCAGCTTGATCTCATAGCCGTCCAGATAGGAGGCAGGTGTTCTGTCGACCGGCTCATAGTCGCAGCGGTAGAGACGGGCAATGGTGGCTTCATTGGGGCACTTGAGGACGGATACCAGCGGGAAGTTGTCACACTTTCTCACATCCCCGGCCGCATAGTCCCAGGTGAAGCTGCAGTCCGCACCCTGGATGCACAGATGGATGGTTGCCTGATAATCGCCGCCGTTCTTGGCCACTTCAGCACCCTTGAATTCCACCTGCTGGGAACGGATCAGACCGATCAGATAATCACTGAGCGGAGGTACGATGGCATGCTCCGGTGCGGATGCATCCTTGATACCAATGCTGGCGTTGGGGATGGTGCACAGGCCGCACTCATGATTTCTGGCATTGGAATTGGACTTGATGATCAGCAGCTGCTCGGAGAAGGCATTGTGCTTCTTCAGGCCGTAGGGCATGGCGGGGATGGGCAGATTGAGGCTCTGCACCTGATCGTCGATGACAACCTCCACGCACTGAATCGGATAGGGTGCACCGTTTTCCATACGGATGCCGGCTCTGTTTCTGGTCAGCCAGAGTGCCAGTGCCTTTGCGGCATTGATGGTGGTGAGGCCTGCATTGGTGTCATAGAGTGCGGCATAGAGCACTCTGTCGGAGGTGGGACGGGCATTGAAATCCTTGGCAAGGGCTTCCATTGTGAAGTCCTTCTTCTCCTCATCCCAGCCGAGAAGCTTCTGCAGGGCAACACGATTGATGGTATTGAAGGGATACACACGCATCTTGGTCTCGGAGTAGAAGGCAATCGGATAGGCAGTGCCGTCGACCTTGATGTAGATTTCGGTGAGATCCCGGTTATTTCTGGAATCGATCTCCTTGGCCCATTCACCGATGAGCTTCTTGAGGTCATCGTTCTGGCCGTCATAATCGCAGACGGTCATGTAGTCGATCTTTCTGGCAGCCAGATTCAGATCGCAGTATTCCTTCAGCAGGACATTGGCCAGGATGATCATATATTTTCTGAGATCCTGGAACTTGGGCAGGTCGGGAGAGAGGATGAACTCGTTGGCTTCACTGTCGCTGAAATCCCGATTCTGCTTGTTCATGAATTCAAAGTAAGCAGCGGATGTATTGAACGCTCTGTATGTAGGTGCACCGGCCACGCCGAGCTTCAGGGCCTTGCCCCATTCGGGGAGGTTGCCCAGCAGCTGTACAAGGTCAATCGGCTGTGTACCGGGCTGCGCAAATTGCTGACCTGGAAATGTATAACTCATAGCTTTACTCCTTCTCTGTTTTTTAGAAACCGCCGTCGGGATTCAGTACGGACAGATACATTTCAAATGTACGCTTGATCATGTTATTGGCGATGATGGAAGCGCTGTCCTGTGCACTCTGACCCTGATGATTCAGGTAGAACATCTCATTCTTCAGCTTGCCGCCGCCGAATACGCCGCCGCGTTCAAAGCGGATGCGGGACATCTCATCGAGTGCCCAGAATTCGGGGAATGCCTCAAAGCGCACTTCAAAATCGGTACCGGCATCGTTCTGGATCACTGCGAGAGTGCGTTCTGCCGGACGGGTGATCGGTCTGCCCATATTGTCCACATCATAGATATACTGGATGGCATTTTCCATAAAGCGGACGATCTGTGCACCATGGTCGAACTTGGAATACTCCATGATGTTCATGAAGGTCATAACGATGAACTTGGATTCATCGAGGAACTTCTTCAGCTCTGTGGCAACGAGCGGGCACACGGTCGGCTCATCACCATGGCACTTATGGAAAATATCGTCCACATAGTCGGGGCAGTCGTTATAATTGGCAAAGTCAGCAATCATCTGGCCGCGGATGGTCACCAGTGTCAGCAGAATGGCACGGATATACTTGGAAAGTTCAATGGTGGACTCCGGCGGCTTATTGTCGGTGAGCACCTCATAGGAATACTTCACACGGCTCTCCTTGAAGAAACCGTCAAGTGTGATGAAGTCCTCGGCGCTGTCGTTATAGCCATAGATATGGGGGGTGGACTCGGGCAGCTGGGGCAGACGGCCGGCAATGGCATCCATGGCCTGCTGTGCCAGTGCAAATTCCACCAGATGGGACGGGTGGTACTGATTATCCTTCTTGGCCTCGGCGGAGGTGAGGTCGAGCGTGCTGCTTGCACCGATGAACAGACCATCGAGCCAGTAGGAGCGGTTGGGATCCAGATAGTAGTAGCTTTCTCTGTCCGGATTGTCATTCTGACGCTGGATGTTCATGAATACGCCCTTGGACATTTCGAACTTATCACGCAGGATCGGGGCTGTGATGGCAACATCGGCATCGTTGCCGTTCAGTTCAAACTTGCTGTAGGGGGTGGTTCTCAGTCCGTACAGGCGGAAGGGACGATTGTGTCCGGTGTCAACACCGGTTGCTGCAAGAAAGTCCAGCAGGGACTCAATGTCCTTATCGATCATGGTATTGGCAGTACCGCCGTCGGTAGAGCCGGCATAGAACACCTGTGCACCATCCAGACGGCCGGCCAGATCCCTGTACATGCCCACATTATGGAACGAACGGCGCACGAGCAGTCTCTTGCTGATGAAGCCGTTGACGGCAAGGTCACCATAGCAGCCGTCACGGTTGGAACGCTCCAGCTCTTCGGTTGTGGATTCCGGATCGGTGGTAAAGGCGGAGGAGAGCAGCTCACGGATCTCCTGCTTGTTTCTGCCGCTGCAGAACAGGGATTCCAGGCTGTACAGATCCTCATTGGCACCGTATGCGTGCGCTCTGACATTTTTCAATGTGTACGGTGCAATCTTCATGCTGATGGGTGCGATAAATTTCAGACCGCGGTTGTGCAGCTGGTTATAGCAGCTGATGACATGTTTAAAGTAGGTAGCATCGTTTGTGGTGTTGCCGACGGGTCTCTGATCGTCGTAGTCGAGCTGATAAATCACGCACTCATCGTCCTGATGCTCGCTGCCGGCCAGGTCGCAGGCATTGAGCGCCATGAGCGTCACAAAGCTCCTTCCGATCAGCGTACCGGTACCGCCGTACGCCTTGAATTCGATTCTTTTCATGGATATCACGCAACCTTTCTTATTATCGTTACTCCGTTTACGGAATGAACATCGTTGTCACCGGTCCGAAGACCGGTTCTATGGTGGGATGATGGAAATTATCTGGGCGGGAAAGCAAAGCGGGGGATCATGATGACAGCCATTGCCAGCAGGATCTGTACCAGTGTCAGCCAGCCGAGTGTGAGCGTCAGTGCATTGACCAGAATCACGACGGCCAGTGTAATGCAGATCATCACAATGAACGGCACATACCACTTATAGCGATCCTTCAGACCCACAGGTCTGTGGAATACAAAGAGATATTCGCACATCGGCCAGATCATCAGAAGAAACTGGATGATGCCGTTGATGATGGTACGCTTCCAGCGCTCATCGGAATAGATTTCCTTGAGGTAATTATCCAGCTCGCCGCTGTAATAGCCCATTTTTTCGCCGATGAGGAACCATGCTGCCACACAGTAAATGATCCAGAGGATCAGGCAGATCACAATACTGGACACGCCCTTATGGCGATAGGCATTCCATATCGTACGGGGGCCTCTGCGTGCAGCGGCTCTGTTTCTGTTTCTGCGTCTTGCCATTGACGTTCCCTCCTTTTATGCGACTTCTTTTGTAAAGATGATTTTTTGCAGAACGCCGATGGCACCGGATTCTACAAATGTCACGAGGATGCAGACAATGCCCATGCCGCGCTGTACAAACCAGAGCATATTGCCATTCTGATCAACCAGAAGCGGCAGAACAAGATAAACAATCACTACCGGAATCACCGCAATCAGGAGCGTGGTCATCACAAAGAAGGGCATCTGCTGCTTTCTCCATCTCTCCTTCTGTCTGGGATTGGTAATGGTCTTGAAGTGGGCACATTTGCTCTGATACATGAGGTATCCCACCGTCTGCAGTGCCAGTGCCGCAAATGCAGCAACGGAGAAAACGATCACCTTTTCCCACGAGCAATTGCAGCGGTCAAGCACAGGGAGCTTGCCCTGAAAACCGAACAGCATGATCACGGTAATCACCAGCATGCCGATCAGTGCGGCCACAAGTCCGAAGACAATGCCTTTATTTCGTTCCTGCAGGGCTCTTCTGGCGACAGCGGATCGGCCGCCGCCCATGGATGCGGATGCAGCACCGCCTCCGGCTGCCCTCCTTGCAGGTTTCTTTTTTGCTGCCATATTCGATTCCCTCCTATATTAAGCCATGCTTTTCTTTCACGGTCAGGATGCGGCGGACGCTCTCATCAAGACGCTCCTCCGGGATGGTGCCGTTCTTGACAGCACTGAGCACGCCGTTGTAGGCACTCTGAAAATCTGCAGGCATCAGCACAACATCCACACCCGCCTGAATGGCCTTCACAGCGGCCTGCTCGGATGTGTACACCTGTGTGATGGCACCCATATTCTGTGCGTCGGTCACGATAATGCCCTGATAGCCCAGCTCCCCTCTCAGCCAGTCGCCGACAACAACAGCGGACATGGAGGAAGGTGTTTCATCGCCGGCGGCGCTTACGATCTGATGACCGAGCATGACAAAATCCGAACCGGCATCCACGCCGCCCTTGAAGGCCTTGAACTCTTCGGCACGCAGCTCCTCAATGGTACGGTTGATGCGTACGAAGGAACTGTTGTGGGTGTTGGCATTGGCTGCACCGAGACCCGGGAAATGCTTGAGCGTTGCGCTCACGCCGTTGTCCTGCAGACCCTTGACGAACTGTGCGCTCAGGTCGGAGACAAGCTGCGGATCGCTGCTGAAGATACGATCGCCCAGCTCATTATTCGGGTCGATGTTCACATCGGCCACCGGCGCAAAGTCCAGATTGAAGCCGAACTGCCGGATATCCTGTGCAATATCCGCACCTGCATCATACACAGCCTGCGGTGCATCCGGATCGTTGCCGTCACCGAAGAAGCTCATAGCGGGATGCTTTGTGGTGCCGAGCTTGCTGGCGGCTCTTGCCACACGGCCGCCTTCTTCATCGACAGCGATGAACAGTCCGATGCCGTCGTTGCTGGCACCGGCATATTCCTGAAGCTTGGAGATCATGTCCGTGGTCTGCTGGGTATCCTCCAGATTCTGTGTGAAATAGATGACACCGCCGACGGGACGCTGTTCAATATATTTCTTTGTGGTCTCACCCGAAACCGTCACACAGCTGACCTCGTTGTTCACGAGTGCCTCGGGGGTGACGATGAACATCTGGTAAACCTTATCCTCGACGCTCATCTCAGCAAGAAGCTGTTCCACCCTGCCATCGGGTACGGGCGTATTGTCGGTGGGCACCTCATCGGTACCCTCTGCGGCAGGTGCCTTGCTGTCGGTCTCATCGCCGGGGATCACACCGAGCAGTCCGCCCTGCGGATTGGTTTCACCGGTGGGCTGCTGGGAATCGTCCTGCATGCCGTCACCCGTAGCCACAGTCACATTGCCGCTCGGCACGGCACTCTCCCGCTGATTATGGGTAAGCATGTACACGCCCATGAACAGCGAGAATGAAAGGCAGAGGATCACAATACAGAAGCCTACCAGAAGCCCCCATGCCGGAACCGAAACATTTTTCTTCAAATCAAATTTCATAACGGAAAAACTCCTTATTGTCGCATCTTACTCGCACAGCGGATCAGTGAATGTTTTCGATGACGATCTTCACCTCGTCGACCTGTGCATAGACATCACGGTACTCCTCATACACATTGTTATTCTCATCTCTTGCCCCTTCGATCTGCATGTCCATCAGATTGATGTAGAACTTATCGAAGAAATTGGTCTGCACGACCTCCATCTTGGGGTCGGTGCCCTTGATGGTGCAGTCATTGAGAATCCATGCGGTGTCCGCTTCAGCATCGCCGCTGACCACCTGACTGACGGTCGCACGCTGCAGCACGGGTACGGTGATATACAGTGTATGGATGCCGCACTCGTCGGCGTTATCCGAAATGATGGTCAGGTGTCTGCCATCCTCTTCATCAATGGCCACCTTCTTGAAGAAGCGTTCCTGATGGTTGGGATCCATCTCCACCCACTTGCCCTTTTCGGGATAATAGATGACGGGATCACCGAACACATAGCCAAGATCAGTGGATTCGGCAATGACATCCGCACTCTCGATCTCCTTGAGCAGGTCGATATTCAGTGCCCAGTCCTTTGTGGAAGCGCCCTGATAGCCCTTCAGACCGAATGCCTTTTCGGAGGCATCATAGCGGAATTCAATCGTTTCATCACGATAAAGTCCGACGGGGAAAATAGAAGCCTTATCCTCAACCGGCATAAGACGTACATTGGCATTCTCAAACAGCGCATCCTTGCCTTCTGCCTCGACAAGCGCTGTGAGGGTCTCGTCGGAAGCGTCGAGTGACCGGAAGGCCACATCGTTTTCCAGATCAAAGTTTTCCGGTGTGAAATTCAGATCGGACAGCTCATAGCCGCCGTACTCGATACCCTCGGGAATATTGATTTCCTTGAGCTGCAGTGTCAGCTTCTGCACGAAGATGGCCAGATCCGTTGTGGGGCCGGTCATCACGAGGTAATACCAGCGGGTATTGCCGGAGGGCTTGGCGGTCAGCTTATCGGACTCCTTGCCGGAGAAGTAGAGCATGCTGTTCTTTTCCACCTCAAGCTTGATGGCCATGACACAGGCATCATAACGATTGTCGGCAGTGTAGTAATCATGCATCTGCTTGCCGAGGTATGTGATATCATTTTCGCTCAGATCCGTGAAGATCACGTTGATGGCCTCGCTCTGGAAGAAGGAATCCTCCGCTGCATCGCCGGCCGGTGCGGCCGTCTCTGCTGTCGGAGCGGCGGACTGCGCATCCGCCGTCTCACCCTCGGCCTCTGCCGCAGCACGGAAGCCCCGGACATCAGCACGGATCACCTCATCCATGAAGAGGGACAGAATGCCGCCTTCCGTACGGCTTTCATCCGGAATGATACTGACGCCGTTCTTACCTTCCATCACATAGAAGCTCTCTTCATTGTCAGCAAAATCACCCTCGACGCTGTAGGAGGAACGAGCGGTTTCCCAAAGCGGTGTGCCCTCATAATCAGCCGGATTGAACTCAGCGATCCGATAGGCCTCGTCCGAATTGTTGTACTCCAGGATATAGTCCTTGGAGAGTGCGCTGTAGTGCATCTCCGCATAAGTATCACGCAGTGCCTTGAAGAACTTGTTGGCATTGCCGCTCTGTCTGATGCAGTAGGTATTCTCGTTGTTCTGATAAAAGAAGTTCACACGGAACTTCTCGCCCATCAGAATCTCCTCAGGCTCCTCTACAATGCCGGGGTACTCCGCCGGCAATGCGCCGCATGCAGTCAGAAAAAGTGCTGATGCCGTCAGCACAGCCGCCGTCAGGCGTTTGAATCGATGCATATTCACCGTTACTCCTCCTTAAAAAAACGGCATTGCTTCTAACCATTATCAAACCATCGTCTGTAATCAGTTAAAAAGCAATGCCTTCTTCAGTTCTTATCTCTTCTTCATCGCAAGCAGCGCACATGCTGCAGCCGCTGCGAGTACACCGCCTATAACCATTCCATGATCACCGGTTGCAGCGTTGGAAACTGTTGCTGCAGTGGTTGCGGCAGCTGTTGTGGTAGCTGCTGCCGTTGTGGTTGTTTCAGGTGCTGTCGTTGTTTCCTCAGTTGTTGTCTCAGCGACAGGCCAGTTGACAACCGTAAAATCAATGCTGATGCTTGTGGCATCCTGATATGCGGTACGGTCAAACAGCTGCTTGCCATTTGTATCCCAGATGTCGAGATAGATATCATTTTCGGACTTTGCTGCTGCGGGTGTCTCTGCCAGAGTCACCTCTTCACCGTTGATCTTTACGGTGTTCACTGTTACCTCGGCAGCGCCAAGATCCTCAGCAGAAGCCACATAGAGCTTCAGCACTGCGATCTCGCCAAGGCTGTCAGCAGTCAGTTCTACTGTATAGGTGCCGTCAGCTGCAACGGAAACCGGAGTCGCTTCCAGTGTGTTGACCTCATTGCCGACGCCCTCAAAACGAATTGCCTCATCCACGCTGCGGTAGTACACATATGCATCTGCTGCGGGTACCTCAGCGGCACTGCAGGTCAGAGCCATGCAGCCCATGGAAGCAACAGCTGCACACATTGCGGCAGCCGCAAACATCTTCTTTGCATTTCTCATGTCAATTTCTCCTCATTCTTATTTATTTTTCCGGAAAACGCCTGTTCTCCGACATGATTGAGGCCTCTTTTTCTCCCTCAACTTACCATACCATTATAGTACAAATTTAGCTAAAAGTCAAGCCGTATTTACAGATTTCCCATCCGCTTGCACAAAAACGTCTTTTTAAATAAGAAAAACCGCCCTTATTTGTGCAATACGACGTATTCCATTCCGTATTTTTATGAAATATGAGACTATTTGTACAAAACATTGAAGCGCATACAAAAGGCCCCCGCATGGGTGCGGGGGCCTTTGGAATCAGTGTTCTGTGCTGCCTTTGTGCATCATGACGATACCGGCCGTCAGTGCAGCGGCACCAATGCCCATGGCAGCACCGATGCCCATGAGCTGGAGCATGCGATGTCTGCGGAGCTTGCGGGAAATTGCGGCATAGCCCCTTGCTTCGGCATGGGTAACATCGTTCTCGGAGAGGGCATTATTTACGAGGAAGCGGTGTCTGCTGGCCGCTTCACAATCCTTATAGTACTTCCGGCAGGACTCGCAGCTGCGAAGATGGCGCTTGATGGCCTCTGCGCTCTCCTTGCTGACAATGCCCGCTTTATATAGTTCTGCAAGATCCATTGCAATTTTACATGTCATATTCATTCCGGATCGCCTCCATCATCATTTTCTTTGCTCTGTAATAAATCACTCGTGCGGAATTCTCACTGATATGCAGCGCATCACCGATCTGTGCATACGACATATCCGCATAGATCCGCAGAATGGTCACATCCTGATATTTCTTCGGCAGCGTTGTCAATGCACGCCGTATGCTCTCCAGCAGCAGCTGTTTTTCCACAGCATCCTCCAGATGCTCCGCATTCTCACTGTAATAGACCTCAGCAAGCAGCTCCGTGCTGATGGCATCCGTCTGATGCCGGTTCTTCCGCAGATGTTTATAATATGTATGCTTTGCGATCGACGCAAGCCATGTGAACACATCGCTGTCACCGCGGAACCGGTGGAACGAAATAAACACCTGATAGAACGTCTCCTGCGTCAGCTCCTCCGCCAGATCCCGCTGGTTCGTCAGTTTGAAAAGGAACGCATAGATCCGGGGGAAATATTCTTCATACAAGGCTTCGAATTCACGTTTCATGAATGCACCTACGCTTTCTTAATAGGTTAGTACCGTCTGCACGCCAAAACGTTACAACGGCTGCATTTGGCATAATCACCAAAAACTGATATGTCACACGCCCAAAGTTTGTACTGCATTTTTGTAACAAAACGGTATCAATCCGGTACTAATCAGTAAACAGACTTTGCAGAAAGTGATGTGCACGACCGTGCACAAGGAGGCAATACAATGAGTTTTAAAATTATCGGTACAGGTATGTATGTACCTGAAAAGGTCGTAACCAATGATGATCTGGCACAGATCGTGGAAACCAACGACGAGTGGATCACCAAGAGAGTCGGCATCAAGGAACGCCGCATCTCCGAGACAGAATTCACTTCCGAGATGGGTGCCAAGGCAGCACAGGCTGCACTGGACAACGCCGGCTGCACCGCAGCGGATGTGGATCTGATTCTGGCAGCTTCCGTCAGCGGCGAGACCGTTTCCCCGTCCATGGCCTGCATGATCCAGAACCGGATCGGTGCCACCTGCCCCGCACTGGAAATCAATGCAGCGTGCGCTGCATTCCTGTATCTGCTGGATACCGCAGCTGCCTATTTTGCACTTGGCCGCTACAAGAAGATCCTGGTCGTCGGCTGCGAGCGTATGAGCGGCATCCTCGACTGGAGCGACCGCGGCACCTGTGTCATCTTCGGTGACGGTGCGGGCGCAGCTGTTCTGGAACAGGGCAGCAATTATCTGGACGTTGTCTGCACTGTAAAGGGCGGCGATGATGTCATCAAGATCCCCCATGCACTGGGTTGTTCTCCCTTCTTCAAGACGGAGCAGGATACCCCCTACATCCACATGCAGGGTCAGGAGACCTTCAAGTATGCAGTCAGCGCCATCTGCGATGATATTCAGAGCCTGCTTGACCGCAACGGCCTGACCATGGATGATATCGCTTACATCGTACCGCATCAGGCAAATAAGAGAATCATCGACTTTGCCTGCAAGAAGCTCAAGATTTCCGAGGACAAGATGATGGTCAACATTGATAAGTACGGCAACACATCCAGTGCTTCCGTGCCGATCGCACTGCACGAGCTGCACATGAGCGGCAATCTCAAGCGCGGTGACAAGCTGATCCTCACAGCCTTCGGCGGCGGCCTGTCCAACATGGCTTGCCTCATTGAATGGTGATTACCGGACGAACCGGTTCACATATACACATTATATCATATAAAAGGAGAAAAAACAATGGTACAGGAAAAAATTATCGAGATGCTGGCAGAGACAACTGACGTAGACGCTTCTGAGATCACCGCAGACACAAAGTTTGCTGATCTGGGCATTGATTCTCTGGACATCACTGAGATGACCATGGATCTGGAAGACGAGTTCGGCATTACTCTGGAAATGAATCCTGAGCTGAACACAGTTGGCAAGCTGGTTGCTGCAGTAGAAGCACTGGTTGACGAGGCATAAGTATGATGCAGTCGCCGATTTGTGAAATTCTCGGCATTCAGTACCCTGTATTTCAGGGCGGCATGGCATGGATCGCTGACGGCAAGCTTGCCGCAGCGGTTTCCAATGCCGGCGGTCTTGGCATCATCTCCGCTATGAATGCAAACGCAGAATATTTGAAAGAACAGATTACCATCGCAAAGGGCCTGACAGATCGTCCCTTTGGCGTGAATATTATGCTGATGAGTCCCTTTGCGGACGAATGTGCACAGGTTTGTGCAGATATGAAGCCCGCTGTGGTCACAACAGGTGCCGGCAGTGCGGCAAAGTACATTCCCATGTGGAAGGAAGCCGGCATCAAGGTGATTCCGGTTGTTGCTTCCGCAGCCATGGCAAAGCAGGCTGAAAAGGCCGGTGCCGATGCTGTGATTGCCGAAGGACAGGAGTCCGGCGGCCACATCGGTGAGCTGACCACCATGGCACTGGTACCCCAGGTTGTGGATGCCGTAAGCATCCCCGTTCTGGCAGCCGGCGGCATTGCTGACGGCAGAGGCATTGCCGCCTCCCTGATGCTGGGTGCCTGCGGTGTACAGATGGGCACACGCTTCCTCGTTGCCAAGGAATGCGGCGTACATCAGAATTACAAGGATATGGTTCTGGGCGCCAAGGATATTTCCACACAGGTGACCGGCAGACGCTTCGGCGGCAACACCTGCCGCGGCATCAAGAACAATTTTACCCGCAACTTCATCAAGGAAGAATACGCCCCCGAGGCCACACCTGACAGCATTGCCATGCTCGGTGCCGGTTCCCTGCGCAAGGCTGCAGTGGACGGCGATGTGAAGCAGGGCAGCGTACTGGCGGGTCAGATCTCCGGCCTTGTCAAGAAGGAACAGACCTGCGAGGAGATCATCACTGAGATCATGCAGGAGGCGGAAGCCATCCTGAAAGGAGCAGCAGCATGGGTAAAGTAGCATTCGTATTTTCCGGCCAGGGCGCACAGCATGTGGGCATGGGTCAGGATTTCTATGAGACCGTTCCGGCAGTGAAGGCCATCTATGAGGCCGCCGAGGCCATTCGTCCCGGCACACTTGCGCAGTGCTTCACAGGCGACGGCACGGCACTCAAGCAGACAGAAAACACACAGCCCTGTCTGTATCTGGCTGATCTTGCCGCTGCTGTGGCACTGAAGGAAAACGGCATCACCCCCGATGCGGTTGCCGGCTTCTCCCTCGGTGAGATCCCTGCACTTGCCTTTGCCGGTGCATACAGTGCAGCAGATGGCTTTGCCATTGCCACAAAGAGAGGTGCCTGCATGGCAGCTGCCTCCGATGCAGACATTGCATCCATGGCTGCCATTGTCAGAATCCCCAGCGAGCAGGCTGAGGAGCTGGCCGCCAAGTATGACAAGGTTTATCCCGTAAACTACAATTCCCCCATGCAGCTGGTTGTATCCGGCGATAAGGAGCAGCTTGCTGCCCTCAGTGCCGATGTCAAGGCTGTCAAGGGCCGTGCTGTGCCGCTCGCAGTCAGCGGTGCATTCCACTCCCCCTACATGACCCCTGCTGTGGAGCCGTTTGCCAAGGCTCTGGAGGAATTTGATGTGAAGCTGCCGGAGATCCCCGTATACTCCAACTTCACTTCCCAGCCCTATGAGGGCGACCCCAAGGCACTGATGTGCAGTCAGATCAACAATCCCGTCAAGTGGACACAGCTCATCCGCGGTATGGCCGCTGAAGGCTTTGATACCTTCGTGGAATGCGGTGCAGGCAACACCCTGCAGAAGCTGGTTTCCCAGATTCTCCCCGAGGCCAAGTGCTACTGCGTGGAGAATGCAGCGGGTCTTGCAGAGACACTGGCCGCACTCAAGGGCTAAGACTGGTCCCGTCGGGCGGCACTCTGCCGCCCGTTTCATTGAAATAAATTGATTGAGAGGAATGACAGCAATGCTGAAAGGAAAGGTTGCCGTAGTCACTGGCGGATCCCAGGGCATCGGTTTGGAAATTTGTAAGAAGATGGCAGAGAACGGTGCAGACATTGCACTCGTTGATATCTGTGCACCCGAAAAGGCACAGGCTGCTGCGGACACCATCGCCGCACTGGGCGTGACAGTCAGAACCTATCAGTGCAATGTGGCCGACAGCGCTGCTGTTGCCGACACCTGCAAGCAGATCCTGGCAGATTTCGGCGGTGTGGATATTCTCGTCAACAACGCTGGCATCACAAGGGATAATCTGATCCTGAAGATGTCCGAGGCTGATTTTGATGCCGTTATCGATGTGAACCTCAAGGGTGCATTCTACATGATCAAGCAGTTCTATCGTCCCATGATGAAGAAGAAGTACGGCAAGATCATCAACATCAGCTCCGTATCCGGTCTGTTCGGCAATGCCGGTCAGGCAAACTACTCCTCTTCCAAGGCAGGCATCATCGGTCTGACAAAGTCCACTGCCAAGGAACTGGCTGCCAGAGGCGTGACCTGCAATGCAATCGCCCCCGGCTTCATTGCCACACCCATGACCACCAGCTTCCAGGAGAACGAGGATCTGAAGAAGTCCATCCCCTGCGGCCGTTTCGGCAAGCCCGAGGAAGTAGCAGGCCTTGCCCTGTTCCTGGCTTCCCCCGCATCGGATTACATCACAGGCGAAGTCATCCGCATTGACGGCGGCATGGCAATGTAACGCCCTGACACAAGAACATTCATCGTCCCTTCGGACGATTCAGCTTGTCAAAAAAGTATGATTTCGCTTAATTTTGCCCCACCCCCTACCCCCTACCCAAAGGGGAGGGGGAAAGAGGGAGGGTGCTGCCGCACCCTCAACCCGCCCTCTTGCAGAGTGCTTTTTGGCTATTTATTGAGGGTTATAGGGGGCACAGCCCCCTATATGCGCCGAAGGCGCAACTAAACTAAAAATACGAGTCCAGCCCTGCGCCGTTCAGGTGCAGTGGCTGGACGGGGCTTTTTCGACAGACTGCATCGTCCCTTCGGACGATTCAAGATACAAATAGATTCTTTCACAGTATGTAGGAGGAAAAAGATGAGAAGAGTTGTAATTACAGGCATGGGTGCTGTAACACCCATCGGCAACAATGTCGCTGCTTTCAAGGAAGCTATGTTTGCCGGCAAGAATGGTATTGACACCATCACAAAGTTTGATGTTTCCGAGTCCAAGTACACCATGGCCGGCGAAGTCAAGGACTTCGACGCTGTGGCTCTGCTCGACAAGATGACCGCCCGCAAGACCGATGCCTTCACACAGTATGCAATGGTGGCTGCGGATGAGGCGATGGCACAGAGCGGCCTCAAGGGCAACATCGAGAGCGATCGTCTGGGTGTATGCTTTGGTTCCGGTATCGGCGGCATCGAGACACTCTGCGGCGAGCATGTCAATCTCCTCGAAAAGGGCGTAAGACGTGTTTCTCCCCAGTTCGTACCCAAGATGATCTACAATATTGCAGCCGGCAACATTGCCATCCGTTTTGAGGCAAACGGCCCCTGCACCGCTGTTTCCACAGCATGTGCCACCGGTGCCACTGCCATCGGTGAAGCATACCGTACCATTCTCCATGGCTATGCGGATGCCATGATCTGCGGCGGCGCCGAGGCTGCCATCAATCCCCTGACCGTAGCAGGCTTCGGCAACTGCCAGGCTCTGACACCTGCTTCCGATAAGAACGAAGCATGCGTACCCTTCGACAAGCGCAGAAGCGGCTTTGTTATGGCTGAGGGTGCCGGTGTTATGGTACTTGAGGACTATGATCACGCTGTGGCAAGAGGTGCCAACATCATCGCCGAAGTCTGCGGCTATGGCTCCACCTGCGATGCCCATCATGTGACTGCTCCCGATCCGGATGCCAAGTACATCGCAAAGGCTTTCCTCGATGCTTACGGTGACTGCGGCGTGCCTGCTGAGAAGATCTATGTCAATGCACACGGCACCAGCACACCCCTGAACGACAAGACGGAGACTGCAGGTCTCAAGCGTGCCTTCGGCGAGGATGCAAAGAAGCTGCACATCAGCTCCACCAAGTCCATGACCGGTCATATGCTCGGTGCCACCGGTACCGTTGAGGCCATTGCCGCTGTACTCGCACTGACTGAGGGTCTCGTTCCCCCCACCATCAACTATAAGGAAGCCGATCCGGACTGCGATCTGGACTATACACCCAACACTGCTGTGAAGGCCGATCTGGAGCTGGCAATGTCCTCCAATCTGGGCTTCGGCGGTCACAATGCCGTTGTGGCATTCAAGAAGATCTGAGGAGGCACAGTATGCTGCAAGAAGAACTGAAGCAGATTCTCCCCCATCGTGATAATATGCTGCTGCTCGATGAAGCCACTGCCGAGGACGGCAAGGCGCACGGCAAGCTGCACATCACCGGTGATGAATGGTTCCTCAAGGGCCATTTTCCGGGCAATCCTGTCGTGCCCGGTGTGATCCTGTGCGAGATCCTCGCACAGTCCGCCTGCGTGCTGCTCGCTGAGCAGTGCTCCGGCTGCACACCCTATTTCACGGGTCTTGACAAGGTCAAGTTCAGAACCCCCGTACACCCCGGCGATACATACGAAACCGAATGCGAAATCACCAGATCCAAGGGACCGTTCTACTTTGCCAAGGGCAAGGGCTTTGTGAACGGCAAGCTGGCAGTTTCTGCCGAGTTCTCCTTTGCACTGGTCGGAGCGGAGGCATAACATGAGTTTTATTAAAGATTTTCTTCAGAACAAGGGGCTGACCGGCGAAGAGCAGAAGGTCACCTGCAAGAAGTGCGGCCACGAGGATACTGCCTACGAACTGCACAAGAGCTGCGGCGTCTGCACAGAGTGCGGTGCGCACTATCGTCTCACAGCACGCGACCGCATCAGCATGCTGACCGACAAGCACAGCTTCCACGAGCTGTTCACCGGTCTGACCAGCAAGGACTTCCTGCACTTCCCCATGTACCAGAACAAGCTCGACAAGGCAAGAGAATCCACCAATGAGGATGACGCTGTTGTATGCGGCATTGCTTCCATCGGCGGCAATTCCTTCGCAACCTTCGTGATGGAGCCGAAGTTCATCATGGCGAGCATGGGTTCCGTTGTCGGCGAAAAGATTACCCGTCTGTTTGAATATGCAACCGAGCACAATCTCCCCGTCATCGGCTTCACCGCATCCGGCGGTGCCAGAATGCAGGAGGGTATCATCTCCCTGATGCAGATGGCCAAGGTGAGCGGTGCTGTCAAGAATCACAGCAATGCAGGTCTCCTGTACATTGCCGTTCTGACCGACCCCACCACCGGCGGTGTGACCGCAAGCTTTGCCATGCAGGGTGACATTATCCTTGCAGAGCCGGGTGCACTGGTTGGCTTTGCCGGCCGCCGTGTCGTAGAACAGACCACCAAGAGCCAGCTTCCGGACAATTTCCAGAGTGCGGAATTCGTTATGGAGCACGGCTTCATCGATGCCATTATTCCCAGAGGCGAGCTGCGTGATACCCTCGCAGAGCTGCTTCACATTCATAAGAGATAAAGGAGGCTGCCGTTATGAATTCCTACGAAAAACTGAAAACTGCAAGAAAGAACGGCAGACCCACCGGCGGTGCCTATGTCAAGGAAATCTTTGAGTTCCCGATTGAGCTGCACGGTGACCGTCGTTTCGGCGATGACCTTGCCATTATGGCCGGCCTTGCCTACATCGGCAAGCGTCCTGTTACCTTTATTGCAATGGAAAAGGGTACCGATCTGCCCAGCCGTCTGGCTCGCAATTTCGGCTGTCCCAAGCCCGAGGGCTACCGCAAGGCTCTGCGTCTGATGAAGCAGGCCGAAAAGTTCCATCGTCCGGTCATCTGCTTCGTGGACACACTGGGTGCCTACTGCGGTGCGGATGCTGAGGAGCGCGGTCAGGGTCAGGCCATTGCAGAAAACATCATGGAAATGATGGGCCTGCGTACCCCTGTGATCTCCGTTGTCATCGGCGAAGGCGGCAGCGGCGGTGCACTGGCACTGGCTTCTGCGGACAGAGTACTGATTCTGGAAAATGCGGTTTACTCCGTCATCTCCCCCGAGGGCTGCGCAAGCATCCTCTGGAAGGATTCCGGCAAGGTGGCAGATGCTGCTGACTGCCTGCACATCACTGCTGAGGACATGAAGGAATTCGGTGTTGCCGAGGCGATCATCCCCGAGGACTTCGATCACTTCTCCAAGATGTGCAAGGGCATGAAGAATCAGCTGGCTGCCATGCTCGATGAGCTGTGCGCCAAGTCCGAGGATCAGCTCATGGAAGAACGTTACATGCGCTTCCGCAAGTTCGGTATTTATAATTCCGATCGTCCCTACTAATCTGACGCTGTTATCCTCCGCTGCGGCGGAGGGTATGCATCCCTGCATCCACAAATGGTGCAGGGTATCTGCATTTCCGCCCGCTTTGGCGCTTTGAATGATAAAAGCGGCGGGCGCATGCAACTGGAGGTCATTTGAATGAAAGCATTATGCCAAACATTTTGTCATGCAGAGAGAAAGGAAGACGGCACATTCACATCCTTCTCGCTGTCCTATCCCGAGAATTTTAATTTCGGCTATGATGTAGTGGATGTCATCGCCGCAGAAGCACCGGAAAAGCGTGCTGTTGTCTGGTGCGATGAAACCGGTGCCGACCGCACCCTCACCTTTGCCGAGATCAGTGCGCTGTCCTCTCAGGCAGCTGCTTTTCTGTCAAAACAGGGCGTAAAGAAGGGCGACCGTGTTCTGCTCCTGCTCAAGCGTTATTTTGAATACTGGTATGTACTGCCCGCCCTGCACAAGATTGGTGCAGTGGCTGTACCGGCCACCCACATGCTGAGTGCATCGGATATTGTATACCGTGCCAATTCCGCCAACATCCGCACCATCATCTGCGCAGGCGAAGACGAGCTTTGCAGCAAGGTGCGTGAGGCTGCACAGGAAGTCAAGATCATCAACCATCTCTATTGCGTCCGCAGTGAGCAGGAAGGCTTTGTGCGCCTTGATACAGCCATGGCTGCGGAAACCACCAGCTTCCCCCGTGTGGACACCCATGTGACCGAGCCGATGCTGATGTATTTTACCTCCGGCACCACTGGCTATCCGAAGATGGTCACCCACAACTACACCTATCCCCTCGGTCACATCGTGACCGCAAGATACTGGCAGTGCGTCATGGATGACGGACTGCATCTGACCGTGGCTGATACCGGCTGGGCAAAGGCCTCCTGGGGCAAGATCTACGGCCAGTGGCTCTGCGGCAGTGCCGTCATGGTCTATGACTATGACCGGTTCGACGGCAAAGCAATGATGAACATCCTCGAAAAGTACGGCGTGACCACCTTCTGTGCACCGCCCACGGTTTACAGACTGATGGCCAAGACGGGCATCCGCCCCGAGGCATTCCGGTCGGTCAAGCATGTTTCCACTGCGGGCGAAGCACTGCAGAAGGAAATCATCCGCATGTTCCATGAGAGCACGGGTCTGGAGATCATGGAAGGCTATGGCCAGACAGAAACAACGCTCATCATCGGCAATTTCACCGGTGCCAGCCCCAAGCGCGGCTCCATGGGCAAGCCCTCCCCCCTCTATGATGTCATGCTGGTCGATGCCGATGACAATCCCGTACCCGACGGCGAAGCCGGCGAGATCGTCATCAACACCCGTGAACGCATGCCCGAGGGCCTTTGCATGGGCTATTCCAACAATCCCGACGCCAATGCCCGTTACTGGAAGAATGGTCTGTTCCGCACAGGTGACATGGCCTATCGTGACGAGGACGGCTATTACTTCTACATCAGCCGTGCGGACAACATCATCAAATCCAGCGGCTACCGCATCGGGCCGTTCGAGGTGGAAAGTGCCCTGATCAAGCATCCTGCCGTTATAGAATGTGCTGTGACCGGCGTGCCGGACGAGCAGCGCGGCAACATCATCAAGGCATCTGTCGTACTGGCCGAGGGCTATGCGGCATCCGATGCCCTTGCCAAGGAACTGCAGGTATTCGTGAAGGACCGCACTGCGCCCTATAAGTACCCGAGAATTGTGGAGTTCGTGACCGAGCTGCCCAAGACCATCAGCGGTAAGATCCGCTATAATGTCATCCGTGAGAAGGATGCACAGAAATAAAACAAACGCCCCTCCGGCCGGAGGGGCGTTTCTTTGAGGGGGCAACGGGTCAGTGCGTCTGCTCGCTTACGCATCGCAGAGGAAAGAAAATACAAACTAAAGGACAAATATGTCTTTCGGAAAAACTCAGCTGTTATTTTGCTCACAGCCATACAAGGGGGACGCCGTCCCCCTTGACCCCCTGCCAAAGGGAATGATTCCCTTTGGAATCCCCAGGCTGCTTTACAATATCTTTTTATTTTTCAAAAAATGCAAACGCCCCTCCAGCCGGAGGGGCGTTTGATCATTATGTTACAGAATCGCTGTGCCTTTGGCCGCTGCAATTGACAGCTTGCTGCTGGCATAGGCATTGAGGCTCTCATCCGCACGGACACCGGCCAGATAATTGTACGAGCCCTGACAGGCAATCATTGCTGCATTGTCACCGCAGAGTGAAAGCGGCGGCATATAGAGCGTATAGCCATGCTTCCGGCACATCTTCTCCATCGCACTGCGCAGACCGGAATTCGCCGACACACCGCCCGCCATGGCAATGGTCGTATAGCCTGTCTGCTTTGCGGCAAGGAGGGTCTTTTCGGCCAGAATCTCCGAGACTGTATGCTGGAGACTTGCTGCCATCGATGCCGTATCGATCGTCTCACCCTTCTGCTCGGCATGATGCACCATATTGATGACGGCCGTCTTCAGGCCGGAGAAGCTGCAGTCCAGCTCGCTGCCTGCCACCTTCGGCCGGGGCAGAACATACTTTGTGCTGTCTCCCTGCTGCGCAGCACGGTCAATGTGCACGCCGCCCGGATAGGGGTAGCCCAGCACACGGGCGCATTTGTCAAAGCATTCGCCGGCGGCATCGTCACGGGTCGTGCCGATGATCTCATACTCCGTATGGCTCTTCACCTCACACAGCAGCGTATGACCGCCGCTGACCACAAGGCAGAGATAGGGAGGCTTGAGCTGGGGGTGTGCCAGATAATTGGCCGCAATATGTCCCGTAAGATGATGCACGGGAATCAGGGGCTTATCCGCAGCCATGGCCAGGCCCTTTGCGAAATTCACACCCACAAGCAATGCACCGATGAGGCCCGGTGTATGGGTCACGGCAATGCCGTCAAGATCTTCCACGGTGACATGGGCATCCGCCAGTGCCTGCTGCACCACGGCAAGAATATTCTCACAATGCCGGCGGGAAGCCAGCTCCGGCACCACGCCGCCGTACAATCCATGCTCCGCTGCCTGCGAAGCGATCACAGAGGAAAGCGTCTCGGTGCAGTCCTTCACGACGCTTGCTGCGGTTTCATCACAGGAGCTTTCAATTCCAAGAATTAACATGTATCACTCTATACCTCCTCATTCCCATCGGATGAAGCATCCCTGCGGGCATCCCGCTTCATCAGGATGGCATCCTCAACGGGATGGTCGTAGTAATTTTTCCTCGTGCCGACAGGCACAAATCCGAAGCTCTCATACATCCCGATGGCAGCCTGATTGGAGACACGCACCTCAAGCAGCACCTCAACGCCATCGCCCAGCTCCTGCAGCATTGCTTCGATCAGCATTCCTCCAACGCCCTGCCGGCGGAATTCCGGATGCACTGCCACATTGGTCAGATCGGCCGTATCCATCACATAGCTTGCCGTCAGAAAGCCCATGAGCTTGCCGGATTCATTCACTGCCGCCAGCACCATACCACCGCGTCGGGTGGCCTCAAGCTGGAACATCTCATAGCTCCAAGGATCGGCAAAACACTTTCGTTCAAGCGAAGCAGCCTGTTCCAGCAGCGGGATATCCCGCTCCGTCAGTCGTTTAACCTTTGGCATCGTACCACGTCTCCCCTCTGTTCACGTCCGCTGTGAGCGGCACAGCCAGCTCACAAACACGCTCCATCTCCTCATGGAGCACCTTTGCAGCCGCATCGGCATCAGCCAGCGGCACCTCAACAATCAGTTCGTCATGCACCTGCAGAAGCAGGCGTGCCGACGGGACTTCCCGTCCGAGACGGTCATGGACATGCACCATGGCAAGCTTGATGATGTCCGCCGCCGTGCCCTGCACGGGCGTATTCATGGCAATGCGCTTGCCGGCTGCCTGCATCATTTTATTCTTGGAGGACAGCTCCGGCACATAGCGTCTGCGGCCGTGCATGGTGCAGACATAGCCCTTTTCCGTGCCGTTTTCCACGACACGGTCGAGGAAGGCGGAGACATTCGGATAGGAACCGAGATAGTCCTCAATATACTTCTTGGCCTGTGCCAGGCTCACATGGATGTCCTTGGACAGGGAGAAGGCTCCCATACCGTAGAGAATGCCGAAATTCACAGCCTTGGCGGCACTTCGCATTTCGGGTGTCACAAAATCTTCGGGCATGTCAAAGACCTTGGCAGCCGTGGCGGTATGGATGTCCGCACCGCTGCGGAAGGCCTCCTGCATGGCCGCATCACCGCTCAGATGTGCCATCAAACGCAGTTCGATCTGGCTGTAGTCGGCATCAAGCAGAACATGTCCCTCCTGTGCACGGAAAAATTTACGCATATTTCTGCCCAGCTCCGTCCGGACAGGAATGTTCTGGAGGTTCGGCTCGGTGGAAGAAATGCGTCCCGTACGGGTTTCGGTCTGCTTGTAATTCGTGTGGATCCGGCCATCCTCAGCCACTGCTTTGAGCAGGCCGTCCACATAGGTGGACAGGAGCTTGGTGTACTGCCGGTAGAGCAGGATCAGGTCGATGATGGGATGCTTCGGCCGCAGCTCCTCAAGCACCTCGGCATTGGTGGAATAGCCGGTCTTGGTCTTTTTCTTGGCAGGCAGGCCGAGTGTTTCAAAGAGCACCACGCCCAGCTGCTTGGGGGAAGAAATATTGAATTCCCCGCCCGCATAATCATAGATCTGCGCCTGAAGCGAGGCGATCTCATCGGACAGCTGTGCACCGAAGGTGCGGATGCCCTCCTGATCGACCAGAATACCCGCATGCTCCATATCGGCCAGCACTCTTGTCAGGGGCAGCTCAATTTCCTGCCAGAGTGCGATCATGCCATCCTCTTCCAGCTGGCGGATGCCGCTTTGGGCAAGAGCGGAGAGTGCCTGCACATCGGCAAGTGCTTCCAGCTCAGCAAAATAGGGCACATGCAGCTGTGCGCAGAGTGCTGCCACGCTGTAATCCGAGGCCGAGGGATTGAGAAGATAGCCGCAGACAGCCGCATCAAAGACAAGTCCCTCAAGGGTTGTCCCCTGTCCGAGTGCATAGTGATAATGTGCCTTGGCATCGTCCGTTGCTTTCTGCAAGGGTGTATGGAGAAAAGCGGCGATATCCGCAGGATTGTCCGTACGATAGACCACATCGCCGCCGCAGACACGGAGCACGCCATCCTGCAGGGTATAGGCAATGGGCTGTGCCAGTGCGCAAACAGCATCGGGCTGCCAGTTTGTTTCCGTGACGGACGGGGCAGCAGCGGGGGCTTCGGGCTGCACCTCAGTCACCTCGATGCTGCCGAGCGGTGCCAGATGGAATCGCTCGAGGATTTTGTACATTTCAAGCTCGGTCAGAATCCGGCGGAGGGTATCCTCCTCCATGGGACGGGGACGATAGTCCTCGAATCCGACCGGAACGGGCACATCGGTGCGAATGGTGGCAAGCCACTTGCTCTGCTCGGCATCGGGCCTGCCGTCGAGCAGCTTCTGCCGGATGCGGGGCGTTGCCTGCACCTCGTCCATATGTGCATACATTTCTTCGATGCTCTGCCACTGCTGAATCAATGCTGTGGCCGTCTTTTCACCGATGCCCTTGACACCGGGAATGTTATCGGAGCTGTCGCCCATGAGCGCCTTGAGATCGATGAGGTGGATGGGGGCAAAGCCATAATCCGCCCGGAACCGCTCGGGGGTATAGGGCACGGTCTCACGGTTCGTCACGAGATGCACGGTGACATGGTCATCAATGAGCTGAAGACTGTCACGGTCGCCGGTCATGACGATGCAGTCATCACCCCGCTCGCTGCAGCTGCGGGCAAGCGTACCGAGAATATCATCCGCCTCAAAGCCCTCGCAGCTCAGGCAGGCAATGCCCATGGCAGCAAGGATCTCCTTCAGATACGGCATCTGCATGGCCAGCTCCTCGGGCATGCCCTTACGGTTGGCCTTGTAGCTTGCCACAGCCTTATGGCGGAATGTGGGGCTTTTCAGGTCGAAGGCAACCGCTACGCCATCGGGCTGCACCTCGCCGTATTCCTTGAGATACATATTGATAAAACCGAAGAGGGCATTGGTGAACACGCCCTTTTTATTGGAAAGCGCCCGCACGCCGTAATACGCACGGTTCACGATACTGTTGCCGTCAATGACAAGTAAACGCATGGGATGACCTCCGATTCAGTATTTCTATGTTTATTATACCACAAATCGCTGCGCCCTGCAAGGGGGCGGGGGAAATATGCGGGTACTTCGGATACAATAAAAAATCAGCCCGCACGGTGATTCGTGCGGGCTGCCGCATCAGAGCTTCTTATAAATCCGGCTTGCAAGATAGGCCGTCGCTGCAGCAAATGCCGCAATGAAGCACTCCATGCCGATGGTATTGATCCAGCCCAGCTGGACGAATACCGTGGAGCCGTTGAGCATGGTATGCAGCAGAATGGCTGTCGGAAACAGGAAGATATACTTCTTTTCCCTTGCCGCTGCAAACACGAAAACGGACATGGAAATGTGGAACACAATCGCTGAGCAGCGCTCCAGCACGCCAAGCACAGCCGGTGTCCAGAAGGGCGTTGCGGCAATCGTCTCAAGCTGTGCTGTGAGTGCGGCGGCATTCGCTTCGTCAAGGCCCTCGAACAGGAGCGAGGTATTGCCGGTATTGACCATCAGGCCGATCATCAGATAGCTCATGACGCTCACGCCGACATAGGCACTCTCAAAGCCGCCGTGACCGATGCCGTAGGAAATGGCGGTCTTGCGGTCGGTGTGTTTCTTCAGCAGGAATCGGAACGCCACAAAGCGGCCGCCTTCCTCGAACAGACCTGCCAGCAGACCGCCGCCGATGATCGAATAGAGCCACACATTTCCGGTAATCGCACGGGAGACAGGATTGTCCATGATCAGCAGGAAGTAGGCAGGAATCGTCTTCAGCAGGATGCCGAACAGCGGAAAGATCACCATGCCGACAATGGCCGGTATCAGGCTGGCCTTGGTCTTGCGCTTCCAGAAAATCAGCAGCAGCACGGGAATCAGAATGACCATGATGCCCTCCGCCACATAGCCGAGCATGGTCCCCATGGAAAAATGCAGTTCACTCATATCAGTTTTCTTCCTTTCCGTATTTTTTGTAGACAAGATAGGCCTGAACAAAGACGGCGATCATCGCCGCAGTCAGCAGACCGATACAGACGTACACCGCCATCATGCCCCCGAGAACGAGTGCGCAGACCGCAATCAGAATGCCGGTCACACAGAGCAGCACGCCGCTGAACCTGTGTGCCGCCTGCCATGTGCGGTCATTGGCCAGTGTCCACGAAATGCGCAGACCGAACACCGCATTTCTGCGGGACTTGGGCATGAGATTGCCAAGCACTGCAAGCATCACGCCCAATGCCGCAAGAATCCATGTGCTGAAATCGTGCGGCATGGTCTGAATCTTCTCACCGGCACGCAGCGCCATCACCATGACAGCAGCCTGCATGGCAAGCATAAACAGCATCGTCATGACGGATACAACCCCCAGCACCTTGCGGTTTGTGTGCAGCTCCGCACGTTTCTTATCCTCGGTACTCTCTGCAAGCAGCCGGTCATAATACCGGATGAACAGGTGCCAGAACAAGGCAAAAAACAAGTTGATTCCGGAAAACAAGAACAACTCATACTTCGAGCCATAGCGGTCAACATTGCCAGCAAAATCAAAATGCATCGGAATTGTGTCCGGCAGAAAGTGTATGCCCACCGCTGCTGCCAGTACCGAAACCGCCGCCAGAATCCAGATCCATTTATTCTTCATGATCGTTCCCTCCAAATTGTTTCATCCACAGAATCATCTCGTCAAAGACGCTGGTATTCAGCTCATAATAGACGAAATTCTTCTCCTTATACTCCATCACAAGATCAGCTTTTTTCAGCAGCTTCAGGTGATAGGACAGTGCCGCTGCCGTCACCCCGAGCCGCTCTGCGATCTCACCGGCATTCAGCCTGCCGCTGCGCAGCATGGTCAGAATTTCCCGCCGCTGCGGGTCGGACAATGCCTTGAATGTTTCTGCAAGTCCCATCGGTCTCCTCCATCTATTTAAATATTTCTTTAAATAGATTATACCACTTTGTGATTCATTTGTCAAGAGCTATTTCAAAAAAAATTTAAATTGAAACAAAAAAGGAACCGCCCTGAGGGTGGGCGGCTCCGATTTTCTTATTCTACGACCACAGCATAGCCGCCGATCTCCTCGTACCGCTGTTCCATCAGCGACCGTTTATAGGAAACCGTACCCTTGTTGCCATAGGGATCGTTCACATAGTAATACGTCTCATCATAGCCAACCAGCACCATACAGTGCTCATTGGCACGCCAATCGTACCATTCGTCCGTGGGATTGCCGTTCTCATCCTCCAGATACCAGCCCAGATTTTCAAAGGACTCCATCATATTGATTGTCCCCCAGACAAGCACAGGCTTGCCCTCGGGCAGATATTTCTGTGCAATCTCGTCAAGATCCATGCCGGAGATGTCCTTCGCTTTCAGATCCTCCGGCAGAAAACTGTTCATCATATCCGTGATAACCGGTGCAAAACAGCCGAAGCTTGTTTCATCATGCGGACTGCCGATGAAGGCATCCTCCGGATGCGGCCCGCAGGCCTTGCCCTCCTTGGTGACGGGATACTGGCTGGGCGTCGCCTCCACGACATCATCGATCGTGACGTCACAGTCATAGAACTGCAGCAGCATCAGTGCGCTGACCAGCTCGCAGCCCGTGGGCAGCAGGCCCTTCTGTGAGATGTAGGGCACATTGATCTCCACGCACTTCGGCGGCTCCGTGGGGGGATCCGTCGGCTCGGTGGCCGGTGTTTCGCTCGGTTCCGGCTGCTCGTTCACTGCCGTTTCGGCAGACGCATCGGCACTTGTCAAGGCAGCGGTTCCGGAAGGTGCGGTCTCATCGGATGCGCCCGTGGTGTCCGTCATATTCATCGCTGTTTCCTGTGACTCCGGATCGGGCCGGCGCAGCATCAGAATGATGCCGAATGCCAACACCGCCACAATCGCCAAAACAGCGACATATTCCCATCGGAATCGTCTTCTGTACTCATTGGATGAACCGTACATAACTGATGTTCTCCTTTAATTCTTCATTTTCCCATCGGCAGATACGGCCGGCTACCATGTCAGACTCACTTGTTCCGTCAATCATTGTTTTGGGGTTTTTCCTTCTTTTCCAAACGCTTGTAGAGGAAGATATCACGCTTGCCGGTCAGCTTGAAGCTGCCGCGCACCACATATTCCTTGGCCTGCTCCTCGCTCTTCACGCTCTTGAGCTGGCCTGCCAGAATCGCCATGATAATTGCAGTGATGATCACGCCGGCGATGACGCCGATGACGAGATTCATCACATCGAAACCGCCTTCATCCGCACTGCTTTCCTCGCCCGCCGCTTCTGCCACGATGGACACGCCGTTTGCTGTCACAGCTGCAACCGACACATCCGCAGTGAGGATCTCATCCTCCGCTGCGCAGACGATGACTGCCGGCTCCATATCCTGTGCAGCCGATGCGGACACAGCGGGTGCCATACACATTGTCAGTGCACATGCAAGACATGCAAGAATCTTTTTCATAATGGCCTCCCTCCTTATCCTATCAGCGTCATCACAATGGTCGCAACAACACTCAGGCCAACGCCGAGTGAGAGTGCCATTGTCCAGAACTTGCCCTTATCCATCGGCAGATTGCCGACGAACTTGCCGGTCTGACCGTTCATGGCAAAGGTGAATTTCTGATCGTTCCATGTGGTATTGAGCAGCCATACGGGATAGAGCGCATACTGCGCCTTGCCGCTTTCCAGGCTGATGCGCTTGGAATCGACGGTCACATTCTGGAAGCCGTCGGTGGTATCCTTGAGCGACTGCACCATGCTGTTGGTGATACGCTCATTGGCACGCGCCTCGCTCTGCTCGGCGGTCACATCGTACTTATCGGCCAGATAGCCGGACAGATACGCAGTCTTGAAATCCACAGTATCGCTGTAATGATACGGCTCAACGGATTCCATCAGTTCGTCATCCATCTTGGAGGAGCCGTCCACCGGCACATGCTCGAAGGCCATTCTGCCCTCACGCACGAGGGAGTAATAGCTGGTTTCCTTATACTCATAGCGGGCATCCTCCCAGCGGCGAACCTTCTGTCCCTTGAAGCGGACTCTGCCCTGTGCTTTCGCATCGAACAGCCAGAAGGGGACATACACGCCCTTGACTTCGTCGATGTGGTTCTCATCCTTAAAGGCCTTGGGCAGGAGCACCTTGCCCTTGAGATGCTTCGAAAGGGCAGCCTTGGCAGCTTCCTTATCGAGCTTGAACGGAATGACCACATCCGGACGCAGATCGCCGGCGAATTTACCTGTCATGACGATCGGATTGTCGCAGTACGGGCAGGCAGACGCACCAAGCGTCTCCTCCGCTACGATCTCACCGCCGCAGGACTGACAGCGGTACACGCTCATGCCCTGCTGTTCGCCCTCTCCCCATTCCGAGCCGGCGGAATCCGCCCACTCGATCGATGTATCATTCTGTGTCTGGATGTCTTCCTCCAGATCCTGCATGGCCGCCATATCGAACGTGGAGTCACAATAGGGGCACTGCATCTGCTGGCTGGCGCTGTCGAATTCGATCTTACCGCCGCAGCAGGGGCATTCAAATTCCTTCAGATTTCCCATTTCTCTACCTCAATTCTTCTCAAACTGACAATAAAGGCAGATGGTTCCGCCGGCGAGCCGGCATGGAACCACCGTCCGTCATTTACTTGATGTCTGCCTCATCGAATACATCGCCGCATTCCGGACAGAACTTGGGCGGATTCTTCGGGTCGGCGGGTTCCCAGCCGCACTTGTCGCAGCGGTACAGGGGTGCACCGGCGGGCTTGGGGGATGCGCAGTTCATGCAGAACTTGCCGGTGTTGAGCGTGCCGCACTGGCATGTCCAGCCTTCTGCAGGCGCACCGGGCTTGGGAGATGCACAGTTCATGCAGAACTTACCGGAATTCACAGTGCCGCACTGGCAGGTCCACTGGCCGGCCGGAGCGGGCTTGGGGGATGCGCAGTTCATGCAGAACTTGCCGGTGTTGTCTGTACCGCAGCTGCACTTCCATGTATTGGCTGCCGGTGCGGCAGGCTGCTGCTGCATCATCTGCTGCTGCATCATCTGCTGCTGCTGATCCATGGCAAAGAGATTCTGTGCGCTCATACCGCCCTGCTGCTGCGCCATGTTCAGGCCCATGAAGCCCATCATGGCTCCGCCGCTGTTGCTGGCCGCTGCCTTCATTGCGGCAGCCTGTGCCTCAACCATGGTTGCGGCAGCCATGCCGGGATTGCGGTTCAGGGCCAGACGCTGTGCCTGCTTGATCATGTCCTCGTCTTCCTTGGGGGCAGTGATGGAGTTGATGGCAACGGATACCAGACTCAGACCTCTGGTCTCAGCCCACTTGGGAGAGAGCACCTCGTTGAGGGCATCGGTCAGCTCCATGGTATGGCCGGGCAGAGCACTGTAGCGGATGCCCATTTCAGAAATCTTGGCGAAGGCCGGCTGCAGCGCATTGCGGAACTCGCTCTTGAGCTGTGCGTCGATCTCGCTTCTTCTGAACTCGCCGGATACGTTGCCGCATACATTGGCATAGAACAGCATGGGGTCTGTGATCTTATAGGAATAAGTACCATTGCAGCGAACGGTGATGTCGATATCGAGGCCGATGTTCTTGTCAACCACACGGAAGGGCACGGGGTTCTGGGTGCCGAACATATTGCCCATCAGCTCCTTGGTGTTGAAGAAGTAGATGCGCTGATCCTTGCCGGTGTCGCCGCCATAGGCAAGGCGTCTGCCCATGGTCTTGAAGGTCTCAACAATACCGGAGCCGAGGCTGCCGGAGAAAACGCTTGCCTCTGTGGACATATCGTATGTATACTCACCGGGCACGGCACAGATTTCCACAACCTGACCCTGATCGACAATGATCATGCACTGGCCGTCCGCAACAGCGATGCCGCTTCCGGTGGTGATGATGTTGTCATTGCCCTTTGTATTGGAGGATTTGCCGTTTGTACGCTTCTTTGCCTTGAGCACGAGCACATCCTTATCGATGGCGTCACAGTAGAAAAATTCCTTCCAGGCATCGCCCAGAGTGCCGCCGACAGCGGCCAGACCTGCTTTAATCAGTCCCATAATGGATCTCCTTTCACGGTGAAACGTTCATTGATTCTCGCCTGCCCGTTTTAATCGGGCAAAGTGATACTTACATTATAGCATACTTCACAGGCAATTGCAAGGGATTGGCAGAAATTTGTGCAAAATACTGCAAAAGACATGTAAAAAAAGACCTCCCGATATGGGAGGTCTTTGTGTTCACATAAGTGATTCTTAGAAGGAGCCGGAGATAGCCTTTCCAACTGCATCAGCAGCTGTGGACAGACCAGCAGACTTATCCTCGGGGCAAGCGTGGGGGTTTGTACCTGTGTACTTACCATCACGAACTGCACAACCCTCAATTGCAGTACCATCAGAGCTGATCTGATAAGCAGCGAACTGATTAGTACCTGTGAAGGAATCAACGCCATCAAAGTACTTAGCAATCTTACCATTCATTGTATCTGTGTCAGTGGATGTACTGTAAGTAACAACAGCACCAGCAGTAACGTCCAGAGTCAGACCCTCAGCGTCCATCTCAGTCAGAGCAGTAGCGCAAGCGTTCATCAGGGTCTTCGCATTGGAGTTTGCAGAAGCAACCTTGGACTTCTTAACATAGCCCAGCATGGAAGGCACCAGAATAGCTGCCAGTACGCCGATGATTGCGATTACAACGATCAGCTCAACGAGTGTGAAACCCTTCATCTTTCTTGTTTTCATAATGAAAACCTCCTTAAATAAATAATATAATTGTAGTCGGAACAGGTAACCCGTCCCCCTTCTCCGGACCACACCATCTATTATCGGTCTGGTGTGTTCCTTATGTACTAAGTATAGCATATGTCTAATCTTTTGTCAATAGTTTTCCGTAAAAAAAATAAATTATGAACAGTTTTTTACGTTTACGAAATTTAAATCGTTTAAGTAGACCCTTTTTCCGTCAAAATCAACAAAGAAAACGAACAAATGCACGGTTTAAGGCGTGCGTTCCGTTGAATTATGGCTGATATTTGAACTTTCCATAGAAATTCCGGCGATTTTTTCAAAATGAGCTGTTCACATTTCGTACATGTAATTATGAATATTCCAAACCGTAGAAAATAGGATGCGAACCATTTGCGCATCCGGAAAAGATGCGATAAGATGGATACATATAATAAGAAAGGATGGATGCAAATGAAAGCAATTCTGTACAAGGACTGGCTCTCCGGCTGGCTTGCACAGCGGGAGGGATTTGTCAAGGAAGCGACTCTTGCGGGATACAGCACGGCGGTGACCAATCACATTGTACCGCAGCTCGGCGGGCTGCCCGTTTCTGAGGTCACGGAGGAGCGTCTTCAGGAGACGGTGCTGGCATGGCTCACCGCCGGACGGCGTGACGGTCGGGGCGGACTGTCGGAACGGACGGTGCGGGGACTTGTGGCCATTATCCGGATGAGTCTGAAATCCGCCGCACGGGCGGGATACACTGCGCCCATGCCGCTTGAAATCCGGTACCCGAAATCCGACCCGCATGAACGGCTGCGGGTCTTTTCGCAGGAACAGCAGCAGGTGCTCACGGAGTACATTCTACAGCATCCGACGCCGCGGCGGATGGGGGTGCTGCTCTGCCTGCACACGGGACTGCGCATCGGTGAGCTGTGCGCACTGCAGTGGAAGGACATCGACTTTTCCGAACGGACGCTGACGGTCAGCCGCACAATTCAGCGCATTTACGAGCCGCACGGGGACGGCAGCGGTGAGACACGGGTCATCATCACCCCGCCCAAATCCCGCACATCCCGCAGGACGATACCGCTGTCCTCGATGATTTTCCCGATTCTTGAGGAGATGCGTGTCCCCGACCCCGAGGCCTATGTACTCACAGGTTCACGGAAATACACCGAACCCCGTACCTATCGGGAGAGCTATGACCGGCTGCTGCGGGAGCTTGGGCTTGGGCACATCACGTTCCACGGTCTGCGGCACACATTTGCAACAAGGCTGATCGAGCATGGGGCCGACTACAAGACGGTGAGCGAGCTGCTTGGCCATGCCAATGTCAATCTGACACTGCATCTCTATGTCCACCCGCAGATGGAGCAGAAGCGGCGGGCGGTGGAACTGATGGCATCTCCTTAAATTATTTATTTAAGGAGGTTTTCATTATGAAAACAAGAAAGATGAAGGGTTTCACACTCGTTGAGCTGATCGTTGTAATCGCAATCATCGGCGTACTGGCAGCTATTCTGGTGCCTTCCATGCTGGGTTATGTTAAGAAGTCCAAGGTTGCTTCTGCAAACTCCAATGCGAAGACCATGATGAACGCTTGCGCTACCGCTCTGACTGAGATGGACGCTGAGGGTAAGCCCATGGTAGCAGCTGATTATGGTCAGAAGGAATGGGGTAAGGGCAACAAGGATTTTGATGCCAAGGTTAAGAAGTACTTTGATGGCGTAGATCAGTTCGGTAAGAAGAGCGGCTGGGCTGCTTATGAGATTGATACAAATGGTACTGCAATCAAGGCTACTGCCGTATTCGATGGTAAGTACTGCGGTACTAATCCCAATGCATGACCTGAAGATCAGTCTGCCACTATGACAACATCTGGTGCTGCTCTGACAGCAGCTGCTACTGGCTACAAAACCACTCCGTAAGTGAACTGAAGTTTATTTCTAAACAAAACACTCAAAACGCCTCCATTCCGGAGGCGTTTTCTTTTTGTTGTATGAGTATGTACAACTTCTCCCCTTTTTATGCGTAAAGTGAAAGCACTGCTTTCCAAAACAACGAAAGGGGAAATGCATATGGCACATTCCGGCTCGGGTACGCAGACCGACCCGTATATCGTCGACACCTGGGAGGATTTCAAGTACTACAGCACCTACCGCAACTGCTATGTGGTGCTCGACCCCAATGCGGAGAACAAGGTCATCGACCTCAACGACACCGAAGACCGCGGCGGCATGAAGAGCAGCCTCAACATCTATGCCTATGTGGACGGCAGCGGCTGGGAGATCCGCAATTACGTTGCCAAGAACGGATATTATATCACCTTCCATCCGGATAATGTGAAGCGGCTCTGCAAGAATCTGCACTTTCGCAATGTCATCGGCATGCAGGAGCGTGTGTTCTACGGCTCGTTCCATTTCGAGGACTGCAGCTTTTCCGGGCTGATGCTGAACGATGCGACGCTCTTCCGCTCAGTCCTGACGGCGGGCGGCACATTCAACCGCTGCGGCATGCACCTGCAGCTCTGGGGCAGCAGCACACATGCGGTGCTGTCCAACCAGCAGATGACAAACTGTCACATTCACCTCGAGGGCAGGGCACCGGTTTCCATCATCACGCCGAACACCCTGACCTGCCTGCAGGACTGCCTGCTGACGGGGGCACTGCGGCTGGATGGCGGGACGCTTGTGCTCTCCGGCGCACCGCAGGACAGGAACACCGTCACGGCAATGGCGGTCACGGGCACGGGCACGGTCGATCTGACGGCAAATGCGGAAGAAGTCTGCATTGTGGATACGAATCTGCTCGACACATCGCTGACGGTGAACCTGACAGGCACAAATCGTCTGGGACTGACGACAGCGCAGATGCAGGATCCGGTCTATCTGCTCGAAACTGTGGGATTTCCCATTATCGCACCGACTGCGTAAAAAAAGCCCTCCCGCATGGGAGGGCTTTACATATTGTCTTACTGACCGTTCAGGTAACGGTAGAATTCCTGCTTGCTCTGGCACTTGTCAATCGCGTCGGGCTCAGTAACAATGCCGCGTCTTACGAGACGAGCCAGCTCCTGGTCGAGACACATCATGCCGTGCTGCTTACCGGACTGGATTGCGGAGAGCAGCAGATGCACCTTGTCATCACGGATCATAGCGGCGCAGGCGTCAGTAACGCTCAGGATCTCCATTGCGGCGATTCGGCCGGAGCCATCACGCTTCGGGAGCAGTGTCTGGGATACAACGCCGACGAGCGTATTTGCAAGCTGGGTTCTGATCTGACCCTGCTGATGCTCGGGATATACGTCGATGATACGGTTGATGGTATCGGCAGCGGAAGTGGTATGCAGGGTGGAGAGCACAAGGTGACCGGTTTCCGCAGCGGTTACGGCAGCGGTGATGGTCTCGAAGTCACGCATCTCACCTACGAGGATAACGTCGGGGTCTTCACGAAGTGCAGCACGGAGGGCACTTGCGAAGTCCGGAACGTCATCGCCGACTTCTCTCTGGTTGATCATGCAGAGCTTATGCTGATGCACATACTCGATCGGGTCCTCGATGGTGATGATATGTGCACTGCGGTTTACGTTAATAAAGTCGATCATGCCGGCCAGTGTGGTGGACTTACCGGAACCGGTAGGGCCGGTTACGAGCACAAGGCCACGGGGACGCATTGCGAAGTCCGCAAGTACGGGCGGCAGGCTCAGATCCTCCAGTGTGGGGATATCGTTGCGGAGAAGACGGATTGCAATTGCAGTCTTGCCTCTCTGGAAATATACGTTAACACGGTGACGATAGCCGGAAGAGCTCTGGAAGGAGAAGTCCGTATCCTTATGCATACGGATGCTTGCCATCTGCTGTTCATTGGTCATCTGGTTTGCGATGTCCATTACAGTTTCTTCGTCAAGCTCGGGATACTTTGTCATCTTACGGAGCGCACCGTTCAGACGTACAATCGGGTTAATACCATATGTAAAATGCAAGTCAGAGCAGCCGATGACACGGGCTTCGTTCAGAATGCGGTTAATCTCAATTGACATAGTTTTCTTCCTCCAGACTTAAATGTTATACAGCGTAGGTTACACGAACCAGCTCATCCATGGATGTAACGCCCTTCTGTACCAGCTCGGATACGTTATCACGCAGCAGCTTTGTACCGTTCTTTCTTGCCTGATCCTCGATCTCCTCCTTGCTGCCGTTTCTGGCAACGATGGTGGAAATACCGGATGTACAATGGATGATCTCGTGGATCGCAGTTCTGCCTCTGTAGCCGGTGTTGTTGCACTCAGCACAGCCGCATGCTTCGTATACCGGAACGGAACCGTCGATCTTCATCAGGCCATTTTCTTCCTCAGTGGACATACGCTGCTTCTTGCACTTGGGGCAGAGCACCTTAACGAGTCGCTGTGCGATAACACCGATCAGAGAGGTTGCTACCATGTAGGGAGCAACGCCCATGTCTACCAGACGGACGATGGTGGAAGCGGCGTCGTTGGTATGCAGTGTGGAGAGAACCAAGTGACCTGTGATAGCGGCACGGATACCGATATCCGCTGTCTCAGAGTCACGCATCTCACCGATCATTACGATATCAGGGTCCTGACGGAGGATGGATCTCAGGGCGGCTGCGAAGGTCATGCCGGCCTTTGCATTTACCTGAACCTGATTGATGCCATCGATTGCCTTCTCGACAGGGTCCTCAACAGTGATTACGTTTACATGGGGCTTAGCCAGCTCGCCGAGCGCAGCGTACAGGGTTGTTGTCTTACCGGAACCGGTAGGACCTGTTACCAGGATAACGCCGTGCGGGCACTTGATCATGGATTCAAACAGCTGGTAGTTATAGTCGGACATACCCAGGTCAGTGATCTTTCTCAGAGCGATCTGGCCTGTGGACAGAATACGAATTACGATCTTCTCACCGTTAACGGTCGGCAGAGAAGATACACGGACGTCAAGTGTGGTGCCGTCAACAACCTGTGTGAAACGGCCGTCCTGCGGGATACGCTTTTCGGCGATGTTCATGCCGGAGATCAGCTTCAGACGAGTGGTCAGTGCGTTATGTACGACATTCGAAACATTCATCAGCTCAACCAGGTCACCGTTTACACGGATACGGATTCTGGTGTAGGTCTTGAACGGTTCGATATGAATATCGGTTGCCTCTGCACGATAGGAGTTCTCGATGATGGTGGTAGCGAGCTTTACGATGGGGGCGCTCTCTACACGGTCACGGGACTCTTCATCGTCGGCATCCATGTCCTTGAACTGGGTTACGCTCTCGAGTACGCTGTCCACGTTCTCCATGGAGTACAGCTTACCGATGGCCTTGTTGATGGCGGTTCTGGTTGCCAGAACAGGGATGGTATCCATACCTGTCTGCATCTTGATATCCTCGAGGATATTGAAGTTGATCGGGTCGTCCGTTGCAACGGTCAGACGACGTCCCTGAACATTGATGGCAATAACGGTGTACTTCTTCGCCAGGGTCTCAGGAATTCTGCGCACTGCATCCTCATCGATCTCGATGTTTGCGAGATCTACATAAGGAACACGCAGCTTGCCTGCCAGAGCCTGTGCCAGACGTACTTCAGAAATGAATCCCATCTCAACTACGAGATCACCAAATCTCTTGGAGCCCTGGGATTCCTTCTGTGCCGCCAGAACCTTGTCCAGCTGTTCGGGGGTGATCAGCTTCTGTTCAACCAGATAATCACCAATTCGAATGTTTCTCATACGATAACCTCCATACTTTTAATTTTCTTCTTGTAATGTCATAAAATATGTGCTATAATATATGTAATATCGATCTTTAAGGAGGGCATTGCCTATGCTTCACAACGAGTTTATGAGTCCCGTGTTCTACATATTGTTTTACCCGATCGTATTTTTCTATGGCATCTGCATCGGCAGTTTTCTGAACGTCGTCATTTTCCGGCTGCCGAAGAACGAATCACTGATCAAACGCTCCTCACACTGCATGACCTGCGGTGAGAAGATCAGGATCCGCGATCTGGTTCCGATTTTCAGCTGGCTCTTCCTCAAGGGCAAATGCCGCAAATGCGGTGAGAAGATTTCTCCTCGCTACCCAATTGTAGAGGCGCTGAACGGAATTGTGTACATTATCACCTTTACAGTTCTGGACTTCAATGTGCATTCGATTCTCTGCTGCATTTTCTTTTCCGTCCTGATCTGCATCGGCTTTATGGACTGGGATACGATGGAAATCGACCCCTGGCTTCTTCTGATCATTGCACTGCTTGCGGTACCGGATTTCTTCTTTTACAAGGAAATCACACTGGTGTCCAGACTGATTGGTCTTGTGTGCATCAGCGTACCGTTCTTCCTGATTGGTGAGATCAGCGGCGCAGTCATCAAAAAGAGAACCGGTGAAAAAGTGCGGGGCATTGAGCTGGGTGATACCGTGCTCATGGCTGCCTGCGGACTGATGATCGGCTGGAAAGCCGTGGTGGCTTCCGCCTTCTTTGGCATTGCGATTGCCGCGGTTGTCGGATTGATCAACAAATTCCGCAGCGGCGAATCCAAATTCGCATTCGGCCCGTATCTTGCGATCGGCCTGTTCTTTGGCACCTTATTCGGAGACATGCTTGTGGACTGGTACATCGGTCTTCTGACCTATGATCCTTATGCACAGCTGCAGTAAATCAACAAAATCCGGCAGTCGGGAGCAATCCTTCCGACTGCCGATTTTGTATGCGGTTTATCTGATGATGTCACTGCCGCCGAAGGAATAGATGATATAGATCTCATTAGGATGGATCATATCGGTCACATTCACAACGAAGGGGTTGGCAGTTACGGGCTGGTCTGTGATATAGCGGACTACATCGTTGTCGTCCTTATCCAGAACCATTTCCTTGTGTGTGCCCTTTGTGGTATCATACAGCCAGCTGAAGCGGTTGTATGTTCTGGCAGCCTTTACATTGTTGAAAGCAAGGCTGGAGGAGTACACATAGCCGGGGGTGTAGGTCATGAGACCGGTGCTGGGATCGAGCTGACGGTCGATTGTGCCCTTTGCATCATTTCTGCCGTAAGCGGTGATAGTGAGTGCAAAGTTACGCTGACCGAAGATCTGCTGGTCGGCATCGCTGTAAGCATTGTAGTAGTCTTCATCTCTGGTGAGGACTCCGTTTACCAGCTCATATACGCCGAGGGACACATTAAAGTTGTAGTTGTTGTACATCGCCTTGTTGATGGCCCACTCTGTATCCGGACTTGCCGCATTAAAAGCAGGGGTAACAGTGCTTGCGATGTCATCGCTGTCAGCGGGGAGATTATCCATGTGGTCATTGTAGTAGAGGTAGAGGGTGGGGTCGAGGTCGGTCGGATCGGGATCCGTACCCACTGCACAACGGTCACCTGCCTGATACTTCAGTTCCCACTGGCTGATCTTACCGCCGTTGGCGTTATCGATCTTGATTACATAGAGGTCGCCGGACGCATACTGTGTTGCGCCTGTGCTGTCGCTCTGGAATACCATGCCGTTGTAGTAGTCATCCACGAACTGCACCAGATCATCATGGGTCGGTGCAGTATCGGAGATGCGTACATACTCAGCATAACGCATGTTACCTTCGAGATAACGCTTGATGTTGTCGGAAGCTGCGGAAACACTTTCCTGATTATAGGAATTGGTGAATACACGGCTGATGGGATCGATCAGCTGCAGCGCACCGAACATAATGACTGAGAAGACTGCGATTACGATGATCAGTTCGACCAGGGTAAAGCCCTTCAGTTTTTTACTTGTTTTCATTGGGGCACCTCCTGTTCTTTCTCATCACGTTGTGGGTTCCGTTGTCGGTTCTACCCAGACATTGTCACCGGAGTTCTTGGACAGGTCAATCGTAACGAATTCGAGATTGATGTTGGCATTGGTATTTGCAAAGTTGTTGCCAACAGTGGCCTGTGCTGTGGAATAATGTGCGCCGATTACGTTCACGGAGTGACCGCCGACGCTGACAGTAATCTTCATGTTGTCATCTACCTGCTGCGTCAGCGTACCGTCGGTATTCTGAATTTCAGCAAGAGGTGCCTGAACTGTTACCTTTTTATTGACATGGTTTGCATTCTTTGTCAGGTTGGTGCATACAGTGGCAATTCTCACCATCATCAGTGCCATCAGAGAAAAGATGAACATGGAGATGATGATCTCAATCAGAGTCATGCCCTTGAGCTTTTTCTTTTTGGGAAACAATTTCATAACAGCACCTCCTTTTTAGTAGTTCTCATAGTACAGGATGCTCCAGTTCTTCATCAGAGCGTCTGAAAAATCAGGTGGGTCACCGCCGCCGGACTTGCCAACGTAGAGCAGCATCCAGTTGTTCTGAGTGTAGAAGGAGTTTACGATACAGCAGCCGATACAGCCGAGCTTTGTAGACTTTGCCTTCTTGATATCCACACCATTATAATAGATGGTGCATGCCGGATCCACACCTGCCTGGGACTCATAGCGCATGTTCAGATAGGGCGCCTTGATGTTGGCAGAGAGTGTTGCGGAGTTGCCGAAGGACAGGGTATGGTTGTAACCGTCATCATAGATGTTGATCGGTACACCACCGATCTCTTCCACACCGGGAACGGACAGGGAAGTATCGGTATAGATCTGATACTCGCCGGAAGTCTTGAGCTTATCAGCCACGGACTGCGCAATCAGGGAAGTATATGCCTGATTACCAGCAAATGTCAGATCACCCTTCAGCAGGATATTCAGAGTACCCTTGAAGTTGGGGTCTGTATCATCCACGATGAACTTGGCGCCGCTGGACATATTCAGGTCGTCAATAATGATCCAGATTTCCTGATTGGTGGGCACCTTGATGGTCACACCGCTGTTGCTGGTTGCGAGAGTACCGGTCAGTGTGCAGGAACTGAGAATCTCAAATTTTCTGTCACTGCCATTGATAGTGCAGGTCATTACGCCGGGGATGTTTGCGCTGGCGCTGCCCACATTGATCACATTACCTTCAGCGTCCGCCTTATAGGTATCGGGCACTTCATGGAGTGTGATATAAGGAGAAGTTGCGGAGTTCAGAATATCACTTACAGTTGTGATAATCTTGGACTTCTTGACATCGGTCTCGCCGGGCAGAGCTGCCTGACCGAGAATGATATCCTTCTCATATTCTGCGGGGAAGATTGCAGGAACAGGAATGGGATTATTTGCCGCATCAAGATACTGCGGAGGAATCCATTCTGTTGCGTTTTCCATAGGCACTTCTACGCCATTTTCATCATAGTAAACAACTGCTGCATATGCACTTGCTGTTGCAGCGGGATTCACAGGATCCCATGCCCAGAAATACTGTGTATCACTGCCATCGGGCAGAACCACAATATTAGGCACATTACCCCAGAAGTTGTAAACAACCTCACCCTTGTAGTTCACAAGAGCATTCTGTGCAGCATCATAAGTGGGCTGCTTGATTTCCTGTGTGCAGCCGGGGAGCAGCTGATAGAAGCCAGATACGGTAGTGACAACACCGGGACGCAGGGGCTGAACTGTATTGGCACCTACATTACCCATTGCACTATCAGTCTGGATTGTGCCATTCACTGTCAGATTGCCGTTAATGTTCAGTGCACCGCCAACCACCAGATCGCCGCCAATTGTTACATTGGCACCGGGCTGAATGGTCATGTTGCCTTCCACCTTCACATCACCGTTGAAATCCGCACCCTGGGAACCGATATTCAGGGAACCCTTGGAGTAGAAATTACCGGATGTGGTAGTGGTATTGGCACCTGCGGGATTTACAATGCTTGCTGTCCACTGATAAAGAGCGGACTTTGCACCGCCGATGGAAATCTCAGACTCAGCAGCTGCATCGTGACAGTAGATATCTGCATAGATGGTCTTGCCGCCGTTGCCGTAGATATCAATATCGCCGCAGAAGATGTTCAGCGGAATATTGTCCTCACCGATGGTAGAACCATCACAGGTGATGCCGAAGTTCTTTTCTACATAGATGTAGGGAACCTTAGTGTAGTTTACGCCGTTGTCGCCGCCCACATAAAGTGTGCTGAACGGATCGCCGTGATGACGGGTGTAGTCTTCACTGCGGGCGTTCTCTGTCATGATCTCGAGGGGCTTGACGAGTTCCAGATTACCCCAGATTGTCATACCGGTACCAACGCTCTTAACAACCAGACGCAGCGGGCCGGAATCGTTTCTCAGATTACCGTTAACCTGGAAATCTGTCTCGATGGCCTTGTCAGCATCCTGCAGAGTGTAGGTCTCTGTGCTCGGGGGTGCCAGGGGGTTAGCAAAGAGCTGATCGAAACCGAAGTATGCGCCGCCATACAGGGACACATGGTTACCGGAAGTTGCAGAACCGGTGGACACGAAGCCTCTGTTGTCGCCGTCGTTGTTTACGCTGGGATTGGTATCCTTCAGAACATAAGCAGCAACGGTAGAGGTTTCATTCGCCTGTCTTACGGTTGCTGTGATCTTAACGATGGTCTTGGGTACCATCTTGTTGAAGTCATCGGATGTGGAGTCATCCTCCAGCACCCACTTTGTGCCGGCGTACTCAATGGCAGCGGTTTCCACTGTACCCAGGGAAGCATCGCTGAATGTTACACCATCAACAACCAGACGAGGGTTGGTATCGCTGACAGCATTGGCTGCGATCGCAATTTCCTTATTATTCTGCATTGCAGACATGATTGCCTCGACAGCTGCCTTTGCGGTATACTGTGTCTGTGCGGAACTATAGTTGTTCATCGCCCTATTACTTGCTGTTGCAGCAAGCGCCAGGGTGCCCATCAGAAATACGATGAGCACCATGAGCACGGAAATGACAGTATATAGGACGGTACCTTTTAGTTTTTTAGAACCAAATCTCTTCTTCATCATCCTAACCACCTTTCCGATGAAGTTTCATTTCAAACGTCAGGTCAGCGATCAATCGCCAAGCTCAGGCTTGTCGATTTCCTTAGCGTTGTAGAAGCTGAGGATGATTGTCACTTCGGAAGTACCAACTGCATTGGGATCAATTCTGACTGTGGTGTTACCCAGCTCGTCAACGATCTCTTCCTCAGTGCCGTCGATGAAGTCGTAATCTTCGATGTCCATTTCCTTTACGATCACTGCATTCTTATCAGTGTCGATCTTGCCAAGGAATGTCATCATGCCTTCCTTAGTGATATCACCAATGATACCCAGCTCAGCGCTGAGCACGTCAACAACCTCGCGCTTTTCCAGTACCAGGCTCTCGAGCATGGTCTCTGTGATCTGAGTTGCGTAGTTGTCGTTGATATCTGCTGCTTCCAGCAGGGAGTAAGAAAGTACATCGGGAGTGTAGTAGTAGTACTCTACAGTCTTGTAACCGGCAGGTGCAAGCTCAAAGCCTGTTACTTCCCATTCGCTCTCGTCTACTGCAGCCTGGATGTACTGGTCCAGCTCGTAGTAGGTCTTCTCATGAGAGAAGGTTTCATTTGCAGTTACGAATGCTGTGTTGATGAAGACTTCAGCAGTCTTGCTGGCTTCATTGTACTTCTTAGTAATGGTATCCTTCAGTGTGGGGATTGCATTAATCTTAACGTCAATGGCATCGGCCTTTTCCTTGGTCTGTTCATACAGAACCTTGGTGGCCTGCAGGGAGTCGTACTGCGGCTTGATCAGGAAGAAGAAACCTAACAGCAGAATGGCAACAATACCGAGGACGAGAAGAATCATTTTATCTCTGTAGCTCATTTCAAGTTTCATTTTCAACCGCCTCCTTTATTTCGCTGCTGCTGTTGTGGCAGCTTCTGTTGTTGCAGGAGCAAGCTCATCTGCAGAATACTCGGGTGTCTCATTGCCCCACAGAGTCAGAATGAGCTCAAACTCAGCTTCCTTCTCTTCTTCCTCACGGCCATCGGGATAGATGGTTGTGATGGTGTTTACCACATAACCTACATAATCCACCTGCGGGAAGAGGGTCTTATTATATGTATCATAGAGATACTGTACCAGTGCAGCGGGATACTTCTGAGAGTATACATCCTCTGTCTTGATGGTGATCGGAACGGTCAGCTCACCTTCTGCATAAGTAACAGTGCCGACCTCTGCTTCTTCAGGAAGACCGAGGTTGTTCTTGACTGTCAGCAGTGCATCATCAATGGCATCGAAATGATCCTTTGTGATCACGGGCAGGGACTTGTAAGCTGCGCTTGCTGTACCAACGGCATCCGCATAAGCAGTAACATCCTTCTGCATTGCAGTGAGGTCATCATACTGCTGGAGCTTAGCAGCGGTCTCAGGGCTGTCGATCTTGAGCTGCAGGAGAGCGGTCTGTGCAGCCTTGGTGGCATTCATTGCGAACAGGGCACCCCATACGCCGCCGACTGCCAGAATGCTGACAACCAGACCTGCGATGGCAATCTTGGTTGCGGACTTGTCGCCCTTAGCCTTGGCAGCTGCTGCACCGGAGGACTCAGCCTCGAGGAGGTTGATGTGCTCGGTAGCCTTGTTACGCTTGAACATTGCGCCGATGGCGTTTGCGTATACAGAGAACTCGAGGTTCTGGTAGCCATGGATCTGCGGAGGAACATTCAGCTGGCTGACTGTGATGTCGGCCTTTTCCATCTCGTCGATCAGGCGGGGAATTTCCTGGGTGTCACCGTAGAAGATTACATTCTCAATTTCTTCGGAGCCGCGGCTTCTTGCGAACTGCAGCATACGGAAGATGTTCTCGTTAACGGCTTCGAATACATAATCGTCGGGATCGTCATAGTCCTCGGGATCGATGGAAGCGAAACGGGAGAAGGACAGCTGGTTGTTCTCGTACAGGTTCAAGCTGATGAAGTTTGCATCGATCTGTACAGCCAGCAGAGGCATCTTAGCCTTGATCTTTACGTCGGCCAGCAGTACCTTTGTGATACAGTTACAGCCGATCATTACGGACTTGAGGCTGATGCCCAGCATGTGGAAGATACGCTTGTAGCAGTCCACTACGTCGTAGGGGCAGGCAGTAGCGAGGATCTTCTGGAGCTTTTCACCGTTCTCGCCTTCCTCGGGCTCACCTACGATAACGTAGGATACCGCATAGGAATCGTCAACATTGATCTGCATCTGGAGTTCCTGACGAACGCTCTTCATGAACTCAGCTTCCTTGGAGTTCGGAGGAATCATCAGTTCCTTGAAGACGGTCTGGTTGGAAGAGATACTTACGATCGCTTCCTTGTCAGGCATGTTGTTCTGCTTCAGAACCTGGTTGATCATCATAGCCACACGGTTGATGTCGTTGACATGACCGTTGACGATAACTGCCTCTTCCAGGCTCAGGGTGGCAGCGGCGCTGATCTTGATCTTGCCGTTGCTCTCAGTACCCTTAATAATTCGTATATTTCTGTCGGTAATATCAAATGAAAGCATTTATTTTTCCACCTCTCTGTTTGTTGATTTTAAGCTGCGATTGCGTCGAAGGAGCCATACAGTGCGGGCAGTACGGATGCAACTACCAGTGCTACGGCAACACCCATGATGATGATCATCAGAGGCTCGAGCATGCCGACCAGACGGCCTACTGCGGAGTCAGCTTCTTCGTCGTAATAATCGGAAGTCTTCTGAAGAATGGTATCGAGCGCACCGGCTTCTTCACCTACGAAGACGATCGAGCAGAACATGGAGTCAAAAATTTCCGTTCTCTGAATGGAAGCAGAGAGCGTTTCACCCTGCTTTACCTCGTCCACAACGTTGAGGAAGCACTGATCTATGTAGCGGTTGCTCAGAATGGAAGAGGATCTCTGCAGACATTCAACCATCGGAATACCGCTGGAGTACAGAGAAGCGAGTGTACGTGCAAAACGGGCTGTGTAGATCTTTACAACCAGGGGACCAAAGCCGGGTCCCTTGATGATGAACTTATCCCACGCAAGGCGGGTGTTCGGGATCTTCAGCAGGTAGATCGCACCGAATACAACAACACCGATGACGATCAGGTAGATGTACCAGAAGTTAACAAGCGAGTCAGAGAAGCCCATCATCACTCTTGTCAGAGCGGGCATGTCATCCGGGCTCTCGAACAGTCCGGCGAAGGTCGGCATGATGAATGTAAACATACCGATTACAATGACGATACAGAGGAACATCAGAACGATCGGGTAAGTCATCGCGCCCTTGATCGTGTTGTTCATCTTATTTTCCTTTGCGTAATGGTCCGACATTCTCTGCATGATGACGTCCAGAGAACCGGAGGACTCACCGGCCGCTACCATGGAAATCAGGAAGTCCGGGAATACACCCTTATACATTTCCAGGGATGCAGAGAAGGATTCACCCTTCTGTACGTTCTCATAAACGCTCTGCCAGATTGCCTTTGCGCCTTCATTAGGCTGCTCCTTGCTCAGAATGTCCAGTGCCTTTACCAGGGTCAGACCGGAAGTCAGCATCGCTGCCAGCTGACGGCAGTTAAACGCCAGCTCCTTGGTCTTGAACTTCTTCACTGTTTTCTTTGCGCCGATTTCTTTTTCCTCGTAACTGATCAGCGTCAGGCCCTTATCCTTGAGCTTCACCGCGAATTCTCGCTCGTCTTCCGCATTGATCGTGCCCTTCACCTGCTTGTCAGCGCCGGTTCTGGCAACGTAGGAAAAACTCTTCATTCGACCACCTCCAATGATTTTTGAATCTGAATTGTGAGTATAAAACAACATAATACTCCAGTATCATAATTATACCATTTGGTTTTTGAAATTGCAACTGTATTTTTTCATAAATCCCATCGTTTTTTTTAGAACTAATCACTAAATGTTCACATTCTATATACACCCCGTATATTCTGGCGTAATTTTTCATCCCATCCGATGAATGCGGATTATGTTTGTTAAATCTTTTAACTCATTTTAGAAAAATCGAAACAATTTATTTGTACATGTTAAACAAATAAAAAACCACATTTCAGACAACCTTGTATGATATCATAGCTTTTTCTGACGAAAATCCCGCATTTCATAAATCGCTCCATTTTCATTCATGACTCATTCACATGCAATCGTTTTTTTCAGTATATTCTCCCCTTAGGGGGATACCTATTTATAATAGGGTGCAGAGATCGACAAAAAACACTGGACAAACCCTGCGTTCCGTGCTATAATGAAAAAGAATCAAAAATTTACGGGATCCCCCTCCGGAAAGGACGTGACGACATGAAATCAAACAGCTCCACAAAAGATTTTGTCCTCATGGCACTGTTTGCCGCAATCATCTGTCTGCTGGCGTTTGTGCCGTACCTTGGCTACATTCCGCTCGGCGTGATCAATGCGACGACCATCCACATTCCTGTCATCATCGGCTCATTGTTTCTCGGCCCGAAGAGGGGTGCCGTTCTGGGCGGCGTCTTCGGCCTGACGAGTCTGCTGAACAATACCTTCAAGGGCGGTCTGACTGCGTTTGTCTTTTCCCCCTTCTATTCCGTGAACATAGAGGGCACACCCGTGCTGTCCGCATTCAAGAGCCTGCTGATCTGCTTTGTGCCGCGTATTCTGATCGGCGTTGCGGCGTATTACGCCTGTGCGCTTTTATACCGTGTCCTGAAGGGAAAAATGCGGGCTGCCCTTTACATTGCGGCAGGACTGGCAGGATCCCTGACCAATACCCTGCTTGTGATGCACGGGATTTTCCTGCTGTTCGGCAATGCCTATGCGGCCGCAAAGGGAATGGAGTTCAATGCGCTGTATTACTCCATTCTGGGCATCATTGGTGCAAACGGCGTCCCTGAAGCCATTGTGGCTTCGCTCCTGACAGCAGCTGCATGTCCGGTACTGCGCCGCATCCGCCCGCTGTACTGTGAGCAGAGCCGTTCCAAACGATCGGAGGGATAAACCATGATTCTGGCAATTGATATGAGCAACTCCGCCATTGTGCTGGGCTGCTTTCAGAAGGAAACCATCCTGTTCACCGAACAGATGGCGACCGATCTGCGGAAAACCGAACTCGAATACGCCATCGGACTCAAGACCATCCTCGAACTGCACGGCATTGCCCCTGCGGCACTTGAGGGGGCGGTCATTTCCTCCGTTGTGCCGCCGCTGGTGGATGTCATGCAGGCGGCCATCGGCAAGATTGCGCCAGAAATCCGTGTGCTCGTGGTACATCCGGGTGTGAAGACGGGGCTGCCCGTCTGCATGGATCAGCCCGCACAGGTCGGCAGCAATCTGATCGTCGACGCCGTTGCCGCCAAGGCAGAATACGGCGAGCCGGTCATCGTCATTGATCTCGGGACGGCGACCACACTTTCCGTCATCAGTCAGGACGGCCGCTACATCGGCGGTGCGATTCTGCCCGGTGTACGGGTTTCTCTGGATTCGCTCGTCAGGGGGACGGCTCAGCTGCCGAACATCAGCCTGACGCAGCCCCGCCGCACGGCCGGCACGAATACCATCGATTCGATGAAAAGCGGTGTGATCTATGGCAATGCCGCCTCTATTGACGGCATGATCGACCGCATCTGGCAGGAGCTGGGCTATGAAACCGCACTCGTTGCCACGGGCGATGCGGCGGACGCCATCATCCCCCACTGCCGGCACAGTATCCGCATTGATGCGATGCTCCCGCTGAAGGGCCTGCAGATCATCTACGCCAAGAACCAACAGGAGGTGTGACATGCTGCTGACTGTGGATATGGGCAACACCAACATTGTTGTCGGCTGCCTTGACGGAGACAAAGTCCGGTTCACCGAACGCATTTCCACCGATCTGCGCAAAACCGAGCTGGAATATCTCTTCTGCTTCAAGGCTGTCCTTGAGCTGTATCAGATTTCGCCCGATGAAGTGGAGGGTGCGGTCATCTCGTCCGTTGTGCCGCCGCTGACGGATGTGCTGAAAAAGGCTTTGCAGAAGCTGACGCATGCAGAGATCCTCGTTGTCGGGCCCGGTGTGAAAACGGGACTGCACCTGAAAATGGACAATCCGGCCGCCGTCGGAAGCGATCTGGTTGTGGATGCGGTTGCTGCATCCGCACTGTACGGCACGCCGGCCATTGTGATCGATATGGGCACGGCTACCACGCTCTCCGTTCTCGATCGGGAGGGTGCCTATGTCGGCACGATTATCCTGCCGGGTGCGCGCATTTCGCTGGATTCTCTGGTTTCCGGCACCGCACAGCTCCCGAAAATCGGACTGACGGTACCGCGTCATATCATCGGGACGAACACCGTTGACTGCATGCGCAGCGGCATTCTCTATGGCAGTGCGGCCTGCCTTGACGGCATGATCGACCGCATCTGGGAAGAGCTGGGCTATGAGACGGCTGTGATCGCCACGGGCGGACTTGCACATGCTGTTGTGCCGCACTGCTTCCATGAGATTACCGTAAATGATACGCTGCTTCTGCATGGACTGCGGCTGATTTACGAGAAGAACAAGAAAGTCCGCACTGAAGGAGGAACGTCATGAATCTGACAGGAAAATGCATCGTGCTGGCCGTAACGGGCGGCATTGCAGCCTATAAAATTGCAGGACTGGCCAGCACGCTGAAGAAAACCGGCGCCGAGATCATCGTGACGATGACCGAGAATGCCACCCAGTTCATCTCCCCCATCACCTTTGAAACACTCACCGGACAGCGTTGTCTGATTGACACATTCGACCGGAATTTCCAGTACAGTGTGGAGCATGTCGCTGTGGCAAAAAAGGCCGATGTGGTGCTCGTGGCACCTGCCACAGCCAATGTGATCGGCAAGATTGCCGGCGGCATTGCCGATGATATGCTGACCACCACACTCATGGCCTGCCCCTGCCCCAAGATCATTGCGCCAGCCATGAACACCAACATGTACCGCAACCCGATTCTGCAGGACAATCTGAAAAAGCTTGCTTCCTTTGGCTATGAGATCATACCCGCCGATTCCGGCTATCTGGCCTGCGGTGATGTGGGTGAAGGCAAGATGCCCTCGGAAGCAGTGCTGCTCTCCTACATCGAACGAGCCATCGCCCGTGAAAAGGACATGGCGGGCAAGCGTGTGCTCATCACCGCCGGCCCCACCTGCGAGAGCATCGATCCCGTCCGCTGCATCACCAACCGCTCCACCGGAAAAATGGGCTATGCACTTGCAAAAATGGCCATGCTCCGCGGTGCGGAGGTCACACTTGTGACCGGCAAGACCGCTCTCACGCCGCCGCCCTTTGTGAAGGTCGTGAACGTGGAGAGTGCCGCCGAGATGTTCGGTGCGGTGACAGCTGTGAGCGCCCGACAGGATGTGATCGTGATGGCCGCTGCCGTGGCCGACTACCGTCCGACGGAATGTGCCGACCAGAAGATGAAGAAATCCGACGCTGATATGCAGATCCCCCTCACCCGTACACGGGACATTCTGGGGTATCTGGGCGAGCACCGCAGAGAAAACCAGTTTCTGTGCGGCTTCTCGATGGAAACCGAGCATCTGCTGGAAAATTCCCGCAAGAAGCTCGTGAAGAAAAATGCGGACATGATCTGTGCGAACTCTCTCCGTCAGGAGGGTGCGGGCTTCGGTACGGACACAAATGTCGTGACACTGATCACAAAGGACGCTGCTGAAGAGCTGCCCTGCCTGTCAAAGGAAGACACGGCGGACCGGATCTTTGATGCCATCCTTCCGCATCTTTGCTAAATTCAAAAAAACTATTGCAAAATCCCGCAATATGGTATATACTATTCTTATGTGCGGTCTGAACGCACAGTAACGACCAGGAGAATTTTTATGACTACAATCACAGAAACCATTGCGCTGCTGACATCCGGCGCCATGGACGACTGTCTGTCCCGCCTGTATGCGTGCAGGGGTGAAGCACTCCTGCCCTATCGTCAGCGTTTTCTCGAGGCGATCGAAGCATTCCACAAGGAATTCGGCGATGCACAGGAAATCGCGCTTTTCTCGGCACCGGGCAGAACGGAGCTGGGCGGTAATCATACCGACCATCAGGGCGGTCATGTGCTCGCCGGCAGTGTCAATCTTGATATCATCGCCGTAGCGGCCGTACGCACGGACGGTCAGATCCGTCTGAAGTCCGAGGGCTTTGGCATGGACTGCATCACCCTTGACCATCTGCAGCCCGTGAAGGAGGAGGAAAACACCTCCGCTTCCCTGCTGCGCGGCATTGCGGCAAAATTCACAGAAAACGGCCATCCCGTCACGGGCTTCGATGCCTACACCACATCGGATGTCCTGCGTGGTTCGGGACTCTCGTCCTCAGCTGCATTTGAAGTGCTCGTCGGCAACATCTGCAATACCTTCTTTGCAGAAGGCAGTGTGGATGCCGTGCAGATCGCACAGATCGGACAGTATGCGGAGAATGTCTACTTCGGCAAGCCCTGCGGCCTTATGGATCAGATGGCCTGCTCTGTGGGCGGCGTCATCGGCATCGACTTCAAGGAAGCCATGCCGCAGATCACCCGTGCCGATGTGGATCTCACTGCTGAGGGCTATGCGCTCTGCATCCTTGACAGCGGTGCGGATCATGCCGATCTAACCGGCGATTACGCCGCCATTCCCGCTGAAATGAAGGCCGTGGCGCATGCACTCGGTGCAGAAGTACTCTCGCAGACCAGCAAGGAAGCGCTCCTTGCCAATCTCCCCGCAATCCGCCGCAGCTGCGGTGACCGTGCTGTACTCCGTGCACTCCATTTCTTCGGTGACGATGCGCGTGTGCCGAGGGAAACGGCAGCCCTGCAAAACGGCGATTTCTCTGCATTTCTTGAGGAAGTGAAGGCCTCCGGCCGTTCCTCCTTCATGTATCTGCAGAATGTGAGCACCTATCAGTCCCCTGCCGGACAGGAGGTGGCTGTGACCATCGCCCTGTGTGAGCAGCTCCTTGCGGGCAGAGGTGCCGTCCGTGTACACGGCGGCGGCTTTGCAGGTACCGTGCAGGCCTTTGTGCCGCTTGACATGCTCGATGCCTTCCGTGCCGCAGCGGAAGCCGTTCTCGGCGAAGGCAAATGCCATGTACTGCGTCTGCGCAGTGCGGGCGGCATACATGTGACAGCATAATCAAATCATCCCCCATTGCATAGAGAAAGGAAGTATACATATGAGTCAGATTCTGATCACCGGCGGTGCCGGCTTCATCGGCAGCCATGCCTGCGTGGAATTCCTGGAGGCAGGTCATTCCATCGTCGTACTCGACAACCTGAGCAACGCCAAGGAGGAGAGCATCCGCAGAATTGAAAAGATCACCGGCAAGTCCGTGCCCTTCTACAAGGCCGACATGCGTGATGCCGAGGCACTGCGCACCATCTTCAAGGAGCAGGACATCACTGCTGTAGTGCATTTTGCAGGCCTCAAGGCCGTGGGCGAATCCGTGGCCAAGCCCCTGGAATACTATGAGAACAACATCGGCGGCACCTTTGTTCTGCTGCAGGTAATGCGTGAATTCGGCTGCAAGACCATTGTCTTCTCCTCTTCCGCAACCGTTTACGGCATGAACAATCCCGTGCCCTACATTGAGCATATGCCCACTTCCGCCACCAACCCCTATGGCTACACAAAGGTCATGATCGAGCAGATCCTGCATGATCTGTGCAATGCGGATCCGGAATTCCGCGTGGTGGCACTGCGTTACTTCAACCCCATCGGTGCGCACAAGAGCGGCCTGATCGGTGAGGATCCCAACGGCATTCCGAACAATCTGCTCCCCTACATCGGACAGGTGGCAGTCGGCAAGCTCCAGCAGCTCGCTGTATTCGGTGATGATTATGACACACCCGACGGCACGGGCGTGCGTGACTATATCCATGTTGTGGATCTGGCCAAGGGTCATGTTTCCGCTGTGGATTATGCAGAAAAGCACACCGGCTTCATGCCGATCAATCTGGGTACCGGCCAGGGCGTGAGCGTACTGGAAATGGTACATGCCTATGAAAAGGCATGCGGCAAGCCGATCAATTACCGCATTGCCGATCGTCGTCCCGGCGATATTGCCTCTTCCTATGCCGATGCCAGCCGTGCCAAGGAACTGCTTGGCTGGGAGGCAGCTGAGACCCTCGACACCATGTGCGAGGACAGCTGGCGCTTCATGCAGCAGAATCCCAACGGTCTCTGATAACGGAAAGGAGACTGTATGGAGAAATTCTTTATTGTTCTGATTGTAGTCATCGTCATTCTGATTCTGCTGGTCATTTTCGGCGGAAAGAAGAATCCGCTGACACGAAAGATCTTTGAATTTTTCGTAGAGGAAGCAGAGGGCGAGGACGATGGCCGTCCCCATACCAAGGAACGCCGTGCTGCCAAGCAGGCAGCCAGCCGTAAAAACGCCAATCAGCCCTATACGGAAATGGCGATCCTCATGCAGAAGATCGACGAACGCCGCAGGGTGGTGGATTCCTCGGGGCATTCGACGCTCTATGACGAGTATTTTGAGCTGGTATTTGAGACCCGCAAGGGCGAGACGCTGCATCTGACAGCATCCCGTGCGGCCTTCAAGGAAGTGCCGTTCAATCAGCAGGGCTCCCTGACGCACAAGAAGGGGCAGCTGGTGAAATTCAAGTATATCGGCGGACTGATTTCGGACGAGTATTCGCCGATGCAGTCGTAAACAAAACGGCATCCCCTGTCAGGGGGATGCCGTTATCATTTTCATAAAGGGCAACACCCGCCTCGCCCCATGGAAAAACATTGCATTTTCTTGGATTTTTTTGAAAAAACCCTTGCTTTTTTCGAAAACATGCGTTATAATAGAGGGTAGATAACATGTTGACTGAGAGAGTAGCTGTGGACGCTGTATCCAGAGAGGTGCCGGTTGCTGAAAAGGCACTATACCGCAAAACAGTGAAATTCACTCACGAGTGGCACCGCCGAAGCTCTTTGTTGTAAGCGGTGATGTGGCGTTCGCATTAAGAACGGTGGAGGTGCTGGCCTCTGGCAAATGGGTGGTAACAAGTGCGGCTTGTCCTGTTTGGACGGCTGCTTTTTTATTTCCCGACAACTGCCGGGAACAGCCAAGATCAATATTTTTTAGAGGTGAGGATATGAAAGAACAACTCAGACAGATCGAGGAAACCGCAAGTGCGGCCATTTCCTCCTGTACCGACCTGCGTGCACTCGATGAGCTGCGCGTAAAATTCCTCGGCAAGAAGGGTGAGCTGACTGCCATTCTCAAGCAGATGGGTAAGCTCTCCGCTGAGGAGCGCCCCGTCATGGGTCAGCTGGCCAATGAAGTCCGCGGCAAGCTTGAATCCATGATTTCCGAAAAGTCCGCTGCACTGCAGGAAGCCGCCAAGGCCGCCAAGATTGCAGCCGAATCCCTCGACGTGACCATGCCCGGCAAGCGTCCTGCCATGGGTCGTCTCCATCCGCTCCAGATCGTGGAGAATGAGATCAAGGAGATCTTCCTCGGCATGGGCTTCTCCGTTGCCGACGGCCCCGAGGTAGAATACGACTACTACAACTTCGAGGCACTCAATCTCCCCCCCAACCATCCCGCAAGAGACACACAGGATACCTTCTACATCACTGAGAACATCCTGCTCCGTACGCAGACTTCCTCCGTACAGGTACATGTCATGGAGAACCAGAAACCCCCGATCCGCGTGATCTCCCCCGGCCGTGTGTACCGTTCCGATGCTGTGGATGCCACCCACTCCCCCCTCTTCCATCAGATCGAGGGTCTGGTTGTGGACAAGGGCATCACCATGGCCGACCTCAAGGGTACACTTGAGCTGCTGATGCAGAGACTCTACGGCGACGACTGCAAGATCCGTCTGCGTCCGCATCACTTCCCCTTCACCGAACCCAGTGCCGAGGTTGACGTCATGTGCTTCAACTGCCACGGCGAGGGCTGCCGTGTCTGCAAGGGCGAGGGCTATATCGAGCTGCTGGGTGCCGGTATGGTACATCCCAAGGTGCTCGAGGGCTGCGGCATCGACAGCAGCGTTTACTCCGGTTTTGCATTCGGTCTGGGTCTGGAGCGTATCGTTATGAGACGCTACAACATCAGCGACATGCGTCTGCTGTTCGAGAACGACATGCGCTTCCTGGAACAGTTCAGATAAAGCATGGACGATCTGGTAAAACGAGGTAAAATCTACAAGGCCATCATGCCGAACCGCAGAACCTTCTGGATCTACGGTCTCATCTGGAGTGTCATTTCTCTGGCATTCCTCATCCCCGGCATTCTGATTGTGCTGTCCGGCGACTTTGAGGGCAGTATCTTCATTCTGATGGCAGTGATTATGATGGCAACACTCCCCTTCATTCTGCTGCGTGAAAAACACAAGCAGAAGGCCATGGCGTGGAGATATGCCCATTTTACCGAGAATGATTTTCTGGATCTGGAAAACCAGCTCTACAACGCACAGCCGATGTTCAACACATTCTTTCTGCTGGACAAATATCTGTTTGTACCAGGTGAGGGGCTGCTGCTCTCCTATCTGGAGATCCAGTCCATTGAAACCATCGAGCATAAGCGCAATATGATGGCCAGCGGTGCAACGGTCGTGTTCCACTGTCCGGATGATGACTATTCCGTCATGGTGGCCGACTGGCAGAGCTATCTGATCCAGAAACAGCGTTTCGAACGGATGCTCTTTGATAAGCGGGACGAACGGCCCCTGCCGTCCGATACCCGGAAACAGCATACCATCGATATTCCCTACATCCATTTCGGATAACAAATAATACGGAGGTAACCATATGAATCTGTCAATGAAATGGCTTGCCGATTACGTCAAGCTTGATATTACCCCCAAGGAGTTCTGCGCAGGCATGACCATGAGCGGCTCCAAGGTGGAGGCTTTTGAAGAAGAAGCAGAGAAGGTACAGGGTATTGTTGTCGGCAGAATCCTGTCCAAGGCACAGCATGAAAATGCCGATGCACTGTTCGTTTGCAGCGTGGATATGGGCGGCGAGGAGCCGGTTCAGATCGTTACGAACGCCAAGAATGTGCAGCCCGGCGATCTGGTGCCCGTTGCCACACCCGGTACGGTTGTGACCGAGGGCAGCGAATCCATGAAGATCAAGGTCAGCAAGGTGCGCGGCGTTGAGAGCCGCGGTATGTTCTGCGGTCTGTCCACACTGGGTCTGACACAGCACGACTTCCCCTATGCGGATGCAGAGAGCGTATTCGTGATTCAGGAGGACTGTGTGCCCGGTCAGGACATCGCTTCCGCCATTGGCCTGAACGATGTTTCTGTTGAATTTGAGATCACATCCAACCGTCCGGACTGCCTGTCCGTCATCGGCCTTGCCAGAGAAGCGGCTGCCACATTCGATGTGCCGCTTGAGGTCAAGGAGCCTGCCTACCACGGCACCGAGGAGAACATTGAGGACACGCTGGATGTTGAAGTCCAGAATCAGACGCTCTGCACACGTTATGCAGCAGGTCTGGTGCGCAATGTCAAGATCGGCCCGTCTCCCCGCTGGATGCGTGAGCGTCTGAGAGCCAGCGGCGTGCGTCCGATCAACAATCTGGTGGACATCACAAACTATGTAATGCTCGAATACGGCCAGCCCATGCATGCCTTTGACCTGCGCTATGTGGCAGGCGGCAAGATCTGCGTGCGCAATGCCAAGGCCGGTGAGACCATCACTACACTCGACGGCATTGAGCGCAGCCTGTCCGAGGAAATGCTCATCATTGCCGATGCTGAAAAGCCGATCGCTGTGGCAGGTGTTATGGGCGGCGAGTACAGCGGCATCATGGAAGATACAGTGGATGTGGTATTCGAGTCCGCTTACTTCGAGCCGACACAGGTACGTCTGACCGCCAAGAAGCTCGGCATGAGAACCGATGCTTCCGCCCGTTATGAAAAGGGGCTGGACGAGACCTCCATGCTCACCACTCTCAAGCGTGCATTCTCCCTCGTTGAGGAGCTGGGTGCCGGTGAAGTTGTGGGCACCATCATCGACCGCAACTATGCAAATCCCGTGCAGAACCGCATTCCCTTCCAGCCCGACTGGATCAACGGCTTCCTCGGCACAGAGATTCCGGCTGCGGACATGGAAAAGTATCTGACAAGCCTTGGCATTCAGGTAGAGAACGGCGAGGCTGTTTCCCCGAGCTTCCGCATCGATCTGGAGCGTCCTGCTGACATTGCAGAGGAAGTGGCCAGAATCTACGGCTACAACAACATCCCCTCCACCGTCATCAAGGGCGTGGCAGAGGCACAGTTCACACCCGAGCAGAAGTTCAACCGCACCATTGAGCAGGCCATGACCGGCATGGGCTGCAGCGGCATTCTGACCTACTCCTTCATCTCCCCGAAGTGGTTCGACAAGATCGGTCTGCCGGCAGACAGCAAGCTGCGCAATACCACCACCATCATGAATCCTCTGGGTGAGGAAACAAGCGTAATGCAGACCACCACACTGCCCTCCATGCTTGAGGTGCTGGCAACCAACTACAACAAGAGAAATGCACAGGCATGGCTCTTTGAGATCAGCAAGGAATATCTCCCGACCACACCCGACAAGCTCCCCGAGGAGCCGCAGCGTCTGACCATTGGTATGTTCGGCGGCTGTGATTTCTTCGATCTGAAGGGCATGCTGGAAGTACTGATGGAGAAGCTGGGCGTATCCGGCCTGCGCTTCACAAGATGCGGCGAGGACTGCCCGTATGATGAGGCAGCGGCCTTCCATCCCGGCAGAAGCGCTGTGATTTACAGCGGCACCGCACCGCTGGGTATTTTCGGCGAGATTCATCCGACAGTTCAGGAAAACTACGGCATCGGTGTAAAGACCTATGCAGCAAAGCTGGATATTCCTGCTCTGTTCGCAGCAGCCTGCGAGGAAATCACCTACAAGCCCCTGCCGAAGTTCCCGGCTATGACCCGTGACCTGAGCCTTGTCTGCGATGAGAGCATTCCGGTGGCAGAGCTTGAGGATGCCATCCGTGAGGCTGTGGGCAAGCCGCTTGAAAAGGTAGAGCTGTTCGATGTTTACAGAGGCGAGCAGATTGCCAAGGACAAGAAGAGCGTATCCTACAAGATCGTAATGCGCAGCGCAGACGGTACCATGACCGACGAACAGGCAGACGCTGCCATGAAGCGTGTGCTGAAGGCACTGACCAAGCTCGGCGCAGATCTGCGTATGTAATGAAAAAACAAACGCCCGGCGTACGTCGGGCGTTCAGGCTATCGAAAAACCTCATTGGGTTCAAAGGGCGCAGCCCTTTGGCGGGTGGAGGGCTGCTCCCCACGGGGTGGGGAGACGTCACGAAGTGACAGAGGGGACGGCGGCAGTAAGCCGCGCAGTACCCTCCAAATATAGCCCCTCCCCCTTTGGGGGAGGGGTTGGGGTGGGGGCAGGTTTTGAAAAAGCCCCCCCTTTTTCGACAAACTCAAACGCCCGGCGTATGCCGGGCGTTCAGTCTATCGAAAAATTCTCTTTTTTATGGGGCAATGGGGCAGTGTGTCTGCTCGCTCACGCATCGCAGAGGAAAGACAAATCAAGATCAAAGGCTAAATACACTTTTTAGGTCTGTATTCAGTTTTTATTTGAAATACGGCTATTCAAGGGGGACGCTGTCCCCCTTGAACCCCCTGCCAAAGGGAATGATTCCCTTTGGAATCCTCAGGCTGCTCCGCATTATCTTTTAAAGGCTTTCGACAAACGCAACGCCCGGCATGTGCCGGGCGTTTTCTGTTTCAGTCAGCATTGGATTCCTGCTCGAGAATATAGGCCTCCGTCATCCGTGCGGCACTCTCCACCATATCGGCGCAGGGACGCTTCTTGTAGTAGGTCTCCGTCCTTGCTTCCGGCACGGGTACGGATGCACCGGCTCCCAGTCCGAGCAGCTCCCGACAGATGATCGAGCCGTTTTCTTCACGGAATTTTGCGGCCAGCGCCTGCAGCCTTGCATAGTGTGCGGCCTTGCCCGTTGTTTCCTTCGGGTCATCATAGCCATACAGCATGCCGATCACCATGAACATGCCGCTCACAGCACCGCAGACCTCCCGCATTCTGCCCATGCCTCCGCCGAATGACGAGGAAAGCATGGCGGCGGTCTTTTCGTCCAGTCCTGTCAGATCGGAAAAGGCCAGCACGACGGCCTGCGAACAGTTATAGCCCTGTTTGAATAATTCTCTTGCTTTCTGTGCGTGATCCATTGTAAAACCTCCTATGATGCGACTCTGTTTCAGAATCATGGGAATGCGGATTAAATGACGATCGTATCGCCTGCCTGACAGAGTGTACAGCCGCTGCCGAAGCGTGCCTTCATCCGGCAGCTTTCCTCCACGCCGGTGCAGTGCACGGGGAAGAGCCGTGCAAGGCCGCAGGCTGCGAATTCATCCATCGTCCGGTCGAGCCGTTCCGGCCTCACGCCTGCCAGATGCATGCCGGCAAAAAGGGCATACAGGGGCTTGTCCGGAAACCGCTGCTGCACATGCTGCAGGCAGCTGACCACACCGGGATGGCTGCAGCCGATGAAGAGGACGAGTCCCCGTTCCGTTTCGAGTACGAGCACCTGCTCATCGGTCATGGGGTCGGTCACAAGATTCCCGTCCGACAGGGTCATGAGACCCGGACTGAGCGATTCAAACGGTGCCGTGCAGGCAATGCCGGAGCAGAGCCATGCTCTCGGTGCAATCTGGGTGCATTCTTCCGTATACTGAATGGGATAACCCTCCGGCTGCCACGGGATGCGAATGTCCCGTGTGCCCTCGCTGTCCCGACCGAATTTCGGAGCAAAGGCCGCCCTGCGTACATAGGTCACGGGCTGCGTGCCGGGAAAATGGGGATAGCCGCCGCAGTGATCATAATGGCCATGGCTGAGGACAATGCAGTCCGCCCGCTTCAGATCAATGCCGAGCGCAGCGGCATTGCGGACATAGACATCGCTCTGGCCCGTATCGAACAGGATGCACATGCCGTCGTGCTCAATCCAGAGAGAAAGTCCGTGCTCGGCCAGCAGGCCGCGTTTTCTGACACGATTTTCCGTCAGTACCGTAAATTGCAATGCAATCGCCTCCTTTCTATCATCTTAGCACAGAAACAGCGATTTGTCAAATAAAGCATAAAACCGCCCCCGAAGGGGCGGTTCCGCTTTTTACAGCGTCTTCAAAAATGCAATCAGCTCCGCAAAACTGCCGTGTTTGCCGTTCCACGGATGTTCTTCGCATGGAATCGCACAATCCGTCACATAAAAGCCGTCCAGACCCGCAAGCGTCGCTGCATACATATCCTCACGCTCGTCATTGCCCACCATCAGACATTCGGCAGGCTGCACGCCCAGCTTCTCGCAGAGGGCGGTATAATACGCAGGATTCGGCTTGCAGAAGCACTCACTCTCATAGGCTGTGATGTAATCGAAATCGGATTTTTCCAGTCCCACCCAGCTCAGACGGGAGCACTGTCCGGTCAGCGGGAACAGCGGATTGGAGGCCAGCACCACGATCTCCGCTGCTGCATGTGCAGCACCGATGGCCTCGGCAGCACGGGGATTTTCGGATGTATAGGCTCTTGCATTATGGAACTCATTGACATAGAAATCATCCGACTGGGCACGGAAGGATGTGACATCCTTCGCCGTGACCTGTGCAAAGGTCTCCCAGAACAGCTCCACATTCTGGCGTGCACCGTCATTCTTCACCATTGCCTTGGTGCCTGCCCAGACAGCGGCAATCAGTGCATCGGGAGCCAATCCCAGAGGAGAGAGCTTCTTGGCCAGCTCCTTGAAATAGCCCTTGGTGAACACCTCGTTATCCATGGGGAGGAGCGTGCCGTCCAGATCGAAGAAAATAGCCTTATATCTCATAAGGAATATCCTTTCTTTCACCGGCATATTCAATCACGCCGATTGCCAGCACGCCTGCGCCTACATGGCAGGAAATGCTGAGAGGGAGCTTATACATGCAGACAGTGGGATCGTCAAAATAGCGGCGCACCTCATCCGTCCACTCGGCAGCCGGTGCTTCCTCACCGGAATATGCGACCCAGACACGCGCCGGACGACCGGCAAAGCGGCCCTTCAGATCCTTCTCGGCAGCTTCCAGCATGGTCTTCTTTGCATTCGCCATGCCTCTGACCTTTGCAAACGCATCAAGCTTTTCACCCTGAATCTGCAGCACGGGCTTGATGCCGAGAATGGAGGCAATTGCAGCACCTGCCGCTGTCACACGGCCGCTCTTCTTGAGGAGCTCCAGTGTATTCACAGCGAGATAGATGCTTGCATCGAGTGCGGTTTCTTCAAGCTTTGCGCAGATTTCCGCAGCGGAGAGACCTTCCCTGCTCCAGAGCACCGCATCCACAACGGACTGGTACTGGGAAACGGAAATGCGCTTGTTGTCAGCCACGCACACTCTGCCGTCATAGTCCATTGCCAGTGCCTTTGCGGTTGCACAGGAACTGCTCAGACCGGAGGACATGGGGATATGCACGATGGCATCATATTCCTTGAGCACCTCATCCCAGAGCGATGTCAGAGACTCGGGAGAGGGCTGGGAGGTGGACACATCCGCACCGCCTGCCAGCATCTCGAAGAACTGGTCATAGGTACAGGACACGCCCTCAAAATACTCCTTGTTATTCACGATAATGGGCATGGGCAGCAGGAATACGCCGAGCTTGTCGGCCTCCTCCCTGGGCATGCCGCTGTTTGTATCGGTAATGATTGCAATCTTAGACATGGGGATTCTCCTTTTCTTTTTCCACATTCTTTGTACACCTATATCAGTATACACCGAAAAAGGTTTTTCGTCAAGGAAAACAGCAAAAACGTCTAAATATTCGTGAAAACAAACAAAAAGGCATGCCCCCTGCCGAATGGCTGAGGGCATGCCTACAATGCCTTGAATCCCCTTCTGCACACCGCCGGAGCGGCGCCCGGCAGAGAAAGGATCTGCCGGGAAAGGGCTTATGAAAGGAAATTGAGGAGTTATCGGATCGGAAGGGTGGTGACAAGATCCACCAGATGCTTGAGAATGATCAGGGAGTCCTCAGCCGAGCATTCACCGTCGAGGTTGACGTCCGCATTGATCTTCTGCTGTGCGTTCAGGGTCTCCACACCGAGCACGGCCTTGTTCAGCATGATGACATCCACAATGGAAACGGTATCATCGAGGTTGACATTGCCGTACATCTCTTCGCCGACCGGTTCCGTGGTCGTGGGTTCCGCTGTGGTCGGTGCCGGCGTTGTCTCCGGTTCAGCGGGAACGGTCGTTTCCGTCACAGGCGGCTCCGTGGTGGTGGATTCCGTCGCAGGCGGTTCGGTTGTAGGCGGTTCCGTTGTGGCCGGTTCCGTGGTCGTTTCCGTCGGTGTTTCAGCTGCGGGTACAGCGAAGACGGTGTAGTTCACGCACTGATAGGAATTCTCATTGCCGCCGAGGGTCACATTCTCGCCGGCCTTGACGCTCTTGGTATAGAGATTGAAGGTCACGTTATTGTCGTTCGCAGCGGTCTCGCTTGTCAGTGTCCATGCGGAGAGCCATGCGGGAATCGCCGTGATGCGTGCATCCAGACCGACATAGACGGTGATGTCCTCGGCTGCTGTAAAGGTCGCCGCATCACCTACAAATGCCTTGGCATCACAGGCCGTGCGGATATATTCGCCGCCGAGCACGGCATCGGGGAGTGCCGCAAAGACAACGGGACGGTCGCCGAACACGAGCGAGCCGAGCTGGAGATTATCGGTCAGAATCCAGCTTGTGCCGTAGGTCGGATCATTGATCAGGAGATTGGTGATCAGACGGCCGTTCTGCGGGATGGCATCCTTGCCGAAGGTGAACCAGTTCATGTTGAGCAGGTAGCCCTCGCCGCCGGTGAATTTGATATACAGATTATGCACGCCGGTGATTGCGGGGATATTGAAGCTCACATCCGTATACTCGGAGAAGCCCGATGTACCGGCAAACTGGCAGGTTGCCACGGGTGTGCTCATCGAATCCACATACAGCTCCATGGCTGCGGCATTACCGGAAACGCGTGCAGTGAAGCTCTTGGCACCATCCTCAAAATCGATGCGCTTGAACTGCAGATAGTCGCCGCTCTCAACAAATCCGATGTTCTGGCCGCCGTCGGGGCAATCCTCGATCTGGATGCCGGACTGGGCGGAGAAGCTCTCCGCTTCGATCTGTGTGAAGGCGGATGTAGTCACGAGCTGTGCAGTCTCGGGGGACAGCTCCACAACGCCGGGCGGGAAGGAATCCACGGTCAGGTCATTGATGTAGTACTCAATGTTGGTGTAGCCCATGCCGCAGTAGTCGCCGTTTGTATCGCTGGGATCGTTGGGATTCAGGCCTCTTGCCTCTTCCCACTCATCATCCATGCCGTCGTTGTCGTTATCGGTGATGGTCTTCTGGAGTACCGGATCCGGATAGTCATAAACAACGCCGCACTGGATCTTGTAGCTGTCGATCTTGGCCTTTTCATCCGAGGTGGCTTCATCATAGGTCGCCGTGCCGGAATGGTAGCCCGTACCGGTTCTGCATTCGTTTGCAGACTGCTGGTCAATGGAAGTACGCAGATCGGGAGCAATGCCATTGCCTGCATAGGAAAGCACATGATCATAGGAATCGGCTGCACTTTCTGCTGTAGTGGCAGTGGAGACATTCACACCGTTCACCATGGTCTGGAAGGGAGAATTGCTTCTGACGGAGTCCACAGTAATGCCGAGGCCGTCCTTCACCTTGACGCCGCCGTTCCAGTTGTCGGTTGTTACGGCATCATAAACGGTATTATCCTTGTTCAGCATGCGGTTGCCGGTCATGTAGATGGAGAAGTTCTCCGGGCTTGTGCTGCTGTCGACATTGATATAATACTTCGCACCGGTGGTTCCGTTGCCCATCTTCAGTGTATTATTGACATAGTTAACATGTCCGATGGTACCATAGGCAGTCTGGTAGGCCCAGTTATAGATGACATTGTTAGTAAAATCAGCCGTTGCTGTACCAACCACCTTGCCGCGGAAGTTGCGGGACACATTGTGCACGATCAGGTTATGGTCAAAAGTACAGTAGCCCTTACCCATCATAATGCCGAAGCCATGGATACCCTTGCTGTGACCGCCCCAGGAATCGGCGGGACCGATGACGGAATACTGCACGGTATAGTATTCATTATTGGAATACAGTGCCCACTGTTCATCCGTTGTCCAACCCATGGAACAGTGATCGATGACGGAATTGGAACCCTTGGCTCCGCCCCAGGCATCGTTGCCGGAGCTGGTGGCAGCATAGGGGCCGGGGCGGGAACTGATGAAGCGGCAGATGATGTTGTCGCCGCCCATGCCGAGCTTGTAGTTCTTCAGGGTAATACCGGAGCCGCCGGGTGCGGTCTGTCCGGCAATGGTGATATTGCTCTGGCAGACGATGTTGCTCTTGAGTTCGATGGTACCGCTGACATCGAAGACAACGATACGACCGGACTTGCTGACAGCATCACGGAAGGAACCGGCACCGCTGTCATTCAGATTAGTAACATGGTAAACCTCGCCGCCGCGTCCGCCGGTGGCATATTTACCGCCGCCGACCGCACCGGGAAATGCAACAATATTGTCAGCCGCACTTGCCTGCTCCGTCATATCCGGAACAGCCGGCAGTGTGAATGCGGCCACTGCCAGGCCTGCGGTCAGTGCCGCAAGGCAGCGTTTGAATGCTTTGATCATAATCTATCTCCTTTTTATTCAGGCAACGGGCAGTGTTGTAACGAGGTCAACAAGGTGCTTGAGGATGATGAGGGAATCCTCCGGCGAGCATTCGCCGTCAAGGTTGACGTCCGCATTGATCTTCTGCTGGGCACTGAGTGTCTCGGCACCCAGAATGGCCTTGTTGAGCATGATGACATCCACAATGGAAACGCTTGTATCGAGGTTGACATTGCCGTAGTCCGCTGCATCCGGGTCAGAATCGGATGTGGTAGTGGGTACCTCCTCGGATGTGGGCGCTGTGGTGGTCGGCTCAGGTGTGGTTGTCGGCTCGGGCGTTGTGGTCGGTTCCGCTGTTGTAGTCGGTTCCTCTTCGTCCGCAACGGCCATGACGATATAGTTCACACAGGATGCGGACTGGCCGTTTTCGCCGAGTGTCACGGTATCGCCGGCGGAAACTTCCTTGGCATAGAGCTCGAAAATGACGTCATTGCTGCCTGTTACGGTCAGATCGGTCTTTGTCCAGTCAGAGAGCCATGCGCCGGGGGTGGTGACTCTCTGGTCGAATGCGGCATATACGGTCATATCCGCACCGGCGGTGAAGGTGGCAAGTGTGCCGGAAGCATACTTATGATCGCAGGATGTGAGGATGGCTTCGCCGCCAAGCAGTGCATCCGGAATCACGGAATAGGTGGCTGGTCTGTCACCGAAGAGCAGATCGCCCACTGCGAGATCGGTATCGATGTCCCAGAACTGATAGTTCCAGGCCTTGTTGTAGGTCAGATTCTCGACAACCAGATTCTGGATGAGGCTGCCGTTGAGGGGATCGACCTTGATGTCCAGTGTCCATTTCTGGTCATCGGAGCCGTTGCAGGCCCACTGTACAACATTGGCGCCCTCGTCCTTCGAACCGGAGGTGACGCCCAGACAGCTCTCATCCGTGGTGGCCTTGGTGCAGATGGTATAGGTACCGTCACCGTTGTCCACGAACTTGAACAGCTGTGCATCGGAAGCGGTATCGCCCCAGATGCCGATATTGGTGCCGTTATCGGGCTTACCGTAGTCGAGATCGAGCAGATAGGTTTTGCCGTCGCCCAGCTCGGAATAGATGCGGTAGTAGCCATTGCCGGCATCCTCCACAGTCCAGCCGTCCGCACCTGTGGTGCCCTGCTGTACATTGGTGCCGTTTGCTGCGGTGCCGTCAGCCACTTCGAGCTGCAGGCCGCTGTTCACATTGGTGATGGTATACTTGTGTGCGGTCTCGATGACAGCGGCAGGCTTGCCGGTCACGGGAGGTGTACCATAGTTGACCTCATCGCCGCAGAGCTCGTTCAGGAACATTTCCACGTTGGTGTAGCCGTCCGGAGAGAGGCTGTTGATGCAGCCGTCGGAGCCGTCATTGGGGTTGAGGCCGTGTGCCTCTTCCCATGTGTTGGGCATACCGTCACGGTCGGTATCGTTTGCTGCATTGCAGACACCGTCATTGCTGTGTGCAAAGTTGGAGCTGTTCGGGTAGCCGCCGACATCGTTCTGGCTGTCGATGATGCCCTTCAGGCCGTCCTTGCTGCCGGTGTAGGTGTAAGTGCTCTTGGAAACATCGCTGATGTAGCGGCTGTCGATGTAGTCCCAGCCTGCCGGAGAGGTGCCGCCGGCACCGGCCGATGCGATGACGCTCTTGTAGGCCTCCTCTGCGGACTGTGTATTCACATAGGAATCAAAGAAGGGAGAATTGCTGCGGACATCGGCAGCAGTCGAATTCTTGCCGCCGGAAACAGCCTTGCCGGCTGCCCAGGCATCATCAGAAGCCTTGAGCACATAGGTGCCGTCCTGCTTTGTCATGACGTTGCCGGAAACATACATCATCTGCATATCGCTTGTTCCCAGCTCGTTGCCGTCGATGGAAACCACATGCAGGCCTGTGTTGCTGACAGGGCCGCCCTTATAGTAGTTGTTCACGAAGTTCAGTCTGCGTACGCCGCCGTCGGTGGTTCTGTCACGCCAGTTGTATACAACATTGTTGCGGATATCGGCCTGACCGCCATAGGTCACACCATCCTGCTCCATGGCACCTGCGAGAGACCAGTTTCTGCCGGTGTTGTGGATCAGCAGATTGTGGTGATAGCTGCCGGTGTAGCCGCCGATGGATGCGGCAAAGGAGTGACGCTCGGTCTGTGTACGGTCGGAATCGAGGTAGTGCACGGAATTGTTCAGCGTCTCACCGATGATGTTCCACTGGAAGGTGATGTTGGCTGCATTACGGGAGCTGAAGCCCTCATCCGTTGCCCAGGAGATCGAGCAGTGGTCAATGATGGTGTGGTTGCAGCTGGAGAGGCCGTTGCCGCCGGTGGATACGCCGTTGGAATCGCCGACTCTGGTACGGATATCACGGATGATGACATCACTTGTACCCATTGCACCGAAGTCGTGCTTGATGAGGGTGATGCCGTCGCCGGGTGCGGTCTGTCCTGCCACATACACCTGACCTGCATTATCCGGAATGCAGAGAGTATCGGTCAGCTCAATGACGCCGCCGACATCGAATACAACGATTCTCGGCACGCCCTTCCAGTCGGCCGTCTGCCACTTGGCATCGCAGAGTGCCCAGCGGAGGGAGCCTTCGCTGCCGTCATCCTTGAGATTGGTGACATGCACAACAACGCCGCCCTGACCGCCTCTTGCATAGCGGCCGTAGCCCTCAGCTGTGGGGAAGGCCAGTCTTGCGACATTGAAGGAATTCACAGAACCCTTGATAACATTGCCGCTGCTGTCCACGGTATCAACTCTCCAGTAATAGGTGATAAAGGACTGATAGGTATCATCGAGTGCATAGGTTGTGCCGGTCTGGTTACCCTTGAACTCACCGGAGCTTGTGGTGGCGTTATACACGCCGTCATAGCTTGTGCCGATGTAGACATTGTGGCTTGCGGCACCGCTGCCGGCCTTCCAGGAAAGACCGCTCTCACGCTCGAGATGGGATTCCTGATCGGCAGGATACACATGATTCACGCCCTTGATAGGGTCGCCGCCGTCAATCTCAAAGGCATTGAGCCATGCATTGCCGCTGGCGGCCTTGATGGTGATGGTTGTGGAAGTGCCGGTAAAGGTCACATAACCGATGCCGGCATCGTCCGGATGTGTCACCTGCTTCGGGCAGCTGATGCCGCTCTGGGAGGTGCCGCCGCTGGCGCTGACGGAAATGCCGCTGACGGATTCATTGCCGGTGGCACTGTGATAGGTCTTCACGGAGTGGGTGCCGTTGGAAAGACCGCTGATCTTCAGCGTCAGAGTACCGCCGCCGGTGGCATCCACTGTGGCAGCATCCATGGTCAGATGGGAATAATTGCCGCTCATCTTCTGGAGCTTCTTGTTGTTCTCCATACGCAGGGAACCGCCGCTGGCGCTGATCTCCATGGTGACACCGTTCACGGTGTATGTCGCACTGGTCTCGCCTGTAACGATCCAGTTGTTTGCATTTCTTGCATAGGAGGCCTTTCGGCCGTCATTCTTGTTCAGGTCAACGAGAATTCTGCTGCCGGTATCGGCGGCCTCTGCGGGCTGTGCCTTTGTCAAATAACCGGAAGCAGGCACGCTGCCTGCAAGTACTGTCAGGGCCGTCAGGAAGGCGGCCAGTTTTTTCTTGCCTGTCATTTTCATGCCAATTCACCTCAAAAAAATCTTTCTGAACACTGATCCATTCTATTGATTCTATTGTATCACGGATATAATTCGGCGTCAATATAATTTCATACTTTTTTCATAGATATTGTATCATATTACATAATTTTGCACAGAATGCAATTTCATAGTTTACAGACGATTTTACTGTTCCATTCTCATGATACCTCATTCTGCACCGGAAAACAATGCCGGATTCTGCGAAAAACATGCGGAAACCCATCATAGAAATCCCTGCTTCCCCTATTGCAAAACCCATGCTGATGTGCTATAATAAAAGCAGAACACGAAAAAGCGATTCGTGCCCCGTATTTCCGGCCATACTATTTGACAGGAGGGATGCCGATGCAGTATCTGATCACATTTCTGGAGGGAATGATCTCGTTCATCTCCCCCTGCATGCTGCCCATGCTGCCGCTGTATATTTCCTATTTTGCGGGACATGCGGACAAAAAGCACCACACGCTGCTGCGTGCGGGGAGCTTTGTGCTGGGCTTCACCGTGGTATTCTGCCTGCTGGGGCTTTTTGCCGGCACACTCGGGGCGGTACTGGCCTCATGGAGCACGGTCGTCAACATTGTCTGCGGTCTGATCGTCGTGATTTTCGGGCTGCATTATCTCGAAGTCATTCACCTGCCCTTCTTCAAGGGCATGCAGAACACGCACGAAATCACAAGCATCTTTTCTGCGTTCGTATTCGGCGTGATCTATTCCGTCAGCCTGACGCCCTGTGTAGGGGCATTTCTCGGCTCGGCACTGATGATGGCCTCGACCTCGGGCAAGGCACTGCAGGGACTGCTGCTGCTTGGCACCTATTCGCTGGGACTGGGCGTGCCGTTTCTGATCTCGGCGGTGCTCATCGATCAGCTGCAGGGGGCGTTCGGCTTCATCAAATCGCATTACCGCGTGATCAATCTGGTCAGCGGCATTTTCCTGATCGTCATCGGCATCATGATGGCTCTGGGCCTGATGAACACGGTGATGGCATGGTTTTCGTGAGGTGAATATGAAAAAACAAATGATCTTCATCCTGGGCGGCATACTCATTCTGGCCATGGTCGGTGCGGGTGCAGCCTACAGGGTGCTGCAGGAGCAATACAAGCCCGAGACGGACACCGGCTCGCAGAACGAATCCGTCAACACGGCACCGGATTTCACGGTGCAGGACGATGCGGGACAGGCCGTCCGGCTCTCCGATTTTTCCGGCAAGCCCATGGTTGTGAATTTCTGGGCGACATGGTGCGGCCCGTGCAAATCCGAGCTGCCGGCCTTTGAGGCAGCCTATCATGCATACAAGGACGAGGTCGGCTTCATGATGGTGAATCTGACCGACGGCCAGCGGGAAACTGTGGAGTCGGTGAAGGCCTTCATTGACCAGAACGGCTACAGCTTCCCCGTATATTACGATACAGAATACAGTGCCTCGCAGGCCTATGGTGTGTATTCCGTGCCGCTGACGGTGTTCATCGATGCGGACGGCACCATCCAGAATGCCCAGATCGGCGCCATGTCTGCGGACGTGCTGGAAGGATATCTGCAGGAACTGACAGGAGGTTAAAGAGATGAAAGTCACATTCAATCCCGATGAAGAAATGGTCAGAACCATCAAGGAGGGCTTGGCGCAGACGGGCGGCTACTGCCCCTGCCGGCTGGAACGCACGGAGGAAAACAAGTGCATCTGCCGTGAATTCCGTGAGCAGATCAAGGATCCTGATTTTGAGGGCTTCTGCCACTGCATGCTGTATTACAAATCCAAGGACTGATGAAAGGAGCAATATGATGAAAGAACTGACAATCACAGCGGAGAATTTTGAAGCCGAGGTACTGGCATCGGATGTGCCGGTTCTGGTGGATTTCTGGGCAACATGGTGCGGTCCCTGCCGGATGCTGGCACCGACGATTGCGGAGATCGCAGAGGAATATGCCGGCCGTGTCAAGGTGGGCAAGATCAATGTGGACAGCGAGCCTCAGCTGGCGGCAAAGTTCGGCATTGCAAGCATTCCGACCGTGATGATCTTCAAAAACGGCAAGGTCACGGACACCGTTGTCGGCCTGCGCCCGAAGGCACAGCTCGAAGCACTGCTGAAATAACGCACACAGGGAATCCTACGGGGTTCCCTGTTTTTCAGCCCATAACATCACACGAATGGAACACCGCATCAGCACCGTCAGCCTGCACAAAGAATGTGGAGGATTTTGTTTGGTATGCCGAAAATATCGGCCGAATGCCTTCAGGTGCTTGTAATTGCGGCGAATTTCTTTTATAATAATAGTATACTTTTCCTGCGGGGAAAGCACATGAAGAAGGAGGCTTTTACTATGGCATTTTGTCCGAACTGCGGCAGACCGCTGGGTGAAAATGAGGTCTGCGGCTGCACACAACAGAATATTCCCCAGAATCAGGGTGTTCCGACTCAGAATCAGGGCATTCCGAACCAGAATACATATGGTACACCGGCGCAGGATACATACGGTATGCCTGCACAGGATACATATGGTATGCCTGCACAGAATACATACGGTTACCCGAATGGTCAGCAGACCTTCGATCAGCAGAACTACAACCAGAACCAGAACATGAATGCGCCCAAGAAGAAGTCCAATGTCGGACTGATCGTGGTGATCATCATCATCGTGCTGCTGGTGCTCTGCCTGCCCATCACCGGTATTCTGGCTGCAATTCTCGTTCCGTCCATACTCGGCTACACAGCCAAGTCCACTCAAGCTTCCGTGAATGCAGCAGCCAAGACAATCCTCAATTCCTACTCCACAACGATTACGGAAATGGATGCCGAGGGCATGAACATCAGCGGTACCTATGTGATCTGCTCCGAATCGGATGCGAACATCAATGTACCCGGCGATGCAGATGTATTCTATGCCACGAGTGAGAAATATTTCGACACCATCAATGACTACACTTATTTTGTAGTTGTACAGGATGGTTATGTTTCCTACGCTGCCTGCGTGGAAAATGACGGTGACACCATCGGTACTTATCCGAATACCACAGTTGTCAATGAAGGTCCTGCAAGCTTCAGCGGCACTTACACTGACACGGACTGGGATATCAACGATCTCTATATCGACGCCTGCGAGTATCTGTTCTCGTACTATTAAGCACACAACGCCCCGCCTTCACGGGGCGTTTTTGTTCAGAAACCGGTGCTTCTGCACGAAGCACCCATCAAAAGGAGGAAACACCATGCCTTACATCAACGTCAAAACCAACACCCCGATTGCCGCTGACAAGGCGGCCGCCATCAAGTCCGCACTGGGACAGGCCATCACAGCCATTCCGGGCAAGTCCGAACAGTGGCTCATGGTGGGCATGGAAGCGGAGCAGATGCTCTGGTTCCAGGGCAGTGATGCCCCTGCGGCCATGGTTGAAGTCAGCGTCTTCGGCAGTGCGGGTGCATCCGCATGCGATGCTCTGACCGGCCGCATCTGCAGCATTCTCAGCGAGAATCTGGGCATTTCCCCTGCCCGCATTTATGTGAAATATGCAGAGACGGACAAATGGGGATGGAACGAGGGCAATTTTTAACGGTGCACGGCGTCTGCCCGCGCACGCTTTGTATCTGATCATTTCCCATCAAACAAAAAAGCGTTCTTCCCACGAAGAACGCTTTTTTATATCTTTACATACCGGAAAGCAAACCAAAGCAGACCAGCATAGCCATGGCTGCCAGCGTCGAAAGCACCTGATACAAGCCGTATCCGATACATACAACGCCCATAATGCTGCAAATCAGTGCGCTGTTCCGGAGGGACTGCCTTTCCGCAGCATTGCCCGTTTCCATCCGGCGCAGCTGCTTCCATTTCTTCAGCCCGATCAGTCCCGGAATCAGTCCTGCCAGTGCCAGCAGCAGATGAAGCACCAGCCACAGTCCGAACCAGGCAAGACCGATCAGAACAAAACTCTCTGAAATTGCCATCGCTTCTGCCTCTACTTAATAGAATGTCGCCACTTCCTGTGCCGGTGCATCGGTCAGGATGACGGATTCCACCTTCAGCACAGGGCCCTTACCGCGGTACAGCTTGTGCTTCTGCACGGAAATGGTGCCTGTCACACGCACCCACTGGCGTGTGTCAAACAGTGAGGCCTTATCCCATTCAGCTACCAGCCAGCAATACTGGATATCATCCACACAGCAGGTCATGACATGACGGCCCACAGCAAACACGCCCTTGGGGAACTTCGGATCGACCGCCACAACACCGCGGAAGGTCATGTTCTTGCCGTGATACTTCTCCGGCTCCTCCATGATGTCACGGTACCAGAGGGCATAATCCTCGTCCTTGAGCGTGATCTCATCCGCCTCTACATCAAAGGGCAGCGGATCCTCGATATCATCATAGGCAACCTCGCCGTCAGTCGTCTCATAGGCGATCTGTGCACGGCGGCTGATGCCGCGGACGATCTTATGGAATTCAAGCTGATCCATCTCACCCACTGCAAAACGATTGAACACAACCAGCTCGCTGACATTGATCTTGTCCACAACGAGGCTGCGCATATTGGCATTGTACTGCAGGAATGTGTTCGAATCCACGAAGCACATGCACTGGTAAACCGCCCACTCCACGGGCAGGCTCTCGAACAGGTGCTGGATCGTCCACATGCCGTTGTACTCGAGCACCACTCTGGTGGCGCCGCAGTCCTTCAGGATCTTCTTCAGGTTGGCGGGATTGAATTCTTCCTGCTCCTCAACGGTGTGGAACACGACATTCTTGCTGGGATAGGTGGAGGGGTCATATTCCTCCTCGCCCTCCTCGCACAGCAGCACGAGGGTCTTTTCGCCGTTGTTGAAGCGCTTGTCCTCAAGCGTCTCCTGAATAAACTTGGTCTTGCCCGCTTCCAGGAAACCCAGGAAGAGATATACCGGGATTTCGTCCATCTGATTGTTCGGCATCATGTGTTCCTCCTTATTCCGCACGGAAGAGCTTCTTGAGCGCATCCTCATGAATGCCGGCACCGATTACGCACAGGCGGCCTGTTGTGGCAGCACAGCCATGACGCACATCGGGCGTACCGGGCACATAGTCAAAGTGAATCCACTGGCCGTCCTCGCCTGCCACAATACCCTTGGCACGGAGTACCATACCATAGGTATCGGCATCGGACAGGGCTTCCAGCGCAGCGGTGATTTCATCCATTGTATAGGGCTGCGGTGTTTCCGTACCCCAGCTTGCAAATACATCGTCCGCATGGTGATGGTGATGATCATGACAGCCGCAGGTGCAGTCTTCGCCGTGCTCGTGATGATGATGCTCATGATCGTGGCAGCCGCAGGTGCAGTCCTCGCCATGCTCGTGATGATGATGCTCATGCTCATGACAGCCGCAGTCCTCGCCATGCTCGTGATGGTGATGCTCATGATCGTGGCAGCCGCAGTCTTCACCATGCTCGTGATGGTGATGCTCATGATCGTGACAGCCGCAGGTGCAGTCCTCGCCGTGCTCGTGATGGTGATGCTCATGATCGTGACAGTCGCAGTCCTCGCCATGTTCGTGATGGTGGTGGTGGTTCGCCTGCTCATGGAGAAGAGCCTTGAGCTCGTCATCGAGTGTATGCTGCTGAGTCATAGCCTCCACAAGCTGAGCACCGGTGAGCTGATCCCAGTCGGTTGTGACGATGGGAGCTGTGGGGTTGCAGGCACGCAGACGCTGCACGCAGTCATTGAGCTTATCCTGCGAGAGACCGGCTGTGTGGCTGAGAATCAGGCAGCTTGCGTAAGTGATCTGGTTGTCAAAGAATTCGCCGAAGTTCTTCTGGTACATCTTGCACTTCTTGGCGTCAACCACAGTGGTGAAGCCATCAAGAACGACGTCGTGTGCATCAATATTCTGCACGGCCTTGATGACATCGCTGAGCTTACCTACGCCGGACGGTTCGATGAGAATGCGGTCGGGCTGGTAGTCAGCGAGTACCTGTTCGAGTGCCTTGCCGAAATCGCCGACGAGACTGCAGCAGATGCAGCCGGAATTCATCTCTGTGATCTCCACACCGGCATCCTGCAGGAAGCCGCCGTCAATGCCGATCTGGCCGAATTCATTCTCGATGAGCACGAGCTTTTCGCCCTTGTAGCCTTCGGCAATGAGCTTTTTGATCAGGGTTGTTTTACCCGCACCGAGAAAGCCGGAGAAAATCGTAATCTTTGTCATAAATCCACACTTCTTTCTTAAAATTTGCACACTGCATTCCTATGCACCACTATAACAAAAAGCTGAAACGACGTATATTCGTCATTTCAGCTTTTCTTGTATGTCAATACGTGGCGAAATTGATCACTTCGTTTTTGACGTATTTCCATGCTTTTCAGCACTTAAGCTGTCATGCGCTTAGTCGTTTCTTTTTCTATATTATATCATACCCCCGATCAATTTGCAATAGCTTGCGAAAATTTATGAGCGTGCTTTCATCGCAATCAACCTGAACCCCTCACTTTCCTCAGCAAGGTATTCGTACAGATCCTCTGCCGAAGTCAGCAAATAGACTTCAATCTTGTTGCCCTTAGGAATTCCAAAGAAGTATTCATCGTTCTCATCTCTTTCGTAGAGATAATCACGGATCACTCCAAAGCGGTCGAAGGTGATTGCCGTGAGCATGGTAATCAGATCCTTCAGGAAGTCACATTCTTCCATGATGCAGCCATAGCTTTCAGCCCTGCATGGAGCTGATGTTCTCCGGCAGTAATGTCATTCGCCTCAATGATTGCTCGTGCATTCGGAATGAACTGTGACTTGCGGGCGTAGTCAGCGCCCTCGGCTTCAACAAGGATTCCATCGTTGCC
>SVNX01000031.1 GCA_015066665.1 Ruminococcus sp. | reverse complement strand
CAATCATCAGCGTGTTCAGTTAAAGACAAAACTGACTCCGCTTGAATTGCGAAGCCAGTTTGTTGCTTAATTTTATTTGCCATAGGGGCTTTTTGTGCTGTACGCACAAAATGGGGCGGTTCATTTTCTTATCCCGGCTTTCTTTAATACATCACAAATCCTCCGTTCACACCCAGTACCTGTCCGGTGATGAAGTCGGAACGATAGTGGCAGAGAAATGCCGCTGCTTCCGCAATATCCTCCGGCGTACCAAGCCGGCCGAGGGGCGTTTCCTCCGCAAGCGCCGCAAGGGTTCCGGCATCGTAGCAGTCAAGCATGGGCGTGCGGATGACGCCCGGTGCAATGCAGTTCACACGGATACCGCTCGGTGCGACCTCCTGCGCCAACGCCCTTGTAAAGCCAATCAGTGCGGCCTTACTGGCGGAATAATCCACCTCGCACGAGGCACCCGCCTGCCCCCACATCGAACTGATGTTGAGGATGACGCCTTCCTTCCGGCGCACCATCTGCGGCAGAAATGCTCTGGCGCACTCAATGGCACCGAGTACATTCACAGAAAACAGGCGTCTTCGGGTCTCGGCATCGATATCCGTCAGCAGTCCCGAAACGGAAACCGCTGCATTATTCACAAGTACATCCACCCGTCCTGTGCGGGCAAGAACGGTCTCGGCCATGGCGGCAATGGCATCCGCATCGCCAAGATCCGCCTGCACAGCGAATCCCCCAAGGGCTTCGGCACGTTCATGGATGCCCTCGCCGTGACTGTTGTAATGCAGCACCGGCAGGTAGCCGTCCTGTGCAAGTCGCTGTGCAATCGCACCGCCGATGCCGCCGCTGGCACCGGTGACGACTGCCGTACGCATTATGCCTGCACCTCGGCAGGTGCTTCCTTCTTCTTCGGAGACGGCACAAAGAGCAGTGCCGCAATGATTACGCCAAGAACAATTGTGGTGGCAAGGCTTGCCTCAATACCGAAGGCACCGCCGTTTGCCCAGCCCATTCCCTCAACAAGGCCGAAGGAGAACACAGAATCGCCGGAATTTGTACCGCTGACAGGCAGGCCATAGAAATTGCCCTGCACGAAATTCCAGATGGAATGAATGGCACAGGCACCCCAGATGGAGCCGGTGCGCAGCATCCAGAGCGATGCCGTTACGCCGAAGAGCGTGAGGTTGATCATCGCCAGAATGGTGATCAGCGGATTATGGAACAGGTCGATGCCGGGGTTGCCGCCGTGCACCAGCGCAAAGCCGATGGAATTGATCAGCACAGCCACCCAGGGCTTGTGATAGCGCAGAATTGTTGTCATGAAATAGCCGCGGAAGATGACTTCCTCGCTCATGCCCTGCACCACATAGCCGATGAACATCACAATCAGGCCGCCGGCAGCTGCATTCTGCAGGCCGTTTGCGGACAGGCCGCCCATCGCCCATGACAGCAGCACGATCAGACTGAACATGGCAAAGCCGGCCACAAGTCCCACAAGGTACTGCGGCACGAAATCCTTCCCTCGAAAGCCCATGGTGCGGAGCTTTCTGCCCTCTGCAAAACGGCAGTAGATGATCGCCGTGAGCGTGCCGAAGCCCGTGCAGAGCAGCATGGCAAACATCAGGGACGGATCGGTCAGCATATTGGCCAGATGCTCATAGATCATCGCATCCGTGAAATTTTCGCCCAGCAGCTGGGACTGTTCAATCGTCCAGCTCAGCAGTGACGGCATCAGCACCACCATCAGGGGCATACTTTCCGCCATGCTGATGATCAGGAAAATACCGGCGAAAATGAGAATCATGAGAATGAGATTCTTCGGGGTGCGAAAGGTCTTCGCACTGCGTACTGTGTCGGTGAGTGTGTAGTTGTTGATAAGCTTCATCAGTAATCCTCCTTATAATACAAGCACGGCTTCTCTATTTTTATTTCGTCGTGCAGCGAATCAGAAATACGATCAGGGCAATCTGCCAGGCCAGTCCCGCCCAGTTGATGATCCAGAAGTACCAGTGCTTTGTCTTATGTCGCACGGCCTTCATGGCGATGAGCCCACCGGCGGCTCCTCCGAAAAAACCGAGACTCAGCAGCACCTTTTCCGGCACACGCCGGCTGCCGCTCTTGGCAAGGCCCTTATCGGCGGCATAATAGCAGAAGGCGATGATGCTCATCACCAGCAAAAATCCCAGAAATCCGTAGAGAACGTACTGCATCAGAAGCCCCTTTCCTTCAGATCGCTGACGATCTGAATATATAATCGTGTGATATCCGTGAGGACGCCGCCGTCATCGGGCAGGCGGAGCGACACGGGACGACGCTTGAGATCAACCACATCCGCATGGGAGACGCCCCGTCCGGCACTGCCGCGGCAGATGCCCTGAAAATTGCTCCAGCGGGCATTTTTCGGCGTGACCATGCCATCGTTCTCCCCTTCCCAGTATTTCACAAAAAGATAAGGGATGCTGAGGATGGGGTCGCTGCCGGCACTGCGCATCACAAAAGCGTAGCTGCGGTAATAGACCTGCGGGTCATCGGGATTGAAGGCATTGAACCGGCGCATGTATGAAGTGGTCAGCTGCCGGACTGCCACATAGGTATGGGGATTCCGGTCGCCCAGAAGCCGTCTGCCGAGATCGACCGCCCGGCTGCCCGTGCGGATGACGCCGCAGTAGCGTTCGAGCAGGGCATCGATCGTGCCGGAGCCGTGATGGGGCGTGCCGAGCGTCGTGATGGATGCCACAAGATGTCCCATATGCAGCGAAGACACAAGGTAGCGTGCCTCCAGACCGCCCTTGGAATGGGCGATGATATTCACCTTTTCCGCACCAGTTTCGGCCAGAATGCGTCGTATATGCGGGATCAGGCGGCGTGCGTTCTCCGCAATGGTGGCATTGCCGTCCTGATTGCCGAAGTAGACACGGGCACCCCGGTTGCGGAGATAGCGGGGAATCCGTCCCCAGTAATAATGAATCGGGAGTCTGTCGGTAAACCCCAGACCGTGCAGCAGCAGGATGGGGTATTTGGTATCGCAGGTCACAAGGTCACCTCCTCATTGACATTGTTTTCCGTTTTCTATTATAGCATGTTTGGGGGTGGTTGTCAATGAAGGAGCGCACAAAGGCTCAGCCCGCATACCACGGGCTGAGCCTTGGATTCTATTTCAATTAAAGCGCAATCATACATCCTGCTTCTTCTTTTTCAGTATCTTTACGCCGCCGAAGGCAAGAGCACCGGCGCCGGCCAGCGACAACGCAGAAACACCCGCCGGACTGTCAAACAAAAAACGCCCCTGCACGTCAGGACGCACAAGGATGTCGGAATACAGTAGATAAAACAAAAACTCCGACGCTTTCGCATCGGAGTATTGGTGGGGGAGGACGGATTCGAACCATCGAAGCTGAAAAGCAACAGATTTACAGTCTGCCCCCTTTGGCCGCTCGGGAACTCCCCCGTATGGAGCTGGTGGACGGACTCGAACCCCCGACCTGCTGATTACAAATCAGCTGCTCTACCAACTGAGCTACACCAGCACAAACCATCTCGTTTGTGATTTTTGCCGTCGTTTCCTGACGACTTGTTTATTATATCACAGATCGAATAAAATGTCAAGCACTTTTTCCAAAAAAAATTATTTTTTCAGAAAGCACACCTTTTCACGCATTTTCGCCATTTGTTCCTCGTTTTTGTGTTTTTTAGCAAAGTTCCTATTAAACTTTGTCAGAGTTGTACAAAATGCAAACTGGATTTTGTACGTTTTTTGTGCCGCCATTCCAACTGCAACCTCTTGACATTTCCCCGAAAAAAGGGTATTATTAGAATAATATCATTATGTAAATGCAGTAGAACGCATGGTAATGGAAAGGATGAAATGTATGCAGATGAACAAGTTTCAAAAAGAAGGTCTGACATTTGATGATGTACTGCTGGTACCCGCCAAGTCCGATGTGACCCCGAACATGGTTTCCCTGAACACCAGACTGGCCGGCAATGTCTACCTCAACACTCCTATTATGACTGCCGCAATGGACACTGTAACCGATTCCCGCATGGCAATTGCCATCGCACGCGAGGGCGGCATCGGTATCATTCATAAGAATATGTCCGTAGAGCAGCAGGCTGAGGAAGTGGATAAGGTAAAGCGCTCTGAAAACGGCGTCATCGTGAATCCCTTCTCTCTGACCGAGGATAAGCTGGTTTCTGACGCAGACGAGCTGATGGGCAAGTTCAAGATCTCCGGTGTACCGATTGTTGACGGCATCGGCAAGCTGGTTGGCATCATCACCAACCGTGACCTGCGTTTCATGACAGATTTCAGCGCCAAGATCGGCGAAGTCATGACCAAGGAAAACCTCATCACTGCACCCGTGGGCACCACCATGGAGCAGGCGCAGGAGATCCTGCGTCAGCATAAGATTGAAAAGCTCCCCCTCGTGGATGACAACGGCATCCTCAAGGGTCTGATCACCATCAAGGACATCGAAAAGGCTGTCAAGTTCCCGAACTCCGCAAGAGATGCCAGAGGCAGACTGCTCTGCGGTGCCGGCATCGGCATGACCGCCAATATGATGGAGCGTGCAGAAGCACTGATCAAGGCACAGGTTGACGTGCTGGTGCTCGACTCTGCACACGGCCACAGTGCCAATATCATCAACGCACTCAAGAAGATCAAGGCTGCATTCCCCGACATTCCGGTCATCGCCGGCAATATCGCAACAGCTGAAGCAGCTGAGGATCTGATCGCAGCAGGCGCAGACTGCCTGAAGGTCGGCATCGGCCCCGGCTCCATCTGCACCACCCGTGTGGTTGCCGGTATCGGCGTACCGCAGATCACTGCTGTATATGATGTTGCATGCGTGGCAAAGAAGCACAACATTCCCGTGATCGCTGACGGCGGCATCAAGTACTCCGGTGACATTGTCAAGGCACTGGCAGCCGGTGCAGATGTTGTCATGCTCGGCAGCCTGCTGGCAGGCTGTGAGGAGGCCCCCGGCGACACCGAAATCTATCAGGGCAGACAGTTCAAGGTATACCGCGGCATGGGCAGCCTTGGTGCGATGGCCTGCGGCTCCAAGGACAGATACTTCCAGGAGAACGCAAAGAAGCTCGTTCCCGAGGGCGTAGAGGGCCGTGTACCGTACAAGGGTGCAGTGGCCGACACCATCTTCCAGCTGATCGGCGGCATCCGCTCCGGTATGGGTTACTGCGGCTGCGAGACCATTCCGGATCTCTGGGAAAAGGCACAGTTCGTCCGCATCACCGGTGCAGGTCTGAAGGAGAGCCATCCTCACGACATCTACATCACCAAGGAAGCACCGAACTATTCCACACAGATCTGATGACAATTTCATCTTTGCGAAAAAGGACGATGCGAAGGCATCGTCCTTTTTGTTTTCTTATCACAAAAAATGCTGCGCTGTCCTCAGTCCTCGCCATCCTCCACATACTCAAACAAATCACCGGGCTGACATTCCAGCACACGACAGATGGCATTCATCGTCTCGAAGCGGATGCCTTTCATCTTGCCCGTCTTGAGATTCGACAGATTCACATTGGACATCTCCAGCTTCTGTGCCAGCTCATTTACGGAAATCTTCCTGTCCGCCATCATGCGGTCAAGTCGGATGATAATCGCCATATTTCGCCCTCCTTATGCAATTGAGTCGGAATCTTCCTGTAAGGCAATGCCGTATTTGAACACCTCTGCGATCATGCCGAACACGCCGCCCAAAAGCACAATGCAGAAATCGGAAGGCGTAAATTCAAATCTTGCATAGGAGAAAATACACATGGTCATGATCATAGAAACCAGCTCCGGCAGGAGCGTCACCGCCATGATCAGGACGGCAATCCCCCACAGAAGACGAACGGATTTGCGTGTGAACGGTGTCCGCATTTTCTTACAGTCCCGAAACAGAAAATACACCAGCACCGTAATGACCGCAATGAGCGTACATTGTGCAGCACCCCTGCACGTTTCGATCATCGCCGCAGCACGGTAATCCCGCACGCCATCCTCAGTTTCCAGAAGGTAGTAATTCGTAAATATCGTGCGGTTCCACTCTTCATCAATGTACAGATTTGTTTCCTCAACGCCGAAAATGTCCGCTTCTGTCTGAATTGAAAAATCCGCCGCATCCTTCGACATCAGTGAAAATCCTTCAATGAACATCGACACGGCCAGAAGTGCCGTGAATACTGTCAGAATCAGCACAAAGGCACGATCAGTTTTTACATTTCTTTCCAGTTTCTCTAAGGATGTTTTCATCTTTATTCCCTCCATTATTTTTGTTTGATTCGGATGTACTGCAATCGATTACAGTTTCAGTATAACACAGTTTTTCTCGTTTGTCAATACCAAATTTAAAGTTTTACTTTAAATTACTTTTGCATCGCTTTATAAAACAAAACCAAATCTTTAATTCCGGCGAATCGCAGCTTGCTTTCCCCTCCGCAAAATTCTATGTTAAATCTTCACCAAAACTATTCCATTTTCGAATCCTTTGTGGTATAATAGTAATAGCAACCATTTTTCGTGAATCGAAATGAAATATATCGGAGGTTCAGGCTATGTTACAGCCCTACTATGAAAACCGCGAGCTTTCCTGGATACGGTTCAACACCCGTGTGCTGGAAGAGGCAGAGGATCCTGCGGTGCCGCTGCTTGAGCAGCTGAGCTTTTCTGCCATTTACCAGAGCAATCTGGATGAATTCGTGATGGTGCGTGTGGGCACCATGCTCGACCGTATGCAGGAAATCCCGAAGAAAAAGGATTCCCGCAGCGGCATGACCCCCAAAAAACAGCTCAATGCCATGCTCAAGGCGATCTCCGCCCTGCTTCCCCGCAAGGATCAGGCCTATGCTTCCACCATGGCCAAGCTCCGCCATCACGGCATCGAGCATATCACCTTCTCCGATGCCACTGCCGAGGAACGTGAATTTCTCGAAATCTACTTCAAGCGTGAGGTCAAGCCCCTGCTCTCCCCCGTCATCATCGACAAGCGTCAGCCCTTCCCGTTCCTGCGCAACAAGGAGATCTACATCGTGGTGCATCTCCAGTCGAAATCCGGCGTAAAGCTCGGTGTGATCCCGACCTCCATCCAGTCCGACCGTGTCATCCGTCTGGGCCGCACCGGCCGCTTCATCCTGCTTGAGGATCTGCTGCTGCATTTTGCAGCCTCCGCCTTCAAGAATTACAAGGTGAAGGATGCCGCCCTCATGCGTGTGACCCGCAATGCGGACATCCGCTTCAACACCATGGCTGCGGATGAGGATACCGATTTTCGTGATATTATGGAAGGTCTCCTGCGCAAACGCAAGAAGCGTGAGGTTGTCCGCCTGCAGATGAACAGCAGCCTCGATCCCGATGCCATGGAGTATCTCCTGCGCCGGCTGCATCTGCCTGCAAAGCACCTTTTCTTCGAGGAAACACCCCTCGATCTCTCCTTCGTTTACAAGCTGGGTGCACTGAACAACGACCCTGCTCTGCGTTTTCCGCCCCAGAAGCCCCAGATTCGGCCGGATATCTCCGCCAACGAAAGCATGCTCTCGCAGATTGCAAAGCGTGACATCCTGCTCTCGTACCCCTATGAATCCATCTCCCCCTTCCTGCGTCTGCTCCACGGCGCTGCACTGGATCCGGATGTGGTCTCCATTAAAATCACGCTCTATCGCCTTGCTTCCAGCAGCCGTGTGATTGAGGCACTCTGTCATGCCGCCGAAAACGGCAAGGAAGTGCTGGTTCTGGTCGAGCTGCGTGCCCGCTTCGATGAAGAAAACAACATCCACTGGGCGGAAGTGCTGATGAATGCCGGCTGTACTGTCATCTACGGCCCGCATAATATGAAGGTGCACTCCAAGCTCCTGCTGATCACCCGCAAAACGGCGGACGGGGTGGAAAACATCACCCAGATCGGCACGGGCAATTACAACGAAAAGACCTCGACCCTGTACACCGACCTCTCCCTGATGACTGCCGATCCCGACATTGCCGCCGATGCAAGGCATGTCTTTGATGCCCTTTCCACGGACAATCTGGTGGAGGAGACCCGCCGCCTGCTGGTGGCACCGCTCTGCCTGAGAAGCAGGATCCTTGAGATGCTCGATGAGGAGATCGAACATGCGAAAAACGGCGAAGAAGCCTATTTTGCAGCGAAAGTCAATTCCATCAGTGATCGTGTCGTGATGGACAAGCTTGCCGAAGCCTCGCAGGCCGGCGTGAAGATCGACCTTGTGGTACGCGGCATCTGCTGCCTGAAGCCCGGTGTGGAAGGCTTTACCGACAACATCCGCATTGTCAGCATTGTGGGACGCTATCTCGAGCACAGCCGCATCTACCTTGCCGGCACGCCCGAACGCCGCCGGATCTATATCAGCTCCGCCGACTTCATGACACGCAACACCATCCACCGTGTGGAGGTGGCCGCCCCCATTCTGGACAAGACTCTGCAGCAGCAGGTGGCCGATATGATTCAGGTTTGCCTGTCCGACAATGTCAAGGCCCGTGAGGGCCAGCCCGACGGCAGCTTCATCCGTCTCAGTCCTGCAGAAGATGAAACACCCATCTGCGCACAGGATGCCCTGTACCAGAAGGCTCTTGCTGCCGCGAATCCCGCTCAGAACTGACAACCCGATCTGAAAGGAGCATCCCGTGCCAACAAATCCGAATTCTTCCCGCTCCAAGGAGACCTGGCAGTCCCGTGCTGTCAAGTCCCTGTGGACGTTTCTGACGATTGCGGCTGCGATCATCTTCTACTATTTCATTCAGTATCTCGGCGAAATCTCCGCCTTCGTGGGCGGCGTGATCAGCTCCCTGGGCCCTGTGATCTGCGGTCTGATCATCGCTTATCTGCTCAATCCCATTGCCACATTCTATGAAAAGCACATTGCAGCGTTCCTCTCCGAGCGTGTCCGCCGGACGGAACGTGTGCCGAAAATCTCACGCACCATCGGCTCATTTCTTGCCGTTTTCACAGCAATTGCATTCCTGAGCATCCTCGGTGTGCTTGTCGTTCCGGAAATCACCGCAAGCATCAAGGGTCTGGTCTCCGACCTTCCGAAACAGGTCAGCAGCCTGATGAATCAGCTCCAGTCCCGCAGCTTCTTCGATAATGACTCCCCCGTCGGGCAATATGCAAACGAAGCCCTTCTCAGTGCCATGCAAAGCTTTGAGGACTGGCTGATGTCCGATCTGACCTCGCTTGCTGAACGCCTGCTCGGCTATTTCTACACCGGTGTCAAGAGTGCATTCAATGTGGTCTATAACCTCATCATCGGTCTTGTGCTGTCCATCTATGTCCTGATCGACAAGTACCGCATCCAGCGGCAGATCAAGCAGCTGACCTACAGCGTATTCCCCACCGAAACCGCCACACAGGTGCGCCGTGTACTGGGTCAGGCCAACAAGAAATTCAGCAGTGCCATCCTCGGCAAGTCCTTTGACTCGATCATCATCGGCCTGCTGTGCTTCACGCTGCTGAGCATCCTCAATCTTCTGCCGTTTTTTGAATTCCCCTATCCCGTCCTTCTGGCGGTGATCGTCGGCGTGACGAATGTGGTGCCCTTCTTCGGGCCGTTTGTCGGCGGCTTCATCACGGCAGTGCTGGTGCTGTTCGACAATCCATCCATGGTCATCCCCTATGTGCTGATGATCGTGGTGCTGCAGCAGTTCGACTGCAACTACTTAGACCCCCATATCGTAGGCAATTCCATTGGTCTGCGTCCGTTCTATTCGATCTGCGCAGTACTTCTGGGCAGTGCGATCTTCGGCATTCCGGGCTTCATCATCGGTCAGCCGGTGTTCGCCTTCATCTATGAAATCGTCAGCGAATGGTCGGAGTCCCGTCTGCGTGCCAAGCATCTCGAGGAGGAATTCGACATTCCGCCGGAGGTGGATTTTGAGGACTTTGCAGAAAAGGACGAGGCCTTCACGGCATCCCTCCTGCAGGAGGAGCCTGTGGAAGAGCCGGTGCCCCGCCGGAAATTTGTGAGCAAGGAAACACTCCACAGCATCCTGCAAAAACGCCGCAATTCTGACAATGACGAAAAAGAAGACTGATACAAATGCCCTTCCCGTATGCGGGGAGGGCATTTTGCATGCAAAAATCCCCGCCTCACGGCGGGGATTTCCGGAAGAAGAGAGATAGAGTTAATTGAGATTGCATCATTCATTGCAGCGTCCTGCGCACTGCCCGGCTGCCTGCAGCAGTCCATATCGGATTTACTATACATATTATACACCATTTTCTACGAAATGTAAATGAATAATGTGTAAACTTACTGAGATTTTTAGGAAACATTTGCTTTATCGAAATGAAACAAGCCTCATTTTTGGTGTTTTCGCACAATTTTTGCCGCTTTCCGCAGTACGGGGAGTAATTGCCGCAAACCGGCATCGTCTCTTCACACACAAAGTGCACGCAAAGAAGGGAAATTCTCCCTTGCATTCCCTCCGGTTCTATGTTATAATAGAAGTAATATTATCATGATTAGGAGGTAAAACATGAAAACCAAAAAACTTCTGGCGGCAGCAGCGGCACTCTGTCTCTGCGGCGGCATCCTGCCCGCAGCCTCCGCCAGTGCGGAAATCTATGGCGATCACAACGGCGACGGCAATGTCGATGCCATGGACGCAGCCCTGATTCTGCAATACGCAGCCTATGCCGGTGCCGGCGGTACGCAGACGTTCTATGAGTTTGTGCACGGTTCGGAAGGCGGCGATATTTCCAGCGATGATGGCACACTGACCATTCTCAACTGTAATGACGACACCCTCAGCGATATGATCGAGCAGTATCGGACAACCTATCCGAATGCCAATGTAGAGTGGGTTCAGGTCGGCGAAGTCGGCGGCGAGGCAGCAGAACTGTATGCCACCTATCTTCTCTCCGGCAAGGAGGCGGATCTGTACGTCGTACAGCCGGATTGGGCACTGAGATATCTGAACGACGATTCGCTCTCCATCCCGCTCTCAGCCATCGGCATCACGGAAAGCGATTACACCAATGCCTATGACTATGCAATGGCACTCGGCACAAACAGCTATGGCGAACTGCGTGGTGCCACTGCACTGCTCTCCCCCGGCGGCTACTGCTACAGAACCGACCTTGCCGAAGAGTATCTGGGCATTGATTCTGCGGAATCCATGCAGGAATGCATTTCTGACTGGGACGGTTTTTTGGATACGGCATCCAGACTCAGCACCGCTTCCGGCGGTTCCATCACCATGGCCGCTTCTTATGGCGATCTGCTCAATCCCTTCTTTTCCACACCCGACAGTCCCTGGGTGGAAAACAATGTTCTTGACATCACACCGGCTGCACGTTTTATCGATCTCTATATGGGCATGACGCAGAACGGCAGTCTGGATCCCTCTGTCATGCAGTGGACTGCGGAATGGACTGAAGCCGGTATCTATGATGGCACGCTGGGCTATTTCTACGCATCCTGGTGTCTCCCCGACAATCTGATGCTTGAGCAGAACGGCGGCGATGCCGGCAACTGGGCGATCGTGCCCGGCCCTGAGGCCTTCTACTGGGGCGGCGAGATGTTCTGCGTGGCACCGCAGTGCAATTCCGCCGAGGAAGCGGCGCGTTTCCTGCGGTATTTCACCGTGGAAGCTGATTCCATGGAAGCGTTCATGAACAATTACGGCGAAAGTCTGGGCTATCTTGTCAACAACCGTGCTGCTATGTCCGCATTCAACGAGACCCGCCACGGCAGTCCCCTGCTGGGCGGACAGGATTATTTTGCAGTGCTCTCCGAGGCTGCGGAAAGCATCGATCTGAAGGCAGAAAATCTTACCGTGTATGACAGCGCTGCAATCTCAAATCTGTATTCTGCCATCCACAAGAACGCCGATGCCGATCCCGACACCATCCTTGCAGACTTCATTGTCAGAATGCAGGAAGGCAATCCCGACCTCACTGTGAATTAAAAGAAAGGAGCGTATGGATTTCATTCATACATGACAAAATTTATGAGTAATACAGCTGTAATCTGGAATGACAAGCTCATTGCCATTCTCATCACCATCGCCGTCTACATGATCGGCATGGTCATCATTGGTATTCTTGCCTCCCGCAAGAACAAGAACGTCAGCGACTTCTATCTCGGCGGCCGCAAGCTCGGCCCGATCGTCACCGCCATGAGTGCGGAGGCCTCCGACATGAGCAGCTGGCTGCTGATGGGTCTGCCGGGCGTTGCCTATCTCACCGGCTGTGCCGAGGCTGTCTGGACGGCTGTCGGCCTTGCCATCGGCACCTACATCAACTGGCTGATCGTTGCCAAGCGTCTGCGTGTTTACACCCAGAAGTGCGACGCCATCACCATCCCCGACTTCTTCTCCAACCGTTACCGTGACAACCACAATATCCTCATGGGTATTGCGGCGCTCATCATCCTGATTTTCTTCGTACCCTACACCGCATCCGGCTTTGCAGCCTGCGGCAAGCTGTTCGGCACACTCTTTGGTCTGGACTATCATGTTGCCATGATCCTCAGCGCCATCATCATCATGGCCTACACCAGTGTCGGCGGCTTCCTGGCTGCCAGCACCACTGACCTCATTCAGAGCATCGTCATGACCGCAGCGCTGTTTCTGCTGGTGATGTTCGGTGTGATCTCCGCCGGCGGTACAGAGGCAATCATTGAAAATGTCGGCGAGCTGAAGGGCTATCTCTCCCTGACCGAGCTTCACGATCCCACTGTAGAGGGCGGCACCGGTTCCACATCCTACAGCCTGCTTTCCATTGCCTCCCTGCTTGCATGGGGTCTGGGCTACTTTGGCATGCCCCACGTTCTCCTGCGCTTCATGGCCATCGAGGACAAGGAAAAGATCAAGACCTCCAGAAGAATCGCCACTGTATGGGTTGTCATCTCCATGGGCGTGGCCATCTTCATCGGCATCACCGGCAATGTTATGTCTGCAAACGGCAATATTGTTACTCTTTCCGGCAGTTCTGAGTCTGAGACCATCATCATGAAGATGGCTATGCTCCTAAGCGAATTTGGCATCCCGGAGGCTATATTTGCCGGTCTGGTATTTGCCGGCATTCTGGCCAGCACCATGTCCACCTCCGACTCCCAGCTTCTGGCGGCTTCCTCCAGTATGTCCGAGAACCTGCTCAAGGGCATGTTCAAGATCAAGATGAACGAAAAGCAGTCCATGTTCTCTGCAAGAGCCGTGCTGCTCGTCATTGCTGCACTTTCCGTTGTGGTTGCATGGAATCCGGACAGCTCCGTATTCCGTATCGTTTCCTTTGCATGGGCAGGCTTCGGTGCGACCTTCGGCCCGGTTATGCTGCTGGCTCTGTTCTGGAAGCGTTCCAACAAGTACGGCGCACTGGCCGGCATGGTGGCCGGCGGCGTGATGGTTTTCGTATGGAAGTTCGTCATTGCCAAGCTCGGCGGTGTCTGGTCGATCTATGAGCTGCTCCCCGCATTTGTTGTGGCACTGATTGTGAACGTGGTTGTTTCTCTCGTGACAGCTGCACCCACACAGGAAATGCTCGACGAATTCGATGCTGTCAATGCCGAACTGAAGGGCAAGACCGCTGCTGTGAGCAAATCCAAGTAATTGATGAAAAGCAGTCCGCTTTGCGGGCTGCTTTTTTGATTCAGGCAAAGCGAAGAGGGCAATTTGACATTTTTGCCCATTTATGGTATAATACTCATAATCTTATGAGATCCAAGGAGAATGATGATGCGTTATAAAGCCCTGTTCACCGGCATTCTTGCCGGATTTGCACTGCTGACAGCCATTCCGGCTGCCGCCGCAGAAACCACTGCTGTTTCAGAAACCACAGTCACAGAGATGACCGAAACAACGACATTTTCAGAAACGACTGCCGACTCGGAAACCACCGCCTCTGCGGACACCTCTGTTTCCACAGAAACCACCGCTGTCACCGCAGATACGACGGACACAGCGGATTCTGCCACGACCACCGAAGCGACAACCGAAACAACGGAAACCACGACCACAACCGAGCCGGTTCACATCGAATCGGGCACCAATGCCGACGGCCGGCCCTGCTTTTACGGCAACGGCGAAGTCATGACCGGCGTGTTCGCTGTTGTGCCGGAAGAGCTTGTCGGCGATGCCAATGACGATGCAGCTGTCGATGCAATGGATGCTGTCCTGCTTCTGCAGGCCGCTGCCGAAGAGGGCGCCGGCATGCAGACGGCGGCACAATTCCTGCTCGTGCAGAGCGGGCTGCCCGCCGAGGCCGATGTCTTCCTCCGCTGCGATGTCAGCGGCAACAACTGCATCAATGCACAGGATGCGGCCGAAATCCTCAGCTACTGCGCCAGAAGCGGTGCCAGTCTTTCCGTACAGCCGCTGGGACTTTCGATGTATTTTGCTGATGAAACCGGCGTGCCGCAGACCGGCTGGCTTACGGATGAAAACGGTGCTCGCTACTATGCGCATCCCTCCGGCAAGCTCCAGCTGCAGTGGGGTGAATTTGAGGATGGCCGCCGCTATTTCGGCGAAAACGGCGTCCTTTGCACGGGCTGGACGGCGATCACCGACCGTACCTATTATTTCGATGCAGAAGGACGGATGCTGACGGGACTCCAGACCATTGACGGCAAGATCTGCCGTTTCAAGAGCAGCGGCGTGCTGCAGGATCTGAAGATCTGTCTGGATGCGGGACATTTTGCCAAATACAACCAGAGCCCTGTGAACAAGAACTACTGGGAATCCGAAATGACATGGAAGCTCCATCTCTACCTCAAGGAGGAACTTGAACAGTACGGCATCACTGTCATCACGACGCGTGAGGAGCAGGAGGTGGATCTGGGGCTTGCCGACCGCGGCCATTGTGCAGCGGGATGCGACCTGTTCCTGAGTATCCACAGCAATGCGGACGACAGCGCATCCGTTGACAAGCCAATGGCATTCTGCACAGTGACGGGAAAGGTGGATGCGCTCGGACAGCTTCTGGCAGACACAACGGCGGAAGTGATGGAGACCCGTCAGCCGGGTGAAATCGCCCACAAGGTCGGCTCGAAAGGTGACTGGTACAGTGTGCTGTACGGTGCATACAAGGTCGGCGTCCCCGGCATTCTGATGGAGCACAGCTTCCACACGAATCTGCGGGCAACGAACTGGCTGCTGGAGGATGAAAATCTGCAGAAGCTGGCCGCTGCCGAAGCAAAGGTGATTTCTGACTATTATCTGAAGTAAACAAAACAGCCCGCCGAAATGGCGGGCTGTTTTGTCTGTCGAAAAACTAAAAAAATACTGCGGAGCAGCCTGAGGATTCCAAAGGGAATCATTCCCTTTGGCAGGGTGGATGGGGGACAGCGTCCCCCATGAATACGCAAGATAACGAATATAATCTGAATTCAGCCATAAAAGCACACCCGGCCTTTAGTTCCGGCTGCGCTTTACTCTGCGATGCGTGAGCGAGCAGATGCACTGCACCATCGCCCTCGTAAAATAAAAGAGACTTTTTCTACAAGCTGAACAGCCCGCCGAAATGGCGGGCTGTTCGTCTTCTTAGTGTCTCAGATATCTCGAAACTCTCTTGCGCTTCTTTTCCTCATACATCTTCTTATCGGCGGCCGTGATCAGCGGATAGAGATGCATCTCCTCATCCACCTCGGTGATGTGCCAGCCGACACTCGCACCGATCTTATAGGGCTTGCCGGAGGTTGCATTGTACTCATCCATCCACGCCTGAATGCGGTTCGCCAGATCCTGTGCCCTGTCATTGTCGAAATCAGGGGCAAAGACAATGAACTCGTCACCGCCGAATCGTGCGAAGATCTCGCCGCTGCGGCAGCACATCTTGATGGCCTTTGCCAGCTGCTTCAGCGAATTGTCACCCTCCTCGTGGCTGAAGGTGTCGTTGATCATCTTCAGGCCGTCCATGTCGATGAACATCATCATGACCTGCTTGTGATTGCGTCTGCATTCATCGAATACATCGGTCATGTACTTATTGAAGCCGTTTCTGTTGTTGATGCGGCAGAGCGGATCCATCACATAGAGCTGATCCAGCTCGTGCATTGCATGATCCAGATACTCCAGCTTGCGGATGCTCTCGAGCGAATTGCCGATGTTCATCACCCAGGAATGGAGCAGCGGATTCTCTGTTTCAAAGGCATTGCCCACGATCACACAGTAGCCGAAGCACCTGTCACGGAAATGCAGCGGCAGCATGTAATACATCATGGCTTCTTCGCAACCGTCCTCATATTCCGGAATCATCCGGCTGCTGGCAAAATCGGGCAGTGTTGTGAATTTACCGTCAATATAGGCAAGGGGCACCTGCATGTTCTCGGTGTAGCCCTTGGAGGTGTAGCGGGAATCGATCAGATTGATCTTCTGACCGGCCGCATCCGTATCCCTGTGGATGCGGTTCCAGTCCTCGCACAGGCACAGGTAGAATCTCTTGCAGCCGCTGCTGCGGATGAAGGACTGCAGGGTCTCCAGATTCTGTGTGAAATTGTCGCTTTCTGCCAGATTGCATGCCATGCGGTTGACCATGGGGATGTTCACCTGATAGAAATCGAGAATGCGGTAATTGGCATTGCGGAAGGAGCGTTCGCACTCCTCGCTGACCGTTCCGCTGCTGCAGCCGCAGCTGCCGCGGATGACCATTTCTGTCTTGAGGTTCTCGCTGCGCAGGGACTCCGTCAGCTCGCATCCGGTCAGGATCCTTTCGCAGGCCAGATAGCCGGACTGGTAGAGCGGACGCTTCACCGTGGAGATGGCCGGATCGAAATTGCGGGCAGCATAGATGTTGTCAAAGCCCGTCACGATCACATCCTCCGGCACACGGATGCCGTTCTCCTCGAGTGTGAGGATGGTGGAGATCGCCATGGCGTCGTTGGCACAGATAATGGCCTCGGGCATGCCCTCCTTGCGCTTGAGGAAATAACGTGCACCGTCACGGCCGTCACAGCTGCGGAAGCTGCCGTAGTAGACCATATCTTTTGTCAGGACAATGCCGGCCTCACGCAGAACGGATTCACAGGCGTTGTAGCGCTGAATACTCTCGGGGTTGCATTCGGGACCGGAGATATAGCCGATCTTTCTGCATTTATGATGTTCGGTCACATGACGCACAATCTCCTGCATCGCACAGTAATTGTCGATGCCGATGTGGAAAAATCGCACATCGAGGTCGTGGTCGACACTGACCACGGGAATGTCATAGTTCTGCAGTGCCTTGACGATTTCGCCGGTAATGCTGGTCTCGGAAATCGTGTTGGTCAGCAGAATCACGCCGTCAAATTCGGCGAAATTGCACAGATTATAGATGTTATACTCGCCGGCATCATGGCCTGCATTGCGCAGAATGCCGCCGAATGCCACAAAATGAACCACATGGGCGCCCAGCTCCCGTGCACAGTCCTGCACGCCTCTGAGAATGGTGCTCTGATATTCTTCATCAATGCCGGAAACGATTACTGCAATTTTTTTCAGCATAGGGTGAAGCCTCCTTTTCCGATCAAGCCCGATTTTTTCAGCCTTCGGGCATATCCTTCCTATCATAAAAATTATACCACAATACTTTCCAAAGTGCAAGAGTTTTTTGTTTATTTTTCATGAACTGGAAATTTTTTTCATTTTTTCAGAAAAATATTGTCTCCCATCCTTCCGATTCCCTGCACGCACAATCCACATAAACGCCCCGCAGACGGGAGGTTCCATTCGTGGAAAACGTCATATTTTTGCGGAAAACCTTGCATTTTCGGGTCAAATGTGGTATACTATTGAGGATTCAGATAAACCGATAAACATAAAAAAGGAATGTGTGTGTATGATCAGAGAGAATTTGAGAAATGTAGCCATTATCGCCCACGTTGACCACGGCAAGACCACGCTTGTCGACGAAATGCTCAAGCAGGGCGGCGTCTTCCGTGAGAACCAGAGCGTTGAAGACCGTGTCATGGACTCCAATGACATCGAGCGAGAGAGAGGCATCACCATCCTCGCCAAGAATACGGCCGTGCAGTACAAGGACATCAAGATCAACATCATCGACACCCCCGGCCATGCCGATTTCGGCGGCGAGGTGGAGCGTGTCCTGAGCATGGTTGACGGCGTGCTTCTGCTCGTTGATGCTGCGGAAGGCCCCATGCCCCAGACCCGTTTTGTGCTTTCCAAGGCACTGGAAATGGGTCACAAGATCATCATCGTTGTGAACAAGATCGACCGTCCCGACGCCCGTCTTGATGAGATCGGCGATGAGGTGCTTGAGCTTCTGCTCGATCTCGATGCAGACGAAGAACAGCTCGAAAGCCCCATCCTCTTCTGCTCCGGCCGCAGCGGTACCGCTTCCCTCAGCCAGTATGAGGCCGGCACCGATCTCCAGCCGCTGTTTGAGACGATCGTGAACTATATTGAAGCACCGCAGGGCGAACCTGACGAGCCTCTGCAGATGCTGGTTTCTTCCATCGATTACAATGAATATGTCGGCAGAATTGCCATCGGCCGCATTCAGAGAGGTTCCATCCGTGTGAATCAGCCCGTTGTGGTCTGCAACGCCAATTCCGACAAGAAGCCTACAAATGCGAAAATCGTGTCCCTTTCTCAGATGCAGGGTCTGGCGCATGCCAATGTGGAAACCTCCACTGTGGGCGACATTGTATGCCTGAGCGGTATTGCGGACATCACCATCGGCGACACCATCTGTGCCGTGGACAATCCCGATCCGCTGCCCTTCACTCACATCAGCGAACCGACCATGGAGATGACCTTCTCCGTCAACGACAGCCCCTTTGCAGGTCAGGAGGGCAAGTTCGTCACTTCCCGTCAGCTGCGTGACCGTCTGTTCAAGGAGCTGCTGAAGGACGTATCCCTGCGTGTCACCGAAACCGACAACACCGATGCCTTCAGTGTGGCCGGCAGAGGTGAAATGCATCTGTCGATTCTGGTGGAAAACATGCGCCGTGAGGGCTATGAGCTGGCCGTTTCCACACCCAGAGTCCTCTACAAGGAGATTGACGGCAAGCTCTTCGAACCGCAGGAGCGTCTGGTTGTGGACGTCCCTGAGGAATGCGTGGGCACGGTCATGGAAAAGATGGGCACCCGTAAGGGTGAGCTGCAGACAATGCATCCGCAGGGCAACCGCATGAGACTGGAATTCCTCGTACCGTCCAGAGGTCTGTTCGGCTACAAGGGCGAGTTCCTCACCAACACCCGCGGCGAGGGCATCATGAGCAGCGTATTTGACAGCTATGTTCCCTATAAGGGCGATATTCCGAGAAGAAGTGCAGGCTCCCTGATCTGTCATGAATCGGGCGAGGCTGTGACCTATGGTCTTTACAATGCACAGGAGCGCGGCACACTGTTCATTGGTGCGGGCGTACCCGTATACGAGGGCATGGTTGTGGGTGTTTCTCCCAAGGCCGATGACATGGTTGTAAATGTCTGCAAGAGAAAACATCTGACCAACACCCGTGCAAGCGGCTCTGACGACGCACTGCGTCTGGTGCCGCCGAGAATCATGAGTCTGGAAGACTGTCTGGAATTCCTGGCCGATGATGAGCTGCTGGAGGTAACGCCCAAGTCCCTGCGTATCCGCAAGCGGATTCTGGACAACTCCCTGCGTGCAAAGCAGAGAGGTAAGAAGGCATGAGAAACCTCGCAGCGACCGGAATTTTACTGCTGACTGTGCTGCTGTTCACCGGCTGCGGTGCATCATCGGCACAGCCTGCTGAGACCACTGCACCGACGGAAGCGGCGACAACTGCTGCAACGGAAGCAGTGACAGAGCCGGATCTTTCGATTGATGAGGGGGCAACCCCGCTCACATCGTTTGAATACGAGCTGAAGGATGGCTATGCGGTCATCACGGATTTCAAGGGCAAGGAGACGGAGGTTGTGGTGACCTCGCACATCGGCCCGCTGCCTGTGACAGAGATCGGGCAGTATGCCTTTGAGGCGGCATGGGATGTGACCTCGGTGACGCTGCCGGAGAGTGTGACATTCATCGGCGAGCAGGCATTTGCTGACTGCGAGTCGCTGCAGACGGTCAATATTCCCTCCGGTGTGACGGTGCTGTACCGTGCGACCTTTGCGAGCTGTCTGTCACTGGAAACGCTGACGATTCCGGCAAACGTGACAGAGACCTATGAAGAGCTGCTGGTGGCCTGTCCGCTGACGGATCTGTATATTGAGAATCCCGCACTTCCCTACAACAGCTGGGGGCTTGAAGAGCTGGAAACCCCGTGCACCATTCACGCGGCAGAGGGGGCAGAGATTCTGACATGGGCAGCTGCAAACGGCTTTCCGACGGAAGCGGCCTCTGCGGAAGCGCCGGCATCCGGAGAATCCACCGAAGAAACAACAGCTGAATCATAAAAGAAGAACTTCCTTTTCGGGCGTTCTTCTCAGCTTGTAGAAAAAGTCTTTTTTCTGGGGTTAGCACCCCAAAGCCTGCCCCCACCCCAACCCCTCCCCCGAGGGGGAGGGGCTATATTGCGAGGGTACTGCGTACCCTCTAACCCGCCAAAGAACTTCGTCCTTTGAACCTAATAAGGTTTTTCGACAGACTGAGAAGAACGCCCTTTTCGGGCGTTCTTCTTGGTTGTGGGGGCGAGGCAGGCACTTCTGCGAAGATTCAAAGAAGCGGCATTGCCGTCCCTTTGGCGGTGCAGGTGCGCAGCACCTGCACAAAAGCCCCCCTCCCCTGTGGGGAGGGGGGAAGGGGGGGGGCAAGCCCTGCGGGAGCGGGGGGCATCGCCCTCCGCGAGTAAAGGGCCGTCCCATCTTGACAGATTTGACAAAAAATGATATAATATGTATAATCGTGCAATCTGCATAAAAAATACCGGAAAGAAGGAAGAAAATTGTTTTTTCAAAAGGACATAGAAACCATGCCCCGCAAGGAGCTGGAAACCCTGCAGCTGACACGTCTGAAGCATCTGGTCGACTACTGCATGAACAATGTACCGTTCTATCACAAACGTCTGACAGAAGCCGGCGTGACTGCGGATAAAATCAAGTGCCTGTCTGATATTCAGTACATCCCCTATACCACAAAGGCCGATCTGCGTGACAATTATCCCTACGGACTGTTTGCCGTTCCGCTCAAGGATATCGTGCGCATCCATGCCTCCAGCGGTACAACGGGCAATCCGACTGTTGTTGGCTATACCCGAAACGACATCAACAACTGGAGCGACTGCGTTGCACGTTTCTGCACTGCTGTCGGCGTCACAGATGAGGATGTCGCACAGATCTCCTTCGGCTACGGCCTGTTCACCGGTGCACTGGGCCTCCATTACGGTCTGGAAAAGATCGGCTGCTCCGTCATTCCGATCTCCTCCGGCAATACCCAGAAGCAGGCGAAAATCCTGAAGGACTTCGGTGCATCCGTTCTCGTCAGCACCCCCTCCTATGCAATGTACATGAGCGAGGTTGCTCACGAAATGGGCATTACGAACGATGACATCAAGCTGCGCATCGGCCTGTTCGGCTCCGAGGGCTGCACGGATGCGCTCCGTGATAAGATCGAAAAGGGCTTCGGCCTGTTCTCCACCGACAACTACGGCATGAGCGAGCTGATGGGTCCGGGCGTTTCCGGTGAGTGTGAACACCGCTGCGGTCTGCATATCGCCGAGGATCACTTCCTCCCTGAAATCATCAACAGCCAGACCGGCGAAGTGCTTCCCCGCGGCGAAAAGGGTGAGCTGGTCATCACGACCCTCACAAAGGAAGGCATCCCGATGCTCCGCTACCGCACCAAGGACATCAGCCGTCTGCATTATGACACCTGCAAATGCGGCCGCACCCATGTCCGCATGGAAAAGGTACAGGGCAGAAGCGATGACATGCTCAAGATCCGCGGTGTGAACGTATTCCCGTCCCAGATCGAGGATGTCATGGCACATATCGACGGTATCTCGCCGCATTATGAGCTGATTCTCACAAGAAAGAACTATACCGACAACCTCGAAGTCCGCATCGAAATCAACGATGTGTCCCTGCTCGAGAGCTTCTCTGAGCTGGAGCGCCTCCAGAAGGAAGCTGCTTTCAAGCTCAAGACCGTACTCGGCATTCAGGCAAAGGTGACGCTCGTACCGCCCAGAACCATTCAGAGATACGAGGGCAAGGCGAAGCGTATTATTGATAAGAGAAACGAAGAGGAGTAAGCTTTAGGAAAGCTCCGCAAAGCTTCCCCCACCCCAGCCCCTCCCCGAGGGGAGGGGCTTATACGGAGGTGGCTGCACCACCTCCACCGCCAAGGGGCTGCCACCCCTTGCCCCCCGCTTTTGCAATTCCCCAATCCATCACCACAGGAGGAAAACCAATGAAAGATTTGATGATCGGCAACGCTGCCGTTGCCAGAGGCCTGTATGAGGCCGGCTGCCAGGTGGTTTCCAGCTATCCCGGCACACCCAGTACAGAAATTACTGAATTTGCCGCAGAATACGACGAGATGTACTGCGAATGGGCACCCAATGAAAAGGTGGCCATGGAGGCTGCCTACGGCGCTTCCCTGCGCGGTGTGAGAGCCGCCTGCGCTATGAAGCATGTCGGTCTGAACGTCGCTGCTGACCCCCTCTTCACCCTGTCCTATACAGGCGTGACCGGCGGTCTGCTGGTATGCGTTGCGGACGATCCGGGCATGCATTCTTCCCAGAATGAGCAGGATTCCCGCCACTATGCCATCGGCGCCAAGGTACCCATGCTCGAGCCCGCTGACTCTGCGGAGTGCAAGGAATTTGCAAAGCTCGGCTTTGAGATTTCCGAGAACTTCGACACCCCCTGCCTGCTGCGTATCTGCACCAGAATCGCTCATGCACAGAGTGTTGTGGAGCAGGAAGAGCGTGTTGTGCCGGAAGTCAAGCCCTATGAGAAGAATCCGGCCAAGTACATCATGATGCCCGGCAATGCCATCCGCCGTCATCCCCTCGTGGAAGAGCGCACAAAGAAGCTGACCGAATTTGCTGAAACTTCTCCCATCAACCGTGTGGAAATGGGCGATACCAAGATCGGCATCATTACTTCCGGTGCAAACTACCAGTATGTGAAGGAAGTCTTCGGCGACAAGGCTTCCGTGCTGAAGCTCGGTATGGTCAATCCCCTGCCCGTGCAGAAGATCAAGGATTTCGCTGCACAGGTTGAAAAGCTGTATGTTGTGGAAGAACTCGACGGCATCATCGAAACGCACTGCAAGAACATCGGCGTGGACTGCATCGGCAAGGAAATGTTCACCCCCCTGGGTGAATACTCCCAGAAGAGCATTGCCGCTGCATTCGGCATGGAACCGAAGGCATCCGTTCAGGCGGATACAGCCATCCCCATGCGTCCCCCCGTTATGTGTGCAGGATGTCCTCACAGAGGCATGTACTATGTGCTGTCCAAGAACAAGATCACTGTACACGGCGACATCGGCTGCTACACACTCGGTGCAGTGGCACCGCTTTGCGCACTGGACTCCACCCTCTGCATGGGTGCATCCATCTCCGGTCTGCACGGCTACAACAAGGCTGCCAAGGGCGAAACTGACGGCAAGACCGTTGCTGTCATCGGCGACTCCACCTTCATGCATTCCGGCATGACAGGTCTGGCAAATATTGCCTACAACGGTTCCAACTCCACTGTCATCATTCTGGACAATTCCATCACCGGCATGACGGGTCATCAGCAGAACCCGACCACCGGCTACAATATCAAGGGCGATCCGGCAACCAAGATCGATCTCGAGGCACTCTGTCATGCCCTCGGCATCAATCGTGTCCGTGTTGTGGATCCCTACAACCTCGACGAATGCGAGAAGGCACTGAAGGAAGAGCTGGCTGCCGCTGAGCCCTCCGTCATCATCTCCCGCCGTCCCTGCGTGCTGCTGAAGTCCGTAAAGGCAAAGCCCCCTGTAAAGGTGGATGCTGACAAGTGCAAGAGCTGCAAGAAGTGCATGAAGATGGGCTGCCCCGCCATCCATATGGAAAACGGCAAGGCTGCCATTGATACAACACTCTGCGTAGGCTGCGCAGTTTGCGAACAGCTGTGCGCTTTTGGTGCGATTACTGACTAACTGAATGGGGGACGCTGTCCCCCATCCCCCCTGCCAAAGGGATGTGATCCCTTTGGCATCCCAAGGCGATTTGCCATTGCACCCCTATGGGGTACAAAGGCAAATCATTAGAATCGAAAGAACCATATTCTTTGGGCAGGAGATACAGGAGAACGGTGTTCTCCGATTCATTATCAGCAACCCCACAAAATCCAAATGACAGCTGCTGCCGCTTGCAAAGCAAAAGGCAGCGAATGTCAGCGGCGACTTGCCGCCCCTTTGGCGGGGGTATGGGTGACTCCCCACGGGGTGGGGAGATGCCCGCAGGGCAGAGGGGACGGGTTCCGGTTGGGAACAGAGCCCCCATATAAAACACACAGTAAAGGAGTTAATATTATGGATACAAAAGGCATTGTGATCTGCGGTGTCGGCGGACAGGGTTCTCTGCTTGCCAGCAAGCTGCTGGGCAGAGTGCTCATGAACGAAGGCTACGACATCAAGGTATCCGAGGTGCACGGCATGAGCCAGAGAGGCGGCTCGGTCATCACCTATGTAAGATATGGCGAAAGGGTCTATTCTCCTGTGATTCAGACAGGTGAAGCGGACTATATCATTTCCTTTGAGCGCATTGAGGCAGCAAGATATGCCTCCCTGCTGAAGCAGGACGGCGTGCTCATCACCAACACCCAGCGCATTGACCCGATGCCCGTCATCACAGGTGCGGCGGAATATCCCACTGAGATTCTCGACGAACTGAAGGCTAAAAACGTCCATCTTGAGGCTATGGATGCACTGGCACTCGCTGAGCAGGCAGGCTCTGCAAGATGTGTAAACATCGTACTCATGGGTCAGCTTGCCAAGCATTTCCACATCGACTATGACAAGTGGATGGCAGCACTCGAACAGGTTGTCAAGCCCCAGTTCATTGAGCTGAACAAGAAGGCCTTCGCTCTGGGCTATGAATTCTGCGCATAATTTGCATGATGCAATCTAATATTATTTAAGGAGGAGAGAAGTATGACAGCAGAACAGCTTTCTATTTTTCTTGAGAACAAACCGCAGCAGCTCGTTAAAGTAACCGAAACTCTTGCAGAAGGCGGCATTGACATCCGTGCCATGTCCCTGGCCGACACACAGGACTTCGGTATCGTGCGCATGCTCGTCAGCGACTGTGCCAAGGCAAAGGTACTGCTCAACGAAAAGGGCCTGATGTCCACCATCACCAAGGTGCTCTGCGCTGAGGTGCCGGATCATCCGGGCGGACTGAGCGAGATCACACGCATTCTGGGTGACGCCAAGATCAACATCGACTATCTCTATGCCTGCATCACAGAGATCGGTCAGCGTGCCTACATCGTACTCCATGTCAGTGACGAGGCCGCTGCACAGACTGCCCTGACCGAGGGCGGCATTGTGCTGGTTGACAAGGATGCCCTCGCCAAGATCGGCTGATCGGACTGACAAAACCAAAGGACAAATCTTCACCCTGCTTTGCGGCCATGCGCTGACGTTCACCATTGCCAGCTTTGCAGGGTGGCTTTATGAAGTGGTGCTGAACCTTCTGGTCTACGGCATCTATGCGGACAGGGGCATTCTGCATCTGCCGCTCTGCCCGATTTACGGCTTCGGGAGTCTGGCACTGCTTCTGCTGTTCCACAGACGCAATGCGTGGTACCATGTGTTCCTTGCAAGCACGGTTCTGGTCACGGTGCTTGAGCTTGTGTGCTCATATCTGCTTGAGGCGTGGCTTGGCTTCCAGCTCTGGAACTATGCGGACTGGCCGCTGCAGTTCGAAGGACGCATCTCGCTGCTGAGCAGTGTGATTTTCGGTGTGATGAGCCTGCTGCTTGTGAAGGCGCTCCATCCACTGGTCATGCGGCTGACAGAACGTGCACCGGCACTGCTGATCCGGATCCTCGGACTTAGCTGTGCGGGGACGATTGCGGTTGATTTTGTCCTGACGGTGATCGAACGATCAGAATGAAGACGTTCTATAAATCATGAACCCTCCATGAAAATGGAGGGTTCAGTCTGTCGAAAAAGTCCCGTCCAGCCACTGCACCTGAACGGCGCAGGGCTGGACTCGTATTTTTAGTTTAGGGAGTGTTGACACTAAAATAATACGCAGATTTTCGAGCAGAAATTTCATGCAG
>SVNX01000002.1 GCA_015066665.1 Ruminococcus sp. | reverse complement strand
CCTGTAACTGCCCCCACCCCAACCCCTCCCCCAACGGGGGAGGGGCTATATTGCGAGGGTACTGCGTACCCTCTAACCCGCCAAAGGACTCCGTCCTTTGAACCTAATAAGGATTTTTGACAGACTGAAAGCCTCCCTTTCGGGAGGCTTTTTTATGCATATGCCTTTCGTCCGGCGAAAAATTCAATCACCGCACAGTATTTGTCCACGAAGGTGAGCACATAGCCTTCTGCATAGCGGGGAAACCGCAGTGTGACCGGCCACATGTGCGTTACGATCATATCACGCTCACGCGGATTCATCACAAAGAGACGCTCTGCATTTTCCAGCGCCCGCATCGGGTGGTACTTTGCATGCCGCAGTGCGGGTTTAGATCGTGTGAATCGCTTGGTGTCATAGTGGTACAGATCGTGCAGAAGTCCTGCCCTTGCCGCCGATGCCGCATCCAGCCGGAGCAGCCGGCAGAGCAGATAGCTGTAATAGGCCACGTTCAGACTGTGCTGAAAACGTGTCGTCCGGATGTGATGCCGGTAATGCCGCAGTGCCTGCACCTCACTGTGGGAAAGCAGATCTGCAATCAGTTCAAATATCGCATGCTGCCGCAGATCCTTGCGTGAACCCGTTGCCTGCAATGCATGATGTGTGAGTTTCCTTGACATGGCAGCTCCTTAAACCAAAAAGTAGTGACGATGCCCCTTGCACCGTCACTACTATTATAGCGGTCTTTATGCTGTTTGTCAATGGGGGATGGCAATGTAAATTCTGGTAATCCATTCAGTCCTTGATCATGAACTGGATGTTGCCCGCACCGCCGTCCACACGAATGACGTGGGCATCGGATGCAAGCGGCGTGCCCATCGGAATGCCGCCGCTTTCAAGCTTTCCGGCACCCTGATCGATGTCGAGCCAGTAGTTTGTTGCCTTGCCGTCGATCTCAATGGTGAGATTGCCCGCACCGTGATCGATCTCCACATCGCCCAACAGCTTGGTATCCTTCATGGTTACGTTGCCCGCACCGCAGTCCATGTCGAGCTGATGGAACTTGCTCTTTTCCGCAGTGAGATTGCCCGTGCCGCAGTCGAACTCACATGTGCCGTCCACGTCAACCTTCTCAAGCTTCAGGTCGCCTGCGCCCAGATCGACATCCAGATTGCCGAGCACCGTCATATCCTTGCAGCGGAAATCTCCCGTGCCCGCATCGACAAGCAGATCGCTGCCGAAGCGGCAGTCCTTCATTTCAATGCTGCCCGTGCCAAGACCCATGGTGAACTTGTTGTCCACCTCCAGCGACTCGATGTCCACATTGCCCGTGCCGCCGTGGAACTGGAATTCATGCGCAACCACCACCTTCTTGAGGTTAACATCGCCCGTGCCCATGTCGAGATCCAGATCGAGGCACGCCAGATTCCGGATGCTGTTGTCATCGGCCAGGCCAAGGTCAATTCTGACGTTCTCGTACTCTGTTTTCGGTACGGTGAGAATGATCTTGCTGTCATAATCCCGCCATCCGAAGGAGAGAAAACTGAACCACTTCTTCTTTGTATCGTAAATGGTCAGCAGGCCGTCGTCTTCGGACATGCCGGCATCCTCGCCCACGTTGACAAATTCAATGGTGCATGCGTCGGCATCGTCCGTGGAACGCAGCTCCAGTGCACTCTCACGCAGGGAAATATCCAGTGCGGTCACGTTTTCGGCCGTTTCGATAAAGCTGACACGATCGTTTGTATTTGTATGCACCACCGCTCCCGTCACCATCAGTGCGAGACCACAGGCCACAATCGCAGAAGAGAGTGCCCAGTAAAATACGCCAAGTTTCATCAATTTTTCTCCTTTCCCGACATCCATCGGAAGAACAGGCCCGCACCTTTAATGCAGCTCTGTACGATTAAGCGAATGAGAAGATAGCAGGGTTTCCACAGCAGCAGGGCGAGTCCGAGACACATCAGTCCGCCGCCGATCTGATACAGGCCCAGACCAAGACTGCCGTCGAGTATCATGAAGATGCCCGTAACCGGAGCTGCCAGCCCCGCTGCCGCAAATGACAGGATCACAGCGGCCAAAGATACGATGATGCTGAATACCACGCTCAGAATCGTGATCCAGATGGGGAATGTCACGCAGATCAGCACAATGCCGAGCAGAAGGTGACTGGAAGAGTCGGATGCTGCCGCTGTGCCGGACGCTTTTTCCGCAAGCGGGGGCACATCGTACTGTGCTGCGGTTTGTTCTGTCTTTTTCGCTTCCGGTTCTGTCTTTTCTTCCGGATGCACTGCCGCATCATCAGTCTGGGGCGCATCGCCCACCTCATGAATGATGCGTTCTGCCACGGACTGCGGGGAGCCAAGCCGTTCAGCGGCGGCATCCTCGTCCTCAGGGCCAGCCTCCTCAAAATATTCGCGGTAATAGGACATTGCGTTTTCGCGTTCTTCCTCCGGCAGAGAGGAAAGATGGCTCTCAAGCTGCTTTAAAAATTCAGCAGAAGTCATTGTTCGTCCTCCTTTATCAGAATGCTGTCCACCTGGGTCTTGTGCTCCTTCCAGTCAATCCGGTACTGGGTAAGCATGGCTTCGCCAAGTGCTGTGATGCGGTAATACCGCCTGTTTCGTCCCATGTAGGCACGGTCAAATGTTTCAAGTGCTCCTGTTTTCTGCAATCGCCGCAGAACGGGGTAAAGTGTGGATTCCGAGACCTTTGCGGCCGTCTGCATATCCTGTGTGATCCGGTAGCCATAGGTTTCTTCCCTCGCCACAAGGGAGAGTACCATGGCATCCAGCAATGCTGCACTGATCGGGAACATACCATCCCTCCTTGTTTGATTCACAATATTATACGCTGTATAATATTGATGTTGTTTACATTATAGCATGCCTTACAGCATTTGTCAATAGGTTTTTTGAAAAAATTTCTGATCATCCCATCTTTGAGTAAGCCGTGCGCAACAGCACTTGACAAAAATATCCTTGTATGCTATAATATATAAGGGTTAGCAAGAGCTAACCGAACGATGCATTCCCAGTAATAATCGTCCCGAATCCGGGCATCATGAAGAAAAAAGGGAGGTGCCTTATGACATACGACAACGCATTTCAGAGGATTCTTGCACAGCATTCGGCACCGACGCTGCTGGGTGTCAAGTGTGCGAATCTTGTTTCGCTCGACGCCGTGCAGCAGGAAGTGGTACTGGCTGCATCGCAGTTCAACCGGCTCGCATGTAAACGGGGGCTGCGTTCCCGCATTCTCTGCCAGTGCCGCAGGCGTACGCTTCTGCTTGTCTATAATGTGGCGCAGCTTGGTGAGCGTCTCCGCCAGCCCGATGTGCAGTCCATGCTGCGGCAGTGGGGCTATCGTGAGTTCACTGTGAGAGCCTGCCTTGACAGACTGTCCGAGAGAATGCGTGCAAATGGTGAATTCCCGCACGAAATCGGAATCTTCCTTGGTTATCCGATGGAGGATGTGATCGGCTTTATCGAAAACCGCGGCGAAAACTACAAGTTCTGCGGATGCTGGAAGGTGTACGGCAGCGAACAGTCAGCCCGAAAAATGTTCGCCAGCTATGATCAGTGCAGACATGATCTGTGCCATAAAATGAATGAGGGCCGTGATTTATATCAGGCACTCAGGTTAATGTAATGGAGGTAGATTTATGAAAACAGCAGTCATCTATTGGAGCGGCACCGGCAACACGGAAGCAATGGCAAAGGCCATTGCTGAGGCAGCGGGTGCAGAGCTGTTCCAGGTGTCGGAATTCTCCGGCAGTGTGACAGACTACGATGCCATTGCCTTCGGCTGTTCGGCCATGGGCGATGAAGTGCTTGAGGAGGGCGAGTTTGAGCCGTTCTTTGCCGCATGCGAAGGTGCACTTTCCGGCAAGCGGGTGGCACTCTTCGGTTCCTACGGCTGGGGTGACGGTGCATGGATGCGTGACTGGACGGACCGTGTGAAGGCGGATGGTGCAGATCTCATCGCAGACGGCCTGATCATCAATGAAATGCCCGATGCCGACGGACTTGCACAGTGTGCGGCACTCGGCAAGGCACTCGCTTCAGCCTGATTTTTGTTTCTGATTTCCATGATTTTCCTCTTGGCCCCCTTCCGTTGTGAAGGGGGTATTTTTTTGAAGATCCCCCTTGACAAAATGGTCTACATGGTGTAGAATAGAATTGGACTACAACATGTAGACTGAAGGAGGTCATTGTATGAACGAATACCAGATGGGTGCGGCAGAGACACGTTTTGCGGAGATGGTCTGGGAGAGTGCACCGGTGTCATCCACGGCACTGGTCAGACGATGCGAAGCGGAGCTCGGCTGGAAGAAGAGCACAACCTACACAGTGCTGAAGAGGCTGTGCGGCAAGGGGCTGTTCCGGAACGAAGGGGGCACGGTGACTGTACTCGTCTCGAAGGAGGCGTTTTACGCCTGCCGGAGCGAGCAGTTTGTGGAGGAGACCTTCGGCGGGTCGCTGCCGGCGTTTCTGGCGGCCTTCACATCGAGAAAACGCCTTACTGCGGAGGAGATCGAGAGCCTGCGGCGTATGGTCGATGCCTATGAGGAGGGGTGAACATGGAAGAACTGTTTCTGCATGTGCTGAACCGGAGCCTGACGGGGAGCTGGCTGCTGCTTGCGGTGCTTTTGCTGCAGCCCCTTGTGAAAAAGGCACCGGACTGGCTGCGGGGGACATTGTGGACGCTGACGGCACTGCGGCTTGTCTGTCCGTTTGTGCTGCCTGTGCCGATCGGATTTGCACCTTCTGCGGAACCTGTGCCGCAGGGAATGCTGTATGCGGCATCGCCTGCGGTGGATACTGGGATTGCAGCGCTGGACGATGCAGTGAATCCGCTGCTGTCAGCGCAGCTTTCCCCGGAGGCGGGGGACAGCGTCAATCCGATGCAGGTGCTCGTCTTTGCCGGCAGCGTCATCTGGCTTTGCGGGATGCTTGTGATGCTCCTCACGGCTGCGGTGAGCTGGCTGAATCTGCGCAGAAAAGTGCGCACATCCCTTCCGATGGGGGAGGGCATCCGCGTTTGTGACAGGATTCCATCGCCCTTTTTGTTCGGGCTTTTCCGTCCCCGCATCTATCTGCCCGCCGATCTTCCTGAGGAGACGGCACAATATGTGATTGCCCATGAACGTGCCCATCTGCGGCGGCATGATCATTGGCAGAAGCCCCTCGGCTATCTGGTACTGACGCTGCACTGGTTTAATCCGCTCGTCTGGATCGGCTTCATTCTGTTCTGTCGGGATGCGGAGCATGCCTGCGATGAGATGGTCATCCGTGAGATGGGCGCATCGCACAAGAAGCCCTATGCCCATGCACTGATCTCGTGCAGCACGGGCCACGGGCGTCCCTCGCCCTGTCCGGTGGCATTTGGTGAGGAGGCTGTGGAGCACCGTGTACGTCATGTGCTCCATTACAAAAAGCCGGCATTCTGGGTGATTCTGGCAGCAGCACTGGCGGGTCTGACGGCGGTTGTATGCTTTTTTGGTACAAGATGGGAGCCGGATGACGGGCTGAAAACCTATATTGACAGCTGCATTGCCTCGCATCATCAGAACGGGCGTGCATCGGAGCATTATGCTGCTGTGTCATGGGAGCTGCTTGGGACGAAGCAGAGGGGCAGTCACCGCACACTCTACATGTGGGTGTGTTATCGTGAATACAGCTATGACGGCGATCTTGTGCTGGAAAGCGGCAGTCACATCCCGACGGCCATTACTGTGAAGAAAGAGGATGGTGCCTGGCGGATCCTCGAATACTGGGAGGCTGAGGACGGTTCAAGATATGCGCCGTCCATACGGGAGAAATACCCGATCCATCTCTGGGGTAAGGGAACCGATTCCCAGCGGTATGTGCAGAAACAGTGCGAAGAATGCGACCGCATGGCACGGGCTTATTTTGAAAATGAAGCTGCGAATGTGAAGGGACGGAACATGACCTATTGCTATGATCGCTCACCGGAGCAGTTCCCGCCGGAGCTGGTGCTGTTTCAGGACGGCACCTTCCGCTTCACATACTCCTATTTTTCGAGTTATCTCCCGATGGGCACCTATGCATTCCGGAATGGGGGGATTATCCTGACCACGAGCGATGATCCGCCCAGGATCTATGTGTTTGACGGCGCAGAAGAGGGTTTTGTCTTCAATGCGGAACAATCCTCCCCAATCCCGTCCTATCGCTACAGCAGCGATGCAAAAGAACCCGAATGCCCCGTTCCGGACGGCGCATTGTTCCTGCCTGCAAAATAAAAAACATATCCCCGCAGCGTAGAGGGTGCTGCGGGGATATGTATTTTTTATCTAAACCACAATGAATTGGGATTTAGCCGATCTCGGGCAGATCGAAGAGATCTACCAGATACTTGAGGATGGCCAGAGAGTCAGCGGGTTCTACCTTGCCGTCGAGTGTCACGTCGGCATTGGCCTCGCCCTCTGCAGAGAGGGACTCAACACCCATCAGACGCTTGTTGAGCATTACAACGTCTACGATGGATACTGAACCGTCGCAGTTTACGTCACCATACTTGGTTGCCTTGCCGTCGCCCTCGCTGGGAGTTACGGTTGTGGTAGTTGTAGTGGTGGTAGCTGCTGTGGTTTCGCTGTCGCTGGTTGCAGACGCAGTTGTGGTCTCTGTGGGAGTGATTTCAACATCGCCGCCGGTGTAGCTGTCCTCATCCATACAGCCGCCCACGTCCTCAAACTGGGACTTCAGCAGGGAAGTATTGGTCTCGAGGATGTAGTCGCCGGAAGGAATGTAGCAGAGGCTGGAATCCAGCTCGAAGCTTGCGTACTTGCAGTTGGAGGAAACAACGGCGTTCTTATCGGTTACGATGGTACCGTCCATATCGCCCTTGCAGTTTGTGAATACGTCATTGAAGCTCTTGATGGCACCCTGCTTGATCTGCATGGGATTCTTGCTGTTCTCGAATACATTGTACTCGGAGAAAATGTAAGCATCCGCTCTGGGGTTCATGCAGTAGCTTGTCTGGCCTTCGAAGATGTTATTGTACATATGAATGTCAGCCTGACGAGCCAGCGGGCCTCTGGATTCGCAGTTCTTCCAGTAGTTGTGGTGATATGTGAGGTGATACTGGAGGTTGTCATCGGAAGCGCCGACGAGGTTGGTCTTGTGGTAGCCTTCATAGTAGCAGTAGCTGTTTGTGAAGTACTGGCCGCGCTTGAAGTCGCATGCGCCGTCGCCCTCAGCCTTGTCGGATTCAGCAGGATTTGCAATGTGGGGTACATAGAATTCGCAGTTGTGGATCCAGCATCTCTCTACGGAAGCTGTGAGTGCATCGCCGGACTGTACACCTTCCATACCGATGCAGTCCTCGGGAACATTGCGGAAGTGGATGTTTCTGACTTCGAAGCTCTTACCGAATTCCGGAGCAGCGGATTCGCACATGAAGTGGAAGCCCCAGCCGTTTACGGTTGCATCCGTACCCATACCTTCGATGGTGATATCCTTACCGGACTTCATTCTTGCCATGAAGCCGTTATCCTTGGCGTTGCCGCCGTAGTCAACAGAGGAGAAAGCAGTCAGGCCGGAGGGAGCAGTGACATCGCCGATGATTCTGACAACGAGAGGCGTGCCGTCCTGTGCGAGCTTCTGGATGATGCCCTGGTTGGTGTTGGTCTTGCCGCCGGTGGATGTGGTACCGTTGCCGGTATCCATACCAACGGAGTTGAGAATGTTGCCGATACCGGTTACCTTTGTGCCGTCCTTGGAAGTTACGCTGACGGTTTCCTTATTGGCATCGGTAACATACAGAACGATGGCATTGTCCTTCAGCGTACCGTTGTCGTTGTAAGCGCCGACACCGGAGGTGTAGTTGTAATGTGCATAACCGGAACGATCCTGTGCACCAACCACGATGCCGCCCTTGGTAACAGTACCTGCTGCGGTTTCCATGGTTACAGTGTAGGTACCTGCCTGCAGGCCGGGGATGTCTACACGAACGCCGTTGTCAACATCTCTTACCAGATACTCAAAGTCCTGACCGGTCAGAGCGCCGCTTGTGGGGCCGCTGTACTTTACAGCAGTTACGCCGCTGTCTGTTACACCGGAGATAACCATGTATGCGATTTCATTCCAGCCGCCCACGCTTACAAGCTTCAGATCGCCGGTAATGCTGTCCTCGGGAGAGGAGGGAGTGGGTGTGGTCTGTGTAGTGGTCTGGTTGGGAGCTGTGGTCTCCTGAGGTGCAGTGGTGCTCGGTGTGCTGCCCTCTCCGGAGAATACCATGTAGAACAGGTTGATGCTGTCTGCCTTTGTGATGGTGTGGTTGCCGGCGCTCAGATTAACAGTCACAATGCCGTTTGCATCTGTGGTGTACTTTGTGCCGTCCACATTCACATTCTTGGAAGCTTCTGCGAATACCAGAGTCAGGGTACCGCTGCCGGCAAATGTGATGCTGGTTGCGGTCTCCATCTTCAGGCAGCGTGTCAGTGTCAGACCGCCGTAGTTTACAGTGCCCTTGGAAGTAGATGTATTGCCGGAGATGGTATAGAAGGTGCTGGCCATATCGTTCTCTGTGAAGTTGTGAACATAGTCACCGGCTGTCACAGGAGCAGTAGTCTGCTGGGGTGCAGTTGTCTGCTGGGGTGCAGTTGTCTGCTGCGGAGCAGTGGTCTCTGCGGGCTGTGTGGGATCGGGTGTGGTTGTGCTGTCAGTGAAGCCGCTGCCGATGGCTACGATGGAATCGTTGTAGGATACCAGTGCGGACTTCAGTGCAGTGATCACATTGGAATTCTTATCCTCAGTGGCATCGTCGAAATTCCACTTGAAGTCACCGCCGTCAACACGGCCGGCCTTAGCTTCCACGATTGCCGGAACATCAGCTGCTGCGTCAACAGTGTAGCTGTACATGTCACTTGCAGTATCGAAGTTGCTGTACTTTGCACCGCCGTTTGCAGCAGTCACAGAGGACGGAACCTGCTCGGTTCTGGAGGAAGCATCATAGCAGTCGAAATCGGAGCTGTTTGTGCTGTAGGGCTTGTAGGAGGCTGCACCTTCTACAATATTGCCGTAAGCCTTGATCATGCCGCCGGTCTCGCCGGACAGTGTTTCCTCTGTATCAGAGCCCTGTGTGGAGATGATCATGGGCTTTGCACAGTTTCTGAAGTAGTTGTTCTCAACGAAAACATCAGAATCCGTTGTGGAACCGATACCATACTTGGCGTTGCCGTCATAGTAGTTGTTGTAAACGTGAACAGTTGCCACTCTTACACGAGGATGACGGGAGTCGGAATGGTCATACCAGTTGTGGTGGTATGTAATATAATTAGATGTATCGCTGGAGTTGGCACCCTGAAGGTTGCACTTTCCGCTGTCCCAGAAATGGTTGTAGGAGTGTGTGATATACTGGGACTTCTTGGTATCCAGTGCGCCGTCACCCTTGACCTGGTCAGCGTCGGAACCGGCATCGCCGTAGAAGAAATCGCAGTTGTGTACCCAGCAGTAGGTGTTGCCCTGCTGGAGACCGCAGTTGTCGCCCTCGTCGCTGTTGCAGTTCATGAAGCCGAGATTTCTGACTTCAACATTGGAGCTGTTCTTCACGACCAGACCGAAGCCGTTGAAGGTTGCGTCATTGCCGATGCCCTCGATGGTCATGCCGGCTGTGACGGTATCCAGAAGCAGATCGCCCTTTGTCAGTGTGGAGGGATCTGTGATATTACCGATGAAACGAATGGCCATAGGGCGTGTTTCCTTGCCCTTCTTGTATCCCGTGATGATGTTCTGAATGCCGGTGAGGGTCTGGACGCCCTTGCCGTCGGGATCGATGTCAGCAGTTACGGTGTTCTTGTTGTCGTTTGTAACATATACAACAATGGCGTTGGACTTGAGTGTACCGTCTGCATTGTACGCACCCATTGCCTTGCCGTTCTTGAAGGCATAACCGGAGCGGTCGTGTGCTTCTGCGGTCACCTTTACTTCAGCAGCCTTGGATGTGTCTGCGCTGCCGCCGATGATCGGCACAACCTTGATGGTGTGGCTGCCGGCTGTGATGCCGACTGCATCCGCTCTGAAATAGGAAGCGTACTGTCTTACGAGCATTGTGTCGAGCTGTACACCGTCGCAGTATACATTATAACCGGAAGCACCGGTCACTGCGGACCACTGTACATAGGCACCCTCCTGATAGCCTGCACTTGCGGTAATGGATACGCTGGCAGTGCTTGCCTTGGAAAGTGTGCCGACCTGAGTCATAATTCCCCCTAAGCTTCCTGTAGCTGTGGGCTCGTACACAGCGTGAACAGGAAGCATGCTTGCAGCTGTTGTGATGGCCAGAACAGAAGCAAGCCATTTCTTAATCGTTTTCGTGTTCATCGTGAAAACTCCTTTAATATATTTTGTGATTACAATTATAGCACAACAGGTAAAAAATTACAAGTGGTATATTATACAAAGAAGATACGTTTTTTTGTAAGTTTAGCACAAAAATTGAATTAGTTAATGTATCAAACAATAATTTTTTGTGACATTTTTGCTTAAACAGGCACTATAACATAGAATTTTAACTAAGAGAACAGTGAACTGGTTACTTAAATTAAATTTTGTTTTGACGGTTAAGTCATCGATTAGGAGATTGATTTGTGGATTTCATCTAAATCTATAAAATGGAAATGAGCGGCGTTGCCCGTTTTGAAAGATGAGTTTATGAACATCAAATGAATAAAATCTGATTTTATACGGGTTGCAAGACGAAAATGGAGGTTGAGCGAATCGAAAAATATTTTTGAAAAAGGGGTTGACAAAGGTGAGAAGATATGATATAATGAAATCACAACAGGATTAGGAATGATTCTTAATCCTAACGGAGGTGACGGAAATGACCGAACAGAGACGTCTGATCACAGAGATCATACGGGAGACCCCTGGTCATATGACAGCCGAGCAGATTTACATGCTCGCAAAGGCGCAGATGCCCTGCATTGCGATGGGGACGGTGTACCGGAATCTGGGATTGATGGAGCAGTCCGGTGAGATCCGCCGCATCCCGATTGCCGGTGCCCCCGACCGGTATGACCGGAACGTGAAGTTCCACGAGCACATGCTCTGCCGCCAGTGCGGCGGACTGGAGGATGTGTGGATGGGGGATCTGCTTGACGTCATGAACGGCATGGCGGGTGTGCAGATCGATTCCTACGAGCTGGCCTTGTACGGAATCTGTACAGAATGCCGGAAAGCTGCAGCTGCGGCGGCTGAAATCTAATGCAGCAAATATCAATTAAAAGGAGAAAATTATTATGAAAAAGTATGTATGTCCTGTATGCGGTTATGTTCACGAGGGTGATTCTGCACCTGAGGCATGTCCTCAGTGCAAGGTACCGGGTTCCAAGTTCATTGAGAAGAATGATGACGAGGCTCTGGTATTCGCATGTGAGCATGAGGTAGGCGTTGCAAAGGCAGTGACGGATGAGGAGATTCTCGCAGGTCTGAGAGCGAACTTCGAGGGCGAGTGCACCGAGGTTGGTATGTATCTGGCAATGGCAAGAGTGGCACACCGTGAGGGCTATCCTGAGATCGGCCTGTACTGGGAGAAGGCTGCTTATGAAGAGGCTGAGCATGCTGCGAAGTTTGCAGAGCTGCTGGGCGAGGTTGTTTCTGCTTCCACAAAGGAGAATCTGGAAGCAAGAGTGGCTGCTGAGCACGGTGCAACACAGGGCAAGCTGGATCTGGCAAAGCGTGCCAAGGAGCTGAACCTCGATGCAATTCATGACACTGTTCATGAGATGGCAAGAGACGAAGCAAGACACGGCAAGGCTTTCGAGGGTCTGCTGAAGAGATACTTCGGTTAATCTGCCAAGACATAGAAAAAGACACCCCGTACTGCGGCTGATATTCCCAATGGAGTATCATCCCGCAGCCGAATAGAAAACACCCCCATGCTGAGCTTTCTGCTTCATCATGGGGGTTTTACGTTCATTGGTTGCATCAATATGATCAAAGTGGTGCAATCCCAAAAAACTGCCGCCCATCTCACGACGGGTGGCTTTGCAGTTACAATATCACTTTTCAATAAGCATTCTCTTGAGCCAGGCCAGATCAAATCCGTTGATGCGGCCATCCTCGCAAAGATCGCCGTTTGCGGATTTTGTGAGCGTGCCGGTGCCAAGCAGGTATTTCTGCATCATGACAGCATCGAGCAGTGTGAAGGCACCGTCACCGTTGACATCGCCCTTTACAGACTGCGGGAGATAACGGTCACGCACTTCAAGAAGCTGACGATTCAGCTCACTGTCCGTCATCTGATAGGTACTGCGGTCATAATGAAGATCGGTGATGTCCCACAGAACGGGGCACATGCCGCCGCGGGAAAGGGCCGCTTCGCAGACGCTTGTCAGGAATCGGCGGACGGATTCCGGCTCCTTGTTCTTTTTCGGGCAGCCGTATTCACCAATGATGACCGGAATGCCCTGTGATGCATATCTGGCATCGAGAGTATCCATCAGCCGGTTCAGTTCCTGATAATCGGCATCCGAGCCCCATGTGGATGATGCCTTGCCCCAGTCCGCATCCTCTTCGAGCAGTGCAAAGCCGGCGGGGGTGTAGTAATGCACCGAAACTGCACAGCGTCCGGCCGGATCCTCCGGCATCACGAACAGCGGATCGCAGGTAAGGGTGATATCCGTATCATAGCCCGCAATCAGCAGATGACGCTCCGCATTATTGCCGCCCGAGGAACGCACGATTTCCACAAAGGTCTGGTTGATTTCGTTGGCATAGCTGTAGGATTCGGCCTTTCCCGCCGTGCTGCTGCTGTAGCGGCTCCAGAGGCTGTCCCAGCCAAGCTCCTCATTCTGGGACTCAAACATCAGATAATCGCCGTAATCCTTGAATTCCTCGGCGATCTGCTCCCAGATCACAGTGTATTTCTCCATGCACATGTCCGGATTTTCCGGCAGCTTCTCAAGCCAGCCGCTGTCCCAGTGGAGATTCAGGATGACATACATATCCTCCTCCAGAATCCAGTCCACAACCTCATGCACGCGTGCCATGTAATCGGGATGGATGGTATAGCTGCCGTCATCGGCCATCATATTTGACCATGCCACCGGCACACGCACCACGCCGAAGCCCGCATCCGCATAGCCGGCAATCAGTTCCTTTGTGACGGTCGGGCTGCCCCATGCGGTTTCATAGGCATTCGGCGTGCCGTCGCCCCACTGCGTGATCCAGTCGCCGCAGGACTCAAAGGTATTGCCGAGGTTGATGCCGATGCCCATATCGGCCACGATCTCCATTGTGGTCATGTCACGCATGGAATTGTCGGCTGCTGTCGTGCCCGGCAGCATTGCAGAAGCAAGCAGTGCTGCCGACAGGAATATACTTGTCAGTCGTTTCATATCGTCATTCTCCTTTACTGATTCGTTTCGTCAAACGTGAGTCCGCTGACGGTGATGTTGTAGGTGATGGAGGTGTACGGCACTTCCTGTCCGTCCACCAGAAGCGCCATGCGGTAGCCGATCCAGTCGATCTCGGTTTCCGCAGCAATCAGCCCTGTTTCGGCTGTGCCGTAGATCACGGAGCCAAGTGCGGCACCGCCCCAGCCATTGGCCAGACCATTGGTTGCGGCACTTGCGGGGTCAAGTTCTTTCCCGACAGGGATCTCCACCATGCCCTGCGCCGTTTCAAGGCTGAGTGAGGTCACATAGACCTTGTAGGAAGCGGCGGGGTCGGTATTGATGAAACCGAGATTCAGCACATCGCTCTCCTTGTCGAATGCGGTGGATTTCACGGAATAATCGCCGTTTTCCGTGACTTCCAGCACTGCCGAATGGCTCGGGCCGGGATTCTCCGTCTGACCGGAAATCACAATCGTGCGATAGGGTTTCTCGGCCGCATCGATCGGTTCCTCCGGACGGCAGGTCTCTTCTGCCTTGGTAAACTGCCACGCCTGCATGGCAATCCCTTCTGAAGAAAACACGAAATACAGGTTGTGATTGCGTCCTTCAAAAGCGGCAAAATCTGTGCTGCGTACCCATGTGGGTTCGGTACAGTCGAATTCGATCCAGCCGGCACATTCACCGTCCACATCGTCGAGCCGCACTTCAATCCTGCCCTTACCCTGCACCTGTGCCATGAATTCGGACGCACCATAGCCAAAATCCACGCCCTTCACGCAGACCCATGCGCCCGCTTCCTGACTCACTGCGGCGGGATTCACGCCCGTACCATAGCCGATGCCGGCGGATGTGAACATCACTGCACCGTTGTTTTCAGCATAGGGATCGAGCAGACGGATCTGCTTGACGCCCTGTCTTGTGGCAGCTGTGAGAGGAATCTCGCCGGTCGCTTTGTCCATGGGCAGATAATCGGTCATCAGACTGCGGAAGCCCGCTGTGCCGCCCTGCAGCTCCTCCAGCAGGAGCGTGTGATGGAAGATGTAATTCGTTCCCTCATATTCACAGAAATGCGTGTGATTGTTGCCCCAGCGCAGACCGGATTCCCCCTCCGCATTCTGACCGGAATTGTAGAAATACGCACCGCGGTACGTCCAGCTTTCGCTGTCGAGGGGCGTTTTTGTCGTGAGATAGGCCATGCTGCAGGTCGGCGGCGGGTCGATGCCCTCATAATCCCAGCCGGTACCCCGCTGCTGCCAGTCGGTGCTGTAGCTGTAATAATAGGTGCCGTCGATGTAATTCAGCTCACTTGCCTCGAAGAAATACGGCGCATCGATGGAGACGAATTCGCTGTCGAAGGAGAGCAGATCCTCCCCGAGCCGTACGACCTTGGGCACCTTTGTATGTACGGGATTGCCGGAAGCCCCCACGCCGCCGCCGAAGGACAGCCAGCCCGTGCCGTTTTCATCGATGCACACGCCCGGATCAAAGGGCGCAGGACAGTTTTCCAGTCCCTCCATATTCTGATAAATCAGCGGCTTGCCGAGCGGATCGCTCCACGGGCCGAGGGGATCGGTGGCGGTGATCACACCCACGCCGCTTCCGTTGTTGGAGAAATAGAGATAAAAATGCGTCTTGCCGTCCTTCTCCTTGCGGGAGACAATGGAGGGTGCCCAGGAGTTCTGGATCCACGGGGCGATCTCGCCCGTTTCAATCCGGCCGTGGTAGACCCAGTTGACCATATCGTCCGTGGAAAAGACCACAAGCGACCGGATCTGATCGTAGTCGTTGGTCGTGTCCTGCTCGGCCTGCTGGGTGTCGTTCGTGCCGTACACATAGAGACGGCCCTCATATTCCACGGCTGTGGGATCGGCGCAGAATACAATGCCGGAAAGGGGGTTGGCATTGCGCTGCGTCTTATATACCTGCTCACTGCGTGCGGTAATGGGGCTGCCTGCGGGAAGACTGTCGATCACCTTCTTCTCCGCCTTCGTACAGCCCGCCGTCAGAAGCAGTGCAGCACTGCAGATGAGTGCTGCGGCATTCCGGAAATACTTCTTCATGCCATGTCCTCCTCTTTCTGTGTCTGCCACTCTCTGAGGCAGATATCCTTGTCCGAGAAAACGAGATAGATATCGTGCCTGCCTCTGAGGGACAGCGGAATTGTGTACGCTGTCCATGCATCGGCATCGATTGCAATGCCGGCGATGGGTTCGGCATCCCTCTCATCGCAACGCAGTTCGATGGTACCCTTGCCTTTTGCCGTCAGGCGGAGCTGAGCGGCGTCCTCGCCAAACTCCACACCCCGCACAAATGTCCATGCACCCGCTGTCAGTGCACGCACGGCCATCTCACCGAGGCCGCAGGATACATAGCCGATCTGAGCGCAGGTGCACATCTCCGCACCGCTGTGCGGCACAAAGGGAGAGAGGGGCATCGTCTGCGAAACGCCCTCACGGGTGGGCTTGACGGACGGGAAATCCTCGCCGGTTTCGGGCAAACGCTCCGCACACATGCAGCGGAAGCCGCCCTTGGTCGTCATGCGTTCCTGAATGTGCATGGTGTGATGGAGTATATAGCGGATGCCCTGAAAATGCATGATGTGGGTGTGGTTGTTGCACCAATCCATGCCGGCATCGCCCGCATTGCTGAAGAAGCCGCCGCGGCATTCCCAGCTGTCACTGTCAAGGGGCGATGTGCTTGTCATGCAGCCCATGCTGCAGATGCCCGGTGCCGGCAGGTCCTTGCGATCCCAGTTGTCACGTGGCTGCCAGTCGGTGCTGTAGGTGTAGAAGAACTTTCCGCCGATCACATTCAGCTCGCTTGCCTCAAAGAAATACGGCGTCCGGATGGGAATGAAATCGCTGTCGAAGGAGAGCAGATCCGCCCCGAGCCGTACGATCTTTGGCACGGTGGAGTAGACCTCGGAACCCCTTGCTTCCGTGCCGCCGCCGAAGGCCAGCCAGCCCGTGCCGTTCTCATCAATGACGGCACCCGGATCGAAGGGCGAGGGACAGTTCTCCAGTCCCGGCATGTTCTGATAGATCAGGGGCTTGCCGAGGGGATCGTGCCAGGGGCCGAGCGGATGGGTCGCCGTCAGCACCCCCACGCCGCAGCCATTGTTGGAAAAATAGAGATAGAAATGCGTCAGACCGTCCTCTTCCACACGGGCAATCACGGACGGTGCCCACGAATTCCGGATCCAGGGGGCAATCCTTGCGGTGTCAATGATGCCGTGATATGTCCAGTTGACCATGTCGTGCGTGGACAGGATCACAAAGGAGCGGATGTGTTCATAGGTATTTCGGCCCTCGTCACCCACAGCGTCATACTGCTGGTGATCATTCGTGCCGAAGACATAGAGTCTGCCCTCATATTCCACGCCGGTGGGATCGGCACAGAATACATTGGGAGACAGGGGATTGGCACAATTTTCGGGCTTGAACGGATTGTCATTGGGAATGATGCGTTTCATAGCGGTCACCTCTGCTTAATTCTTATCCCCATTATACCCCCTGTCCCGCACGAAGTCAATTGCCGAAATACGTTTTGTCCACCTTATCTACACAATATGCACTTTTATGGTTGACGGCGGACGCCAGATCCGCTATAATAGAAGAAAGAGGAGGTGCATGACGATGCGCAGACGAATTGCCGTGATCACAGCACGCGCAGATGACAGCGAGCAGAGAGCCTTGCTTGACGGCATTGCCCGGACGGCTTTTTCCTTCGATGCCGATGTGGTGGTATTCTCGAATGTCTACAACCACTGGAGCCTTGACACGCTGCTCAATTTCGAGAACATTATCTATGATTTTTTTCAGCCCGAACAGTTCGACGGGGTGATTGTGACTGCGGAATCCTTTTTCGATCAGAAGCAGATCGAACCGCTGCTTGAACGTGTCCGCCGGTGCGGCATCCCTGCGGTCATCATCGGCGGAACAGCCGAGGGCTTTTCCAGCATCCGCTCCGATGATATGGCCGATCTTGAAGAGATCGCTGCGCACCTCATCACCGTACACGGTCTGACGGACATCGATATCCTGACCGGGCCCCGTCACATTCCCGTGTCCGATGTCCGTGTCGAGGGCTGCCGCCGTGCCTTCGAGCGGTATGGGATACCTTTCCGGCCGGAACATGTGCATTACGGAAATTTCTGGAATGATTCCGGCGAGCAGCTTGCCGCACGTTATCTCAGCGGCGATCTGCCCATGCCGCAGGCCGTTATCTGTACCAACGACTACATGGCTTACGGCCTGTGTGATGTGCTCACTTCTGCCGGCGTCCCCATCCCCGACCGGATCAGCGTGACGGGCTACGATCACGGGGATGGCCGCATCTTCCACCACCCGACCCTCACCACCTTCCGCCGCGGCCGCACGCAGATGGGCATGCGTGCCGCTGCTCTCGTACTCGGGGAGGCATGCCCCGCTGTTCCAGAAGAAAACCGCCTTATCTGCGGCAACACCTGCCGCTGCGGCATCAACAGTGCCCAGCTCAATGCGGAGATCCTGCACGCACGCATCGGGCAGTATCACACCGCCATGATTTCCGTGGCACAGTTCTCCGCAAGGCTCACCACATGCCGTTCCCTCGCCGAATATACGGCCGTGCTGCAGGATTTCTTCTACCTGCTCCACGGTGCCGCCGCACTCCATCTCTGCCTCGACAAGGGCTGGAATACACCCGCCTATGACGGTGAAACCTTCCTGTGCAGCCGCATCCGGCCGCAAGATGTTTCCGGCATGCCCGTATCCTGCTGCCGCGCGCATCTTATCCCCGCCCTGCTGGAAGAACGTGATGCCCCCGCACTGTACTGCGTGACGCCTCTCTGCTTTCAGACAAGGCTCATGGGCTGTGCGGTGCTGGTTTATGATACGCCGCAGTGCTATGATTTCAGCTTCCGTGAATGGAACAAAACCGTTGCCAACACCCTTGAATTCCTGCGCATGAAGAATGACATCCACTACCTGAAGCAATGCCAGCGGGTGTCCACACTCTATGATGCCCTGACGGGCTTCTATCATCGGAACGAGTTTCTGACGATTCTGCAGACAAGCAGCCGCTCCCGCTCTGCCGGCAGTCTGCATGCCGTGCGGCTCTGCGTTCCGGCGGATGCGGAGTACCGCTTCGGTGAGAATCTCCGCAGTGATGTGCTCTCCGCTGCCGCATCGGCCGTGAAGCAGGCCTTCGGGCCGCATGCCATCTTCTGCCGTGCGGAGGAGGATGTCCTGCTGATTCTCGACCGAAGCGGCACACAGGGAGAGGAAAAGCTCTCCGTCATGCTGCATCACGCACTCTGCGGACGCTTCGATGAAAGTCAGGTGCAGTGCGTCTGCGCATCATGGGATGGCCCGCCTGATGAATGTGCCGCCGATGCCCTCTGCGAGGAAACCGCACAGCGTGCCGCCGATGCCGCATCCGACCAGGCAAAGCGCGCTGCACATCCCCATTACCGCACCATGCTCACCCTGCGAAGCCGCATCTATGAGCAGCCGAAAAAGGCACCTGCCACGGAGGAAATCTGCAAGACCCTCTGCATGAGCGACGGCTATTTCCGTGTAACCTACAAAAAATGCCTTGGAGAGAGCTATATTCAGGACTGTATTCATGCACGCACAATGCTCGCATGCTATCTGCTCTGCACGACTGCAATGAGCATCTTTGCCATTGCAAGGCACTGCGGCTACAACGATGAGAAATACTTCGCAAGACAGTTCCATAAGGCCAAGGGCTGTGCGCCCGCACGCTACCGTGAACAGTTCTGCTGATATACAAAAGCATCGCTGATAGTATTACAATGGAATAACGAAATACCCCTCGTTCAGAAACATGTTTTCTGAACGAGGGGCTTGTTCATTTGATCAGACGTCACTGTTTTTCCGATAAGAGCGCCCAGCGGACGGTGCGTTCAGATGCGCTGCAGGAACGACAGCAGCACCTCCATAAAGGCATCGGGCTGATCGAAATAACAGCTGTGCGATGCTTCGGGGATGACGGCGAGCTGTTTTTCGGGGGCTGTGATTTCGGGGAAAACAGCTTCCAGAAGGGAAGCGGGACAGACGTTTTCCTCCTGTCCGAATACGAACAGCACCGGTACATCAAAATGCAGGTCGTGACGGAAATCATAACCCAGCATTGTGGCATAGGACTGCCGGTACCGGCTGTAATCCGGCAGAAGGGCACTCCATTTCTCACGGAATGTCATCTGCGGAGAGCGCAGGATTTCGGACGGGGTGATGCGCTTGGCGTGCCGCAGAATGAGCCGCATCGAAAGCGGCATGAAGTGACGCATGCAGTGCATCAGTGTCCGGTCCCAGACGGGTTCTGCGGGAAAGGTGTCGATGATGGCATGGAGCTTTGCAGCGTCCCTGCTGTCGGGCGGCACCATATCGAGCATCGTGCGGCATGTCGTCAGGATCGCATCACGGTAGCAGACATGCTGCCCGATGCCGACATAGCACAGCAGATGTTCCGGATGCCGTCTTGCATACTCCGAGCCGATGGCACTGCCCCATGAAAATCCCACCAGAATCAGCCTTTCAAAGGACAGTACTGTGTGCAGATAGGCGATGACATCGTCAAGATCACGCATATAGTCCTCCATGGTGCCGGTCTGTGCGATCTCTTGTTTCCGGCCGGGATTGGCAGAATACGTCCGGCCGCTGCCGCGCTGATCCCAGTTGACAACGGTGAAATGAGCCGTCCATCCGGCATGGTGAATGTGGCTGAGTCCCGATACTGCACCGCCGGGGCCGCCGTGCAGAAAGAGCAGCACGGGATGCTTCGGATTTGTGCTGCGGATCTGAATGTACTGCGGGATGCCGCCGATCATCGGACAGTCATCACGGCAGAAGGCATCGGGATCGCTGGGAAGCGGAAAGGGCTTGGGGTTCATGTACGTTCTCCTCTTTTTATTTGTTCTGGAACCGTTCTTCGAGCCATGCAAGCATTTCGGCATGGCCTTCGGCAGAAATCGGGAATTCCGCCGTATGCTCCGCTTCGGCCAGCTCTGAGCAGAGAAAGCCGTGCCAGACTGTGACCTTCATCACGTCGCCCGGTTCGATGCGGAAATTGAAATCCTGCCGGCTTCCGGTAAATACGTTCCGGCTTTGAAAATAATACAGTCCCGGAATATCAAATGCATTGGGTTTGGCCATCCTGTACCTCCTCAAGTAATTCAAGCAGATCAATCACTCGTGTCAGATCCGGCACGCAGGCCGCCATCCGTTCGAGCAGTGCGTCATCCGGCTGGGAAAGATCGGGAATCATGACCGCCATGCAGCCTGCCGCATGTGCCGAGAGAATGCCGTTCGGCGAATCCTCCAGAGCCATGCAGTTCTGCGGCGGCAGTCCGAGTGCCTGACAGGCCGTCAGGTAGATCTCGGGATCGGGCTTGCCCTTGGTGACCATGTCACCGCATACGAATGCATCGAAGAAATGATGCACACCGATCTGCTTCAGATACAGATCCGTGCGTTCCCGATCGGTGGCTGTGGCAACGCATGTGCGGTAGCCGTGCGCCTTGAGATAGCAAAGCAGGGCATCAAGTCCCGGCTTCTTTTCAATGCCATGTGCGGCAATATGCGCAGCGGTCAGCTCACGGCGTCTTGCACGGATGCGTTCGTAGTCGAAGTCCTCGCCGAAAATCCCCTGCAAATGGGGCTTTGCATAGATCGCCGCAAGGCTCCGGATGCCGAGTACATGATGCAGTTCCATCGGAAAGCCCGCTTCCCGTGCGGCCTGCATCCAGAACTGTGCCAGCAGCTTTTCCGTGTCCAGCATCAGTCCGTCCATATCAAAAATCACAGCTTCGATCATGAGAGCCTCCTATTTATGAGTCTTGTGTCTGACGGGTGCGCCCGTGAATTTGGACTGCAGGAACTTCTGCTCCTTGTAGAGTCCCCAGTAGCCCGAAAGCAGATAGCTGACTGCAATGATCAGCAGGAAAAAGGGCATGGCCTCCATGCCGAACAGTTCAGCTGCAATAAAGAGCGAGGCGAGCGGGCAGTTTGTCACCGCACAGAAGAGTGCTGCCATGCCGAGTGCCGCACCCAGCGAGGGCGAAAGCCCCAGAAGCGGAGCGGCTGTGCAGCCCAGTGTTGCACCGATGAAGAAGGTCGGGACGATCTCGCCGCCCTTGTAGCCGCCGCCGAGCGTCACGGCCGTGAACAGGATCTTCAGGAGGAAGGCGTACCAGTCCACATCTCCCGTGAATGCACGGACGATCACATCCGAACCCGTGCCGAAATAATCGCCCGTGCCGAGCAGCAGACCGCAGATTGCGACTGCCGCACCCGCAGCCAGAATACGCAGGTAGGGATTCTTGATGAAGCGGCGCAGCAGGGCAGCTGTTTTCTGCATCGTATTGCAGAAGAGAATGCTGACGAGAGCGCAGAGAATGCCGAGCGCAAGGACTTTCAGAACGGAAAGGGGGTCAAGCGCAGGAATGCCCGCAACGAGGTAATGCTCGTGTGTGGCACCGAGCAGGCCGGAGAGATAGGAAGCCGACAGGGACGCCACCGCACACGGCACCAGTGCCGCATACTGCATGCTGCCGACGCAGCCGACCTCGAGCGCAAAGATCACCGCCGCAATGGGCGTGCCGAAAATAGCTGAAAATGCCGCACTCATGCCGCTGAGGATGAGCACACGCTTGTCCCGCTTCCGCAGATGCAGGAGTCTTGCCATGGTATTGGCGATGCTGCCGCCGAGCTGCAGTGCCGCACCCTCACGTCCCGCACTGCCGCCGAATAGGTGGGTGATGACGGTGGAGACAAAGATCAGCGGTGCCATCTGCGGCGGCAATTCCGCTTCGGAGCGGATGGAGGCGAGTACCTGATTCGTGCCGCGGTCGTTCCGTGAGCGGCACAGATGGTAGAGCAGCACGATGAGCAGACCGCCGGCCGGCAGCAGGAGAACAATCCAGAGATGTGCCTTGCGCAGTGCCGTCACAGCATTGACGCTGTGTACAAAGCCGGCTCCGACAAGGCCGAGCAGTCCCCCCACGATCAGGGCGAGCAGTACCCACCGCAGAAACAGGCGTGCATGGACAATGGCATGCAGGCGTTTATTGAATCGGGGGAGGGGACGGGATTTCTTTTCAGATGTCAAAGGAGCAGCTCCTTTCTGTCAATTGATTCTTTCTTAATTGTAAGGGATTTCGCAGGATTTGTCAAGGGAGGCGGCTGCCAAAAAAGGATTCCCCGCAGGGAATCCTTTTGGAACAATCGGTTAGCCGATCTTTGTGAAGCGGTCGGTATCGCCCTTCTTATCAAGGAACATGGACTTCGGTCTTACCCAGACATCGCCCGTGGCATCGCTCTTGTAGACCACCATTTCCTCCTGTGTCTCCGTGTGCTTAGCCACAGCGAGTACAGTGTATTCGCCGCCCTTGAAGTGACGGTAGCGCTGTCCTTCGGCCACCTCACGGGGTGTCTGAACCGGTGCGGCCTTCGGCTCGGGTTCCACGTTGACAATGTCATCGTGCACGATGATCATGGTCGAGAACGGCTCCATATGCACAAAGGCGTTGCCGTTGTCCACATGCACGCTGCCGCCGTTCATCACATCAACCAGTGCACCGTAATGCGTGCCGAACTGCAGGTCGCAGGGCTGATCATCGATGTTCAGTGCCACATAGACGGTCTGGCCGTTCAGCTCCTTGGCATAGATCATCTGACGGTTGCGGATGATGACCGTACGGTAGCCGCCTGTGCGCAGAGCAGGATAGGCCTTGTAGATGCGGCCGAGCTTCACAATGTGCGCATAGAGTGCGGTGTTCTCGCTTTGCATCTGACCCAGATCGAGGCAGGGACGGAGATTGTCATCGGAATTGTTTTCCTTGCGGCCCTGCACGCCGTACTCACTGCCATAATAAATGGAAGGAATACCGGGCATGGTATACATCAGAGTGTAGCAGCTGGGGAGATATCTCTGGTCGGTCACGGTGCTGGCCAGACGGTTCACATCGTGGTTGTCTACAAATGTGTAGAGGTCGATGTTTCTGTAAATGCCGCCGCCGGCACCGCTCTGGCGGTTGATGGAATAGTCAATCTCGAAGAAATTCCGGTCGTTGTGAGAAGACCAGATGCCCTTATAGCATTCGTAGTTGGTGACGGAATCGAGCATCTCGGGGTTTGCCCAGCGGTTGTAGTCACCATGGATGATCTCGCCCATGAGCCAGAACTCGGGGTTTCTGCTCTTGCAGAAGCTGCGGATGGTTCTCCAGAAATTGAAGTCGATGCAGTCAGCCGCATCAAAGCGGATGCCGTCGATCTTGAATTCATCCATCCAGTAGCCCACAGCGTCGAGCAGATAATTGCAGACATCGGGGTTCTGGAGATTGAGCTTGACGAGATTGTAGTGACCGTTCCAGCCCTCATACCAGAAGGGGTCGCCGCAGGGGCTCTGGCCGCCGAAGTTGAGGTTCTGGAACCAGCCGCAGTAGGGGGAATTCTGTCCCTTTTCCTGGATGTCGGTGAACGCCCAGAATTTGCGGCCGACATGGTTGAATACGCCGTCGAGGATGACGCGGATGCCGTTTTCGTGCAGCTGATCGCAGATGTGCTTGAACATTGCGTTGTCGCCCAGACGACGGTCGATCATTTTATAATCAATGGTGTCATAGCCATGCTCAACCGACTCAAACACAGGGCCGAAGTAGACGGCGTCCACATTCATTTCCTTCAGATGGGGAATCCATTCGAGCACCTTTTCCAGACGTCTGACGGGTTCGCCGCCCTCGTTGAATTTCGGTGCCCCACAGAAACCGATGGGGTAGATATGATAGATGATTGCGTTTTCGTACCAACTCATGAAATAAAACTCCTTAGTAAAATGATTGCATGCGGGGAATCCTCCCCATGGGGGTTATTCCGCGCCCTCCAGATAATAAGTGGCCTCCATGTCCGCCACGCTCAGTGCAAAGGCGAGCGGGAACATTTCAAAAGCCTTGCCGATGGAATTTTTATCCTCGATTCCGGAAAAGCCCATGTGATAGCGGATGGCGAATGCCTCCTCACGGGTCAGACGCATGTAACTGGAAATGATATACACGGATTTTTCACCGTGGCCATAGGGCAGTGTGTCATCGATGGTGTAGTAAGGCACCTTCTCCCAGACACCCTGTGCGTTTTTGGCATTGCGGTAATCCGTCTTGTAGAAATTCAGCTTGCAGATATCATGGAGCAGGGACACCAGTGCAATGGTCTCCTCGCTGAAATCCATCCGGTACAGCTCCTTGGTGCGGGGTCTCGTGAGATAATCCTTCAGGCAGTGATAGACATTGACGCTGTGCTCCACAAGGCCGCCCTCATGGGAGCCGTGAAAGCGTGTGCTGCAGGGTGCCGTGAAAAAATCACTGGCATCCGAATTGAGATAATCCAGAAGACGCTGTGCGCCGGGACGCTGGATGTACTGCTGATAGATGGATGTAAATTCTTCCTTCGCTGTCATGGCAAACCTCCTTTTCTGACCTACTGATTATACCACGATTGCACGGCTTATGCAAGGATTTTGTCTAAAAATCATGGAAGCATACATATTCGATTTGTTTGGATTGTGCAAAATGTACAAAAACATAGCCTGCACGGATGAAGTGCAGTGAATGGGAAATACTATCACCGAACCGACGCAGCATGTCGGTGACCCTGACAGGGAAAGGAGAAGCACAATGCACAGAAAATGGCAATGGATGCCTGCAGCACTGGCCGCAGCGGTGATGCTGTCGGGCTGCAGCAGAAGGGATGATCTGCCGTCCGAGGCAGAGACCGAGGACAGAACCACTACGATTACCACGGTGACGGAAACCGTGACCGAGGATACGGATGGTTTTCTGGATGATGCCGGTACCATGCTCAGCGATGCCGTCGAAAACGGCGGCGATATCGTCAGCGATGTCATTGACGGCGGTGAGACCCTCATCAGCGATGCGATCGAAGACGGCCGCGACCTGATGGATGCGACTGCTGAGAGCACCACCACCGAGACATCCCGATGAATATTAAGGCGACGCTCCCTGCTTTGCGGCGGGGAGTTTTGCTTTTGATCGGAAAGACCGTGCCGACGTCATTTTATCGGGATGTCTTAATCAAAAATTAAGCACTTTCCCCCTTGACATCACTTTTCGATTCTGGTATAATTGAATAAAAGAGATGCATTCAATTTGTGCATTCCGTACAATTGTCATGCGATTGTATCAGGGGAATTTGTCAGATAGAAAGAGATGAGGTCATAATGAAGAAGATAGAGTGGACGCTGCCGGCCATTACGCGCGACCGGACGGCCGCTGTGATGGCAGTGTGCTATCCGATCGTACTGGAGATTCTGCTGTACTGCAATGTTGTCTGGTACGTCCAGATTTTCAATATTCTGCTGATGGGGCTGTTTTATGGGCTGTTCTTCCTGCTGATGCGGCGGATCCGGCCATCCATGATCGCCATCACCGTGCTGATGCTGGCGTTGTCGATTGCCAACGAATTTTCCATCAATGTGCGGTCGCTTGCTTTCCAGATCGGCGATTTCATGTGCCTGTTCGATGCCATGCGTCTGTCGAGCCGCTACAGCTTTGAGTTCACGCCCATCATGATCAAGGACATCATCTGCAGTGTGCTTGCGCTGACAGCCGGCCTTGTACTGATGCGCCGGTATGATGACAAGCCCCACCGCCGCCGCATGGCACTGGGCGGATCTGCGGTGCTGTGCTTTTCGGCTGTGATTGCGGCTTTTTCGGGCATGGAGAACTACAACGACGGTGACATCAAATTCAACATCAATGAATTCACACGGGAAAACGGCGTGCTGTACTCGCTGTTCGTGGAGCTGAAGCAGCATGATGTGAACGAACCGACCGGCTATTCGGCCGAGAATGCCAAGGAGGCCCTCGCCTGCAGCGGTGGAGTCATCGAAGAATCCCGTCCGAATCTCATCGTCATTATGAACGAGTCCCTTGCCGACTATGATCTTGTCGGCTCGCTTCCGCTGACGCAGGATGTGCTGCCCTACATACACAGCCTCGAGGGAAACTGCATCAAGGGACGGGCGCTGACATCCGTCTACGGCGGTTATACCTGCAATTCCGAATGGGAATTCCTGACCGGCAGCAGCATGGCGTTCCTGCCGGTGACGGCCATCCCCTACAACCAGTTCATCGAACAGGAGACCGATTCGCTTGCTGCATCCCTGAAGACGCTCGGTTATGACACCTGTGCGGTGCACCCTTATCACGGCATCGAGTGGAACCGTGAGACGAACTATCCGCTCATGGGCTTTGACCGTTTTGTGACGGGCGAGAGCTTTGGCGAGGTCACGGAGGAAATGCTCGAGACGCTTCCTGAGGGCACGGAAGAATCCCTGTATTTCGGAGATCTGGACTATATCCGCGGCTTTGTGAGCGATGCAGAGAATTACCGCATGGTCAAGAAGATCATGGAGGAAAAGACCCCCGGCCAGCCGCAGTTCATTTTTAATGTGACCATCCAGAACCACGGTTCCTATGAGTATGAGGGTGAGGATTTTGAAAGCACGGAATTCTGCGAGGGCGCAAAGGAAGAGGTCAACCAGTACCTGACAGTTGCAAACCGCAGTGATGCGGCTTTTGCAGAGCTGCTGGCGTGGTTTGAAACCTACCCCGAGGACACGATCATCCTCATGTTCGGCGATCATCAGCCGGCCGTGGAGATGCCCTATACCGCACTCTATGCCGATGCGGAGAATGCGGTCGCTGTACGGGAAACAAATTATACTGTGCCCTATGTGATGTGGGCCAACTACGATGTGGACTGGACGGCACAGGAGACCACGAGTCTGAACTATCTCTCGGCACTCCTCAAACAGAATGCCGGCCTGCCGCTCGACAACTGGGATACCTTCCGTCTGGAGACGATGCAGCAGTATCCCGCAGTGAATGCCTATGGTGCACTGGATGCAAACGGACAGTTTGTCCCGCTTGAAAATGCAATGCAGGCAGACAGCATGAAGGAATATAACCGGCTGCAGTACTATCGGATCTTCGATGAGGGCGATCCGGAAGAAACAACAGAAAGCACTCCCTGACGGGGGTGCTTTTTTGTGTCCGCATATCCGGTGGTGTACATGCATAGGATGGAACAGAAAAGGAAGTGATGCCATGAACACAGCAGAGAACCTCCGGACGACTGCTGAATATCTCCCGCAGCGTGTGCGGCAGGCTGTGATGCAGCTTGCGGCGGGACGGGTTCTGCCGCAGGAGATCCGTCTGCGCAGCGGCCGGCCGGTTTCCGTGACCATCGGCGGGCGTGACCGGTTTCTGACGCCCTCGGGAATGCTGACCGATACACCAGAAAAGGGGATCGCCGTGACGCCCTCGGAGCTGGGTGCGAGCTTTCATGCGGTGTGTGCATATTCCGTCCACAGCCATGTACAGGATGTGGCCGAGGGCTTTGTGACGATCCGAGGGGGATGCCGTGTGGGCATCTGCGGCACAGCAGTCACACAGCCGGACGGACAGGCCGCGCAGCGTCAGATCACAAGCCTCAATTTCCGCATTGCAGGCGAGGCAGCGGGCACGGCACAGGGGGTCTGGACACGCATCGGAAGCCGGCCGGCCGGCATTCTGATTGCCGGTGCGGCGGGCAGCGGCAAAACGACATTCCTGCGTGATCTGTGCAGGATTATGGGAAATACCTGCCGGACAGCCCTTGTCGATGAACGAGGGGAGCTGGCCTGCATGCATAAAGGCCTGCCGCAGCATGATGTGGGTGCCCTCACGGATGTGCTCGATGGATGGGGGAGAGCGGAGGGCGTTCTGACCGCACTGCGGGTGCTCACGCCTGTCTGCATCGTGTGCGATGAGATCAGTACCCGTGCCGATGCCGATGCCCTTCTGCAGGCGGCCGGATGCGGGGTGCATCTGGCTGCAAGCTGCCATGCAGGCAGTCCGGACGAGCTGTACAGCCGCCCCGTGCTGCGGCCGGTTCTGGAGGCGGGGGTATTCCGGTATGCAGTATTTCTTGAGGGCATGGGACATGTCAGAGCGGTCAGACCGCTCATATCCGCATGAAGGCGGCCGGAATGCTGCTGCTGTTTCTGGCATGCAGCAGTGCGGGATTTCTTGCAGCCGCAAAGCTCCGGCGGCAGGCGGCACAGATGCAGCTGCTGACGGCTTTGCTGTGTGATTTCATGACCTATATCCGCTACCAGTGCCTGCCGCTGGAGGAGCTGCTGAATCTGTTTGCCGCACATCCGCATTACCGGTCGTTCCGGTTTCTGCACCGGACTGCGGAGGGCTTTTCGGCTGCCGTGCCGCCCTCGCTGCTCTGGCAGGAAGCAGTGGCGGAGGATGCCGCCGTACCGCCGCAGGCGCAGGCAATCCTGCATGCCCTTGGCACAATGCTCGGCACGACCGATGCGGAGGGGCAGCTGGCTTCGCTTGAAATGTACCGGATGCAGATGCAGACGGCTGCTGATGAAATGAAGGAACAGAGCCATAAAAAGGGGACACTCTATTGTCAGCTGGGTGTGCTGGCGGGTGCCATGCTCGCATTGCTGGTGCTGTAGGACGGCGGAAACGGAGGCGTAAATGGATATCGATCTGATCTTTAAAATCGCAGGAACGGGCATTATTGTCGCTGTGCTCAATCTCGTGCTCAAACGTGCCGAGCGTGAGGAGCAGGCAATGATGACAACGCTTGCGGGACTCATTGTCGTGCTGATGCTGATCATTGAGGAGATCGGTCAGCTGTTTGATACGGTAAAGGCGGTGTTCGGTCTATGAACATGCAGACGATTGTGGCGTTCTGCATCTGCGGATGCATCCTTGTGCTGACGCTGCGGCAGTATCAGCGGCCGCAGGCCTTGCTGCTGGGACTGGCTGTGAGCGGCACGGTGCTGCTGTCGGTCATGCCGGCCATGCAGGAAATTCTGGCTACCGCATCGGTCTTTTTCGGACAGAGCGGACTGGAGACGGGCTGGTTCACGGTGCTGTGCAAGGCCGTGGGCATCTCGTATCTCACGCAGCTCGGTGTGGATTTTTGCCGGGACTGCGGGGAAAATGCCATCTGCTCCGTGGTCGAGATCAGCGGCAGGCTCTGTCTTGTTTCACTGTCCGTGCCGCTTCTGGGGACGGTGTCACAGGTCGTGCTGGAGGTGATGGGATGAGGGCTGCGGGCATTCTTCTGGGCTTGATTCTGCTGCTCTGTCCGATGCGGATGCTGCACGTTTCTGCTGAATCACCGCAGCCGGACGGGACGCTTGAAGCCCTCTGGGAAGCGGGCGGCATCCCCGATCTGCTTGAGGAACAGGGTATGGCCGAGCTTGCATCCATGTACCCGCAGTCCGATGAAGAGGCGGGCAGCACCTCGCTTGGAGATCTTGTGCGGGCGCTGCTCTCTAAGGCGCTGCAAAGTGCAGCGGCACCTCTGCGGATGCTTGCGATGCTCACGGGTGTCATTCTGCTCGCTTCCCTCACGGACAGCCTGCAGGGCACACGCACGGAGACCGCCGGTGTTTACGATACGGTCTGTGTGCTGTGTGCGGTCGGGGTCATGGCCGAACCGCTCAGCGATGTCTTCCTGCAGGCCGCCGAGATGCTCCGTGCAAGTTCCGTTTTCATGCTGTCGTTTTCGACGATTTTTGCCGCAGTGCTGACCGTGAGCGGCGGCATTACGGCCGCTGCCGGCTATCAGGGCATGATGGTGGGACTGTGCGAGATCGCCATGCAGCTCTCGGTGCATGTGCTTTTCCCGATGCTGAGTATGGGACTGGCCATGTCGATTGTCGATGCGGTCAATCCCGCAGTTTCCCTCGAGGGACTCGTCCGGATGCTGCACAAGGCCGCAGTGTGGCTGCTCGGGTTTCTGATGAGCCTGTTTCTGGGCCTGCTTTCCGTGCAGAGCATGATGAGTCTGTCTGCCGACCGGCTCACCTCACGCACGACAAAATACATGATCGCCAATGCCGTGCCGTTTGTGGGCAGTGCCGTTTCCGATGCCTATGCCTCGGTGCTCGGGAGCATGGGTGTGCTTCGATCGACTACGGGCGTCATCGGGATCGCTGCCGTGCTCACGATCCTGCTGCCGGTGCTGGTGCATCTCGGACTGTACCGCCTGACGCTGGGAGCGGGACAGGCCATTGCGGGACTTTTCGGCGTGTCCCGTCTCGAACGGCTTCTCAAAAACACCGAAAACGTCATGGCTGCGGCCTTTTCCGTGGCTGTGAGCTTCTCGGTCATGTTTGTGGTGTCCACTGCTGTAATGATGCTGCTCGGCAGCGGCACGGCCGCCTGAAGGGAGGGGGAGGATGGAACAGTTCAGAACGATTATTTCAGGGGCATGCATGCTGAGCCTTGCCATGGGACTGTGCACCATGATCCAGCCCGGACGGCTGCTTGAGAAGCAGATGCGTTTTCTGCTCTCGCTTTTGTTTGTGCTGTGCATGGCGGTGCCGTTTCTGCGGATTGATTATGACACGCTCACAGAACGGCTGATGCAGGCGGATGTTCTCCCCGAGAGCGGGACGCTCACAACTGCCATGGAGCAGCAATTGCTGGAGAAAACCGCTCTGTGCAGCGAGTCAGCTGTGCGCACGCTCCTGTCAGCCGAGGGCATTGCCTGTACGGATGTCAGCGTGTCGGTGCATATCAGCGAGACGGGGAGCATATCCATTAGTGAGGTCAGCGTGGTGTGCGATGACTTTCAGAGGGCAAGCGTGCTGCTCCGGCAGCAGCTGGGAGAGGAGGTGGCACTGCATGTGGAAGAAGTGGTTGGCTGAGTGCCTGCGGAAGGAAAACGGCACACGCCTTGTGGTAGTGCTGGGACTGGCCGGCATGGTCTGTATCCTGCTTTCGGGCTGGATGAAGCCGGAGGAGACGGCATCGGCCGAACCGCCTTCGGATCTGGGGGCACAGCAGGAGCAGTACCGCCTGCAGCTGCAGGAGGAGCTGGCCGGCATGCTCGGCGAGATTGCGGGCGTCGGCCGTGTGGAGGTGCTGGTGACGCTGGGCGGCAGCGAGGAGTATCATTATGCCATCGAGGGCGATGAGATGATCTCGGACGAGCAGGTCAAGCACAGCAGCAGCTATGTGACCGTGGGCGGCAGCCGGACACCGCTGATGGAATCGGTGAGCCATCCGCCCGTCACGGGAGTCGTGGTTGCCTGCGAGGGCGGCATGCGGAGCACTGTGCAGGAGGATGTCTACCGCACTGTTGCCGTTGCCTGCGGCATTTCCACCGCAAGAATCTATGTCACAACGCTGAACTGATTCAGTACAGGTGCACGAAAGGAGCGCTATTTATGAAAAAACCATCCATCATCATCGGCAAAAAGCAGATCGTTCTGTCCTGTCTCACCGCCATGCTCGCCATTGCGGTGTACATCAACTACAGCCTGACCAAATCCGATCTGACCCCGATGACGCCCGTTTCGGAGATGACGGCGGAGCAGGAGAACTACGGCGACACCGAGTTTGTCAATGCCGAGGCCGATGCCGCACCGGATGCGGCAGCTCTGTCAGACAGTGAAGATTACTTTGCACAGGCACGGCTTGAGAAAACCACCAACCGTGACCAGGCCGTCCAGACGCTCCAGATGATTATGGGCGGCGGCGACCTGACCGAGAACGAAATCATCACCACTGCACTCGATGCCGTGGAGGTCTCCAATCTCATCGAGTGCGAGGGCAACATCGAATCCCTCATCAAATCACAGGGTTTTTCAGACTGCGTAGTCTACCTTGACGGCGAAAATGCGAAGGTTGTAGTCAAGAGCGACGGCCTTGAAGCAGCCGATGCCGCCCTCATCAAAGACATCATTTTAGGGGAAATTTCAATTTCTTCAGAAAATATCAGAATTTTTGAAGTAAAATAGTTGTACTTTTCTGATTTTTTTGGTATAATAGGAGTTAGGAGAGAATTTCACCCTCAAAATTGCATAATTTTTCCAGAAGTTGGAAGAAAATGTGCATTTTGTCAAAGAAAGGAAGTCAGATTATGGATAAAGTACAGACCGGAGAGCGCTCCATTCAGATTTCAGAGGACGTACTGCGCAGCGTAGCGGCACTGGCCGTACGCGATGTGGAGGGCGTGGCAGGCCTTGCCGGCAACAGAGCAAGCCTGCGTGATCTGCTGGTGCGTCCTGTTGAAGTGGAGAACCTCGGCGGTGCCATTGCCGTGGATGTCAGAATCATCCTGAAGAATGGCTACCGTGCCGTGCAGGTGGCAAAGCAGGTGCAGCTTGCTGTCAAGCAGAGCATTCAGGACATGACGGGTGTGACCGCTGTCAACGTGGATGTGGAAGTCACTGGCGTGGACTTCGAGGAATAATTCCACAGATCCGATTTCAGAGGAAATCATCGGCGGGAGAGCATGCAGCATTGTCTGCATGCTGCATCCTGCTGTATCAACATACTGGAGGTAAACATGACAAGACGTCAGTACAGAGAAAATGCGTTCCTGCTTCTGTTTGAGGCATCCCTGCGTGATGACACGCCCGAGGAGCTGTATGCAGTGGCAGAGGAGATCGAGGAAATCACCATCGATGAACATGTCAAGGCACTGGTGGAGGGCGTACTGGCTCACACCGAGGAGCTGGATGCGGTCATTGCGGAGTTCAGCAAGAAGCGTGCAGTCAGCCGTATTGCCCGCATGAACCTGATTCTGCTGCGCATGGCCATCTATGAGATCCTGTACAGCCCCAAGGTGCCCCGCAACGTGGCCATCAGTGAGGCTGTGGCCATCTCCCAGAAGTATACTTACATGGAGGACACCAAGTTCATCAACGGACTGCTCGGCTCCTACAACCGCAGCCTGCCGGCGCAGACCGAAGTGACGGAGGAAGCCTGATGGCGTTCTATCTGGGACTGGATACCAGCAATTATACAACATCCGCTGCGCTCTATGACACGGGTACGGGTACAATCGTACAGGCCAAGAAGCTGCTCCCCGTCAAACCGGGCGAGAAGGGACTGCGTCAGAGCGATGCGGTGTTCCATCATACTGTACAGCTGCCGCAGATGGTCGGCCAGCTGACATTTCCCGAAACCGGTCTGTCCGGCATCGGGGTTTCTGTGCGTCCTCGTAATGCGGAAGGCTCCTACATGCCCTGCTTTCTGTGCGGTGCGTCCGCAGCGGATATGCTTGGGCAGATGGGAGGCATACCCGTTTACCGGACGAGCCACCAGATCGGCCATATTCTGGCGGCACTCTATTCGGCCGATGCGCTTGCCCTCGTGAAGCAGCCGTTTCTTGCATTCCATGTGAGCGGCGGCACCACGGACTGCGTGTACTGCGAGCCGGATGAAGAACTCATGCTGCGCATCACCCCCGTCGGCACATCGCTCGACCTCAAGGCCGGACAGGCTGTCGATCGTGTGGGCGTCATGCTCGGACTGCAGTTCCCCTGCGGGCCCGCCCTCGAGGTACTCGCCGCAGAGAGCACAAAGACATTCCGTTATCGTCCCACCATGAAGGGCACGGACTGCTGTCTGTCGGGACTGGAGAATCAGTGCGCCGCCGCCATCCGTGCGGGGGAAGCACCCTGTGATGTGGCAAAACGCTGCCTGTCGGCCATTGCCGATGTGCTCCTTGCCATGACAAAAAAGGCACAGGAAATCCACGCAGACTGCCCCGTGGTCTATGCGGGCGGCGTGATGTCCAATCAGCTCATCCAGAGCTGCCTGCGTCAGGTGAAGGGTGCTGTGTTTGCAAAGCCCGCTTTTTCCTGCGACAATGCAGCAGGGACTGCCATTTATGCGGCCCTCTGTGCAGAACAGGCGGTGTAGCATGGCTGTGCTGACCGTTTCGCAAATCAACCGCTATATGGCGTCCAAGGTACGGGAGGATCGCCATTTACAGCGTTTTCTGATCAAAGGTGAGATCTCGAATTTCACCGCACACCGCTCGGGGCATTTCTATTTTTCGCTGAAGGATGCGGAATGCACCGTGAAGGCTGTGATGTTCCGTACCATGGCATCCCGTCTGCGGTTCATGCCCGAGAATGGCATGCATGTCATCGTCAGCGCAGGCCTGACCGTCTATGAACGTGACGGCGTGTATCAGCTGAATGTGACCGATATGCAGCCCGACGGTGTGGGCGCAGCGGCACTCGCACTTGAACAGCTCAAGGAAAAGCTCCGCAGGGACGGCCTTTTTGATTCGTCTGCCAAGCGTCCGCTGCCGGCAATGCCCCGTACGATCGGCGTTGTGACATCGGGCACGGGTGCGGCACTGCAGGACATTCTGCAGATTCTGCGCAGACGATGCCCCATCGTCAGTGTGAAGGTGTTTTCCGTTCTCGTACAGGGCGAGCAAGCCCCGCAGTCAATCTGCCGTGCACTGAGAAAGGCCGATCAGTCCGGCTGTGATGTGATCATCCTCGGCCGCGGCGGCGGTTCTGCCGAAGATCTTCGTGCCTTCAATGCCGAAGCCGTTGCCTATGCAATTTATGACTGCAGTGTCCCCGTCATTTCTGCCGTGGGACATGAGACCGATGTGACCATTGCCGATGCCGTGGCCGATCACCGTGCCCCGACACCCTCGGCCGCCGCAGAGCTGGCCGTTCCCGACATCCGCCATCTGCACGAAAAAACGGATATTGCAGCGAGAAGACTGCATACTGTTTATACAGCATATCTCCGCAGGGAGCAGCATCGTGCAGGCCAGCTCAGTGCGAGAATGGCGCTGTGCTCGCCCGGTGAGCGTATCCGTCTTGCCGAAGCACGCAGACAGCGTCTGACAGAGCGGATCAGCCGGAGTGTGCAGTTCAGGCTGGCACAGGAGCATGCCGCATGGAAGGCCATGCAGGACAGGCTCCATCAGCTCGACCCGCTGCAGATTCTCGAGCGGGGCTATGCAGCCGTTTATGATGCAGAGGGACAGGTGCAGCCGTCCGCCCGCAGCATTCATCCGGGCGATGCGGTAAAGATCCGCATGCAGGACGGCATTCTCACAGCAACAGTGGAGGAAATCAATGAAATATGAGGAAATGATGCAGCGTCTGACAGAGATCGCCGATCAGCTCGAGCAGGGCAAGCTCTCCCTTGAGGAGTCCGCCAAGCTCTATGCCGAGGGCATGGAACTCTCGACGCAGTGCCATAAAGTATTGCAGGAAGCCGTGCTTGCCGTGGAGGAAATTCCGGTGCCCCTGCAGGGAAATGAGGACTAATATGATGAACGTGAAGGAACAGCTCGGACAGTACGCTGCCCGTGTGGAAACATATATACTTGAACAGGTGGCAGCCATGCAGAAGGCTGCGGCCGGTATGGATACCGATATGCTCTATGACGCCATGCGGCATTCTCTGTCCGCAGGCGGCAAGCGCATCCGTCCGGCTCTGATCTACGCATTCTGTGAGGTGTGCGGCGGTTCTCTGCAGGCTGCGGACAGTGCTGCCTGTGCCATGGAAATGACCCATACCTCGTCCCTGATCTTTGATGATCTGCCGGCGATGGATGATGACGATCTCCGCCGCGGCAAGCCCTCCTGCCATAAGGCATTCGGCGAGGCCACCGCAATTCTTGCAGGCGATGCACTTATTTGTGCACCGTTCATGATTCTTGCACAGGATGCAGGTCTCACTGCCGAGCAGAAAGTCGCACTGATCTCTGTTCTGGCAGAGCGTGAGGGCGCAGCCGGTATGGTCGGCGGCCAGCTCATGGACATGCAGTTTGAAACCATGGAGAAGGTCACAGCGGAGGAGCTGGAAACAATGTGCCTCGGCAAGACCGGTGCCCTGATGGAAGCCTCCTGCAAGATGGGATGCCTCTGTGCGGGCGGCACGCCGGAGCAGATTCAGGCGGCCGGTGAATACGGCAAGAGCGTGGGTCTGGCGTTCCAGATCATCGACGATATTCTGGATGTGACCAGCACAGCCGAGATGCTCGGCAAGCCCATCGGCAGCGATGCGGAAGAAGAGAAGAAGACCTTCGTGACCATTCTGGGCATTGAAGAAGCCCGCAAGCGTGCACAGGCACTCTCAGAGCATGCCCATGCACAGCTGGATATGTTTGAAAATACAGAATTCCTGCATGCTCTCACAGATGAGCTGCTGGTTCGTGTAAAGTAGGTGTAAGCTGATGTTTTATAATCCGATTCTTTGTGCCGGTATTCTGGGCTGGGCCAGTGCCCAGATCCTGAAGTTCATTCTGCATTTCTTTCAGAATGCAAGCTTCAATCCGGAACGCCTGTACGGCTCCGGCGGCATGCCCAGCTCCCATTCATCGCTGGTATGCGCCACAATGATCTCCTGCGGCAGGGTGGAGGGCTTTACTTCCACTGCGTTCGCATTGGCGTTTGTGTTCGGCGTCATTGTTATGTATGATGCAGCCGGCGTGCGCTATGCGGCAGGCCTTCACGCCAAGGAGCTGAATCTGATTCGTGATATCCTTTTTAAGAAGGAAGAGAATCTTGATAATAAAAAGAAGGAGTTCAAGGAATTTCTGGGCCACACACCCCTGCAGGTGTTCTGCGGTGCGCTGCTCGGCGTGCTCATCGGCGTCCTGATTCCGCTGCAGTAAAGAACCATGGATATGCATAATTCAAAAGAAAAATTCCTGGAAGCAGCGGATGTCCGACTCGAGGAGCTGCAGCTTCCGCAGGATCTCAAACGCCTGTCCTATGCACAGTGCCGCCGCCTGGCGAAGGAAATCCGCTCGGTGATGGTGCGTGTTGTCTCAAAGACCGGCGGCCATCTTGCATCCAATCTGGGTGCGGTTGAGCTGACAATGGCGCTGCATCGTGTGTTCGATTCGCCCCAGGACAAGATCGTCTGGGACGTGGGACACCAGTGCTATTCTCATAAGATCCTCACGGGCCGTCTCAAGGAGTTTTCCACGCTGCGCCGTGAAAACGGTATTTCCGGCTTCCCCAAGCCCGAGGAATCCCCGCATGATACCTTTATCAGCGGTCACAGCAGCACCTCCATTTCCGTTGCCTGCGGTTTTGCCGAGGCCATGGAGCTGAAGGGGGACAAGCACCATGTCATTGCCGTCATCGGCGACGGTGCCATGACGGGCGGTCTTGCCTATGAGGGACTCAATAACGGCGGTAAGAACAAGAATCTCATCGTCATTCTCAATGACAATAATATGTCGATTTCCGGCAATGTCGGTGCCGTATCCGGCTATCTGCGCTCCATCCGTGACAAGGAAAGCTATGTCCGCATGAAGCAGGGCGTGGAAAAGGTGCTGGTCAATACGCCCCATGTCGGTATGCCCGTTGTCAAGGTGCTCAAGAACACCAAGGACGGCGTGAAGAATATGCTCGTGCGCCAGACCACGCTCTTTGAGCAGATGGGCTTTGTGTATCTCGGCCCCGTGGACGGCCATAATCTTCAGGAGCTGGAAGAAGTGCTCCGCACGGCAAAGCGCTATGAGGCGCCGGTTTTCGTGCATGTGAACACCGTCAAGGGCAAGGGCTATCTCCCGGCGGAGAAGAACCCCAGCAAGTTCCACGGTGTTTCCAAATTTGATATTATGACGGGCAACCCCGAGGTCTCCGGTGCGGACTGTTTTTCCACGGTCTTCGGCAAGGAGCTGGTGCGGCTGGCCCGTGAGGATGACCGCATTTGTGCCATCACGGCGGCCATGAAATACGGTACGGGTCTGCAGTATTTTGAAGCAGAATTCCCCGAGCGTTTCTATGATGTCGGCATTGCCGAGCAGCATGCTGTGACCTTCGGCGGTGCACTTGCATGCAGTGGCATGGTTCCTGTTTTTGCCGTTTATTCGACATTTTTGCAGCGTGCCTATGACCAGCTCATCCACGATGTCGCCATCAGCGGTGCCCATGTGGTGCTCGGCATTGACAGAGCGGGCGTCGTGGGCGAGGACGGCGAGACCCACCATGGCATGTTCGATGTGCCGATGCTGACCTCCGTCCCCGGTGCATCCATCTATGCCCCCGCAACCTATGGTGAGCTGCGTCTTTGCCTGCAGCGTGCCATCCGTAAGGACACGGGTCTGGCAGCGGTGCGCTATCCCAGAGGCAGCGAGAAGGATCTGTGCTTCCCGATTGATACACCGAATGCCTCGTACACTTATACACATGAGGACGGCGCAAAGATGCTGCTTGTGACCTATGGCAGAGTCTACAACGCTGTGTACAAGGCACACATGACATGTGAGAAAAGCGGCTATGATACGTCACTTCTGAAGCTGACGAAAATATTTCCGATCCAAAAGGAGCTGGCTGAAATTGCAGCCGGCTATCAAACAGTAATTTTCTTTGAGGAGGGAATGGGAAACGGCGGAATTTCCACCCTGTTCGGTTCAATGCTGGCAGAGCATGGCTTTGCCGGACGGTATCTTCGTGTGTCGGCGGATCACTTCGTCAAGCATGCTTCCATACCGTCCATTCTCGATCAGCTTGAGATGTCCGAACAGGCCGTCTGTCGTTATATCTATGAATACGGAAACAAGAATTGATGTGGCTCTGCTGGAGCGCGGCCTGTGCCGCAGCCGCACCAGAGCCAAGACCCTTCTGAAGGAGGAGCGTGTCCTGCTCAACGGCATCGTCTGCACAAAGCCCTCCATGATGATCCGTGATACGGACGATCTGAAGCTCGTCGAGGGCGATGATGCCTTTGTCGGCCGTGGTTCACTGAAGCTTGAGGAGGCTCTGCGGCGTTTTCCCGTCAGCCCCTCGGGACGTACCTGCCTCGATGTGGGCGCATCCACCGGCGGCTTTACGGACTGCATGCTCCGCAGCGGTGCAATGATCGTGTATGCGGTCGATGTGGGACACGATCAGCTCGATGTAAATCTGCGCAAAAATCCCCAGGTCGTGAACCTCGAGGGTACCGACATCCGTTTGCTCGACAGGAGCCGTCTGGCAAGAAAACCCGATTTCTGCAGCATTGATGTGTCCTTCATCTCGCTGCAGCTGATCCTGCCGGCCGTGTATGCACTGCTTTCCGATGGTGCCGACTGCATTGCCCTCATCAAGCCCCAGTTTGAAGCGGGCAAGTCCAACATTGGCAAAAAGGGCGTTGTGAAATCTGCCAAGGTGCATGTGCAGGTGCTCGAACAGGTGATCGGTTTTGCACGCAGCATCGGCTTTTCTGTGCAGGGACTGTGTCCTTCGCCCATCCGCGGCGGCACGGGCAATGCGGAGTATCTGCTGTATCTGAAGAAAAGCGGTGCGCCGGATGCGGTGCTTCCGGAGCTGAAAACAATCGTTGCTGAAGCAGGAGTGAATGGATGATGAACATTGCCATTTTCCCGAATTTCCAGAAGAAAAATGCACTGCCCTGTGCAAGGATGGTCTGCGAGCGGATCCATGCGCACGGGGCGGGCGTCTATATTGATGAAGCCTATGCCCCCGAGTTTGCCGATCTGGATTTCGTCCGGACGGGGCTGTTTTCGTCGCTTGTTCATGATGTGGATGTCGTCATTGCCATCGGCGGTGACGGCACCATTCTGCGCTGCGCCCGCCAGATGATCGGCTCAAAAGCGCTGCTTCTGGGCATCAACACGGGACATCTCGGCTTCATGGCAAGCCTTGAGGCCGATGAGCTTGACGGCCTGTCAGGTCTGTTTTGCGGGGATTACCGGGTTTCCCGCCGCATGCTGCTGCATGGCGAGCTGATCGGGGACGGCAAGAAAACATGCTTTACCGCACTCAATGACATTGCGGTTTCGGGCCTTTACGGAAAGGTATTCGACTTTTCCATCCATGCCGACAGTGCCCTCATCGGGCGGTATCGTGCCGATGGCATGGTCTGCAGTACGCCCACCGGTTCCACGGCCTATGCCATGTCCGCCGGCGGCCCGATCATGGAGCCGGAGCTTTCCTGCATGGAAATTGCTCTGATCTGTCCGCATTCACTGTTCAACAGACCCATCATCCTCTCCTCGGAGCGGGTGATCACCATGACGCATACGGCCGCCAGCGACCGTTCTATTTATCTCAGTGCCGACGGGGAACCGCCCATCTCGTTTCCGCCGTCCTACCGGCTTGAGATCCGCCGTTCGCCGCATCTGATATCGCTCGTCAATCTCGGCAGCGACAGCTTTTACGACGCTGTGAACCGCAAGCTGATGCAGTCCATCAAGGGCTTTTCCGACAACTGACCGGAGGAATCAACATGAAGTATGCAAGACAACAGGCCATTATCAATCTGATTCAGAGCCGGATCGTCTGCAATCAGGATATGCTCCGCACCCTGCTGCAGGAGGATGGCTTCCCTGTGACGCAGGCAACGGTCTCCCGTGACATCCGTGAGCTGAATCTCATCAAAAAAGCGGATGCGGAGGGAAATTACCGCTATGTCAGACCCGCCCCGCCTCTGACCGATCCCGATCTTTTTGTGAAGAATATCGTCGCAATCGATATGGCTGGCCACACGGTCGTGATCAAATGCCACAGCGGCATGGCACAGGCTGTCTGCACACAGCTCGACAGCATTGCCCGTGCCGAGATCGTGGGCACGCTTGCGGGCGATGATACAATATTTGTGCTGGTGCGCACAGCCGAGCAGGCAAAGCGATTTGCCGCAGAGCTGGAGCAGCAGATTCAGGACAGGTGACACTATGCTAGAAGAATTATACATTGAAAATCTCGCCGTGATCGAAAAGGCCTGCATCAGTTTCCGCAGTGCCTTTCATGTGTTCACCGGCGAAACCGGTGCCGGTAAATCCATCCTGATCCACGGCATTCAGGCCGTACTCGGACAGAGAGTTTCCCGTGACTGGGTGCGTACCGGATGCGAGCGGGCCACTGTGACCGCACTCTTCACCGATCTTTCCGATGAGGTGATGGAGCTGATGGCCGAAATGGCTGTATCCTGCGATGAACGGCAGGTGACGCTGACGCGTGAAATCCGTGCGGACGGCGGTTCCATCGGCAGAATCAACGGCAGAACGGCATCCGTTTCCGCATTGCGTGAGATCGGCATGCAGCTCATTTCCATCCACGGTCAGCATGATAATCAGATCCTGCTTGCCCCCGAGCATCATCTGCAGGTGCTCGATGAATTCGGCGGAAATGACAGCTGTCTGCTGGCCTATCAGAAATCCTTCCGACAGCTCCAGAGCATTGCCAGAGAGCTTGGCAAGCTGAAAAAAGAAGAGCAGTACCGCCGTCAGCGTATCGCCACGCTCCAGAGACAGATACAGGAAATCGGTGCCCTTGCCCCCAAGGAAGGGGAGGAGGATGCCCTTGAGGAAGCACTCATGCAGGCGGAAAATGCCGAGCGGATTCTGGCGTCCCTTACGGGTGCTGCCGCAATGCTCGACAGTGACGGCGGCGTTGTGGAAATTCTCCAGAGTGCCATGGGTCTGCTGCGGGATATCGAGGATGCCTTCCCCGGTACGGCGGAATATGCCGATCGTCTCAAGGCGTCCGTCATTGAGCTGCGGGATGTGGCACAGGATCTTGAGCGTATGACCGACAGTGTCAGCCTCGATGAGAATCGTTACCAGAAGCTGCGTCAGCGGTACCATGCCATCGGGCAGGTGAAAAAGCAGTTTTTCACCGATTTTGACGGCCTGATCGCCATGTACGAAAGCGCAAAGGCCGAGATGGAGAGCATGGGCGAGGAAAACCAGCGCATCACCGAGCTGGAAGCACGCAAGCAGGAGCTTCTGGCCGATGTGACCGATAAGGCCCGTGCCCTGTCCGAATACCGTGCCGAAACCGGTGCCCGCTTTGTTGAGCGTGTATCCGAGGAGCTGCGGTTCCTCGATATGCCCAATGTCGTGCTGTCCGTGCAGCAGGAGAAGGGTAAGCTGACCATTCAGGGAAGGGACACTGTGACCTTCCTGATCTCCGCCAACAAGGGCGAGACGCCGAAGCCTATCTCCCGCATTGCCTCGGGCGGTGAGCTGTCCCGCATCATGCTGGCACTCAAATCCGTCATCGCTGACCGTGACAGCATTCCCACACTCATTTTCGATGAGATCGACACGGGTGTCAGCGGTAAGGCTGCCCAGAAAATCGGCATCAAGCTGCGTGAAATCAGCCGCAGCCGTCAGGTGCTGTGCGTGACCCATCTCTCGCAGATTGCGGTCATGGCGGATACGCATTACATGATCGAAAAGCACACCGAGGACGAACGCACGGTGACAAAGGTGCATCTGCTCGATTTCGAGGGACGCACGGAGGAAATTGCACGCATTATGGGCGGCGACAACCCAAGCGAGCTGATGCTCCGCAACGCAAGGGAAGAGCTGCTGCGTGTGGCAGAAAGCACAGGAGGAAGCAATGGGACCGTATTACTATGAAATCATTGATATTCAGGGCGATTATGGCCAGCTGAAACGAACCGATATTGACGACAACGAGATCATGCCCGTGGCTATGGCACTGCTGCCGCCCGGCAGCGACATCGGCACAAAGCTCTGCTGGCAGTGGGGCGTGTACGAGATCATCGACTAACGGACGGGAGGATGCACGATGGTATATATCACAGGTGATCTGCACGGTGAGTGGGACCGCTTTCGCACAAGAGAAATGAAACGCCTGAAATCCGGCGATATTCTGATTGTCTGCGGCGATTTCGGCTTCATCTGGGACGGCAGTCCCAAGGAACGCACAAGACTGCGCCGCTTTGCCGCGCTCCCCTTTACCGTGGCCTTCCTCGATGGCTGCCACGAGAATTTCGACCTCCTCGAACGCTATCCTGTCGAGGAGTGGAACGGTGCGCCGGTGCACAGGATCCTGCCGAATGTGGTGCACCTTATGCGAGGCAACATCTACGACATCAAGGGCAAGACCTTCTTCGTCTTCGGCGGCGGCCACAGTCAGGATTATGAATTCCGCCGCGGTACGCCGCACTGGTGGGATCGGGAACAGCCGACCCATGCGGAAATCAAATATGCCATCCAGAACCTGGCACAGTATGAGAACACCGTGGACTACATCATCACCCATGAGCCGCCCGCTTCGCTCAAGGACTGCCTCGGTGTGGATGTGTTCGAGCGGCTCGAAATCCATACATTCTTCGAGGATGTGATCCGTGTGTGCCGTTACCGGAAGTGGTTTTTTGGAAAATGCCATCTCGACCGGCATATTCCCGTGAAATTCTTTGCCGTCTTTGACCGGGTGCTGCCCGTGACGGTGAAGGATACCGACATGTAAACGCATCCGATGCCGTGGGACAGACGTCCCCGGCATCATTTTTTTAAGGAAAAGTGCGCTGTGCCTATTGACGGAACACGGATAATTAGGTATAATATATAATAGGAAAACATGCCTTGGAGGTGCACTATGGAAAATATGGTTTCTGCATCCATCCTCAATGCCGATATGCTGAGGCTGGGTGATGTCATAAAACAACTCGATCAGGCCGGTGCGGATATGCTGCACTTTGATGTGATGGACGGTGTCTTTGTCAACAACCTGTCCTTCGGCATCCCGATCCTGAAGGCGATTTCGCAGGCGACCCATCTCTATCTTGATGTTCACCTGATGATCACCGACCCCATCCGTTATGTCAAGGATTTTGCAGAGGCAGGCGCCGATCTCATTACCTTCCACTATGAGAGCGTCAGCGATCCCTTTGCCACCATTGAAGCAATTCATGCCGCCGGCTGCAAGGCTGGCATTTCGATCAAGCCCGCAACCCCCGCCGAGGCGGTCATCCCGTTCCTCGACAAGGTGGATGCGGTACTGGTCATGACTGTCGAGCCGGGCTTCGGCGGACAGGGCTATATTCCCGAAATGACCGAAAAGATTGCGGCTGTCCGCAGTGCCATCGATTCCTGGGATCATGAGATCATGCTGGAGGTGGACGGCGGCATCAATGCCGAGACCGCACCCATTGCCAGTGCCGCCGGTGCGGAGATCATGGTCATCGGCAGCTATCTGTTCAAGAGTGAGGACATGGCCGCTGTCATTGAGGCTGTGCACAATCTCAGCCGTTCTGAGGCCGCTGATTGATGCTGAAAACGGAGTTTCGTCAGACACGCTCACCGGAGTACTGGCTGGTGCTCGGGACGCTGTGCCTGATCAGTGTGTTCTATTACGGCATCCGTGCCGCCGCCGTGCTCGGCCTTGCTGCCGTGACGGCCGTGCTGACGGATTTTATCTGCCTGTTTCTGCGTGACAGAGCCTACAAGGCGGCCGATCTGTCCAATGTGGCCAATGCCCTCATCCTTGCACTTATGTTTCCGGCTTCGATTCCGTATTCGATCGTGATCCTCAGTACGGTGTTTGCCGTTGCTGTGGGCACGCATGTGTTCGGCACAAGGCGGGACATGCTCTTTCCGCCGGCTGCGGCAGGCTATCTGTTTGCCCTGCTCTCCTGGAAGGAGGAGGTGCTGTCCTTCCCGAAGACCGGAGCGGAGATCCGCCTGTTCGGGAATGATGCACTCGCACGCTTTCCGTCGATGAGTGCGGATTTCAATGCCGAGGGTGTGCTGACAACGGATGCCTATGACATCCTCATCGGTACCATCTGCGGCCCGATGGGCACGGGATGTCTCTTCCTGATCGTACTGGGACTTCTGGTGCTGGGCTTCCGCAAAAGCATTTCCTGGTCGGGTGTGATCGGCTTTTTCAGCGGCATCGTGCTGCTGTGCTTCTTCACCCGCACCAGCCCCTATGCCGCACTGTCCACGAATATGGTGCTGTTTGCGGCACTCTTTCTGGCAGCGGATACCAATATCGCACCGCGGGGCTTTTTCCCGCCATGGTTCGGCGGCATTTTCACAGGAGCCCTGACGCAGTATCTTGTGTATGCCTATGACATCGAATATGCACCGGTCGTGGCCGTCATGCTCTCCTGTCCTGTGTGGCGGGGACTCGATGCCCTCGGACAGAAGTGGGCGTCCCGTCCTGCACCGATTGATGAACAGGCGGCACAGCCGGAAACGGAGGCAGCCGATGAATAAACGATTTTCAGTCTTTGAAGGACTGCTCGGACGCAATGCCGTCCTTGCACAGGGCATGGTCATTGCCCCCATTGTGGTATGCTGCACAACCTTGCCCCGTGCTCTGATTGTCTGTCTTGCGTTTGCACTGCTGACCTTCAGCACGGTGCTGATTGGTTCGTTCTACCCCCGCAGGCTCTTCTATGCCGTGCGAGTGGTGCTGTATGCCGTCACATCGGCCGTGCTATTTGTACCGGTCAATATGCTTTGCCTGTATCTTGAGCCGCAGCTGTCCGGATCGGAGCTGTTCCGCATCTATCTGCCGCTGCTGGCCGTCAATTCCTTTGTGGTGCTCCACTCTGAGCTGTATTTCTACAGACGCAGACGCACCGTGATGTGTGCAGCGCTTTTCTTCCACATTCTGGGCTTCTGTCTTACGGCAGCATGCGTCGGTGTGGTGAGGGAGATCCTGGCCTATGGCACCATCTGCGGTCATGTGGTGGATATGCCGCTGCTTCTGCAGGGAACGGCAGCGCCCTGGGCGGGCTTCATCCTGCTCGGACTCTTCTGTGCACTGCACCGCAGGCTATTTCCGAACAAGTAAGGAGAATGACTATGTGGCTTCTTTCGGCATTTGTATCCTTGCTGACCACAAATCTGATCTTGACCAAGGCCCTCGGCACAAGTACGCTGATGGCAGCCTCCCGCAGCCGTGCAAGTCTTGCTGTGCTTGCGCTGATGATGACGGGATTCTCTGCCCTCGGATGCATGCTGACAGGTCTTCTGGTGCAGCTGGCACCGGTGCTCTGGACGGGCGCATTGTTCCCGATCGAGCTGCGGCCGCTGCTGTACACACTTTCCGTATCGTTTCTGTACCTGGCCGGACTGCTTAGCGCACGGGGCCTGGGCAGAGAGCGTTTTTCCAAAATCAAAAAATACATCCATCTTTCCGCATTCAACTGCGCTGTGATGGGTACCCTATATCTGGCGTTCGACCTGCCTGCCATGCAGTCCATGAGCCTTTCTCCCGCTTACTTTTTAGGGATGCGGCTGCATGTGCACCAGTTCAGCGTGCCGGGCGGCATGCTGTTCGGTCTGCAGACAGGACTGGGCTTTGTGCTGGCAGCACTGATGCTGGCGGCCGTCCGGAAACGCCTGTACCATGAAGAGGTGCCGGCTGCATTCCGCGGCTTTCCTGCTGTCATGGTCTATCTCGGACTGCTGTCCATGGCAGTCTATGCAATTACCTGCTGAGCCGTAAAAGAGAGAAGCGGCATACCTGAGAGGAGAACACAAACTAAATGAAATTCAAACCCAAGGGACGCAAGATCTATCGCTATCAGACACGCGGTGAACGGATCAAAGCGTTTTTCAAGAGCCGGCGTGCTGTTTTTGCGACCGCTCTTGGCATTGTCTGCCTTGTTTTTGTGGGCTACAGTGCGGGCGGACCTGTGCTGAAATTCCTGGAGGAGCGTGAGATCATCACGCAGAAACCGCCGGAAAGCAGCAAGGCCGAATCCCCTGCGTCACAGACGGATGCACAGGCTCCCTCTGCGTCCGGTGAGAGCACTGCTGCGCCTGCGGATTCTTCCCTGCCCGAAGGCACCGATGCCCCTGCGCAGAATGAGAATCTGCCCGATATGCATATCTATCAGCTTGAGCTGTCCGCCCTTTCCTCCGGCAAGGTGCTGCAGGAAGCCCTCGAGGACCTGCCCGCCGATGCCACCCATGCGGCCGTGACGCTCAAATCCGCAGGCGGCAGCCTGCATTATGCCACCGAGATTGAGGATGTCAGCCGGACATCCGCTGTGGTCTCCGTGCTGCCCGCAGAAACCATCTGCGCAGCCATAGAGGCCAAGGGACTTGAGCCCGTCGCTGTGATCAATGCTTTTGAGGATCATTTGTACCCGAAGACCTTCAGTGCTGCGGGCTATCAGATCGCCGGATCCGGTGAACGCTGGCTCGACGACAGCCCCGAAAATGGCGGCAAGCCTTGGCTTTCGCCGTTCAGTGCCATTGCAGTGGATTATCTTGAAACCCTGACCGATGAAGCCGCCGATGCGGGATTTTCCGTGATCGTGTGCGAGGGACTGGTGTTTCCGGATTTCTCTGAGGAGGATCTGACCATGCTCGATCCCCGTGCAGGCACCCCCGACCGCAGTACCTTCCTTGTCAATGCCGTCAATGCCATGCATGCGGCTGCCGATGAGACCTGTTTTCTCGTGGCACTCGACGGGGAAGAGATCATCCGCGGCAATGCCCCCATCCAGTCCGATCTGGAACGTCTGACGGCGGACGGCATCCTGCTTACTGTCGATTCACAGAACGATCTGGAAGATGCAGCCGATGCCCTCGGCAGCATGCTCTGTATCCCTGCGCTTGAGGAAGCCGGCGACGGCGCACAGTGGTTTGTCCGTGCAAAGGAAGCCCCCGCCCCGACCGAGCCCTCATCTTCACAGGAACCATAATTATGCGGAACGCATCATATAAATACAATAAAAGGAGTGTCAGTCATGGCAGAAAAATTCACAGTATCCCTCAAAAAGATCGTCGATGAATTCAAGCTCGAGGTCATTTATACCCATAAGGATACCGCAGAGATCCTCATTGACGAGAATGATGTCAATCGTCCGGGTCTGCAGCTTATGGGCTTCTATGAGTACTTCAATCCCGAGCGCATCCAGATCATCGGCAAGATGGAATTTGCCTATCTTTCCACCATCGATGAGAAGATGAGACGTGAGCGTCTGGAGATGCTGTTCTCCCAGAAGCTGCCCGCCCTCATCATTACAAGAGAGCTGCCCTATTTTACAGAAATGCTCGAGCTTGCACAGAAATACGAAGTGCCGCTCCTGCGCAGCAAGGAGAGCACCTCCAACTTCATGTCCGGCCTGATCGCTTTTCTGAACCTGAACCTTGCTCCCCGCATCACTCGCCACGGTGTACTGATCGAAATCTACGGCGAGGGCGTGTTCATCACGGGTGAGAGCGGCGTCGGCAAGAGCGAGACCGCCATTGAGCTGGTCAAGAGAGGCCATCGCCTCGTTGCGGACGATGCCGTTGAGATCCGTAAGGTCTCCAACATCAGCCTCGTCGGCAGCTCCCCCGACAACATCCGCCACTTCCTTGAGCTGCGCGGCATCGGCATCATCAACGCCCGCCGTCTGTTCGGTATCGGCGCGGTTAAGATGACCGAGAAGATCGACCTTGTGGTTGAGATGGAGCTGTGGAATCCCGAAAAGATCTACGACCGCATGGGCATGGATGTGCAGTATGTCTCCCTGCTGGGTGTCAAGGTGCCGTCCCTGACCATTCCCGTCAAGCCCGGCCGTAACCTTGCCGTCATCCTTGAGGTGGCCGCAATGAACAACCGTCAGAAGAAGATGGGCTACAACGCCGCATCCGAGCTGATGAAGCGTCTCGGCATGGAGATGGAATCCACTGAAACAGTCAAGAGCTACGATACATTCTGATAGACGAGGTGAACAACATGGAAGAACTGCAGCGGATCTGTGCATCCCATGGATGCACGCTGGAGCGGGATGTGCCGCTCTCCGCACATACCACCTTCCGCATCGGCGGAACGGCGGATCTGTGGGTGGAAGTGACAAGCACCGAGGCGTTGTCCGCGCTTCTGCAATGCTGCCGCAGGAACGGTATGCCGTATTTTGTCCTTGGACGGGGCAGCAATATCCTGGCTGAGGATGCGGGCTTCCGCGGCGTCATCCTGCATCTGGGCAATGCCTTTTCCGAGATCCGTGCAGAGGGGAATACCCTGATCTGTCAGGCGGGTGCCGGCCTTGGTGCAGCGGCCCGAATGGCAGCATCGCTGTCACTGACCGGCATGGAATGCCTCAGCGGCATTCCGGGTACCGTGGGCGGTGCACTCTATATGAATGCCGGTGCCTACGGCGGGGAGATGAAGGACATTGTCACATCCTGCACCTATGTGGACAGAGAGGGCAACATCCGCACCATGACCCCCGAGGAAATGGATCTGTCCTACCGCCACAGCGTATTTGAAGAGAACGGCTGCGTGATTGCGGAAGTGACCATGACCCTGCAGCCCGGCGATCCGGCGGCCATTGCCGAAAAGACCGAGCAGCTCATGGAGCAGCGAAGAACCAAGCAGCCGCTTGAATATCCCAGTGCCGGCAGCACCTTCAAGCGTCCGGCCGGCAGCTATGCATCCCTGCTCATCGACCAGTGCGGCCTCAAAGGGCTGTCCGTGGGCGGTGCACAGGTCAGCGAAAAGCACTGCGGCTTTGTCATCAATACAGGTGATGCCACCTGTGCCGATGTCATGGCACTGTGCAGTCAGGTGCATGACATCGTGAAGGAACGCACCGGCTATGAGCTGGAGCTGGAGCCGGTTGTGCTCGGCTGAAGCCCAAATCCAAAAGAATGAGAGGTAATTGATATGCAGCTTGTGATGATCACCGGCATGTCCGGTTCCGGCAAGTCCATGATTATGCAGGTCATGGAGGACATCGGCTTCTACTGCATCGATAACCTGCCCCCTCAGCTCATCCCGAAATTTGTGGATATCTGTGAGCATTCCGAGGGGAGTCTGAATAAAGTTGCCATTGCTGTGGACATCCGTTCCGGCGATATGTTCGCCGACATCTACCGCAGCTGGCGGCAGATGAAGGAAGAGAATGTCGATGTCAAGATGATTTTTGCCGAGGCATCCGACGAAGTCCTCATCAAACGCTATAAGGAAACCCGCCGCAAGCATCCGCTCGATGAAAAGTGCGGCTCACTGCAGGAGGCCATCAGCTTTGAGCGTGAACGCCTCCAGCAGCTGCGTGAAATTGCGGATTACTATGTGGAAACTTCCCACCTGAGCGTCTCCCAGCTCAAGGAGGAGATCAAGAACATGTTCCTTGAAAAGAAGAGCGATTCCATTCTGGTTAAGGTCATGTCCTTCGGTTATAAGTACGGCGTCTCCACCGAGGCCGATCTTGTGCTTGATGTCAGATGCCTGCCCAATCCCTTCTACATTCCGGAGCTGAAGAGCCATACCGGCTGCGAGAGCTGTGTGCGTGATTATGTGATGCAGTTCCCCCAGTCCCAGCAGCTCTTCCGGAAAATCGAGGATCTGCTTGATTTTCTGCTGCCCATGTACGTTTCCGAGGGAAAGAGCCAGCTCGTTGTGGCATTCGGCTGCACCGGCGGCAAGCACCGCTCCATCACCTTTGCTGAGCTTATGGGCGATGCACTGCGGGAAAAAGGCTATCGCGTGCTGAAGATGCACCGCGACATTGCCAAAGACAGATAACAGAGGAGGTGCGGCATGTCGTTTTCCGACAACGTGCGTGAATGTATCCGGAATACCATCAATGACCAGGACAGGCGTTTCGCCTGTCTTTATGGTATGCTGCTGTATGGCCGGACGATGACGGAGGAGGAGATCTGCCTCAAGAGCGAGAGCGAGACCTTCCATGCCGTATTCCCCATATTGATGAAAACCGTGTTCGGTGCTGCCGTGCCGCTTGCCATTGAGGACAAGCCCCGCAAGGACGGCAGCATGCTGCACATCTACCGCATCCGCAGCAGGGAAGCGGTCGGCCGCATCCGCAGCATGTTCCACATCGGGGAAGAGCGGCGCATTGATCTTCGCAATCTTCCCATGAACAGCACGGGCATTTTTCTGGGCGGCGTGTTCCTCATCTGCGGGACGATCACCGACCCCGAGAAGGATTATCATCTCGAATTCACCGCCCCCACTGAGGCACTGTGCAATGATCTCTGCGACATCCTGCTCAGCGTCGGGGTGCATCCGAATGTGACAAAACGCCAGTATGCCTATGCGGCCTATCTGAAAAACAGCGAGGAGATCGGCGATCTGCTCACCTTCATGGGTGCGCAGAAGGCGACCCTTGACCTCATCGACATCAAAATCGACAAGGAGGTCAAGAACCGTGTGAACCGTCTCAACAACTGCGATATGGCCAACATCGACAAGGTGATTTCCGCAGCAGCCCGTCAGCAGGCGGACATTGAGGTGATCGTGCGGCATGACGGCCTCGGCAAGCTCACCCCCGAGCTGCGGGAGCTGGCGGAGCTCCGTCTCGACAACCCCCATCTGAGCTTGCAGGACATCGGCGAGATGCTGGAAAAGCCCATCGGCCGCTCCGGCGTGAATCATCGTTTCCGCAAGCTCTCGGCCATTGCGGCACAGTACAGGGAGGAGGAGTGCCATGGACAGGGCAAATGAGTTTGTGCACCTGCATGTGCACAGTGAATACAGTCTGCTCGACGGTGCCTGCCGGATCAGTGAGCTGGTCGATCAGGTGAAGCAGCACGGCCAGACGGCCGTTGCCGTGACCGACCACGGCAATCTGTACGGTGCAGTCGCTTTTTATGATGCCGCACTGGCTGCGGGCATCCGTCCGATCATCGGCTGTGAGGTCTATGTGGCACAGCGGACACGTTTCGACAAGGAGCCGCAGCTCGACGGCAGGAGCTACCACCTCATCCTCCTGTGCGAGAACAACACCGGCTACCAGAATCTCATTCAGCTTGTGTCCCGTGCAGGTCTGGAGGGCTTTTACAAGAAGCCCCGAATTGATTTCGCCTTACTCGAACAGTACCATGAGGGACTGATCTGCCTTTCCGCATGCATTGCCGGAGAAATCCCACGCCATCTGCTTGATGGCAGCTTTGAAGCGGCTAAGGAAACAGCCCTGCGGTATGAAGCCCTTTTCGGAAAGGGCAATTTTTATCTCGAGCTGCAGAATCACGGCCTCGAGGAGGAACGTCGTGTGCTGCCGCTTCTGATGCGGCTGTCCCGTGAGACCGGCATCCCCATGGCCGCAACGAATGATGCCCACTATATCCGAAAGTCCGATGCCGCCATGCAGAAGGTGCTCATGTGCATCCAGACCGGCAAGACCATCGATGACCCCGGTGCCATGAGCTTCGGCACGGATGAATTCTACCTCAAGAGCACAGAGGAGATGGCTGCCCTCTTTGCAAGCGTCCCCGAGGCCGTATCCAATACTGCAAAAATCGCCGCACGCTGCCATGTGACCTTCACCTTCGGCGAGCGGAAGCTCCCGTCTTTCGTGCAGCCGGGCGTTACGGACAATGCCGCCTTCTTCCGGCAGATCTGTCAGGAGGGCATGCATGCCCGCTACGGCAGCCGCCCCGCCCCCGAGGTGCGGGAACGACTTGCCTATGAGATCTCCGTCATCGAGAAGATGGGCTTTGTGGACTATTTCCTGATCGTGTGGGATTTCATCCGCTATGCCCGATCCCGGGATATTCCCGTCGGCCCCGGACGAGGCTCCGGTGCGGGCAGTCTGTGTGCCTACTGTATCGGCATCACAGGCATCGACCCCATCGCCGGCAATCTCTTCTTTGAGCGATTCCTCAATCCCGAGCGTGTCAGCATGCCCGATTTCGATATCGATTTCTGCATCGAGGGAAGGCAGGCGGTCAAGGACTATGTCATCGCACGCTACGGTGCCGATCATGTCGCCGAGATCATCGCCTTCGATACGATGAAGGCAAGAGCGGCGGTGCGTGATGTGGGCCGTGTCATGAACGTGCCCTATCAGCTCTGCGACAAAACCGCCAAGCTCATTGACGGCAGAATGACCATTCCGCAGGCACTTGCACGCACATCCGTTCTCAAGACGCTCTATGATACGGATGAATCCGTCCGCCGTCTGCTCGATATGGCCGCCCGTGTTGAGGGCATGCCCCGCCACGCCAGCACCCATGCGGCGGGCGTGGTGATTGCCGCCTCCCCCGTCAGCGATTATGTCCCGCTGCAGCGGAATGATGAGACTGTGGTGACGCAGTTCACAAAGAACGAGCTTGAACGTCTTGGCCTGCTGAAGATGGATTTCCTCGGCCTGCGCAACCTCACCATCATCCGTGACTGCGTCCGCACCATCCGGAAAACACAGCCGGATTTCTCCATCGATACCGTGCCGCTCGATGATCCTGCGGTCTACCGGCTCATTGCCTCGGGCAATACTTCGGGTGTATTCCAGCTCGAAAGCAACGGCATGCGGCAGGTGCTCCAGCGTCTGAAACCGCAGAATATGGAGGATATCATCGCCGTGCTTGCACTCTACCGACCCGGCCCCATGGATTCCATCCCGACCTATATCCACAACCGCCACCATCCAAAGGATGTGCGTTATCTGCACCCCATGCTTGAGGACATCCTCAATGTGACCTATGGCTGTATTGTCTATCAGGAGCAGGTAATGGAAATCTGCCGGAAGCTTGCCGGCTATTCCTATGGCCGTGCTGACCTTGTCCGCCGTGCCATGGCAAAGAAAAAACCAGAGGAAATGGAGAAGGAACGCCGGATCTTCCTCTACGGCTCAGGACAGGATGACGGCTGCATCGGTGCGGTCGCAAACGGCATCCCGCTGGAGATCGCTGAAGAGATCTTCGGCCAGATGGAAAGCTTTGCGTCCTATGCGTTCAATAAATCCCATGCCGCCGCCTATGCGCTGCTGGCTTATCAGACGGCATACCTCAAAACCAATTACTTCAGGGAATATATGGCCGCCCTCATGACCAGTGTCATCAGCGATGCCCCCAAGCTCCTCTCTTATATGGAGGAATGCCGTGAAGCCGGCGTGCAGCTCTCGCCCCCCGATGTCAATACGGGTGAGTGGAGCTTTGCCTGGCAGGGCGACCGCATGACCTTCGGGCTGCTTGCCATCCGCAATCTCGGCAAGGGACTCATTGACAGGATGATCACTGAACGCCGTGCCAACGGCCGATTCACGGGCTTTGTGGACTTCTGCCGGAGAATGTCATCGCACGGCATGAACAAGCGTGCACTGGAAGCCCTCATTCAGGCGGGGGCCCTCGACGGCCTTGACTGCAACCGGCGTCAGATGCTCATGTGCTACGATGCCGTGATGGATACGGTCAGCGACAGCCGCGAGCAGGTGCTTGAGGGGCAGATGAGCCTCTTCGGCGAAGCAGAATCGGCCGCTTCCGATCTGCGCATCCCGCCGGCGGAGGACTTTGATCTCATGCATAAGCTCCATCTTGAAAAGGAGGCCGCCGGCATGTACCTCTCCGGCCATCCCATGGACAGCTATCATTATCTGCGTGATCTGCTCCGGTGCCGCAGTGTGGCAGAGCTGACAGCCGAGGGTGCCGCCGTAAAGGACGGCATGCCCGTAAGCTTCTTCTGCATGGTGCATACGGTGAAGAAGCACCGCACCAAGAGCGGGGAGGAGATGTGCTTTTTCGAGGCGGAGGATGCTGCAGGCTCCCTTGATGCCGTGGTGTTCCCGAGGCTCTATGCTGTGACAAAACACCGCCTCGTGCCGGAAAAGCTCCTCTATGTCACCGGCAAGATCTCCCTCAAGGATGACGCTGTTACAGTGCTTTGCGACAGCATACGGGAGGAGCAGGATTTCCCCCTCATGCTCAGTCAGATGCAGCTGTGTCTCAAGCTCAGCAGCAGGGAAACCGCACTCCTTGCCGCATTTGAAGCGGTCTGCTCGGCCCATCCGGGCGATACCGAGTGCATTCTGTTCCTGACCGATGCCGGACGCTATGTCCGCCCCCGCAGACGGCTTGCTGTGTCCGTCAGCGAAGCGTTCTACAAGACGCTCACCGAGACCGTTCCTGCCGGACGCATCGGATGCATCCACAGAATTACGGGCGGAAATACAAAATAAAGCGTGAAAACCCCGTCTTCTTTTGTCGGAAATGCTCTATTTCGCAAACCGACAAGGAAAAATCAAAAAGGACTTGACAGAACGGGGCAAATGTTGTAAAATAAGAAGGTAAGAAGAAATTTTTGCGTATGCAGAATGGAGAATGAATCTATGAAAAAGATCGGTGTTTTAACCAGCGGCGGCGATGCGCCGGGTATGAATGCTGCTGTCAGAGCAGTGACAAGAGCAGCACTCGCCAAGGGTATGGAGGTTGTTGGTATTCAGAAGGGCTATGTGGGTCTTCTGAACCGTGAATTTTTTGATATGACAGCAAGAAGCGTTTCCGGTATCATCCAGAGAGGCGGTACTTGTCTGTATACAGCCCGCTGCCCTGAATTCCGCAATATGGAAGGCGTTCTGAAGGCAAAGGAAGTGTGCGAGGAGATCGGTATTGAGGGTCTCGTTGTCATCGGCGGCGACGGTTCCTTCCGCGGCGCAGGTGACCTGTCCTCTGTGGGCATTCCCTGCATCGGTATTCCCGGCACAATCGACAATGACATCCAGTGCACAGAGTATACCATCGGCTATGATACAGCCATGAATACAGCTATGGAAATGATCGACAAGCTGCGTGATACCACACAGTCCCACGCCCGCTGCTCCGTTGTTGAGGTAATGGGCAGACGTGCAGGCTTCATTGCAGTGAATGTTGCAATGGCTGTCGGTGCAGAGGCTGCGCTGACACTTGAGCGTCCCTACGATCTCGATCAGCTGGCTGCCAAGATGGTTCGCACCCGTGATTCCAAGGGCAAGAACCACTTCATCATCGTTGTATCCGAGGGCGTTGGTCAGGTAGAGAATATTGCCAGAACCATCCAGGAGATGACCGGCATTGAGTCCAGAGCAACTGTTCTGGGTCATGTACAGCGCGGCGGTTCTCCGACCGTTCGTGACCGTGTAGCAGCAACAGAGCTGGGTTACCATGCAGTTGAGCTGCTCGATCAGGGCATCGGCAACAGAATCGTTGGCTTCAAGGATGGCAAGGTTTATGACATCGACCTGCATGAAGGTCTTGCAATGAAGAAGGATTTCGATGATGCAAGATACGACATCCTGACTGAAACTGCTTATTGATTTTAAGGATATTCCAGCTGACGATGTGAATGCATCGTCAGCTGCTTATCATACAGAGTAGAGGCTTGTGCGTTAAGTGCCGGGTGAACGGGGAGTTGTCAGCCGGACGAAAAGGATTCCTTGCGGTACAGGCTTCGCATCCCGCTGATGCATAAGTGGAAGCGATCCCTCGACATACGCCTCCTTTTGTGCAAAAGCACACATAGGAGGTATTTTTTTTATGAAGAAAATCGCAGCTATGTTTTCGGATTCCGCCAAGGAATTCGGGAACGTCTTCTCGCTCTGCCTGACCGCCGTGTTCATCGCCGTCTCCATGGGACTGGAGATGCTGTCGGTCGATGTGGGCTTCAAGAAGATCAATTTCGCATTCCTTGCCATTGCCGTCATCGGCATGCTGTTCGGCCCGAGCGTCGGATTTGTGGCGGGTCTCGTTTGTGATCTGGTCGGCTTTATGGTGCACCCGAGCGGTTCCTTCCTGCCGATCTATACGATCGTGGCAGGACTGCAGGGCATGATCTACGGCATCTGCCTCTATCCGAAGGGTACACCGGTGACCGTATCCTTCACCAATCCCTTCACCAAGAAGAAATGGGAGGGGGACATCCTGTTCCTTGTGCGTGTGGTTGCTGCAAGACTGCTCGATGTGGTCATCATCAATCTGGTGCTCAATACCGCACTGAACATGCACTACGGCTTCATCCCGAAGGAAGCGTTCCATGTGGCTGTGGCCGGACGCCTGTCCATGAACATGCTTGAGCTTCTGGTGGATATTCCGCTGCTGATCATCGTTCTGCCGCTGGCAATGGCGACCTACCGCAGCACCAGAATGCGTACAAAACGAATCTGATTCACACGCCGCGGCGATGCAGGAAACTGTGTTGCCGCGGATTTTTTTGAAACGTAGAGATTTTTCTTGCATTTTTGTGCAGTTTGTTGTATAATATAAGTTGATATACTCTTTGAAAGGAATGGAGATCTATGATCACAGTTGGTTTTATCGGCGCAGGCAATATGGGCTATGCGATTATGAAAGGTGCAGCGGAGAGTCCTCTGGCTGCGAATATGTCAATTTCTGCATTTGATCCGGATGCGGAAAAGTGCGCACGTCTCGCAGAATTCGGCGTGACGGCATGTGCTTCGGGCAGGGAAGTGCTTGAAAACTGCAAGTATGTTTTCCTCGCCGTCAAGCCCCAGATGTTCGATGTCGTGCTTGAGGAGATTGCCCCCGCAGTGAAGGAGGATACCGTCCTCGTTTCCATCGCAGCCGGCATCACTGCCGAATACATCCGCAGTAAGACCCGCCCCGATGCCAGAGTCATTCTCGTAATGCCCAATACACCCCTGCTGCTCGGTGAGGGCGCCTCTGCACTTGCCAAATGTGCTCCGACCACGGATGAGGAGTTTGACGTTGTCTGCCGTATGTTTGAAGCATGCGGAAAGATTGCGGTCGTTGCCGAGAATAAGATGAAGGAGATCATCGCCATCAATGGCTCCAGTCCCGCATTCATCTATCTGTTTGCCAAGGCATTCGTGGATTATGCGGAGAAGGAGGGCATCGCCAAGGAAACCGCACTGCCCCTCTTTGCCCAGAGCCTGATCGGCTCTGCCAGAATGCTGACGGATTCCGGCTATTCCATCGAGGAGCTCATCCGTATGGTCTCTTCTCCCGGCGGTACAACACTGGCCGGCCTCGACCAGCTCTATGCAGGCGGTCTGGAGGCAACGGTCGATGCAGCCTGCACGGCCTGCACAAAGAGAGCTTATGAGCTGTCCCGCTGACAGCAAGGATACGGGAAGATAGGAGACACGGCTGCGGCCGAATCAATAAGGAAAAGGATGATGTGAAACATGGGTCTGTTCGGAGGTTATGAAAAGGCGGGCGCCGGTATTGCCAAGGATGCCCCGAAAAAGAAACCATTCTTCCGGTTCTGGGAGATTGCATTCCGGAAGTTCTGGAAATTGTTTGAAGTGAATCTGCTGTTTATGTCGGCGTTCATTCCGCTTGTGGCAGCGGCATTGTCGCTGTATTTCTTCTTCCATGTGAATCAGACGCTGACGATGGTGCTCGTGGCGGCACTGGTTCTGGTGTTTGCGGTGATCTTCGGCCCTGTGACAGCGGCCTGTACCAAGATTCTTCGCAATTTCACGCTGGAAAAGCCCTTCTTCATGATGGATGTGTTTATCAAGACCTTCCGCAGCTGCTTCAAGCAGGCGTGCGTGATGGGTCTGCTCGATCTGATGATCGTGCTGTCGGTTTCGGCCGGCTGCTATGTCTATCCCAAGCTCATCGCCGCAAGCGGTGATGCGACGATCTACTATGTGATGTTCGTGGCAGGCCTGAGCGTGGCGATCGCTGTGCTGATGATGAGCTTCTATGCCTACCTGATGATCGTATCGACCGATCTGAGTATGAAGAATATCCTGAAGAATTCGTTTGCCCTCAGCTGCATTGCACTGAAGACGAACCTCATTACACTCGGCTGGCTTGTGCTGATCTTCGGTGTGTTTGCATTGGTGACGGTGATGTATCCGTTCATCATGGCAATGGTATGGCCGTTCATGCCGGCTGCATTCGCCGGACTTATTATTGTATTCAACAGCTATCCGGTGATCCAGAAGTACGTCATCAACCCCTACTACGCACAGCGCGGCGAGGTGAACCCCGAATATCTCAGCACCCAGACGGGCGGCGAGAATGTCTTTGAGGATCAGGGCGGCAAAGAAAAGCCCATCGAGGCCCCGAAGAAGCAGAAGAAAACCAAGGGAAAGGTGATTTCCTGATTGAATACAAGGCCGCTCTCTTTAAGGGCGGCCTTTAGTCTGCCGTATAACCTTTAAAAGATACTGCGGAGCAGCCTGAGGATTCCAAAGGGAATCATTCCCTTTGGCAGGGGGGGAAGGGGGACAGAGACCCCCTTGCATAGTTGTGCTTCAAATATAGCATAATTTAGCCGAAATGTGTGTTTTTCCTTTAGTCTTATTTTTTCTTTCCTCTGCGATGCGTGAGCGAGCAGACGCACTGCCCCATTACCCCTTAACAGAAAGCGACTTTTTCGACAGACTGAAGCCGCTTCCTTCATAACGGAATAACGGATCAGCCTTTCACATTCTGAAAAAAATTCACATTTTTTTTGAAAAAAGACTTTACAAACGAAGGAAAATGTGGTATAATAGCAATGTTCCGTGTACTTGGACCGGGGGATACGCCCGAAAGTGGGATCTTTACCTGCCCCTCTCTATGTTATCGGGAAATATTTGATCAAAGAGGTGAATCACATGCTGCGTAAGGAAGAGAAGACAGAGGTTATCGTAAACAACCGTACTCATGAGACTGATACAGGTTCTCCCGAGGTACAGATTGCGATTCTGACCCGTCGTATCAATGATCTGACAGAACACCTGAAGGTGCACAAGAAGGATCATCACTCCAGAAGAGGCCTTCTGAAGATGGTAGGTCACAGAAGAAACCTGCTCGCTTATCTGAAGAAGAAGGATATCAACAGATATCGTGCCATCATCGAGAAGCTGGGTATTCGTAAGTAATCCCGGAAAGGAAAGGCAGCGGGGTATCCCGTCTGCCTTTTCCGTGTGTTTACCGAAAAAACATTCAATCAGTTGCGTGGGCAGCGGCATATTAGCATCTGACCGTACCTCTGCAGTGCAGAGGCAGGGTTTTTTGCTAAAACGCTGTCTGGCACATTAAGGAGGTTTATCTATGTTTGAAAACTACAGAAAGTTTGAAACAACCTACGCCGGCCGTCCGCTGATCGTGGAAACCGGCAAGACCTGCGGGCTGTCCAACGGCTCCTGCTGGGTGCGCTATGGTGAGACCGTTGTTATGGCGAACGTAACCGCAAGCGCAAAGCCCCGTGACGGCATCGATTTCTTCCCGCTGTCCGTTGACTACGAGGAGAGACTCTACTCCGTCGGCAGAATCCCCGGCTCCTTCACAAAGCGTGAGGGCAAGCCCTCTGAGAAGGCAATCCTGACTTCCAGAATGGTCGACAGACCCATCCGTCCTCTGTTCCCCAAGGATATGCGCAACGACGTTTCCGTTGTGATGACCGTTCTCGCAGTGGATCCTGACTGCTCTCCCGAGATTGCAGGCATGATCGCAACTTCCATCGCCATCTCCATTTCCGATATTCCGTGGAATGGCCCCATCGCCGGCATCAGCGTGGGTCTGGTTGACGGCGAGATCGTCCTCAATCCCACCCTCGAGCAGAGAGGCAAGAACGACCTGAACCTGACCGTTGCCGGCAGCGCCAACAAGATCGTTATGATCGAGGCCGGTGCCAACGAGGTGGACGAGAAGACCATGCTGCAGGCCATCCTGACCGGTCACGAAGAGATCAAGAAGATGGTTGCTTTCATCAGCGACATTCAGGCACAGATCGGCAAGAAGAAGTTTGCATTCGAGTCCCAGGAAGTACCGCACGAAATGTTCGATGCTGTAGAGGCACTGGTTGGCGAAAAGGTGAAGCTCGCACTCGATACCGATGATAAGACCGTTCGTGATGAGAGACTCAAGCCCATCGTGGATGAGGTACACGCTGCATTTGATGAGCAGTATCCCGAGGAGATCGCAAAGCTCGACGAGTGCATGTACAAGCTCCAGAAGAAGATCGTCCGTGCATGGCTCTATGAGGGCAAGCGTGTGGACGGCCGCGGCATCGATGAGATCCGTCCGCTGGCTGCTGAGGTTGGCATGCTCCCCAGAGTGCATGGCTCCGGTATGTTCACAAGAGGCCAGACACAGGTTCTGACCATTGCCACACTCGGCCCTGTGAGCGATTCCCAGAAGATCGACGGCCTCGATGAAGAGGTTTCCAAGCGTTATATGCACCAGTACAATTTCCCGTCCTACTCCGTTGGTGAGACAAAGCCCAGCAGAGGCCCCGGACGCCGTGAGATCGGTCATGGTGCACTGGCTGAAAAGGCACTCGTGCCCGTACTGCCGTCCGTAGAAGAATTCCCCTATGCACTGCGTCTGGTTTCTGAGGTGCTGTCCTCCAACGGCTCCACTTCCCAGGGTTCCATCTGCGGCTCCACACTGGCGCTGATGGATGCCGGCGTGCCGATCAAGGCACCCGTAGCAGGCATTTCCTGCGGTCTGATCACGCTGCCCGACAGCGACGACTTCATGACCATGGTTGACATTCAGGGTCTGGAGGACTTCTTCGGCGATATGGACTTCAAGGTGGGCGGTACACATAAGGGTATCACTGCCATTCAGGTGGACATCAAGGTGGACGGTCTGACACCGGCCATCATCGAAGAGGCATTCGAGAAGACCAGAAAGGCTCGTCTCTACATCCTCGATGAGATCATGCTGAAGGCCATTCCGGCTCCCAGAGAGACTGTAAATGCTTATGCACCCAAGATGCTCCAGACCAAGGTACCGGTGGACAAGATCCGCGAGGTAATCGGTCAGGGCGGCAAGGTGATCCAGAAGATCTGCGCTGAGTGCGATGTAAAGATCGACATCAACGAAGAGGGTCTGGTATTTGTCAGCGGCATCGATATGGACAATGCAAGAAAGGCCATCCAGATCGTGGAGACCATCGCCAACGATCCCGAGGTCGGCGCCATCTACAAGGGCAAGGTCGTTCGTCTGATGAACTTCGGTGCATTCGTAGAAATCGCTCCCGGCAAGGACGGTCTGGTACACATTTCCCAGCTGGACAACCATCGTGTTGAGCGTGTGGAAGATGTGGTTGCCATCGGCGATGAGATCGTTGTCAAGGTTGTCGAGATCGACAAGCAGGGCAGAATCAATCTCTCCCGCAAGGAAGCACTGGCAGACATTGCCGCAAAGAAGAACAATAACTAAAAGCGTAAAGCCGCTGTTCCGTGTGAACAGCGGCTTCTTGATTCTATGGGAGGCATGCATGAAAATCGTCATCATGGGATACAGCGGTTCGGGGAAATCCACACTGGCCCGGAAACTGGGGGGAATCTACGGTGTGGAGGTCTTTCATTTTGATACCGTGCACTTCCTGCCGGACTGGGAAATCCGCAGCAGGGAGGAGAAGGAACGGCTGACAAGAACATTCATGGACACCCACGATGGCTGGGTGATGGATGGGAATTATTCGAAATTATACTACGAACGCCGACTCAAGGAAGCGGACCTGATCATCCTGCTTCTGTTCAACCGTTTTGCATGCCTCAGCCGAGCCGCAAAGAGATACCGCCGCTACAGGAACACCACACGGCCGGATATGGTAGCGGGCTGCAAGGAAAAACTCGACTGGGCATTCGTCAGATGGATTCTGCACGATGGCAGAACAAAGGAAGCAAGGACACGCTACCGACGGGTGATGGAGTCCTATCCGCAGAAGGTCATTGTCGTGCGGAATCAGCATGAGCTGGATGCCTGCACCGCAAGATTTCATTCGGAAAATATCTTATCTTGACTATCGCAGACGGATGTGATATAATAAAAGAGTGAGTGCCCAGCTGCATTCACTGTACTTGTAAGGAATGCCCGTTTGCTGTGTATTGCAGTAAAAATCGGGTATGATAAGGAGAGAAACGCCATATGGAAGGAAAACTGAAGGTCACCCTGATCGCCTGTACGCCGGTTCCGGAGAAAACCGTTGCGGCGGCTGCAAAGCTCTGCTATTCCGATACGGGTGCCATGGATCTGATGGACGGCATGGATGATGCCGCAGCAGAGAATTTCGTGAAGATGCTTGCATCCCTCGGACATGAAAGTCCCATCGAGCACGTCAGCTTTACCTTTGCGATTGAGGGCGTATCCCGTGCACTGCTTGCCCAGATCACACGGCACCGCATTGCGAGCTATTCCGTGCAGAGCCAGCGCTATGTGAAGCAGACCGACTTTGTCTACATCACACCGCCTGAAATCGCCGGAGATCCCGAGGCACTTGCACTGTACGAGGCTTCCATGCAGGCGTCCCTTGATGCCTACCGTGCCCTTTGCGATAAGCTTGAGGCAAGGCATTATGAGGACTTCCTTGCACAGGGGCTCTCCGAGAAGGAAGCACGCAGCAAGGCCGAAAAGAAAGCCATTGAGGATGCACGCTTTGTGCTCCCCAATGCTTGTGAAACCAAGATGGTCGTGACCATGAATGCCCGCAGCCTGCTGAATTTCTTCCGCATGCGCTGCTGCAGCCGGGCACAGTGGGAGATCCGTGCCCTCGCTGAGGAAATGCTCCGGCTCTGCTATGCCAAGGCGCCCACGATCTTTGCAAAGGCCGGCCCTTCCTGCTGCGCCGGTCCCTGCCCCGAGGGCAAGATGACCTGCGGACGCTGTGACGCTGTGCGCCGCAGCTATGAAGAGAAAAAGAAGGAATGGCTGCAGGATGCATCTGTCTGAAAAGGAGACCTATGCTCGAATTCTACGATATTTCCATGGACGATCAGCAGTGGGTGACCGCCTGTCTGCGGGCGTCCGATTACCGTGGCTGTGAGTACAGCTTCGCCAATAATATGGCCTGGCGCCGTCTGCATGAATCTAAGATCGCACAGTTCGCCGGCTTCTACCTCTGCTGTGCGTTCGATACGGAGGATGGCGTGCCTTCCTTTGTCTATCCCGCAGGAGAAGGTGACCATAGGGAACTGATTGCCGAAATGAAGCGGTTTTCTGAAGCTATGGGCAAGCCGCTTCGCATCTGGAATCTTTCCCCCGCACGCCTTGCGTGGATGGAGGAGACCTATCCCGATGCCTTCACGGCCGAAGCCGAACGTGACAGCTGGGACTATATCTACAACAGCGAGGATCTTCATCATCTCCGTGGACGCAAGTACCACCAGAAGCGTAATTTTCTCCATCGCTTTGCCGAATACGGTGCGGTCTCTGCCCCCCTGACCGAACGGGATTTTGATGACTGCATCACCTTTGCCGCACAGAGCTATGCGGATAAGCTCGAGGGGGATCGCTCCGGCATCTCCGAGCAGTTTGCCATTGACACATATTTCCGGCATTTTGATGCGCTCGGACTTGAGGGCACCGTGCTCCGGCTGGATGGTCGTCTGGCAGCATTTGCCATCGGCGAGCCGCTCTCCTCGGACACATTCTGCGTCCACATCGAAAAGGCGGATACCACGCTGCAGGGAGCCTATGCCGCAGTCAATCAGGCATTTGCCGCAGCCGTTTCCGCACGCTTTCCCTATATCAACCGTGAGGAGGATCTCGGACTGGAGGGCCTGCGCAAAGCCAAGCTCTCTTACCGGCCCGCCTTCATGCAGGAAAAATACTGCGTGACCTTCAAATAATTCTGCGATGAATTGATTCTGAAAGGAAGATGACATATGATTTATGTATTTCTGGCCAATGGCTTCGAGGAAATGGAAGCCCTCACCCCCATTGACATTCTCCGCCGCTGCGAAAAGCAGGTCGTGACCGTCGGTGTCGGCGGCAGGGAGATCACCGGTGCACACGGCATCACCGTGAAGACCGACATCACCACAGAGGAAATGGTGCTCGGTGCTGATCTCGAAATGATCGTTCTGCCCGGCGGCATGCCCGGTACACTCAATCTCGAGAAGTCCGAGGCCGTACAGGCTGCAGTGGATTTCTGTGATATGCGCGGCATCTTCATCGGTGCCATCTGTGCAGCCCCCTCCATCCTCGGACACAAGGGCCTGCTCGAGGGCAAAGAGGCCATTGCCTATCCCGGCTTTGAGACCCAGATGCCCGGTGCGGTCATCAGCAGTCATTCCGTTGCACAGGACGGCAAGATCATCACCGCTCAGGGTGCAGGCGTTGCCGTGCCCTTTGCACTGAAGCTTGCAGAAGCGGTAGCCGGAGTCGGTGAGGCACGCCGTCAGGCCAATGCCATCTGCTATCCCGAGCACTGAGATGGAACTGCTTACGGAAAAGCAGCAGCTGCGCCGTCAGATGCGTGCGGCTCGCAAGGCCATTCCGCCGCAGGAGCGTGCACGGATGGATGCGGCGCTTTTGCAGAATATCCTGGCTCATCCGCCCTATGCACAGGCTGATGTCCTGCTGCTCTATGTCTCTGCGGGCGGCGAGGCCGATACCCGCGCGCTGCTGGAATCGGCACTGGCTTGCGGCCGCAAGGTTGCACTGCCAAAATGTGAAGGCCCCGGTGAGATGCGTTTTTTCCTCGTCAATTCGATGGATGAACTGACCAGCGGTGCCTATGGCATCCCCGAGCCGACAGGACGGGAAATGCCCGTGCTCACATCCCGGACATTCTGCCTTGTGCCCGGTGTGGCATTTACATCCGATGGTCATCGTCTCGGGCAGGGGGGCGGTTATTATGACCGGTTTCTTGCACAAAATCCGTTCATCCGGACAGCCGGCGTGTGCTATGCGCTGCAGCTGACGGATTCGCTGCCCCATGCACCCCATGACAGGGTGATGGAGGCAATCATTACTGAACAAACAGTGGAGGTATGTCATGGCACCCAAATCCGATAACGATCGTCTGCTTGACGAGATCCTGAATGAAACGGCATCCGGCGCCCCCAAGCGTCCGGCACGCCGTCCGGAAGCGCCCGCTCCCCGTCCCGTGCGGCAGGAGCCCTATCAGCCCCGCTATGCCCGTGAGGAATCCACCGCCGAGGTGAATCTCCCCGAGGAGGCCTATTCGGATGAGGAGCTGGAGGAGGCTGTGCGTGAATTTTCCGAGGAGGGAAGGGAACAGCGCCGTGAAGCTGCACAGCAGCAGCGCACACAGCGTCCCGCTCCCCGCAGAAGTGCGCCGGAACGCCCCGCGCCCAAGGCGGCTGCCAAGAAAAAGAAGAAAAAGAAGAAGCACAGCAGCGGCCGTATCTTCGGCGTGCTGATCATGCTGACGCTGATTTTTGTGATTTCCATCACGCTGTCCATCGGTATCATTGAGGTCGGCAAGGATCTGCTCGGCGTTAACGGCACCGAGACGCTCGTGCCCTTCAACATCCCCGAGGGTGCCACCACAGCCGAAATCGCTGAGGATCTCTACGAGGCCGGCATCATCGAATATCCCAAGGCCTTTGTCTATTTCTCTCGTCTGAGCGGCTCGGATACGGGCTATGTTGCCGGTGACCATGAGGTCAGCAGCATCATGGCGTACGAGACCATCATCAACGAGCTGACGGGTCTTGCCGAGGATGACCGTGTCTCCGTGAACGTCATGTTCCCCGAGGGCATCACGCTCCATGAGGCTGCCAAGAAGCTTGAGGAGGCTGGTGTCTGCGAGGCTGACCGCTTCATCTACTTCTTCAACACCGGCAGCTACGGCTATGATTTCGAAAGCCGCCTGCCCACCACCCTCAGTAAGCTGAAGTTCAACCGCATGGAGGGCTATCTCTTCCCCGATACCTACACCTTCTATGAGGAAATGGAACCGGCCGATGTCTGCCGCAAGATCTACATGAACTTCAATGTCAAGATGACCGATGAGAAGTACGCCCGCATGAACGAGCTGGGTCTGACACTCGACGAGCTGGTGACCCTCGCCTCCATCGTACAGGCCGAGGCCGGCAGCAAGGCTGTCATGAAGGACGTTTCGTCCGTTTTCTGGAATCGTCTGAACGATCCCGATACCTTCCCCATGCTCCAGTCCGACCCCACTTCCAAGTATGTGGAGGAGATCATCAAGCCCAACATTGCACTGCAGGACGAGCTGGTGTTCAATGCCTATGATACATACATCTGCAGCGGTCTGCCCGCCGGTGCCATCGGCAATCCCGGCATGGACGCCATTGACGCTGTGCTCTATCCGAACGATACGAACTACTATTACTTCTATGCGAACGTGGAAACCGGCATCACCTATTTTGCCGAGACCCTCGAGGAGCATTACGAGAACGAGCAGATGATCAAGGATCAGCAGGCTGCCGCCGCAGCCGGAGAGGGCGAAGAATGATGCGCCCCGAGGTGCTGGCTCCTGCCGGCGATGCCGAACGCCTGCAGGCAGCCCTTGATTACGGTGCCGACGCCGTCTATCTCGGCGGCACCATGTTCGGCATGCGTGCAGGCCCCGCCAATTTCGATGCCGCAGGGCTGCATGAGGCCGTTGCCAAGGCCCATGCACGCGGCGTAAAGGTTTATCTCACCTGCAATACACTGCCGAGGAGCAATGAACTTGCACTGTTTCCGCAGTTTGTCTCCGAGGCCGTCAGTGCCGGCGTGGACGCCATGATCGTGGCCGATATCGGTCTGATGACGATGATCCGTGAGCTGGCACCCGCAATGCCCCTGCATATGTCCACCCAGACGGGCATTGTGAATTACGCCTCCGCCAACGCCCTCTATAAGATGGGCGCAAGACGTGTGGTGCTGGCAAGAGAGCTGTCCCTTGAGGAGATTTTTGAGATCCGCCGCCATATTCCGGAGGATCTGGAGATCGAGGTCTTCGTTCATGGTGCCATGTGCGTGTCCTTCTCCGGACGATGCCTGCTGTCTGCGTACTTCACAGACCGTGACGCCAACCGCGGTGCCTGTGCCCAGCCCTGCCGCTGGAAGTACAGCCTTGTGGAGGAAAAACGCCCCGAAAGCCCCATGCCCATTGTGGAAGCACCGGAGGGCACCTACATCCTGAATGCCCGTGATATGTGCATGATCGATCATATCGACAAGCTTGTTGAGGCGGGTGTTTCGTCCTTCAAGATCGAGGGACGTGCCAAATCCGCTTATTATGTTTCCGTCATCACCAATGCCTACCGCATGGCGATGGACTGCTATCTTGCCGATCCGCAGCATTTTCAGCTGCCCGAATGGATCCGGAACGAGGTGTTCAAGGTAAGCCACCGCAAGTACTGCACGGGCTTCTTCTTCGGGCATCCCAATGCCTGCCAGTATTATGAATCCGGCGGCTACATCCGCACCTATGACGTGGTGGGCATCATTTCCCATTGCGGGGGCGGACGGGTCTATGCAACGCAGCGCAACCGTTTTTTTGCCGGTGATACGGTGGAAATTCTGGCGCCGGGCAGGGAACCTGCCGTGCTGAAGCTTGACGAGATCTACAACGGAGAGGGCGAACGCATCACGACTGTGAACCATGCGATGATGGATTTCAGCTTCCCCTGTGCGCTGACCTTCCCCGAAAACAGTATTATCCGCCTGCCGATGGAGGATACGGCGGACAAGATGATTCCGTAACAAAAAGAGGATGCCCTGCGGCATCCTCTGAGCTTGTCGAAAAAGGGGGCTTTTTCAAAAAACTGCCCCCACCCCCCAAAGGGCATAGCCCTTTGGATCCATGAAGTTTTGCGACAGACTGAGAGGATGCCCTGCGGCATCCTCTTTCTTTATTCACCGGCAATATACGCCGCAGGATCGATATAGGTCTCGCCCTGCATCACTTCAAAGTGAATATGGCTGTCCATTGCACTTTCAATGTCCGCCGTACCGCCGGCCTTGCCGATGACCATGCCATGGCTCACACTGTCGCCGGTGTTGACGGCCACATCCGCATCCAGACTGCAATAGCGGCTGAATACGCCGTTCTGATGGTCGATCGTCACACAGACGCCCCAGAGTGGATCTTCCTCCACAGCGGAGACCACACCCGCATCCATCGCACGGATCTCGGTGCCGGCTTCACAGGCAATGTCCATGCCGTTGTGTGTCTGCCAGACACCCGTGGTTGCGGATTTCACAAGCTCGCCGCCGCTGAATGCGGCAATCTGCTCGCCCTTGACAGGGAAGACGGGCAGCTTTGCTGCGGTGACCACAGCAGCAGGCTCCGTGGCAGGCTGTGTTGGGGGGAGCGTGGATTCTGCGGATGCTTCCGGCATAACGGGCACAGCGGCTTCCCGTGCGGTGGTCTCCCGGATGCGTTCAGTAGGGGACTCTGTCGGCTGCAGCTCAGCTGCAGTGAACTGCTGTGCGGAATCCAGTGCGGATTCGAGCTGCATGGACAGATCGTCCGTGGTCTGCGTGCAGGCAAACCAGCAGGCTGCCGCAATCATGGCACTGCACAGTGCCAGTACGGCATAGAAGCCGAGCTGGCCATATCGTTTTCTCTGTGTTTCATTGTTTGTTTGATTGTTCACGAATAACACCTCCGCTCATAGTTTTGTCCAAAATATCGTAATTATACCCCTTTTTCACATTTGCAGAAAAATATGTGGAATGCAAGACCACATGCCGCAAGTCCTATTGATATTTCATGTATAATCCCCGATTTTTCTCCGTCCACCTATTGCCAAAACCAAAAAAAAGGGGTATAATAAATAAAGTATGTCCAGTAAAGAAAATTTCAGGAAAGGCGTATCCGGTTTATGCAGCATTTGTTACGTTTTTTGAAACCCTATCGCAAGGAGCTGATCCTCGGCCCGACCTTCAAGCTCCTTGAGGCCATTTTCGAGCTGATCGTGCCCGTAGTGATGGCTAAAATCATCGACAACGGCATTGCCCTGGGCGATGCGGGCTACATCTGGAAGATGTGCGGACTGATCGTACTCCTCGGTGTGTGCGGTCTCGGCTTTGCCCTGACCTGTCAGTATTTTGCCGCGCGCTGTGCCTTCGGCTTCGGTACCGATCTGCGTGAGGCACTCTACCGCCACATCAATGCACTCTCCCACACGGAGCTTGACAGCCTCGGTACCTCCACCCTCATCAACCGCATCACCACCGATGCCACCGCCGCACAGACTGGCGTGAACATGTTCATCCGTCTTGCCGTGCGTGCGCCCTTCCTCATCATCGGTGCCATTGTCATGTCCCTCATGATCGACGTGAAGCTCTCGCTCATCTTCCTCATCATCGCCCCCATTGTCGGACTGCTGCTCTATGCCGTCATGACGAAAACCATTCCCATGTACGGCCGCAATCAGAAGCAGCTCGATGCCATTGCCCGCCGTACGGGCGAAAATCTCGACGGCCAGCGTCACATCCGTGCCTTCAGCCGTCAGAAGCAGGAGAAGGACGAGTTTGCCCGGCAGTGCGACGACCTCGAAAAGAGCATGATCGCCGTCGGCCGCATCTCCTCCATCCTCAACCCCCTGACCTTCATGATCATGAATCTCGGCATCGTTGCCGTGCTCTGGTTCGGCGGCGTGCAGATCGACAGCGGTGCACTCAGTCAGGGCGACCTCACCGCCTTCACCAATTACATGACCCAGATCCTTCTGGCGATGGTCGTAATGGCCAATCTCATCGTCATTCTTACCAAGGCGCAGGCCTCCGCCGTCCGTGTGCATGAGGTGCTCTCCACCCCTTCCTCGATGGAAAACGGCACTGCCGTGCCCGATGCCTCGTCCACAGAAGCCATCGCCTTTGACCATGTGGATTTCTCCTACAAGGGTGCGGGCGACAAGTCCCTCGAGGACATCAGCTTCACGCTGAAAAAAGGACAGACACTCGGCATTATCGGCAGTACGGGCTGCGGTAAATCGACCCTCGCCAGTCTCATTCCCCGCTTTTACGATGCAGGCAGCGGACAGGTGCGTGTCTTCGGGCAGGATGTGAAGGCATATGATTACAAGGCACTGCGCAGGTGCATCGGCATCGTGCCGCAGAAGGCCGTGCTGTTTACCGGCACCATTGCCGAAAACCTCCGCTGGGCGGATCTCGGACTTGATGAGACCGGTATGCGTGAGGCACTTGAAATCGCACAGGCATGGGATTTTGTCGAGAAGATGCAGTACGGCACCCAGACCCATCTTGTACAGGGCGGCCGCAATCTGTCCGGCGGACAGAAGCAGCGTCTGACCATTGCCCGTGCCATTGCCGGCAAGCCCGATATCCTGATTCTCGATGACAGCATGAGTGCGCTCGACTATGCCACCGACCTTGCACTCCGTACAGCACTGCGGGAACGCTGCGGCGACATGACCGTGATCATGATCTCCCAGCGTGCGACTTCGCTTCAGGATGCCGACCTCATCCTTGTGCTGGATGACGGTCAGTGCGTGGGGCAGGGCACCCATGAAGAGCTCCTCGAAAACTGCGAGGAATATCGTGAAATCTACAATTCCCAGATGCAGTAAGGAGGCACATATGAAGAAAACATTGATACGCATCCTCAGTTACTGCCGCCCCTATGCCGGCTATCTGGTTCTGACCATACTCTGCACACTCGTCGGGACATCGCTCTCCCTCGCTGCGCCCATCCTGATCGGCGAGGCCGTCGATGCGGCCGTAGGACAGGGAAATGTGGATTTTGCCGCCCTTGGCCGGATCGCCCTCATCCTTGCGGTGACGGTTCTCGTGAGCGGCCTCTTCCAGTGGCTTGCGGGGCTTTGCATCAACCGCCTTGCCTTCGGTACCGTGCGTGATCTGCGTGCGGAACTGACCGCAAAGCTTGGGAAAGTGCCGCTTCGTTATATCGACGGCAATGCCCGCGGCGATCTCATCGCCCGTGTCATCCCCGATATCGAGACCATCTCCGACGGCCTCCTGCAGGGCTTTGCACAGCTCTTCACAGGCGTTGTGACCATCATCGGGACGCTTGCTTTCATGCTGACGCTGAATGTGAAGATCGCCGTCCTCGTCGTGCTGATGACCCCGCTCTCCCTCTTTGCCGCCGCCAAGATCACTTCGATGTCGCACAGCTCCTTCCAGAAGCAGTCCGTACTGCGAGGCGAGATGGGCGGTCTGACGGAAGAAATGATCGGCAGCCAGAAGGTCGTCAGTGCCTTTGCCTACGAAGACCGTGCCATGGAGCGTTTTGCAAAGCTCAACCGTGAGCTGGGACAGGCGGGCGTCAGAGCCACCTTCTTCTCGTCCATGACCAACCCCACCACCCGATTCGTCAACGGCCTGATCTATGCGGCCGTCGGTACCGTGGGTGCACTCGGTTCGATCGGTGCCATTTCCTGGATCGGCGTCATGAGCGTCGGCCGTCTTGCCAGCTTTCTGGCCTATTCGAACCAGTATACCAAGCCCTTCAATGAGATTTCCGGCGTTGTGGCCGAGCTGCAGAATGCCGTTTCCTGTGCACAGCGTGTGTTTGCTGTGCTCGATACGCCCTCCGAGCCGGATGACAGCCATCTTGCAGCCGTGGAAAATTGCCGGGGCGAGCTGAGCTTCTCCCATGTGCATTTCTCCTACACCCCCGAGCGCCGTCTCATCGAGGACTTCAGCATGCATGCGGCAGCCGGCCAGCGCACGGCCATTGTCGGCCCGACGGGCTGCGGCAAATCAACCATCATCAATCTGCTGCTGCGCTTCTACGAGCTGAATCAGGGTGAGATCACCCTCGACGGCATCCCGACCACGGAACTGACCCGTGACAGTCTGCGCAGTCAGTTCGGCATGGTGCTGCAGGAGACGTGGATCTTCACCGGCACCGTGGCGGAAAATATCGCCTATGGCAAGCCCGATGCCACCCGTGAGGAGATCGAAGCTGCCGCCAGGGCCGTCTATGCCCACGGCTTCATCAAGCGTCTCCCCAATGGCTACGATACGGTCATTTCCGACACGAGCGGCCTCTCGCAGGGGCAGAAGCAGCTGCTGTGCATTGCACGCATCATGCTGACAAGCCCCCCGATGCTGATTCTGGACGAAGCGACCAGCAGCATCGACCTGCGCACCGAGCACCGCATCCAGCGTGCCTTTGAGAAGCTGATGCAGGGCAGAACGAGCTTCATCATTGCACATCGTCTCTCCACCATCCGCAGTGCGGATCACATTCTCGTGATGCGGGACGGCAATATTGTCGAGCAGGGCAGCCACGATGTCCTGATGAAGGAAAACGGCTTCTATGCACAGCTTTACCGCAGTCAGTTTGCAAACTGAATTTCGCCGCCGCAGGTTTCTGCGGCGGTTTGTTTTTTGAAAACCAGCATTTTTATTTTCGGATCCGTGCCCTGTTTCGGGTGACAGCCATTTTTATTGAAAGGATATTTGAAAAAAATTCCCGTTTCTCTTGCATTTGCCAGGGGAGTGTGTTATAATATAAATTGAGTATTTATCGATTGACAATCCTGTAATCAGAAAAGGAGTTTTTTACCATGGAAAGTACCCTGTTTCCCATCCGTCCTGAAATGCATATCATTCTGGCAGTGGCCTCGCTGATCGTGTTCGGCATCCAGTTTTTCCGCTACCGGAAGAAATATCATCTCCTGCTGGCGGTGGGCATTCCCTGCTCGCTGCTGCCGTATGTCGTTGAAAGCAAGGCGCTGTTCTATGGTGTTGGCATTGCAGAGGCTGTGCTGCTGATCGTGTGCCTGATTCTGGCGAAAACAATCGACCGTGACAAGGAAGCACCGGCTGAGGAAGCACCTGCACAGGAGGCGGCTGCGGAATGAAAATCGTACTGCCCGACTGGGATACCGTCTCTGCCCGTGATGTCGGTTTCGACGTCTTTTCCCGTTATGGCGAGGTGATCTGCTGCGGCCCGACTCTGCCGGAGGAAGCCGCCGATAAAATCGGCGATGCGGAGATCGTGCTGTGCAACAAAACGCCCATCACACGGGATGTCATCGCAAAATGTCCCAATCTGCGATATATCGGCCTGTTTGCCACGGGCTTCAACAATATCGATCTCGCCGCAGCCAGTGAACGGGGCATTGTGGTGAGCAATGCGGGTGAATATTCCACACAGGCTGTCGTGCAGCATACCTTTGCACTGCTGCTGTCGCTTGCCGGCAATCTCCATGCCTATGAGCGTTCCGTGCGTGAGGGCGCATGGGAGATGAGCCCGACGTTTTCGTGGTTTCTGCATCCCGTGCATGAAATCAGCGGCAAGACCATGGCCATCATCGGCTATGGCAGCATCGGACGAGGCGTGGCCAGAGTGGCCGAGGCCTTCGGCATGAAGGTCATCGTCTCCACACGCTCGACCCCAAAGGACTGCCCCTATCCCGTCGTGAGCCGGGAAGAGGCCTTCCGTCAGGCGGATGTCCTCTCCGTGCACTGCCCGCTCAATGAACAGACCGCACATATGGTCTGTCAGGAGACGCTTGCCCTCATGAAGCCATCGGCGTTCCTCATCAATACCGCAAGAGGCGGCATTGTGAAAGAGCAGGATCTGGCCGATGCGCTCAACGAAGGCAGACTCGCCGGTGCCGGTCTCGATGTGCTCGACAAGGAGCCGATGTCTCCGGATACACCGCTGAAAACAGCGAAAAACTGCATCATTACGCCGCATATTGCATGGTCGCCCCTCGAGACCAGGGAACGCCTTGTGCAGATCGTTGCGGAGAATCTGGAGTGCTTCCTCGCAGGCACCCCCAAAAATCAGGTGAACTAAATCAGGGAAGGAATCAACCATGGATCTTTCAAATAAAAAGCGAATCGTCATCAAGCTCGGTACTTCGACCCTTGCCCACAAGACCGGCAAGCTCAACATCCGCCGCATGACCAATCTTGTGCGCGTGCTGGCAGATCTGCAGAATTCCGGCAGGGAACTGATTCTTGTTTCCTCCGGCGCAGTGGGTCTGGGTGTCGGCAAGCTCGGACTGCGTGAGCGTCCGAAGACCACCCCCGGCAAGCAGGCCGCTGCCGCTGTCGGACAGTGCGAGCTGATGCACATCTACGATGAAATGTTCTCAAAATATACTGTTACGGTCGCACAGATTCTGCTGACCAAGACCATCATCAGCACCCCCGACCGTGTGGATAATGTGCGCAATGCCATTGACGAACTGACCGCAATGGGCGTCATTCCGATCGTGAATGAGAATGATACCGTTGCCATCGATGAGCTGGAGCTGGAGATCGGTGAGAATGACTCGCTCTCCGCCGTTGTGGCATCCATTGCCGGTGCGGATCTGCTCATCATCATGTCCGATATCGATGGACTCTATTCCGAGGATCCGCATAAGAACGAAAATGCACAGATCATCCATGTGGTCGAGGAAATTGACCAGCATATCGAGGAAATTGCCGGCGGTGCGGGCAGCAGCCTTGGTTCGGGCGGCATGGCCACCAAGATCAATGCAGCAAAAATCGCCACCGCAGCCGGTGTGGATATGATCATCATGAACGGTAAAAATCCCGATGATTTATATGATTTATTTGACGGCAAGCCCCTGGGCACATTGTTCCCCGCACAGGGCAGCCTGTCATAACAGAGGAGGAAGATTATGGCAAGCTATATGGAAACCCTTGGCGCCAAGGCAAAGGCCGCTGCGCCTGCCGCTGCAAAGGCAGGAACCGTCCTGAAGAATCAGGCACTGCAGGCCATTTCCGATGCGCTCGTGGCCAATACCGATCTCATCATCGCTGAGAACCGGAAGGATCTGGATGCAGCGGTGGAGAACGGCATGAGTGCCGCCATGCAGGATCGTCTGCGTCTGGATGCATCCCGCATTCAGAGCATTGCAAATGCCGTGTGCAAGCTCATTGCACTGGAGGATCCCATCGGTACCGAGGACCGCGGGTGGATCCGCCCGAATGGCCTTCGCATCCGTCAGGTGCGTGTGCCGCTGGGTGTCATCGGCATTATTTTCGAATCCCGTCCGAACGTGACGGTCGATGCGGCTGCCCTGTGCCTCAAGGCCGGCAATGCGGTCATTCTCCGCGGCGGCAAGGAAGCCATTCACTCGAATACCTGCCTTGTGTCCGTGATGCGTGAAGCACTCACATCCGCAGGCCTGCCCGCAGATCTTGTGCAGCTTGTGGAAAAGACCGACCGTGAGACCGCTGCCGAAATGATGAAGCTCAACGGCTATCTCGATGTCCTCATTCCCAGAGGCGGTGCTGGTCTCATTCAGGCCGTCGTGAAGCAGGCCACCGTGCCCGTGATCGAAACCGGTGCCGGCAACTGCCATGTCTATGTCGATGCTTCCGCAGACCTCGCTATGGCTGTGGAGATCGCCAACAACGCCAAGACCCAGCGTCCCTCCGTGTGCAACGCCATTGAAACGCTGCTTGTACATAAGGACATTGCCCCCGCATTCCTGCCCCATATCAAGACGGCATTTGCCGCACACAATGTGGAAATCCACGGCTGCGAGACCGTGCAGAAGATCCTCGGCGAGAGCGTGATTCCCGCCACGGAAGAGGACTATGCAACCGAGTACCTCGATTATAAGATCGCCATTCGTGTGGTGGATTCCGTTGAGGAAGCCGTCGATCATATTCTCAGATACAGCACCCGTCATTCCGAGTGCATTGTGACCCAGTCCATGGCCAATGCGGAATATTTCCAGAACAGCGTGGATTCTGCCGCTGTTTACGTCAACGCCTCCACCCGATTCACCGACGGCGAGGAATTCGGCTTCGGTGCAGAGATCGGTATTTCCACCCAGAAGCTGCATGCAAGAGGCCCCATGGGTCTGCAGGCACTGACCACGATTCAATACCGTATTACCGGAAACGGACAGATCCGATAATACAGAGCGGAGTTGCAATATGAAGTCAAACGATATTGATCAGCTGCTGAACGGCCTGCTGGAGACACCGGGATTCCGTACCCGGAAAGCCGCTCCCGCACCGCAGCCGCCCGAGGAACCGAAAAAACCAGTTGCCAGTGAAGCCTCCCGCCGCCGTGTGGACGAGATCCTGCGCAGCGTAGAATTGGAAACCATTCAGAAGCAGGCAGAAGAACCGCCGCAGAGACCGGCACCGCCCCCGCCTCCGCCGAGACGCGAACCCATTCCGCCTCCGGAGCCGGTGAGCCATTTCTCTGAGGAGCCTTCCCTGTCACCCGCCGTGCGGATGCATGAGCGGCTTGATGAGGAGTCCCTGCCCATGCTCGATGCGGAGCGCAAGCCAAACCAGATCATCGAGCCGAAACCCCGTCCGGTCTCCGATCGCCCCAGAAAGAAGCGCAAGAAGCGTCCGGTCGATCCGGAACGCACCAAGACCTTCCATGTCGGCGAGAAGGAAGCACCGGTACAGCCCGAGCGTCCCAAGCGCAAAATCATGCACATTGAAGTGCCGGATGAACTGCCGCCGGATCCCGATCTCATGGATGCAGAGCCTGTGACGGAGGAGAAGCCCCGCCGCAAGATCATGCACATTGAAGTGCCGGATGAACTGCCGCCGGATCCCGATCTTATGGATGCAGAGCCTGTGACAGAGGAGAAGCCCCGCCGCAGGATCATGCATATTGAAGTACCGGATGAACTGCCGCCGGATCCCGATCTTATGGATCCGGAGCCTGTGACGGAGGAGAAGCCCCGCCGCAGGATCATGCATATTGAAGTGCCGGATGAGCTGCCGCCGGATCCCGATCTCATGGATCCGGAGCCTGTGACGGAGGAGAAGCCCCGCCGCAGGATCATGCATATTGAAGTACCGGATGAACTGCCGCCGGATCCTGATCTCATGGATGCAGAGCCTGCTCCCGCACCCCGTCCGAAGCGTAAGCGCAAGCGCCGCCCGAAGCCGGCACCGGTTGTACAGGAGCCGCAGGAAATTGAGCTGCCGCCGGAGGATGATATTCCCGCACCGCCTGAGATGGAAGAGCCGGAACTGCCCGTACCGGATGAGTCACTGCTGCCGGAGGATCTGCAGGATATCGACCTCACACCGCCCGTGCCCTTTGAGGAACTGATCGGCCTTGAGCCGGAGCCGCCTGTGATGGAAGAGCCGGCCCCCCCCGAGGAACCGGCACCGCCCGCACCTGAGCCTGCTCCCGCTCCGAAGAAGCGCAAGATCATGCACATTAACGTGCCGGATGAGCTGCCGCCGGATATTCCCCGTGATACGTCCATCGCCGATGCCATCCGCAAGAAGCGTGAAGCCGCAGCTGCTAAGGAAGCCGAACCGGTGTATGAGGCCCCCGAGACCTATGAGGAAGCCCCCGCAGAGCCGGAGGAAGAGGCTTATGAGGAAGCATATGCGGAACCCTATGATGAGTCCGCCGATGCATCCTATGAGGAAGCATACGATGAATCCTATGATGATGCCGAAGAGGCAGAGGAATATGCCGAAGAGGAGGCCCCCAAGCCCCGCAAGGCACGCCTGCGTCATTTGAGCGTACCGGCGGAAGAACCGAAAAAAGAGAAGGGCGGCCTGCGTGGACTCTTCTCACGAAAAAAAAAAGACTGACTGATGCGGAACTGACCGGGGATGACGACGACTGGGATGCGGATGATTCGTATGATGAAGACGCATTCGAAGACGAAGCGGATGATGAGATCCCCGATGATATCGTAGAGCGCTTTGCACAGGAGCTGTACGAAGAGGAGATTCCCGAACCCGAGCCGCCGTGTGCGGAACCGCCTGCGCCGGAAGTGTCGAAACAGGACGGAAAACGGAAGAAATTCGGGAAAAAGAAAGAATCTGCCATTCCGGAAAATGTCCTCGCACAGTTTGAAAGCTATATGGAATCCGAGGGTGCGGCCGTTGTGAGCGGCCGGATGCAGTCGGATGCCGCACAGGGGGGGACACCGCAGAATTTCCTGTCCGCCATGCGGGAAGCATTCGATGAGGATGCGGACGCACTGGCTGACATCAAGGCTGAACCCCAGCCGGAACCTGCACCGCCCCGCAGAAGAAAACAGTTCTGGAAGCGCAATCGTTACTTCACCGTCGGCGTGCTCTGTACAGTGCTTGCCGGTGTGGGTGTGGTCACCTGCACGATCTACGGCGTGCGTGCCGTGAAGCGTTTCGCAGACGGCTCATCACTCAGCACCAAGCTTGAAACGGCACTGTATCCGGCTGCCGTGGTCGATCTGGCGCCGTTTGAAACTACAGCGGAAGCCGATGCCGAAGGCATGCTTGCAGCAGCCGTCATCAGCATCATTATGTATGAGGATCTGTCTGCCTATCCCGAGAGCTTCGATATGCTGACCATCCCCGCAGCGGATGTCCGCAGCAAAGCGGGGGAGATGTTCGGCACTGTGCCCGACGGCGGGATGATGACCCTGCGTGCGGCCGGTGAGCTGTTCTTCTATGACGAAGTGACGGATACATTCAATGTGCCCGCTTCGCCCGTCATCTTTTCCTATAGTCCGTCCGTGCAGGATATTCAGCGTGACGGCAGCGGCGATTATGTCGTGATGGTCGACTACATCGGCGATGTGGCCGGCTGGCAGGAGAAGGTCGGTGCGGATGGCGCACAGAAGAAAACCATGGAAATCACACTCCATCCCGAGGGGGATGACTATCAGTTCGTGCGGATCCGGAATGTCTCCGTGCAGAGCGGCGGACTGTAATCGGCTGTGCGCTGCACAGGATGATGAATATGACAGCAGGACTGCCGGATTGCCGGCTGTCCTGCTCTCTCTGTATGCGGGTGGCATGTCCGCACAAGAAAGAAGGGTAATACAATGAAGATTCTGGTTGTGGGACTCGGTCTGATCGGCGGATCGGTCTGCAAGGCGATTCATACTTTCACCGAGCACAGTGTGTATGGCTGTGACCGTAATCCGCAGGTCATTGCACAGGCTTTGGATCAGCATGCGATCGAGGGCGTTGTGACAGATGACTGTACCGGATTTGATCTGATCGTGGTGTCGCTCTATCCCGAGATCCTCCGCACATGGGTGACGGAGCATGTGCATACCATGACCCCTGGTACGATCGTGATCGATGTGGCCGGTGTCAAATCGGATATCCCCGAAACTATGGGAAAAATCTGCGCCGCACACGGCGTGCACTACCTCAGCACCCATCCCATGGCCGGCAAGGAACGCTTTGGCTTCGGTGCATCGGATGAGAACCTGTTCCAGGGCGCCAACTTCATCCTGACACCGCTGCCGGATACCCCGAAGGCTGTGACCGCACAGGTGAAGAATTTTGCCCATCAGATCGGCTTCCGCAGATTTGTTGTGACGACGCCCGCGCTCCACGACCGCATGATCGCCTATACCTCTCAGCTTGCACATGTGGTGTCGAGTGCCTATGTGAAAAGCCCCGTGATCGAGCTGGAAAGCGGTTTTTCCGGCGGCAGCTTCCACGATATGACCCGCATCGCTACGATGAATGAAGACATGTGGACCATGCTCTTCCTCGAAAACCGTGAGAGTCTGCTTGGGGAGCTGGATGTGCTCATCGGCCATCTGCAGGCCTATCGTGATGTGCTCGACCGCAGCGATGAAGAAACGCTCCATGAGCTGATCGCAGACGGACGCAGACGCAAGGAAGAGAACCTCCAGAGACGCCGCAATGCCCCCTCTGTGATTGACCTCACCCAGTATGACGGACCGAGCGAAAAGGCCATGGATACGGGGGATATGTGGGTGCGCTACACGGGCTCCACAAGCATTCTGACCCTGACAGCCGGCAGCCGGTATAAAGTGCTGTCGATTGAGCGGGGCTGGTTCCGGATTGTTGATGACAGCGGTGAGGACTACCTCTATCCGCCCGAACTTTTCGAGGTGGAGAAGGTGTGAGGGGAGATGTCCCCCTCGCCCCTTTTTGGGGAGACAAAACGATCGTTTTGAAAAAAAAAAAATTGAAAAAACCACTTGACAAACAATCGGAAGTATGCTATACTATTAGAGTCGTATTCTAAAGACAGTTGGTGGCTGCGGCCGTAAATCCAACCGAGGAGTGCAAGTGGTAAAGTTTACCCCCTCTCTTTGTGTGTTTTAGAATCACAAAGGGAGTTTTTTGTATTCCCGATACGATGAACAGCGAAAGCTGATTTTCAAATCGGAGGTGAATGTAAATGCCGAGTGCAAAGGTTCTGGAATCCAAGAAGGCAAGAGTTGATGAGCTGACAGAGATGCTGAAGAACAGCGTATCCGTCGTTCTGGTTGACTACAAGGGTATCACCGTTGCTGACGATACAAAGCTGCGTAAGGAGCTGCGTGAAGCAAATGTGAACTACTTCGTAGAGAAGAATTCTATGCTGAAGTTTGCGTTCCACAACATCGGTATGGAGTGCTTTGATGATGTACTGAACGGTACAACTGCTATCGCAATCTCCAACGATGACCAGACAGCACCTGCAAGAATTCTGGGCGAATATGCTGAGAAGCATGACAACTTCGTTCTGAAGGCAGGTTGCGTTGAGGGCGAGTACTTTGATACTGCAAAGATCATGGCTCTGTCCAAGATTCCGTCCAGAGATGTTCTGCTGGCACAGCTCGTTGGTTCCCTGCAGGGTCCCATTCAGAAGCTCGCTGCTCTGCTGCAGGCTGTTGTGGACAAGAATGGCGAAGCTGCATAAGCCTGAAATCAGTTGCAGCATAAGAACGGACTGGCAGTCCCGACTGCCCGCATCGTATGCAGCGTAATGCATCGGAAAATTATTTTAAAAGGAGATTATTATCATGGCATCTGAGAAGACAATGAAGTTTATTGAAGATATCAAGGCTCTCACAGTTCTGGAACTGGCTGAGCTGGTAGAAGCAATTCAGGAAGAATTCGGCGTAACTGCAGCAGTAGCAGCAGCTCCCGCAGCAGGCGGCGCAGCAGCAGCAGCTGAGGAGAAGACAGAATTCGACGTAGTTCTGGCATCCTTCGGTGACAAGAAGATGGGCGTTATCAAGGCTGTTAAGGACATTCTGGGTCTCGGCCTGAAGGAAGCTAAGGAAGCTGTAGAGGGCGCTCCCAAGACTCTGAAGGAAGGCGTTTCCAAGGCAGAGGCTGAAGAGCTGAAGGCTAAGCTGGAAGAAGCTGGCGCTACCATCGAGCTCAAGTAAGTTTTACTTACAAATACAAAAGCGGAGGACTTGTCCTCCGCTTTTTTTATTGGAACAAACGCTCCATCACATACAGAAGCACCACGCCCGGCACACCCAGAAACACCGAGACGGCGATGTTCATCACACTCAGCGTCGGGGTAAAGCCAATGATGCCCCCGTAGATGTGCAGCAGAATGAGCGACCCGAGTCCCGTCGTGCCGCCCAGCAGAAACGTCCGGACACGGCGTTTCCGCAGCAGATAGAACACCAGAAGACATACACCGATCGCTGCAAGCAGCAGCATGCAGCCATTTTCCTTCATCCAGTCCATATACCCTCCTTGCTATAGCAGCACATAACCGATCGCCAGAAGCAGTCTGGGATCCGCGCCCTCACGATATAAAAGATACAGCAGAGCCAGCAGTGCAAGCCGCTCACCGTCCCATCCCTGCAGCAGTCCCTGCAGTTCCTTCGGAAAGGGCGGGACTGCGGGCTGTGCGGGCGGCGGAAAATCTCCCCTGACAGGTGCAGCAGGCTTTGGCTCCGGCACAGGCGTTCTGCGCTGCATCTCACGGGAGCGGCGCAGTGCATCCTGCCGCATGCTGTCCGGATTTCCATACTGTGCCATGGTCTCCTCCTCTCGTTATAACAGCTGCTGCAGAAGGCCGCTGTCACGGAGCGTCCCCCAGACCGCCAGCAGCTGCAGAAGCTTGATCGCCCTGTCCACCTTTTCCTGCCGCTCTTCCCGCAGATGCGGCCGCAGCGCACGCAGCAGCGCCGTGTTTTTGTCCGGAGTCTGCGCCGTCTGCATCAGCTCACCGATCTTCAGCAGCAGCATCGGATCAAAGGAAAAACCGCTGTCCGCCGGTTCCGCAGACGGGGCAGGGGAGGGATTCACCGCATCCGTCCCCGTTTCCGACTGCATCATTCTGGCAAGCTCTGCAATCTGCTGCATGCTCTCCGGATCCGACAGAAGCGACTGCATTTTCTCCATCAGATCCTCCATACATTATTTGCCCCCTGTCAGCTTTTCATACAGTGCCTTTGCCTGCGGCGTGCTCATCAGCTGGTCGACGAGCTTTGGGTTCTGCACTGCTGCACGGAATGTCGCAGCCTGCTTCGGATTCATGCCCTTCATGGCACTGTCAAACCGGCCAGACTCAAGATCATGCCGCAGCTGTTCCGGCGGAATGCCGAGCTTTTTGCTGACGGCGGAGAGCAGTCCGTTCAGTTCATTGGCATCTGGATGGGTATTTTTGTTCCCGTTCATAAAAAAACACCTTTCTTTCATTGAAATTGTATTGTATTTTTTTACAGTTTATGATATAATAGTAAGGATTAGACGTTTGGGAGGCGCTTGTGCAATGAAAATCCTTGTCATGTCCGATTCGCATGGTGCAGCACGCACATTGCGGGCGGTGCTCGAAAAGCATCGGGATGCCGATCTTGTGATTCATCTCGGTGACGGCGAGCGTGAGATGGCCGCAATCCTGCGCAGTGATCCTGCGCTTCAGGAGAAGCTGTACTACCTCAAGGGCAACTGCGACAGCGGTGCCCTGATCTTCCGTACTGAGCTGCGTCTGCCGCTGGCTCTGCCCTGCGGACATAAGATCTTCGCTGCACACGGCGATGCCTTCCAGGTGAAATTCAGTACCCGGCGCATCGAGCACGAGGCCTCGGAATGCGGTGCTGACATTGTCCTCTACGGACATACCCATGTCGGCGACTGCCGCTATGAAAACGGCAGATACATCATCAATCCCGGCAGTCTTGGCTGCCCCCGTGACGGCAAGCCGCCGAGCTATGTGCTTATGGATGTATCCGAGCAGGGCGTGCTGCCCAACCGCATCTTCCTCTGAGTGACACCCTTACTATACTATGCGGCAGCGTGACAAAAGTTGCCGGTCTGGAGGTAATACATGGGAAAACGTGCACCCATTTCATTCGGTAAACAAAGCAGCGAGAAATATGGTCTGGTCTTCGGACTTGGCTTTCTGTCGCTGATGATCGTGCTTCTGCCGCTGGTGATCATCGATCGGGGCTACTTCATCTACTACGGCGACTTCGTCTCCCAGCAGCTTCCGTTCTATGAACTGGCCAACGATGCCGTCCGTGAGGGGCAGTTCGGCTGGAACTGGTACACCGACCTCGGCTCGAGCTTCATCGGCTCGTATACGTTCTATCTCTTTGCCAGCCCCTTTTTCTGGCTCTCGGTCATCCTGCCAAGGGGACTGGTGCTGTATGCGATTCCATGGCTTCTGTGCCTCAAGCATGCCACCGCCGCCCTGACGGCCTACTGCTACATCCGACGCTTCGTCCAGAATAAGAATGCCGCAGTCATCGGCGGTCTGCTCTATGCCTTCTCGGGCTTCCAGGCCTTCAATATTTTCTTCAACCATTTTCAGGATGTCACCGCCTTCTTCCCGCTGATGCTTATCGCAATGGAAGAGCTGGTCAACAACAAGCGACGCGGCTGGTTTGCTGCGATCGTTGCGCTTATGGCGATGATCAACTACTTCTTCTTTGCCGGTCAGGTGACCTTCCTGATCCTCTACTTCTTCGTGCGGTGTCACTGCCGTGATTTCCATATCGACATGAAGAAGCTGATCGCCCTTGCCATCGAAGCCGTGCTCGGTGTGTGCATTGCCTGCATTGTGATTCTGCCGGCTGCCCTTGCTGTGGTGGAGAATTCCCGTGTATCGCAGGGTCTCTTCGGTCAGGACATCATCCTCTACGGCGACAAGACCCGCATCATCCGCATCATCCAGAGCTTCTTTATGATCCCCGATGCCCCCGCCCGTCCGAATCTCTTCTCGACGAATTCCGGCAAATGGGCCTCCATCGGCGGCTATCTGCCCCTCTTCTCCATGGCCGGCGTCATCGCCTTCATGGGACAGAAGAAAAAACACTGGGCCACCATCCTCACATGGATCTGCATCCTGTGTGCGTTCGTGCCCTTCCTCAACAGCGCTTTCTACATGTTCAACGGTTCGTATTATGCAAGATGGTTCTATATGCCCATCCTCATCATGGCGATGATGACGGCGTATGCCCTTGATAATGCGGAAATCAACTGGAAGCGTGGTGTGACGGTCTGCGCTGTGGTGCTGACACTTGCCGCAGCCATCTCCATGTTCCCGAAGAAGAACGAGAACGACGAGACCGTGACCTATGCCTTCGCCAATATCCCGCAGTATTTCTATGTGATCCTTGTGATCTGCGTGCTCTGCTGGATCGGGCTATATTATGTGTGCAGCCTCCGTGAGCGCCGCAAGCCCTTCCTGCATAAGGCCATCATTCTCACGACCATCGCCTGCACTGTCTGCACGGGTGCGGTTGTGTACTTCGGCAAATACCTCGGCGTCAACGCAAAGGACTACACCGAAATGGCCATCCATGGCGAGGACAATCTCTCCATTTCCTATGAAAATGACGATGCGGACTATTTCCGTGTGGATATGTCCGAGGATTACGATAACTATCCCATGTTCTGGGGTCTGTCGAGCATGCGTACCTTCCACAGCACCGTCAGCCCCTCCATCATGGAGTTCTATGACAGCATCGGCATCACAAGGGACGTGGCATCCCGTGCCGAGCCGAAGTACTACACCCTCCGCGGCCTGTTCTCCGTAAAGTACTATTTCGACCGTGTCGATGAGAATGCCGAGGAGGAAAACGAGTTCGAGATGCCGGGCTTCACCTTCTACAAGCAGGAGAATGGCTTCAACATTTACAGGAATGACTATTTCATCCCCATGGGCTTTACCTATGATAAGTTCGTGACCAATGTGACGCTCGAGGACAGAACCGATGCCACCAAGGAAAAGGTGCTCATTCAGGCACTCGTGCTCGAAGAAGAGCAGGGGGCAAAGTATGCCGACATTATCGAGGAGGTCGACAATACTGCCGTGCTCAACCTGAGCGAAGCACGCTATCTGGAGCTGTGCAAGGCGCATGCAGAAGAATCCTGCCGGAACTTCCGGTACGATTCGTCCGGCTTCTCCGGTGAGATCACCCTTGAGACGCCCAAGCTCGTCTTCTTCAGCGTGCCCTATGACAAGGGCTGGACAGCCACCGTCAACGGTAATCCCGTTGATGTTGAGCGTGTCAGCAACGGCTTCATGGCCGTGCGTGCCGAGGCAGGGGAGAACACCATCGAATTTGCCTACGAGACACCGGGTCTGCGTGCAGGCGCCATCATCACCTTCGGCGGCATCCTGCTGCTGGCGGCCTATCTGCTTCTCGGAAAGAAGCTGACCGCTGCCAAGGTGCGCTGCCATACGCACAGCTATGACTACCTGCCCGTCACGGGCGTGCGTGCCGCAAAAGAATATACCCACAGCCTCACAATGGCTATGGGTACATCGGAACCGAAATCAGAAATGGGAGAGGAGAACGCAAATGGCACATCTGAATGAAACCACACTGCAGAGCAGCGTGATCTATGACGGAAAGATCATCCGTGTGGAAAAGGACATCGTCCGGCTTGAGAACGGCGCAGAAGCCGTCCGTGAGGTGGTCAGACACCCCGGCGGCGTGTGCATTCTGGCACTGACCGATCAGGATGAGGTGCTGTTCGTCAGACAGTTCCGCTACCCCCACAGCACCGTAACCGCAGAGATCCCCGCCGGCAAGCTGGAGTACGGCGAGGATCCCGAGACCTGCGGACGCAGGGAGCTGCTTGAGGAATGCGGCTGTACAGCAAGCCGCTTCACTTACCTCGGCAAGCTCTTCCCCACACCCGCCTATGATGCCGAGGTCATTCATATGTACCTCGCAGAAGAACTGGTGTATGACAAGCAGAGCCTCGATGAGGATGAGTTCCTCGATGTGGAACGCATCCCGCTCGAAGAAGCTGTACGCACCGTCCTTGCCGATGGCTATCCCGATGCGAAGACACAGGTGGCCATCCTCAAGTACTATGCGATGAGAATGCAAAAAAAAGGAACGGTGTAAACCGTTCCCCGAAAATCCATTTCATGTAAAATTAAGCTTCAGAGCTTTCGGATTTTTCCTGTGCCGCTGCTTCCTGTGCCTCCACTTCAGCAAGAGCAAGGTGCTTCTGGTAAGCATCCAGAATGCTTTCCTCGATCATCTTTCTTGCATCCGGAAGAATCGGGTGCACGATGTCACGGAAAACGCCGTTCTCATCCTTTCGGCTGGGCATGGCAATGAACAATCTCTCGTCGCCCTGCACGACCTTGATGTCGTGTACAGCGAGCATGTGATCCACTGTCATGGACACAACAGCACGAAGACGGCCTTCGGTGATGATCTTGCGGATTTTAATGTCTGTGATTTCCATGGTTTGACCTCCTTGTGTTGCTCATCCGGCGGAACGGTTCTGCGCCTCAATGGATAGTGTGCCGCAAAATGGGCAGAATATACAGTGAGAGCAGAATGCGGATTTTGTATTTTTGCATCCGTTCGGACATAAAACCGGCTCATCTATTAGTATACTGGTAAAATATGTAAACAATAATAAGAAATTAGGTGTATTTTATGAATAAAACCATTTTAGACGGAAAGAAGCACGTTCACTTCATCGGAATCGGCGGTTCGGGCATGTATCCGCTTGCGCAGATCCTGCATGCGAAGGGTTTCTATCTCACAGGCTCCGACAATAACGAGACGGATACGCTGCAGGCTGTGCGTGATATGGGTATCCCCGTGATGCTCGGACAGCGTGCCGAAAACATTGAAGGTGCCGATCTCATTGTCCACACCGCAGCCATCATGGCCGACAATCCGGAGCTGATTGCCGCCAAGGCATCCGGCGTGCCGGTGCTTGAGCGCAGTGAGCTGCTCGGCATCGTCAGCAGCTGGTACAGTGAGGCCGTCTGCGTATCCGGTACCCACGGCAAGACAACCACTACCTCCATGCTTGCTCAGATTCTGTACACCGCAAAGGTTGACCTGTCCGCATTCATCGGCGGCAAGCTCCCGTGCATCGGCGGCAGCGGCTGCTCCGGCACAAGCGATGTATTTGTCTGCGAGGCCTGTGAATTTGTGGATACCTTCCTCAAGCTCTACCCCGATACGGCTGTGATCCTCAACATCGATGCCGACCATCTTGACTATTTCAAGACAGTTGACAACATCATCCGTTCCTTCCACAAGTTCTGCGAGCTGACCACCGGCAGCATCATCTACAACGGCGATGATGCCAACACCTGCAAGGCCGTGGAGGGCATCACCGGCAAGAAGCTGATCTCCTTCGGCTGCGGCGAGGGCAACACCTACCGTGCCGTGGATGTGGAAGTCCTGACCGGCTCCCGCACTGCTTATACCCTCGTGAAGAACGGCGAGACCCTCGGCCGCATTACCCTGCGTGTGCCTGGTGCGCACAATGTGCTCAATTCTCTGGCAGCGGCAGCCGCCTGCGACAACCTCGGCATTCCGTTCGAGGCGATCGCACAGGGTCTGGCTGAATTCTGCGGTGCCGGCCGCCGTTTTGAGGTGCTCGGCGAAGTGAACGACATCACCGTTGCCGATGACTATGCGCACCATCCCACGGAGCTGACTGCCACACTGAAGGCCGCCAAGGGTATGGATTACAAGCGTGTGTGGGCGGTGTTCCAGCCGTTCACATTCTCCCGTACCGCACAGCATCTGGATGAATTTGCACAGTCCCTTGCCATTGCCGATGTGGCCGTGCTGACGGACATCATGGGCTCCCGTGAGAAGAACACCTATGGCATTTTCACACGCCATCTGGCCGAAAAGATGGAGTCCTGCGTGTATTTCCCGCAGGATGAAGCCGCCGAGTATACGGATGAACGCAAGTACAGCAACTTCGAGGACGTATGCAATTACGTCTGCGAGCATGTGCAGCCCGGTGATCTGGTGCTGACCATGGGCTGCGGCGATGTATACAAGGTAGCCAAGATGATCCTCCGCCGTCTGCATGAGGAGGCCGATGCATGAGTACACAGAGAGCTGAAGAGATTCTGGCGTTCATCAAGGATTTCATCCGCACGGAGAACCTGTCACCCTCCGTCCGTGAGATCTGCGAGGGCGTGGGCATCCGCTCCACATCCACCGTTCACCGGTATCTGCACCGGCTTGAGGAGGAGGGCTATCTGCATATGGCAGACGGGAAGAACCGTGCCATTGTGGTGACGGATCTGGAGGATGAGCCGGAGCAGCCCGGCATCCCCCTCGTGGGAACAGTGGCGGCCGGCGTGCCGATCACGGCGGTGGAGAACATCACGGATTATGTGGTTTTCGAACCGCTGCGGAATTATGCAGGTCAGCTCTTTGCGCTGCGTGTGCGGGGCGAGAGCATGATCAATGCGGGGATTTTCGACGGAGACATCGTCATCGTGGAGCAGACACCCTATGCCGAGAACGGAGAGATCGTGGTTGCCATGGTCGATCACGCCGAGGCCACAGTCAAGACATTCTACAAAGAAAACGGGCATTACCGACTCCAGCCCGAAAATGATTATATGGATCCCATCATCGTCGACGAGGTCGATATTCTGGGAAAAGTTGTTTCACTGATTCGCTACTTCTAAAAAAACGGTACATAAAAGAAAGGATTGTTTTGTATGCTGAACAAAGTAAAGGTTGTAATTTGCGGTAAGGATTATGTCATGCAGACAGCGGAGGCACCGAACTATGTATATGGTCTCGCCCGCAAGCTTGAGGGAAAAATCAACGACATGACAGATAATCTTGGTGTGTCCCAGTATTCTGCGGCCATCATGGTGGCACTTTCCACAATGGATGACCTCAGCAAGGCCAATGCCCGCCTCGATCAGATCTGCGACCAGAGCAAGGAATATGTGGACGATGCCGGCCGTGCCCGCATTGAGCGTGACGCTGCCCTTAAGGAAGTGGAGATGCTCAAGTCCAAGGTGGCACAGCTCGAAAATACACTCAAGCTCAAGAAGCTGAAGGATACAATCTGATGCAAAGGGCAATGGAGATCCTGGCACCCGCCGGCAGTATGGAGTCGCTGATTGCGGCGCTCCGGTGCGGTGCGGATGCGGTCTATGTGGGCGGTACTGCCTATTCCGCCCGCAGCAGTGCAGCGAATTTCGATCTGCCGCAGCTGGCCAAGGCCGCCAGACTCTGCCATATTTACGGCGCAAAGCTCTATCTTGCGGTGAATACGCTCATCACGGACAGTGAACTGCCGGGCTTTCTGGAATTCGTCCGTGAGGCCGCCATCTGCGGCGTGGATGCCTGCATCGTGCAGGATCTGGGCGTACTGAAATGCATCCGGGAAATTCTCCCCGATATGCCCCTGCATGCGTCCACGCAGATGAGCATTCACAGCCCCGCCGGTGCGCTTGAAGCGCAGGCACTCGGCTGCAGCCGTGTGGTGGCTGCCAGAGAAATGTCAGCGGATGATCTGAGAAAGCTCTGTGCGCTGCCGCTCGAAATCGAGGTGTTTGTGCATGGCGCACTGTGCATGTCCGTTTCGGGTCAGTGCGCTTTTTCGGCGATTGTGGGCGGCAGAAGTGCCAACCGCGGCCGCTGTGCACAGGCCTGCCGGCTGCCGTGGCGGACGCCCTCCGGCAGCAATCCGGCAGCACTTTCTCTGAAGGATCTGTCCCTTGTGCAGCATATCAGAACACTGCGTGAAATGGGCGTGACCTCCCTCAAGATCGAGGGCCGCATGAAGCGTCCCGAATATGTCGCTGCGGCCGTGACGGCACTGCGGACGGCACTGGACGGCGCGCAGCCCGATCTGGATACCCTGCGTGCGGTATTTGCCCGGAGCGGCTTCACCGACGGCTATTTCACCGGCCGGAAAAAGGACATGTTCGGCTACCGTACTAAGGACGATGTCGTGGCTGCACAGCGTGTCCTGCAGGATCTGCAAAACACCTACAGAAAGCCCCGAAAAGCCGCAGAACTGCACTTTTCCATGGCACTTCAGTCCGGAAAACCCGGTCAGCTCACCGCCACGGACAGCGATGGCTTTTCTGTCACGGTCGAAACCGAAGTGCCCCAGCCCGCACTCAAAGTCCCGCTTGAGCAGACGACACTTGAACGCCATCTGCAAAAGCTCGGTGATACGATTTTCACCGGCGGCGATGCGGCACTTTCCAACCCCGACGGCCTGACGCTGTCGGCGGCACAGTGCAATGCGGCACGCCGTGATGCGGTACAGGCACTCTATCATGTCCGTGCCGAACACAATCAGCGGAAGCAGTCCGCCGGTCATCTCAGCAATCTGCCGGAAACTGCGCAGAATTCCCATACCCCCTTGATGCGTCTGCATGTGCGGACGGCAAAGCAGCTGGCGGAGGCCGGAAAGCAGGGGATGATTGTCTGCATTCCGCCTTCTCTCGCACCGCAGTGCACACCGGATGAGAAGCTCTGGATCGAATCGCCCCGCATCATTGCGGACGAGGCAGAATGGCAGAAAACGCTGCGTGCGCTCCGAGAAAATGGCTTTTCGCATCTTCTCTGCCACAATCTTGCGGATATCCGGCTCGGCAGGGAACTGGGCTTTTCGCTGCACGGCGGCTATGGACTCTGCTGCACGAACCGCTGCACCGTGCAATCCCTTGCAGAAGAGGGCCTTGCGGATGTGACAGGATCGTATGAAATGCGGCTTTCTGCTCTTACAAATCTCGGCAGACAGCTGCCCTGCGGCGCATTTGTCTATGGCAGACTGCCGATGATGCTGCTGCGTCTGTGCCCGATCCGTGCACAGGACGGCTGCCGGAAGGGCCGCTGCTATCTGCAGGATCGCACCGGTCAGAAGTTCCCGCTCCTCTGCAGCGGCACTTACACGGAGCTGTGCAATGCCAAGCGGCTCTGGCTCGCCGACAAGCGCCGGCATCTTGCGGGGCTGCATTACTGGGATCTCTATTTTGCGGAGGAATCCGCTGACGAAATGCGTGAGGTGATCGAAGCCTACCGCAGCGGCAGCGAGATGGTACCCGCCGACAGAACCCATGGACTGTACTACAAGGGAGGTCTTGTATGACCCTGTTTTTCAAGAAATTATCCGAAAATGCGGTGCTTCCGCAGCGTGCCACACCTCACAGCGCAGGCCTCGATCTTGCGGCCTGTCTGGCAGCACCCGTTACCATTGCACCGCATGCCACCTGCCTGATCCCGACGGGACTGGCAGTGCAGCCATCGGATCCGGCCTGTGCGATGCTGATTTATCCCCGCTCGGGCCTTGCTTCCAAGCATGGCATCACGCTCGCCAATGCCGTGGGCGTGGTCGACAGCGATTACCGCGGCGAGCTCTGCGTACCGCTCCACAATCTCAGCACGACCCCGTTTACCGTGGAGCCGGGCATGCGCATTGCACAGCTTGTGGTGACGCCCGTGCTTTTTCCGGAGACGGCGGAGGCGGATGTGCTCGACGATACCCTGCGAGGTGCGGGGGGATTTGGCTCGAGCGGCTTATAAATGTCTGTTTTAGGAGAATTTTACAGATAAAGGAGATATGCAAAACATGAAACGTGCACTACTGATGATTGCCCTGATTCTGGCATCGGTTTTTCTGGGCAGCATGATCGGCGAACTGACGCTTGGCGTTGAAAGTCTGGCGTGGCTCGGCAAGAGCTATGAGATCGGTATCTCGACCTTCGACCTCAATCTGAAGCTGATGACCCTGACCTTCGGCTGCCATTTTCAGGTGTGCATTGCCGAGGTGCTGCTGGTACTGATTTCGCTCCTGGCTTTCCCGAAGCTCTCCTCGCTGTTCTTCTCCTGATACATAGGGACAGGATGCATCCGGCAAAATACACAAATTTTGAAAATTATGCAAAATCTCTTGTTTCCTGTCTGAAATGATGTTATAATAGAAGATGAGTGCCGGGCGGAGATGCCGCACGGCGAAGAAATAGAACAAGAAGGAGTACCAAGGCATGTTTACGAAGGATATCGGTATCGATCTGGGTACCGCCAATACATTGGTGTATATGCGGGGCAAGGGCATCATTCTGCGTGAGCCTTCCGTTGTGGCTGTCAATACAAGAACCGAAAAGGCAAGATATGTCGGTAAGGAAGCAAAGCAGGTCATCGGCCGTACGCCCGGATCCATCGTGGCTGTGCGTCCGCTGAAGGAAGGCGTCATCGCCGACTTTGACCTGACCACAACCATGCTTCAGGAATTCATACATAAAGCCCTCAAGGGTACAATCTTTACCCGTGCCCGTGTCATCATCTGCATCCCCTCGGGCGTCACTGCGGTTGAACGCCGTGCCGTAAAGGAAGTGACGGAAAAGGCCGGTGCACGCCATGTCTTCATCATCGAAGAGCCCATGGCAGCGGCCATCGGTGCAGGCCTCCCGACAACGGAACCCACCGGCAGCATGATCGTCGACATCGGCGGCGGCACAAGCGAAGTGGCCGTGGTGTCCCTCGGCGGCGTGGTGGCATCCCGTTCCGTGCGCTGCGCAGGCGATGCCTTTGATGCAGCCATCATCAGCTTCATCAAGAAGAAATATAATCTGCTCATCGGTGAACGCACTGCCGAGCAGATCAAGCTCACCATCGGTTCCGCTTTCCCCAGCGAAAACGAGGAAAGCATGGAGGTCAAGGGCAGAAACCTCCTTAACGGCCTGCCCGAGAATGTGAATGTTTCCTCCGCCGAGATCCGTGACGCCATGGTTGAGCCGCTCTCCAGAGTCATCGACGCCATCAAGTCCACCCTCGAGGAAACTCCGCCCGAGCTGTCTGCGGACATCATCGATCAGGGCATCACTCTGGCCGGCGGCGGCGCACTGCTGCGCGGCATGGACAAGCTCATCAACCGTGAGACGGGCATTCCCGTGTACATCGCCGAATATCCCCTCGACTGCGTTGCAGAGGGTGCGGGCAAGGTGCTCGAGAATATGGACAAGTACCAGGATACACTGGTCGAATACATGAAGTATTACGAGAAATAATGCAGGACGGGAGTCTGACGGAACAGCAGAGAGAAGCCGGCAGACTCTGTTTCTGTTGTATTAGAAAGGAGAGGACGGATGGGCAAATTTCTCCAGAGCACAAAGTGCAAAATCATTCTCTTTGTGCTGGCTCTTCTGATCGGCATCATGATTTATGCCGTATCCAAGGGCGGCTATACCATTTCCGGTATCGGCATTTTCAAAAGTCTCACAGCGCCTCTGCAGAAGGCGTCCAATGCCATTTCGGCAAGTGTGGAGCATGTTCTGGATATGTACACAAATGCCGATGCATACTATCAGGAGAACCAGGCACTCAAAAAGGAAGTCGCCGAGCTGAACCGTGAACTGGCCGATTATCAGGAAACCAAGGAAAAACTCGCCGATCTGCAGGAGTTTGTCGGCATCAAGGAAGCGCATACGGATTTCACATTGTCATCCCCCTGCGAGGTCATCGGCTATGTGACCAATGATCCCTATCATGCCTTCCAGATCGACGGCGGCAGCAAGGACGGCATCAGCCTGCACGATCCGGTTGTGACCGAGCAGGGTCTGGTGGGCATCATCACCGAGGTGGGCGAGGAGATCTCCACCGTCACCACCATTCTGTCCCCCGATGTCTCTGTCTCCGCCATCTGCGTCAGGAGCGGCGAAAACGGCGTGCTGAGCGGCACCATCTCCCTTGCAAAGGATGGTCTGTGCCGCATGTCCTACCTCAATCTTGAGACCAGAGTCGTCAAGGATAATGTCATCATCACAAGAGGGGACAGCGGTCTGTTCCCGAATGGCTATGTCATCGGCTATGTCAAGGAAACCCGCACGGATGAAGCCGGTATGACCTCCTATGCCGTTGTGGAACCGGCCGTCAATGTGGAAAACCTCCGCATGGTCGTGGTGGTCACCGATTTCGACGGAAAGGGTGGTAAGAAATGATCCGCCGCAGTACCCGTCAGGAGCGCAGACGCTATTATTTCCTTCAGACACTGCAGTGGGTGATTTTCGGGCTGCTCATTGCGCTGGCTTTTCTGACATCCACCGCCGGCAGTATGCTCAAGCCCCTGCTGCTGATTCCGCTTTCTTTGTGCATTTCCTCGCATACGGGCGAAATTCAGGCCATGGCCGTGGGTACCATCAGCGGCCTGCTGCTGGATATTTCCTGCGGAAAGCTGCTGGGCTACAATGCCGTGCTGCTTGTCGTATGCTGCGTGGCTGTGTCGCTTCTGTACAACTATATTCTCCGCCAGAAGCTGTTCAATATCCTGCTTCTGACGGCGGTCTGCACATTGGTGCAGGGTTATCTGGATTATACCTTCTATTATTCCATCTGGGGTCATGAGGATGTCGGCCTGATTTATACGGGTGTCATCCTGCCGAGCGGTGCCATGACGGTCGCTTCGACGCTGCTTCTGTATGCGCCGATCAAGTGGCTCGCCGAAAAATGCGGCAACCGCCGGACGCATGAACTGGAAAAGACCATGCTTGGTGCGGCCTATCGTGACTGAGCTGTCGGATGAGGAGTCAAACGGATGAGAACTGTTTCCGATTATGTGAAAATATCCCTTTCAGTGCTGCTTGTGCTGGCAGCAGCCATTTTCTGTGCGATGCGGCTTCTGAAGATTCAGGTCGTGGAGTCCGATCATTATACCAGCAAAAAAATCATCACCAGCACCTATACGCAGGAAATTCCCGCCACTCGAGGCATCATTGTCGATGCCGAGGGCAATGCCATCGTCAGCAATGAGGTGTGCTATGCCGTCGTGATCGATGACAAGAATTTCCCCACGGATCCTGCCCTCGGCAACGCCATTCTGCTGCGTGTGACAGAGATTCTGTCCGATGCCGGCGTCGAATGGACGGATGTGCTGCCCATCTCCCGTGAGATGCCCTACAGCTTTGCTCCTGAGGCGTCCGAGGAAAGCCTCAATGCCATGAAATCCACCATCGGTGTCAACGCCTATGCCACGGCGGAAAACTGCATGGATATCCTCCTTGCGGATTTTGCCATTACCGATGCCTATACTCCCGAACAGCAGCGGACGCTCGCCGGCATCCGCTATTCCATGCTCAAGCAGGATTTCTCCATCAGCAACCGCTTCGAGATCGCAAGCGGCCTTGAACTGGACACTGTCGCTGAGATCTCCGAGCTGGAGCTTCTCCTGCGTGGTGTAACGATTGCACAGAATGCCGAACGTGTGATTGAGATCGGCGATGTCATCCCCCATGAGATCGGCACTGTCGGCCCGATTTATGCCGATACGGCGCAGGAATACCTCGACAAGGGCTATGACCTCGATGCCATCGTCGGCATCAGCGGCATTGAAAAGGCCATGGAAGAAGCACTGCAGGGCAAGGAGGGCGTGCGTACCATTACCTTCGAGGACGGCGTGCCCGTCTCCGATGAGATCACCACCCCCGCTACCCCCGGCTGTACCGTCAAGCTGACCGTCAACAGCGATTTCCAGCGCGGACTCCAGAAGATCCTCGAGGACTTCATCCGTGACTTCCCCGCCATCAATACCAAGGGTGAGCTGGGCGGCGTGACCAGCGGTGCGCTCGTTGTGCTCGATGCCAAGACCGGTGCCGTGCTCGGTGAGGCCACCTGCCCGACCTATAACCTGCTCGAATATGAGGAGAAGTACGATGAGCTGCTCGAGGCCAAAGGCTCGCCGCTCTTCAACCGTGCCACACAGGGCCTCTATCGTCCCGGTTCCACCTTCAAGACCATCACCGCAACGGCTGGTCTCAATGAGGGCATCGTGGACGGACATACGTCCTACTTCTGTAACCGGAAGTATTTCTTCATCGACACCCCCTACAGCTGTACAGGCAAGCATGATTATATCTCCGTGTCCCGTGCGCTGATGGTGTCCTGCAACTCCTATTTCTATGAGCTGTCCCGTAATCTGACGATCGATAACCTCGTGAAGTATGCCGCACTCTACGGCGTCGGACAGAATACCGGTCTCGAAACCCGTGATGCTGCCGGCTATATGGCTTCTCCCGAAAAGTACGAGGAGCTGGGTCTGATGTGGACTGTCGGTCAGGTGCTGCAGGCAGGTATCGGCAACGGTGAAACCATGGTCTCCCCCCTGCAGCTGGCCAATGTGGCCTGCACCATTGCCAATGAGGGCGTGCGTTACAAGCCCTACCTCGTGGACAGCATCTGGGACTACAATATGGAAAACTGCATCAAGGAAACCGAACCGACCGTCATGGCACGCATCGACAGCAATTACAGCTACGTCTATGACTATGTCGAGGAGGGCATGATCCTCGCATCCCGCAACAATATGCCCGCAAAGTATTCGCTCCAGAACCTCGGCTACAATGTCGCCATCAAGACCGGTACCCCCCAGTGGGCAAGCCGTGTGCAGGACTCCGTCTTCATCGGCTATGCCCCCGCACATGACCCCCAGATTGCCTTTGCCGGCATTGTTGAGGGCGGCGAATACTCCAAGTATATGATCCGCTCCATCCTCAAACTCTATGAAGAGGTCTACGGCGGCATGTAATGGGCAAAATGACGTTCGTTTTTGTGAAAATGAATCGTCATTGTATACAAAAATCAAATTCTAAAACACAGTATATTTCACAAAAATTCTATTTTTGTCATAAAGAATTTGACAAAATACAGATTTGTGGTATAATATTAAGTAGGCATGTTGTACAAAGTGATTGAAATTTGCTGATGAGAAAAGCAAATTGAGGGAAGTCAGTGCAACTTTGGAAAGGAGTAAATCTAAATGGCAAAAAACCCCAAGCTGATTGCAGTTACTTCTGGTAAGGGAGGTACGGGCAAGTCCTCAATTTGTTATGGACTGGGCTACACACTCGCAAAGCAGGGCAATCGTACCCTGATCATTGAGCTGGACTTCGGTCTGCGTTGTCTGGATATTATGTTCGGCATGAAGGGCAAGGTGGACTATGACCTCGGCGATGTGCTCTCCGGTAAGAAGGAGATCCTCGATGCCGTGGTACATGTACCGTCTGCAAGCAACCTGAACATCCTGTGTGCCCCCAAGGATCCGTTTATGACGGTTACTGCTGAGCAGATTGTAGATATCTGTAAGCGCATCCGTAAATATTTTGACTTCATCATCATCGATACCGGTGCCGGCATCAGCTCCCATGTATTCGACATCGTGGAGCAGGCCAACCTCATTCTGGTTGTGACCACACCCGACCCGATCTGCATCCGTGATGCAACGATGATGTCCGATGAATTCTACAGACGCGGCAACAAGCGTCAGCGTCTGATCATCAACAAGCTGAGCAAGAAGAGCATTTCCAGCCAGCTGATTGCCCATCTCGATGAGATCATCGATACTGTCGGCATTCAGCTTCTGGGCGTCATTCCTGAGGATTTTGCCCTCACAGAGGCCACCGGAAAGGGCACACCGATTCCGACCAGTGCACCCTGTCTGATGGCATTTGACGCCATTGCCAAGCGCCTCAACGGCGAACAGATTCCGCTTGTGATCAAGTAATTACTGATAGTTTGAAAAGCCGCTCCGGCGGCAGGAAAGGAATGAGAAGTATGACAATCGCATTGATCGCTCATGATGCCAAGAAGGAACTGATGGTGCAGTTCTGCATTGCCTATTGCGGCATCCTGTCAAGATATAATCTGTGTGCGACCGGCACAACAGGTAAGCTGGTGAGCGAGGCCACAGGACTTACCATTCAGAAATATTTAAGCGGCTCCCAGGGCGGCGGCCAGCAGATCGGCGCAAGAATCTCCTGCAACGAGATCGATGTCCTGCTTTTCTTCCGCGATCCCATTACGCCCAAGGCGTCCGAGCCGAATGACATCAATCTGCTCCGTCTGTGTGACGTGCACAATGTGCCCGTTGCCACCAACATCGCCACCGGCGAAGCGCTCATCATGGCGCTCGAGCGCGGCGACCTCGACTGGAGAGAGATCGGCAATCCCACAATCTGATTGTGGCCTGAAATGAACAGTCAACAATGAGGCAACACCGTGCATCCGTACGGTGTTGCCTTGATGCCCACATAGGGCAATCCGCAATTTGGAGGTAAATATGGCAAATATCAAGAGACCCAACGGTACGGAGGACATCCTCCCTTCTGCAAGCCGGGACTGGCAGGTGCTCGAACGCATGCTGCGTGAGACTGCGGATGTGTATGGCTTCCGTGAGATCCGTGTCCCCACCTTTGAACAGACCGATCTGTTCTGCCGCAGCGTCGGCGAAACGACCGATGTCGTGCAGAAGGAAATGTATACCGTCACCGCAAAGGAATCCACATTCACACTGCGTCCCGAGGGCACTGCCGGCACCATCCGTGCCATGCTGCAGAACGGCCTTCTGAACGAAGCACTCCCGCAGCGTGTTTACTACATCCTGTCCTGCTTCCGCCACGAGCGTCCGCAGGCGGGCAGACTGCGTGAATTCCACCAGTTCGGTGTGGAAATGGCGGGTTCTCCGCATGCCTCCGCGGATGCTGAGGTCATCAGCCTTGCCAAGAACATCATCGATATGCTCGGCATCAAGGGCATCCAGCTGTATATCAACTCCATCGGCTGTCCCACCTGCCGCAAGGCCTATCATAAGGCACTGCAGGATTACTTTGCTGCCTCCAAGGATCAGCTCTGTGAGACCTGCCTGTCCCGTCTTGAGAAGAACCCCATGCGTATCCTCGACTGCAAGAGCCCCATCTGCGGCGAAATTGCAAAGGATGCACCCGTGATTCTTGACTACCTGTGCGATGATTGCAGCACGCATTTTGAGCAGCTCAAGAAGCACCTTGCACAGCTCTCCATTGACTATCAGGTAAACCCCAAGATCGTGCGTGGTCTGGATTACTATACCAAGACCGTGTTCGAGTTCGTGACCACCGATATCGGTGCACAGGGCACCGTCTGCGGCGGCGGCCGTTATGACGGTCTGATCGGCCAGCTCGGCGGGCCGGAAACGCCTGCCCTCGGCTTTGGCATGGGTCTTGAGCGTCTGCTGCTCACACTGCGCAATCAGGGCGTGACCCTCTCCGAGCCGGACAGCTGCGACCTGTACATTGCCCCCATGGGCGAGGCCGCCGCAGAGAAGGCCTTCGCCATGACTGCTGTGCTGCGCCGTGAAGGCATTGCCGCACAGACCGATGTGATGGGCAGAAGTCTGCGTGCCCAGATGAAGTATGCGGACAAGATGAATGCAAAGTTCACCCTCGTGCTCGGTGACAATGAGATCGCAGAGGGCACGGCGGATGTCAAGAATATGCAGTCCGGCGACAAGTCCAAGGTGCGTCTTGATGATGCTTTTGCTGAGGATTTTTCCGCCATCCTGCTCGACTCCCTCTTCAGTACGGGTGAGGGACTGGAAGCACTGATGAAATAAGGAGGCAAATTATGGTTGAATCTATGGGAAATCTGCGCCGCACACATGGCTGCGGTGAGGTAACAGAGCCGGGCATGCAGGTGACTGTCGGCGGCTTTGTACAGTATATGAGAAACAAGAACAAGGTCATTTTCATCGTTCTGCGTGACAGAAGCGGTGAGGTGCAGCTTGTGTTCAATGACGAGACCGATCGTGCCATCTTTGAGAAGGCCGCATCCGTCAAGAATGAATATGTCCTGATGGTCAAGGGTACCGCTGTGCAGCGTCAGGATGTGAACCCCAACATGAAGACCGGCATGGTTGAGATCGTGGCCGAGGATCTGCGCATCCTCTCCAAGGCTGAGCCGCTGCCGTTCGTCATCAGCGATGAGACCAATGTCAACGAGGAACTGCGTCTGCAGTATCGTTATCTCGATCTGAGAAGAACACCCCTCCAGCAGAATCTCATCATGCGTCACAAGATTGCAAAGTGCGCAAGAGAATATTACTATGCCAACGACTTCATTGAGATCGAAACACCCATGATGATGAAGTCCACACCCGAGGGCGCCAGAGACTATCTGATTCCTTCCCGTGTGCACAACGGCAAATTCTACGCCCTGCCCCAGTCCCCGCAGATCTACAAGCAGCTGCTGATGGTGGCCGGCATGGAGCGTTATATCCAGATTGCAAGATGCTTCCGTGATGAGGATCTGCGTGCGGATCGTCAGCCGGAATTCACACAGATTGACCTCGAGATGTCCTATGTCGATGTGGAGGACATCCTCGACATGACCGAGGGCTTCCTCGCAAAGCTCATGTCCGATGTGCTCGGTCAGGAGGTTTCCCTGCCCCTGCCCCGTCTGTCCTATGCGGATGCCATGAACCGCTATGGTTCCGATAAGCCCGACACCCGCTTTGGCATGGAAATCTGCGATATTTCCGAGCTTGTGAAGGATTGCGGCTTCGGCGTATTCTCCGGTGCAGTCCAGTCCGGCGGCAGCGTGCGCTGCATCGTGGCAAAGGATGCGGCAAAGATCCTGACCCGCAAGGAGATCGACAAGCTCACCGAAATGGTACGCGGCATCGGTGCCAAGGGCCTTGCCTTCATCCGCTGGGCCGATGAAGCACCGACCTGCGCATTCTCCAAGTTCTTCAGTGAAGAAGAAATGCAGAACATCCTCTCCACCATCGGCTGTGAAAAGGGTGACGTTGCCCTGTTCATTGCTGACAAGAACAGCGTGACACTGCCTGTTCTGGGTGCACTGCGTCTGCATGTGGCAAAGAAGCTCGACATCATCCCCGAGGACAAGCTGAATTTCCTGTGGATCACACAGTTCCCGTTCTTCGAGTGGGATGAGGATTCTAAGACTTGGCTTGCGATGCACCATCCCTTTACCATGCCCGAGGATGAATGCCTGCCCTACCTCGAATCCGATCCGGGCAAGGTGACGGCAAAGGCATACGACCTCGTTCTCAACGGCGTAGAGCTGTGCTCCGGTTCGATGCGTATCACCGACTACGAGCTGCAGCAGAAGATGTTCCGTGCACTGGGTCTCACTGATGAAGAGATCGAAGCGAAGTTCGGCTTCCTCGTAGAAGCCTATCACTACGGCGCACCGCCCCACGGCGGTCTGGGCATTGGTCTGGACAGACTGGCAATGGTTCTGTGCAAGGCCGAGAGCCTGCGTGATGTGGTAGCATTCCCGAAGGTAAAGGATGCCTCCGAAATCATGAGCGCCTGCCCGTCCGTTGTCGAGAAGGAAAACCTCGATGTGCTGGGCATTGCCGTGATCGAAAAGGAAGAAGAATAAGAATAACCCCCGATTTCTCAGAGAAATCGGGGGTTTTGTTCGTTGTACATTACCACGGCATCGGTGTGATGCTCAGCACATACTTCTTGAGCAGGCCGAGATCAAAGCCGTTGATCCTGCCGTTATAATCGCAGTCCGCACGCACGGCCTCATCAGCCGTCAGCGCTGTGCAGCCGAGCAGATACTTCTGAAGCATCACAATATCCAGCACGCCGACTTCCTCATCGCCGTTCACATCGCCCCAGAGAAACGCAGCTGTCGGTGCCTGCGTAGCGGCTTCTGTTGTGGTTGTGGACTCTGTCGTGGTCGTCATGACTGTAGTGGTGGCCTCGGTTGTGGTTGCAGCCTCAGTTGTCGTGGCTTCGGTCGTGGTTGTCGTTTCGGTCGTGGTGGCCTCGGTTGTTGTCGTAGTTTCAGTCGTTGTCGCTTCTGTTGTGGTCTCCGTGGTCGGCTCTGTGGTCGGTTCGGTGGAAGGCGGTATCACAGTACCGCCGCTCAGATAGGAGGCAATGGTATCCGCCCAGTGCGCACCCATCTTCGCATAGCCCTGTTCGCTCGGATGGCAGCCGTCCTCAAGATCGCCTGCGGTGTAATCCACCACGCTGTTCACATCACCAAGCTGCACATTCTTGCCGGCTGCCTGCTTTTCTGCAACAAGTGCTCTGACACCGCTGTTGTAGGAATCCACGCATGCCTGCACCTTTGCAGGGATTTCCTCGGCCGTGATGCCAAACGTCCACTGATAGGAGGATACCCAGCTTGCACAGGTGTTTGCATCGATATCGGGCACAGTCGTCACAAAGAGGACATCCGTGCTGTCCATATTCTCCAGAATCTTGTCCACAACGGTTTCAAGGCGGTCGAGTGCCGTGGTTGTTTCACGGATGTCACCCACACCCGTGCGGATGTCAAGGCTTGCATCGAGAAGGTCATTTGTGCCGATCTGCAGCAGCACCATGTCCGGATCATATGTCTGCATCAGGTTGCTGCCGCCGAAGAGGGTCTCGTAGATGCCCGTACGGCCGGAATAGCTCATGGTCGAGTAGCCGCTGTAGCCGCAGTGCTGGGGATCGTAGGTGATGGTGGTGCCGTTCCAGCTGTAGGTGGCCTCGTTTGTCCAGCCGTTCTCGGGGCCGACCATGTCATAGCCGATGCCCTTCTGCTGGAGGTAGTAGCACAGATATTTGCGGTAGCCGTTGTCGCCGTTGATGTAGCCATGGGTGATGGAATCGCCTACGCACATGATTTTGTAGGTCTCATCCGCTGCGGTCGTGGGTGCCGGCAGTGCCGCCGCCATACCCAGACAGAGTGCACCGGCCGTCAGTGCCGGCAGAATCATTTTCATTTTCATACTTCAAGCCTTCCTTTTCCTAATCTTCCGTATGCAGCAGTTCTGCATAGGTTTCCATGAATTTGTCCGCCGCATGACGGCTGCCCTCATCGTTCGGATGACCGCCGTACACAGCATGTGCGGGATTTGCAGGATCTGCAAGAACCGACGCAAAATCGAAGTATTCAGCGCCAAGCTCCTCAGCGATGACGGGGATTCTTGTATTCAGATCGCAACGGATCTCTTCGGCGACGCCCTCGAAATCAAAGGGCGGTGCACTGAAGAGGATCACCTTGCAGCCGGCATTCTGCAGCTCCGTCGTGAGTGTACGCAGCCAGCCGTCGATCTCCTCGGCTGTACTGCCGCGTCCCGTACCGGGCACACCGGAAAGGATGTCGTTCGTGCCGAATGCAATCGTAACAATGTCCGCACTCTTTGCCCGCTCGAGCCAGTCGCCGCACAGTGCCGCATCACTCGCCCTTGCATGGCCAAGTCCCAGATTCCACAGGCTGCACCCGTCGCCGAGCTGTTCATAGATCTCAGCCGCCCAGTAGTTGGTCTCATAATCAGTTGTCATCGAGCCCTGTGTGATCGAATCGCCAAGGGTCGCAATTTTCAGAGATACATCCCGCTTTGCACCCACAAGCTGGGGGAGGGGGATTTCACCGGCATAAATGAAATTGCCGTCACCCGTGCCCCTGTCGGAGTACGAGTAGAGCCGGTTCGACATGCTCAGTGCCGGAATGCTTGTCCCCGTGAGCGTCCATTCCCAGACAAGATAATGTCCCTCCGGCACCGTGAATTCCACCGGATCGCTCCAGAAGGTCTCACCCGGTGCTGCCTCACGGCTTGTCTGTCCGTCAAATGTGATGTCCGTGTAGCCCGTGATCGGGTCGTCAGGGCCGGTACCGCCGTCCGCAATGCGCGCGGATGCGATGGTATAGCTGCCGCCCTCCATGCCGCCCTGGGAGAATTCGCCGTAATTCCACGTCGAATCCACCGTGTTCGAGAAGTAGAACCGGTAGGGGAGCGTGCCGTATTCTTCCACGGGGAAATAGGCACGGTAGGTCACGTTTTCCGCTTCCTGTACGATCGTGTTGCTGCCCGACGAAATCACCGTGTTTGAGGGATAATCATCAAACGGCGTCGGGGGCTTCGGCGGTTCCTTCTGTGCGCTGCACCCGGTGAGCAGCATGGCCGCCGCACAGAGCGCAAGCACTCTGCCATTCTTCATTTTTTTCACCTTCCGCTGCCGTTCTGCCTGTACAGAACGGCTTGTAATTGACTTCATTATATCAAATACAGCGGAGGATGTCAATTGAATTTCTATGGATTTATGCGGATTGTACGACATTTGCATACGATCGCTTAGCTTTTCGACTGAAAAGATATCTGCCCGCCATCCGGCATTCAGACCGCAAGCCGGACATGATAATGCTCCATCCAGTAGTCCATCTGCAGGAAATAGGCGATGGTCTGCGGTCGGTTCATGAGCTGGCCATACCACTGCACGGCATCATCCCCATGGAGCAGCCGGTCAAGTGCCGTACGGCTCACAAACTGGAGAATCGGCGCATCGGGGCGCCGCAGACGCTCCGCAAGCATCTCCGAAACCGCTGTAAGATAGGCGGGATTGTGCGTCTTGGGATAGGGGCTCTTCTTGCGCCAGAGCACTTCATCGGGCAGGAAATCCCGCATGGCCTCACGCAGCAGTCCCTTCTCATAACCACGGTATTCCTTCATTTCCCACGGTACATTGTACAGATATTGTGCAATGCGGTAGTCACAGAAGGGCACACGGACTTCAAGTGCATTGTACATGCTCATGCGATCCTTGCGGTCGAGGAGCGTCTGCATGAACCACTCGAGATTGAGCCGCATCATCTCACGCATGCGGTACTCGGTCGGCGATTCGTCCGCAAGATGTGCTGTCCGCCTGAGGGTGTTCTGATAGGCCGCATCGACATCGCCTCGTTTTTCGAGGATTTCGGCGAATTCCGGCCGCAGGAACTGCATCCGGTAGGCCGTACTCTGCGACCATGGGAAGCCATAGGCTGCACGGATCTCGGGATCACGGTACCATGGATAGCCGCCGAACAGCTCGTCGGCACATTCACCCGAGAGCGCTACTGTGACATGCTCACGGATTTCACCGCAGAACAGCAGAAGGGAAGCATCCACATCCGCCATACCCGGAAGATCCCGTGCCTCCACCGCCCGCAGAAGGGCCTCACAGAGAGCCGGCGTATCAATCACCGTCCAGTGATGCTGTGCCCCCAGATAGTTCTCCATCTGCCGGATGTAGGCAGGATCGCTGTTCGGCTGGAATTTGCTCGCCCTGAAATATTTGTCATTGTCCCGATAGTCCACGGAGAATGTATGCAGCTGTCTGCCTTCACGGGCGAATTCCCTTGCTGCCACGGATGAGAGCAGGCTTGAGTCGAGGCCGCCTGAGAGAAATGTTCCCACCGGCACATCCGAGACAAGCTGCCGGCGGATGGCATCGGTCACAAGCCACCGCACATGCTCAATCGTCTGCGTGAGGCTGTCACGGTGGGTCTCGGGCGTGAGCGACCAGTAGGCAGCAGTCCGCAGGCCCTCTTCCTGTGTCAGCGTGGCCGTATGTGCCGGCAGCAGCTCACGGATGCCGGAGAACACGCCGCAGCCCGGCGTACGTCCGGGGCCGAAGAGAATGAGCTGGCTGATGCCGTCCGCATCAATCTCGTGGGGGACGGCAGGATGGGCGAGAATGGCCTTCAGCTCGGAGCCGAAAATCAGCCCTTCGGGCGTGGGATAATAGAACAGGGGCTTCACGCCGATGCGGTCCCGTGCCAGAAACAGCCGTTCACTCGCATGCTCCCACACCGCAAATGCAAAGATGCCGTTGAGATGCTTCACGCAGTCCTCGCCATAGACCATGTACGCCTGCAGCACGACCTCGGTGTCGGACTGCGTCCGGAAGGTGCAGCCCTCCCGGATGAGCTGCCGCCGCAGCTCGGATGTGTTGTAGAGCTCTCCATTATAGATGATGGTACAGGTGCCCCGTTCATCGGTACACTGCATGGGCTGCCGGCCGTTTTCGGGATCGATCACGGCGAGCCTCGTGTGGATGAGGGCAGCGTGGGGCGTCACAAGCAGTCCCTGCTGATCGGGGCCTCGTCTCCCGATGGCCGCCTGCATCTGTCTGTATACCGGTTCGCTGCCTGTCAGCGTCTCCCGGAACGAAATCACTCCTGCAATGCCGCACATGGCAATCACTCCTTTATGTATCGTTCTATTTTTCATGATATGCAGAAATCAAACTTATGTGCATGACCGAAATGGATGATTCTGAAAAAGTTGAACTTAAATTTTTTATGAAAATTGACAAAACCACTTGACAATTAGTGCAAAATGTAGTAAAATATAGATGTATTGGATGCTGAGTTTGTAAAAATCTCAGTATCCCGATTTAGCGGAACGGCGGACTTCGGATAAAAAGTGGGTAGTTTACGGAGATTTGGCGGATAACCTATGTGGGAAAAACTATCACTGAACAAAGGAGAATCAACTATGTTAGACTTCAGAATTGCTACTTTTTTAAAGCTTTGCGAGACAAGGAGCTACACCGTCACTGCACAGATGCTGCACATCACTCAGCCTTCCGTCACTCAGCACATTAAGTATCTGCAGAAGAAATATCGCTGCACTCTTTTCACTTATGAAGGCAAGGCACTGCGTCTGACGCCCGAGGGTGAGTATCTGCGTCGTCAGGCCGTGGCCATGACCAAGACAAGCTCCAAGGTGCTTGAAGATCTGCATCGCATGACCGAAAAGCGCAGACCGCTGCGTTTCGGCTGCACAAAGGCATATGGTGAGACCATGGTGCCGCAGGTGCTCGGTAAGATGATGAATCAGGATGAGGATCTTGAAGTGAGCTTCTGCATTGAGAATACCAAGACTCTGCTCGAGATGCTCGAGGGCGGTAAGTTGGACTTCATTATGGTGGACAAGAACTTTGCAAAGCCCGAATTTGGCTGTGTTGACGTGACAAAGGATGCGTTCTGCGCATGGGCCTGTCCCGAACTTGCGGAAACACTTGGCAATGTGACCCTCAAGAAGCTCTTCCGTGAGAAGCTGATTGTCAGAGAGGAAGGCTCCGGCAGCCGTCTGCTGCTCGACCGTGTGCTCGACAACCGCAACTGTGATATCGACGATTTCTATGCTCATATGGAGTGCAATGCCCCCTCCATCATCAGAGAGCTCGTGGCATCCGGTGTTGGTGTGACCTTCGGTTATGCATCCTGCACAGAGTCGGAAAACGTGGTCAAGATCAATGTGACCGATCTGAACGAGAAGAGAGAGATCTGCTTCTTCTATCTCAAGAACAACATGTACCCCGATGGCTTCCATCAGTTCTTTGAGAATTTTACCAAGCGCTGGAAGGAGACCTTCGCAAAGTAAAAAAACAGATATGCCCCGATTCATTCGGGGCATATTTTTTCGCAATTTAGAGGAAAAATGCATAAAAATTCACAACACTTTAAGATAATTTTAAGAATTATATGATATAGTAAAGAAGCATAAACCGATATGCCGCTATGAAAGGAAGGAAATGGAAATGAAAATGGCAAAAAGAATCACAGCGGGTCTGACGAGCGCTGCACTGGCACTGACGCTCGGCCTGATGCCCGCCGCAACGGCCATCGCCGCTGAATATGGCGATGCCAACCTCGATGGCAAGGTGTCCATCGTGGACGTTATCATGATCAATAAGTCCGTTCTGGGCGCAGAGACACTGTCCGCTGAGCAGCGTACTGTATCCGATGTTGACGGCAACGGCGATGTCACCGCCGAGGACAGCCTGATGATCCTGAAGTTCCTGGTTGACCTTGTGGATGATCTGACACCCGACACCACTGTGCCGACAGAACCGACCACCACTGCTGCTCCCGAGACCACAACGGAGCCGGCAACCACAGCTGCCACCGAGACCGATCCTGTTGAACCTGAGACGACCGAAGCACCTGTGACCACAACCACAGCAGTGGAGACCACCACAGCAGAAGTGCCCGAGACAACAGAAGCCCCCGAAACCACTACAACCGCAGAAATGACCACAACCGAGGCTCCCGTGACCACAACCGAGGCGCCTGTGACCACAACCGAGGCGCCTGTGACCACAACCGAGGCTCCCGTGACCACAACCGAGGCTCCCGTGACCACAACCGAGGCGCCTGTAACCACAACCGAGGCGCCTGTGACCACAACCGAGGCGCCTGTGACCACAACCGAGGCGCCTGTAACCACAACTGAGGCGCCCGTGACCACAACCGAGGCTCCCGAGACCACAACAGAAGCTCCCGAGACCACAACCGAGGCTCCCGAGACTACAACAGAAGCCCCTGCGACCACAACCGAGGGCATTGTCAGCGAGTATGCTGAGGTCAGAGAGACCGGCACGGATGCGAACGGCAATGCAATTCTGGATGTTTCCAATGCCACAAAGGTGGAGATCGTTGTGACCGGCGGCGAGGCCAATGCCGGTGCAAACGGCTGCTTTGGCTACATGGGTGAAGAGTGGACAAACCTCAAGTGGGAAATGGTTCTCGATGAGGACGGTACCGGCGTTGCCTATGTGGAAGTTCCCGAGGGACAGACCAGCCTGCAGTTCCAGCTTTGGTATTACAGCGGTGCATCCAGTGACGATCTGACATTTACCTTCACCATTGAGCGTGATCCTGCGACGATTCTCGTGGGTGAGACCGAGGTCAGAGAACTGGTGGACGGCACACTGAATGTATCTGGTGCTTCCAAGGTTGAGATTCACATCACAGGCGGCATTGCCGGTGCGAACATCAACGGCGGCTACGGCTACACCGATCCCGAGACCGGCTGGACGGATCCGATGCCCACATGGGCCGGTTCCTTCAACGCAGAGGGTGAGCTGACCGTTTACTTGACCGTACCGGAGGGCGTGACCAGCTTCCAGATTCATACATGGTATTATGGTCAGGGTGATGAGACCTATGACACTGCCGCGCTGACCACTGTTTATACCGTACAGCTTGTGGAAACCGCAGAATAATCACAGAAAGCCTGCACAGAAATGTGCAGGCTTTCAGTCTGTCGAAAAACCTTGTTAGGTTCAAAGGACGAAGTCCTTTGGCGGGTTGAGGGTACGCAGTACCCTCGCAATATAGCCCCTCCCCCTCTGGGGGAGGGGTTGGGGTGGGGGCAATCTTTGGGGTTCTAACCCCCAAAAAGGACTTTTTTGACAAGCTGAAAGCCTGCACAGAAATGTGCAGGCTTTTTCAACGTGCCGTTGATGCCGACAAAAGAAAATGTTGTTTGACATCCGCTTCTGTGTGCGGTATAATACAAGTACGGTACCGCAAATACAAAGGAGTGATAACATGACAATCGGAGAAAACATCAGAATGATGCGCCGCCGGTGCGGACTGACGCAGGAGGCACTGGCAGCAAAACTGTCCGTCACGCCGCAGGCCGTATCGAAATGGGAAAATGGTGGGGGACTGCCGGATCTGATGCAGATCATGCCGCTCGCACAGATTTTCGGCATCACGACCGAGTCACTGCAGCCGGATGTCCTCTTCTGCGAAAACCTCATCCGCAGTTTCTTCCCGAAGTGCTATGCCGATCAGGGTGCCTATGACAGAGCGGCCGCAGAGCTTATGCAGCTGGCACAGAATGCAGTTGGTATCCCCCACTGCGTGACAGATGACTGGACAAATGTACCGGCTACATTGGAAGCCGCTCTCGCCCGGCTGACGGATGTGCAGCGGGAGGAGATCATGCGCTGTGATGCATATCAGAAAGCAGCCGCCATCATGGAAAGGATACATAAAGATGATTCGACGATTTGAAGAAAATGATGCTGCAGACGTAGCAGCACTGATTGCTGAGACCATTAAAATGAAAAATCCTGCATCGGATCGATGCAGGATTTTTGTCTTACTTGATGTATACTCTCTTCATGACCTGAGGTGTCAGGGGCTTGTCGGCGTAGTTTGTTGCCACAGCCGCAATTTCATCCACAGCCTCCATGCCGGAAACGACCTTGCCGAAGGCCGCATACTGGCCGTCGAGGTAGGATGCATCGTCATGCATGATGAAGAACTGGGAACCGGCGGAATCGGGTGCCTGTGCACGCGCCATGGAGAGAACACCACGGGTGTGCTTGAGGTTGTTTACCACGCCGTTTGCGAGGAATTCACCCTTGATGTGCCAGCCGGGGCCGCCTGTGCCGTTGCCGAGCGGGCAGCCGCCCTGAATCATGAAGCCCGGAATCACTCTGTGGAAGGTGAGTCCGTCATAGAAGCCGTCCTTTACAAGCTTCTCAAAATTTTCGCAGGAAATGGGCGCAATATCGGGATACAGCTCAATCTCAATTTCCTTGCCGTTTTCGAGTTCAATGACTACCATAATAAACCTCCAGTTGATTTGATGGACGAAATCCGTCCGTTATGATAACAGGTAAGCCTGTTATGTACGATTTATGCTGCGAAGCGCTGCCGTCAGAACAGCTCCACATCCTTCACATCGTCCAGTGTGATGGTCACCAGATCCTTGTCCGTTACTTCCGACAGGGTCGCCAGACGATTGGCCTGATTCGTCAGCGCCTTTTCAAAGAAATTGCGCACGTCACGGCCGTTGGCAAAGCCGGGCAGCTTCTGTTCGGTGCGGCGTTTGAAGAATTCCAGCACGCATGCCGCAGCTTCCTCCGTCTGCTCGTAGAAGGACTTGCCGCAGATGCCGCTGAAGATGTCCGCCAGTTCCTCGGGGGTGTAATCCTCGAACAGGATCTGCTTGTTGAAACGAGAACGCAGACCGGGATTGGAATCGAGGAAATCCTGCATCAGCTCGGGATAACCCGCCACGATCACAACCAGATCGTCACGGTGATCCTCCATGCCCTTGAGCAGGGTGTTGACGGCTTCCGTGCCGAAGTCATTCGAGCCGCTTGCCGCAGTGAGGGAATAGGCCTCGTCGATGAAGAGAACGCCGCCAATGGCACTGTCGATGACCTTCTTGGTCTTGATGGCCGTCTGGCCGACATAGCCGCTGACGAGTCCGGAACGATCCACCTCGATCAGATGCCCCTTGTCCAGCACACCGAGCTTGCGGTAGATGCGGCTCATCATGCGGGCCACAGTGGTTTTGCCGGTACCGGGATTGCCCGAGAAGACCATGTGCAGTGAAACTTCCGTCTGCGGCAGACCACGGTCAGCACGCATCTTGTGCACCTTGAGCAGATTGATCAGGCTGTTCAGATCCTCCTTGACCTTTGTCAGACCCGTGAGATCATTGAGCTCCTGCAGAAGCTCCTCGAGGGTTGCGGTGTCTTCCTCCGGCTCCGGCTCAGGCTTCGCTTCTTCGGCCTGCTCCGTCTGGGGGGAGACGGGCACCGGTGCGGGCTTGTCCATGCCGGAAACGGGCGGTCTGGATTCGATCGAACGATCGAGTGCAGGCGCCAGCGGCCGGCCGAGCTTCTTCCAGCTGCGCAGATAGGCCGTGCGGTAATTCTTCAGGCGCAGCATAAGCAGTGCCATGGCACGGGTCTGGCTGTCATCGCAGCGGCCATCCGATGTGATGAACTCCAGGCCCATTCTGTCGAGGAATTCGAGCAGTGTGAGTGCCGTGCTGCCATGTCTGGCCTCGTTCTGGATGTCGGCCACAATGAAGACTGTCAGGAGCGAGAGCATGGTGTCGAAGATCGCATCGGCAGAGATCCGGTGCTCACGGACAAATCTCTGGACATAATCAGTCGTCATGGAAAAGCCAAGCGTGCGGTTGATCAGATCGACCTCATAATCGGAGATGGTATGATCGCTGTCGGCCATATAGAACATGAATTTCATGATCGAAAACTGTGCGTAGTCACGCAGGGACATATTGCTGTTTTTGACCTGGAGTCCCTGGCCCTCGTACTCATCGCACAGGTTATAGATGTAACGGAGTGTATCCTTTACGGAAGCATTCAACGCATTCAGCACCTTTCTTGCAGTGATATCTCTATTATAACAAATTTCGCCGGAAAAGGCAAGGGGTAGAGAAAAAATTTGTCTGCGCAGGCACAGCAAAAAAAGCGTCCGACAATCCGTCAGACGCTCTTTTCATTTCAATCCGTATCACCTAAATCATGGATGAGATTTACAGTCCATATCTGCAGAAGCAGCCGAGATTTTACTTCCCTGTCAGCTGTGCGATGCAGTGTTGGCAGACCTTCTTGTCGAGATGATCAGTCAGATCCTCGGTGCCTCCGCAGAGTGCGCAGCTCAGCTGACTCTTTTTGAGAATGATGGTGTCGCCTTCTGTGAAGATCTGAAGGTAATCATTCTGATTGATGTCGAGATTCTTGCGAAGCTCCTTGGGCAGTACAAATCTGCCGAGAGAGTCGATCCGTCTGAAAATTCCTGTGCTTCTCATAACATGTCATCCTTTCGTGTCGTGAGCAAGATGTCGATTATGCCTCGTCTTCAGGCATCTCCCAGTTGTGATATACATTCTGTACATCGTCATTTTCCTCAAGATGATCCAGCAGAAGCTGCATCTTCTTGATGTCATCCTCATCCGTGAGGGTGGTATATGTGGCCGGTACCTGTTCTGCTTCCGCAGAAAGAACCGTATAGCCCTTGGCTTCGAGTGCCTCACGCATTGCCGAAACAGCAGTGGGATCGCACTCCATTACGATGGTCTCGTCCTCGACAGTCAGATCTTCGCCGCCGCAGTCGAAGCAGTCCTCCATGGCGGTGTCCTCGTCAATGCCGGTGTTTTCCACAACGACGATGCCCTTGGTGGAGAACATGAAGGAAACGCAGCCGATGGTGCCGAGATTGCCGCCGTACTTGTCGAAGTAGTGGCGGACATCACCTGCGGTGCGGTTCTTGTTATCGGTCAGGCACTCAACAATGACAGCCACGCCGCTGGGGCCGTAGCCCTCGTAAACCATGGATTCGTAGTTGTTCTTGTTGCCCTCGCCCGAGGCCTTCTTGATGATGCGGTCGATGTTGTCGTTGGGGACATTGTTGGACTTGGCCTTTGCGATCAGATCACGGAGCTTTGCGTTGTTATTCGGATCGGGGCCGCCCTCCTTGATGCAGACGATCATCTCACGGCCGATTTTGGTGAAGATCTTGGCCTTGACTGCGTCAGTGGCTTCCTTCTTGCGCTTGATATTATTCCATTTGGAATGTCCTGACATGTTGATTCACTCCTTATTCAGATTCTGCAGGATCTCCTCCTGCATGTCCCAGATGGCAGAAAACAGGGTTTCCAGCCGTTCTGTATTGCCGGTCAGATGGAGATATCCGAACACGGCTTCCAGTCCCGTTGCCTTGCGGTATTCAGCGGGGGTGGCATTATGGGGTACCGTGCCGCCGGTCGCATTGCGGCCTCGCATGAAGACAGCATGCTCTTCTTCCGTCAGCGTTTCGAGCAGACGCTCGGCCGCCCTTGCCTGGAACGGGGCGCACACCAGCTTGATTTTGGCGGCGTGCAGATTTTTGACAGCCATATTGGCACGCTCCACAATGGCGGAGCGGATTTTCAGCTCATAGACACTGTCACCGAGGAAGGCGAGTGCCAGCGGGCTGTATTGTCTTGCGTCCTTTTCTGTCAGTTCCATGATGCGTTACCTGATGAAATCGAACTCAAATCCGAAGATATTGACGGTTTCACCCTCTTCGATGCCCATTTCTTCCAGCTTGTCAATGATGCCGCTGGAGCGGAGCACACGCTGGAAATACTGCAGGGAAGAGTAGTCGTCCATATTGACCGTGCGGAGAATCGGCTCGAGCCAGGGAGCGGACACATAGTAGATGCCGTCCTCGATCTCGATCTCGAAGTCGCGGTGGGAGGAGAGACGGGCTTCCATATCCTCGGGGGAGAGGGGCTGTGCCTCGTAGATCTTGACGGGCGGCAGCTCGGAAAGACGCTGACCGACCGCATCCATCAGCTCCTTTGTGCCCTGTGTGGTCACAGCGGAGATGGTGAAGAAGGCCATGCCCTGCTCTTCGATATAGCTGCGCAGAGTTTCAATCTGCTCCTCGGTGGCCATATCGGATTTATTGGCAACAACGATCTGGGGGCATTCGGCGAGGGACTCGCTGAAATTGGCCAGCTCCTTGTTGATGGCTTCGAAATCCTCGATGGGATCACGTCCCTCGATGCCGGAGACGTCGAGCACATGGAGGATGAGACGGCAGCGTTCCACATGACGCAGGAACTCGTGACCGAGTCCGATGCCTTCGCTTGCGCCTTCAATGAGGCCGGGAATATCGGCCATAACGAAGGAACGCTCCTCATCCAGCCGCACCACGCCCAGAACGGGAGTGAGTGTGGTGAAGTGGTAGTTGGCGATCTTGGGCTTTGCAGCGCTCACCACGGAAATCAGGGTGGATTTTCCGACATTGGGGAAGCCCACGAGACCGACATCGGCGAGCAGCTTCAGCTCAAGTGTGACCTCAAATTCCTCGCCGGGGAAGCCGGGCTTTGCGAATTTGGGGATCTGTCTTGTAGAGGTGGCAAAATTGCAGTTGCCCTTGCCGCCGCGTCCGCCCTTGGCGAGGATCTTCGGCTCATCATCGGACATATCGGCCATGATGCGGCCGGTTTCGGCCTCACGCACGAGTGTGCCGCGGGGGACCTTGATGACAAGGTCGGGTGCACTTTTGCCGGTGCAGCGTTTTTTGCCGCCGTTTTCGCCGTTTTCGGCGATATACTTGCGCTTGTAGCGGAAGTCGATGAGGGTGGAGAAATTGTCATCCACCTGGAATACGACATTGCCGCCGTTGCCGCCGTCACCGCCATCGGGACCGCCGGCTGCGACATATTTTTCACGATGGAAGGAAACAGCGCCGTCGCCGCCGTTTCCGGCCTTGATTTTGATCTTGGCTTTATCGACAAACATGATCGATTCCCTCCTTATGATAGGGAGTTAAAACAAAATCCCAGACCTTGGAAAAAGCCCGGGATTCATGTTGTGTTAAAGGGCGGGATTAGTCAGCGTAAACGCAAACGCGCTTGCGGTCACGACCCCAGCGCTCGAACTTCACTCTGCCGTCAACCATTGCGAACAGAGTATCATCGGAGCCCTTGCCTACGCCCGTGCCGGGATGGATGTGTGTACCACGCTGGCGAACGATGATGTTGCCGGCAGTTACAAACTGACCGTCAGCACGCTTTACACCCAGTCTCTTGGACTCGGAGTCACGGCCGTTCTTAGTGGAACCCATACCTTTCTTGTGTGCAAAAAACTGCATACTAATTCTAAGCATAATTACACCTCCGTAAATTCGAAATTGATCGTGCCCGGAAATTCTTCCGAGATACATTGCAGATGAACGAGGAGTGCATTCAGGAGCCTTTCAGAAAGCTCTGAACCATTTGTCCGGATGTTGACGGTATCGCCCTTAGCGCTTGCCGCGGCATCTTCCTGAAACGTTTCCGTGAGGAGATTGGCGGTGAGCTGCACAGCGGAGGAGACCGATGCACAGACAATATCCTGTCCATGTTCTGCGTAGCCTGCATGTCCCTTAATGGTACATCTGCAGAGCCTGCCGTTTTTTTTGACAAAAACAGCTTTCAGCATACTTATGCCTTGATGGATTCGATCTGAACCTGAGTATAGGGCTGTCTGTGACCCATCTTACGCTTTTCACCCTTCTTGGGCTTGTAAGTGAAGACTGTGATCTTCTTACCCTTGCCGTTCTTGAGAACCTTAGCGGTAACAGCTGCACCCTCAACATAGGGAGCGCCAACTGCGAGGCCGTTCTCGGCATTCACAGCAACAACCTTGTCGAAAGTCACTGTCTCATCAGCCTCAACATTGAGCTTTTCGATGAAAACTACATCACCTTCGCGAACCTGATACTGCTTTCCGCCTGTTTCGATAACTGCGTACATGATTCTGGCACCTGCCTTTTCATTAAAACTCGCTGTATTAGGCGGCGTATGGACGCACTTTTCCCTTGCCCAACACATGCGGCAACTCTATTTTATCACAATTCAAACGGCTTGTCAAGGGTTTTTTCAATTTTTTTGTAAATTTCAAAAGAATTCTCCATAATGTAGAGGAATGCCCCCTCACCCCCCCAGCCCCCCTCTCCCCTCGGGGGAGAGGGGGGAGAGAGGGGGGCGCTGCCCCCCAGCCCCGATGGGGGCAACGCTTCGCTCGCCCCCATACCCCATGGGATCTGTACATTTACGGCGGATTCCCCACACTCTCGGGGGAGAGGGGGGGAGAAAGGGGGGCGCTGCCCCGCTGCCCCGATGGGGGCAACGCTTCGCTCGCCCCCATACCCCATGGGATCTGTACATTTACGGCGGATTCCCCACACTCTCGGGGGAGAGGGGGGAGAAAGGGGGGGCGCTGCCCCCCCCCAGCCCCGATGGGGGCAACGCTACGCTCGCCCCCATACCCTATGGGATCTGTACATTTACGGCGGATTCCCCACACTCTCGGGGGAGAGGGGGGAGAAAGGGGGGGGCGGATTCCGGTCCCGATTCCCTCGTTTTGCTCCGTATTCTCACATATCTTCTACAATCTGCACGGGAATTCAGGGCTGTTTTTATGAATATTCATGATTTTTCCGAAAAACTCTTTGCATATCGAGAAATATTTGTTATAATAAATGTATGTGACTGAAAATAACAGGAGGTACCCCGTTATGAAACGAATTCTATCGGCCTGTCTGTCCGTGCTCGTGCTCGTCTGCTTCTTCACAAGCATTCCTGCCCGTGCCGTCAGCTTTACGCCGAACTTCGAAATCCGCAGTAAGGCGGCCATGCTCATCAATCTCGACACCGATACCGTGCTCTATCAGAAAAATGCCGAGGCAAAGTACGGTCCCGGTTCCCTCGTTCAGATCATGGCAGCCATTGTTGTCCTCGAAAACTGCAGCGATCTGCGCACGAATATCACTGCCGATTCCGCGCTCTATACCTACTTCACCAACACGGAATTTGCCGATGATGTCCGTCTGGCCGATATCAAGGACGGCGATGTCCTGAGCGTCGAAGAGCTGCTCTATGCCATGCTCCTGACCTCGTCCTGTGAGGCATCCGTACTTCTGGCCAATCACTTCGGCGGCGGCAGCATCGAGGCTTTCGTTGAAATGATGAACAACAAGGCGACAGAAATCGGCTGCACCAACACCCATTTCACAAACGTGACCGGCATGCACAGTGCGGCCCAGACAACCACCGCACAGGATCTGGCCATCATGACAAAGTATGCGCTGAGCGTCGGCCGCTTCAAGCAGATCGCAACATCCGCAAGCTTCAGCCCCTACACCCCCAATCCCGACCGCCACGAAGCGGACTGGACATGGCTGCATTCCAACACCATGACGCAGGAATCCAGCTCCTTCTACATGGAGGGCGTATCCGGCATCAAGACCGCAAATCTCTCCAATCAGGGCCGCAGCATCATCTGCCAGGCATCCCGTGACGGCAACACCTACCTTGCCATTCTGCTTGCCGCACCCTTTGAGAACAGCGAAGGCGAGCTGATGTACTACCATCTGAACGATGCTTCTGCACTCTTCAAGTGGGTGTTTGAGCATTTCACCTATCAGACGATCCTGAGCGAAACCACAGAGCTTGGTCAGGTCAAGGTGGAAAACGGTGAGGGCAGTGACTATGTACTCGTCAAGCCCGAGCATGCTTACATGACACTCTGGTACGAGATGGCGGATGCGGCATCGGTGGTACCGGTTGTGGAACTGCCCGAGAGCGTCTCCGCACCCGTCAAGGCAGGAGAAAAGCTCGGTACCGTGACACTGAAATTCTCCGGCGAAGTGATTGAGACAATTGATCTCGTGGCGACCTCGGATGTCAAGCTTTCCACATTCAAGTACTATCTTGCGGTGATCCAGCATTTCCCGAAGACCCCGTGGCTGATGACCGCAATTCTGGTGAGCCTTCTGCTGTGTGCGATTTACATTGCACTGTGCATTTACTCCCATATTTATCACAAGCAGCGTCTCAAGCCCATTGAGCCGGTGCATCTCCGTCCGAATGCCTCCGCAGTGAAGCGTGAAGCCGGCAGAGCGAACAACGCTGCCCGCAAGAAGAGACCGCCGCAGTCCGCACAGGGACGCCGTCCTTCCGGCACATCCCAGCGTCCTGCACAGCGCAGTCAGCGTCCGGCAAGACCCCAGTCCGGCCGTCCCGTACGTCCCGATCGTCCGGAGCGTGCTGAGCGTCCCGCAAGAGTGAACCGTGACATGCCCATCAACATTCCTGACGGCAGTGAGGATGAGATGTGATCGTATGAAGAAATGAAAGCCCGTCCCCTCTGAACCGCCCCATTTTGTGCGTACAGCACAAAAAGCCCCTATGGCAAATAAAATTAAGCAACAAACTGGCTTCGCAATTCAAGCGGAGTCAGTTTTGTCTTTAACTGAACACGCTGATGATTGTA
>SVNX01000030.1 GCA_015066665.1 Ruminococcus sp. | reverse complement strand
AGAACTCCGTTATGGAGTTCTTTTTTTATCAAATGTTGATCTGAATTTGTTGTGTACCACTCATCAGAGCAGTATCTCTCTATTCGTTCCATAAAACACATCCGGTTTTCCGGCGAGCATCTCACAGAGCCGTTCGAATCTGTCCCAATTGTGATTGCCGTCAAATTCATAACTGTGCCCCCAGATGTAAAAAATCTGTGGTGCATCGCTGTTTTCTGAAAGAAACTGCTTTGCAAGATCAAAGAGGATCTCGTCATCATGGTGGCAGGTGGCTTTAAATTCCAGCAGGTTTTGCGGCACATCGAAGTGATGCGTGCTGTGTGTGGTGCGGGCATACTGAAGCCCTGCTGCTGCAATTTCTTCGATGACATCGGCATTGTATGCGCCATAGGCATAGGCCATGCCCACGGGTGTCGTGCCGAAGATGCGAGCTAGTTCGGCTGCATCGCTCCGGATTTCCGTGCGCATCTCCTCACGGCTAAGCTCTGTGAGGCACAGATGTCTGCTGCCGTGCACTGCAATCTCGTGTCCCTTATACAGTTCTGTGCAGTCCGGCAGATGCATTCTGTGCACCCATGCGCCTTTGTACTGCCAGTCACCGGATCTGCCATCGAGTCCGCTGTTGAGGTTGAAGGTACACTTAAGTCCATAGCGGTTCAGCATCTCCACAAGCCGGATATCCTGTTCATTGCCGTCATCATAGCTGAAGGTGACGGCTTTTCTGTATGTTTTCGTCCAGTCCATGCGTCCTCCTGTGAAAAGAGGGGATACCTTTGCATCCCCTCCGTAGTTACTTTTTGATCAGCCCCAGAATCTCATCGGGTGTGAATTCATACTTTTTGTTGCAGAAATGACAGCAAACCTCAATGCTTTCGCCGGCATCCGCAAGCTCACGCAGATCCTTTTCGCCGATGCTCACGAGAATGCGCGAGGTGCGTTCACGGCTGCAGTCGCATACATAATCCACCTCTGCCTCATCCAGAAGATTCGGCTCAAGACCGTCGAGACATCGCATTACAATGTCCTCCGCTGTCAGTCCATCCTCCAGCATCTGCGTTACAGACGGCATGGCTGCGAGATTCTTTTCCAGTACCGGAATGCATGCTTCATCCGCAAAGGGCAGAAGCTGGATCAGAAAACCGCCGGCCTGCTTGACAGTCAGATCGGGTGCCACCAGAACACCAAGGCTGAGCACCGTGGGAATCTGTTCGCTCACGGCATAATAATTGGCGATATCTTCCGCAATTTCGCCGGAAACAAGCGGAATCGTGCCCACATACGGTTCCTTCAGGCCCATGTCCTTGATCACACTCAGTGTGCCTTCGCCGACAGCACCGCCGACATCGAGCTTTCCGTTATCATTGAGCGGAATTTCCACAATGTACTGATCGGCATAGCACTTGACATTGCCGTGACTGTCCGCAACGGCCACCATGGAACCGATCGGCCCATCGCCTTCCACACGCAGTGTCAGAGCATCGTCCGCATTCTTCAGACCATAGCCCATTAGGGATGCACCCACGGCAAGACGGCCCAGTGCAGCCGTCACAACAGCAGAGGGCTTGTGGCAGGCTTCAATTTTTCCCACCAGTGCGGTGGCATCGACAGCGGAGGCAACAACGCTGCCATCCGCAGAAATCGCTCTTTTTAAAGGGTTCATATGTCCTCCTTCATCAGCGGTTTTCTCATGACATAGAGAATCCGCTCGGTTGTTTCATCGGGGGCGGAGAGGGCTTCGGGCTGCGCCAGATCCTTGTCCGCATCATAAACAGCAATCATTTCAAAGCCAGCTTTCTCTGCTGCCGCAATGATTTCTTCCATGGGATAGGCGTTTTCCGTAATCTGTTCTTCGCTCCGGAAATAGGCATCCCCATCCCGCTCAAAGAATGTCAGCTGCATGTCCACACGATTGGAATCCTCCGCAAGGCGGTTCTCCCATACGCAGAACACATCATCCGTGTCATAGACAAAAGTACGGTCAGCCAGTATATGCTGATGCTTGTAGACCGTGTTCATATCAAAGAGGAACAGCCCGCCCGGCATCGCAAAGAGAGAGACACGCTCAAAAACACGGGAGACATCCGCAAGCGTAGGCAGATGGTTGAGACTGTCCAGTGCACACACGGTGATGTCGATTGTGCCGAACATGTCGATCTCACGCATATCCTGACAGAGGTACTGGATGGGCAGACCGCTGTCAAATTTCTTTTCCATTGCGGCCATGAGCATGGCGGGGGAGTTGTCCACGCCGATTACATCGTAGCCGAGCTTTGCAAATTCCTCACTGAGCGAACCGCTGCCGCAGGCAAGATCGAGCAAAATCCGGCCTTCGGTGCGGATGTGCTTCTCAACGAGTGCATGGAGTCGTGCAGCACGCTGCGGGTACTCCACATTCTGGGTCAGCGCATCATAATAGGCTGCAAAATTGGCATAATCCATATGTTTATCCTCACAGCAGGAGAACCCCCCGCCACGGGGCAGGAGGTTCTCGCCGAATTACTGCTGCATACCGCAGCACATCTTATACTTCTTACCGCTTCCGCAGGGACAGGGATCGTTCGGGCCGATCTTCTTGCCCTTCTTCACGGGCTCTGCACCGGCATTGGGTGCATCGGGCTTGGCAACCTGCTCACGCTCGGGAGCCTTATTCTGCTGAATCTGGATGGTCAGCAGCATGCGGACGGTCTCCTCACGGATGGATTCAACCATGGCATCAAACATCTCAAAGCCCTCATAACGATACTCGATAACGGGGTTCTTCTGACCGTAGCCACGCAGACCAATACCACGTTTGAGCTCGGACATATCGTCGATGTGTGCCATCCACTTGGTATCTACGACCTTGAGCATAACGACACGTTCAAGCTCACGGATGATGTTCTCACCGTACTGCTCTTCCTTGGCAGTGTACTTGGACTTGATCTTGTCCTTGAGGAAGGTGATGACATCTGTCTTGGTGGTCTTGATGAGCTCTTCCTCGGTATATACGAGGTCGCCGTCTTCCAGCAGCCAGCCGTAGAAGTAATCCTTCAGACCGATCAGATTCCAGTCATCCTGCACCTCTTCTTCACCGAGATACTGACCGGCAACGGTAGTCACCAGCTCTTCCATCATCTTCAGGATGGAATCGTGCAGATCCTCACCGTTGAGTACCTGGGCACGCTGCTTGTAGATGATTTCACGCTGTGTATTCATAACGTCATCGTAGTTGAGGACGTTCTTTCTGATGCTGAAGTTTCTGCCCTCGACCTTCTTCTGAGAGGAAGCAATGATCTTGGTGAGCCACTTGCTCTCGATGGGCATATTCTCTTCCACGTTCAGGGACTTCATGACGGATTCCATTCTGTCACCGGCGAAGATACGCATGAGATCGTCCTCAACAGAGAGGAAGAAGCGGCTTTCGCCCTCGTCACCCTGACGGCCGGAACGGCCTCTGAGCTGGTTGTCGATACGTCTGGACTCGTGACGCTCTGTACCGATGATGAACAGACCGCCTGCCTCTCGTACAGCAACGGCAGCTTCCTTGACCTTGGCATCGAACTTAGCGTACAGCTCACGGTATACAGCTCTTGCAGCGAGGATTTCCTCGTTATCGGTATCAGCAAAGCCAATGGCTTCGTTGATGATGTCTTCTTCGTAGCCCTTCTTGCGCAGTTCAGCCTTGGCGGAGAACTCAGCGTTACCGCCGAGGATGATGTCGGTACCACGGCCGGCCATGTTGGTTGCAATGGTCACAGCACCGAGCTTACCGGCCTGTGCAACGATCTCTGCTTCCTTTGCATGGTACTTCGCATTGAGGACTTCGTGCTTGATGCCCTTGCGTCTGAGCAGCTGGGAGAGGATCTCGGACTTTTCGATGGAGATGGTACCTACGAGAACGGGCTGTCCCTTCTTGTGGCACTCTTCGATCTGTTCGATGATTGCCATGAACTTGCCCTTTTCAGTGCGGTATACCTGGTCGGAATGATCCACACGGATGACGGGCTTATTGGTCGGAATGGCAATAACGTCGAGCTTGTAGATTTCCTTGAACTCGTCTTCCTCGGTCATAGCAGTACCGGTCATACCGGAGAGCTTGGAGTACAGACGGAAGTAGTTCTGGAATGTGATGGTCGCCAGTGTCTTGGACTCACGGGCTACCTTTACGCCTTCCTTGGCTTCGATAGCCTGATGCAGACCATCATTGAAACGACGGCCGAGCATCTTACGGCCGGTGAACTCATCGATGATGATAACTTCGCCGTCTTCAACAATATAGTCAATGTCCGCCTTCATGATACCAATGGCCTTGAGAGCCTGATTGATATGATGCAGGAGGGTCATGTTTTCAGGTGCCATGAGGTTTTCTACATGGAAGTGCTGCTCAGCCTTCAGCACACCCTGACGGGTGATGGTTGCTGTCTTGGCCTTTTCATCCACGATGTAGTCAGCATCCTCATTGATGTCATCCTGATCCTGCTTGTCATCAATTTCAACAACAGTAACATGCTTGAGGGTCTTTGCAAAGGCATCCACAATGGTATAGAGTTCTGTGGACTTTTCGCCCTGACCGGAAATGATCAGAGGTGTTCTTGCCTCGTCGATCAGGATGGAGTCCACCTCGTCCACGATTGCAAAGTTATGCTCACGCTGAACCATGTCCTTCTTGTAGATGACCATGTTGTCACGCAGATAGTCAAAGCCCAGTTCGTTATTGGTACCGTATGTAATGTCACAGTTATATGCTTCACGGCGCTGTGCATTGGTCAGACCATGGAGAATACAGCCGACAGTCAAGCCAAGGAAGCGGTGTACCTTACCCATTTCTTCGGACTGTGTCTTTGCCAGATAGTCGTTAACCGTAACGACATGCACACCCTTGCCGCTGAGGGCATTGAGGTAGGCAGCAAGGCAGGCTACGAGTGTCTTACCTTCACCGGTCTTCATCTCGGCAATACGGCCCTGATGCAGCACGATCGCACCGATGAGCTGTACGGGATAAGCACGCTTGCCAAGTACACGGTCACCGGCCTCACGAACTGTTGCCAGTGCCTCAGGGAGAATGGAATCGAGTGTATCCGTACCCTCGGTGAGTCTTTCACGGAATTCAAAGGTCTTTTCCTTGAGCTGCGCATCGGTGAGCGCCTTATACTCTTCCTCAAGATCCAGAACCTTCTGCTTGATCGGCTCAATGCGTGCAAGTTCCTTTGCACTGTAAGAACCGAAGATGGTTGTCAGAATACCCATTTATAGATACCGCCTTTACTTTATATGATATACGACTGTACGGACAGCCATAATCCGTCCGTCCGTCAGCAAGAATATACTTCTTTTATTTTATAATATTTGTACGCTTTTGTCAATAGAAACGCTGCATCGCCCATGTTCTTCACAAAAATCAACAAAGGATTTTGGAGATAATCGCTATTTCTTATTTGCAGAGGGGCAGAAATCAGCCAGAGGACATGTACCGCATTTTGGTGCTCTTGCCCTGCATGTATCACGTCCGAAAAGAACAACACGATGACAGAAATCCGAGGAACCTTCAGGGGGGAGGAGCTTTCGCAGATCCGCCTCAACTTTGTGCGGTTCCTTGTTTTTTGTCAGTCCCAGCCGTCCTGTGATGCGGATGAAATGCGTATCTGCCACCACAGCGGGCTTGCCGTAGACATCTCCAAGCAGAAGATTGGCCGTTTTCCGTCCAATACCGGGGAGCGTGAGCAGCTCTTCCATTGTGTCGGGAATCACGCCGCCATAGACATGCAGCAGACGCTGTGCCGCTTCCTTGATGCTCTTCGCTTTTGTGCGATAGAAGCCGCAGGGTTTGACCGCCGCTTCCAGTTCCGACAAGTCGGCCTCGGCAAAGGCTTCCAGTGTCGGATACTTTTGGAAGAGATCCTTTGTCACGATGTTGACACGAGCATCCGTGCACTGTGCGGAAAGCCTTGCTGCGATCATCAGTTCATAGGGCTTGTCGTACACAAGCGAGCATAATGCATCGGGATATGCTTGTTCCAGAGCCTGACATGCTGCAAGTGCGCGTTCTTTTTTTGTCATGGACATCAGCCCTCCAGGCCGTTGACAGCAGCGTCGTTGATGGTTACAGGATAGAGTGCCTTCTGCTCCTCAAACCAGGCAGAGTAGCTCTCCTGAACGAGCATTTCACTGATGGTGGATTTCCACATCGGGCCGCCTGCCTCGGAGAAATACATGACATGGAAACCATAGGAAGTCTCGACAATACCGGTGTCACCGGGCTTGCGGGAGGCATCGAAGCACCAGTCATTGAATTCAGGCACCATCTGACCGGGATATACGCCCTCATAGAGACCGCCGTTGGTATTGGAACCGCCATCCTCGGAATAGGTGTTGGCGAGTTCTGCAAAGCTGTCTTCGGTCGCTTCACCGGCTTCCCATTCAGCCAGTGCAGCTTCGGCATCGCCCTTATTATCCTCACCGTTCATGAAGAGAATGTGGCGTACATTGACTGTGGGGGTCTCATCACGCTTCGGCTCAGAGGTCAGCATGTATACATAGTAAGCAGAGCTGTCGGAGATGGAATAGGTCTCATTCACCTTTGCGCCGCCGAATGCCCATTCAGCCAGCTCATGACCGGCGCTGTAGGTGAAATTGTCAATGAAGAGACTCGGCAGGAGGTTTTCCAGCTGATCTTCAGTGTAGTCCTCATATTCCACCAGGTAATCCGCTACGATCTGCTCAAACTGGGCAGGGGACTTGGCAGCAGCGAGCTGATCGGCAATAGCCTTAGCCTCATCCTGCGGCAGACCGGTAGCACCCTCTTCGCTTTCCTCGTTGAGGTAGTTGATGGAGAAACCGCCCAGACCGCATGTCTGGTATGCGAGAGCATTCGCATTATAGTACTCCTCCAGCTCCTCATCGGAGAAGATGGTGTTGTTCATGTAGTAAGCGTAGTAGGAACTGCTCATCATCTGAATTTCCAGTGCCTTACGCAGATCTGCTTCGGTAACACCGTTGCCGTATGTGGAGATATCGGTGGCAGCGACCTGTTCCTCAATCTGCTGAAGCTCACGCTCGGTGAGTGTGTGACCCGCAGCATTGGCAGCATCGTAGATGACCAGCTGCTGTTCCATAGCGGAAATGGACTGATCCATCAGCATATCAAACCATGTCACGGTTTCGTCATACGGATAGGGCTGCTCCTTCAGCGGCTTGGAAACATCCATGCCATAGTTATTCAGCAGCACCTCTGCACCGTAGTTGGAGACATACATATTGACCATGTCCTTGTAGATGCAGGTCATGACCTTGGTATCTACCTTGGTATTTTCGGTGGACAAAACGGGCTTAACTCCAAACTTGTTGTAGATACCGACACCTGCAACAGTCAGACAGCCAACGAGTGCAACGGATGCAGCTGTGATGCCTGCGATGGTGAGGATCTTCTTGGTGCTTGATTTCTTGGCGGAGGCCTCCTTGGCCTGCTTTGCCTCAGCGGCTGCTGCTTCCGCCTTCAGCTCGGCAGTGAAGCGGCGCTCTTCCTCCTCGGTATCCTCGCCGAGGATACTTTTATAGGTTTCTGCAGGATCCTTCTCAATGATGCTGGTGTAGTTTTCTTCAGCATTGTGAGCCGGATTGTTCTTTTTGCTCATAATACGAACTTCCTTTCTGCTCCTGTGGGAGCGATCATATAAGACCAACGGGTTGAACATTTATCCCGGATCATTATATTCTGAAAACATGTGTGCTGTATGAGGATTCTGTGATGATCAGAGTTTTTCCATCATCTGCGTATTCGGATACGCAATACGATCCTCAAGTGCGGCTGCCTGATTGTAAAGCAAATAGAGCTTCTGAACTGTATTTTCAAGATAATAGTAATGCCCGATGTACGGAATCAGAAGCACCAGCAGCAGAACCACCAGCACAGCCATACCGGCTGAAGGGAAAAAGAGATAGATTCCCATTGCAATCATAAACAGCAGGGCAAAGAGCATTGTCACAAGAAAGTGAATGAGCCTTTCATGCTGCATGAATCCGATCTGAACCAGAATCTCTCTGCGCACTGCAGAAATCTGTTCCGGTGACGGATTCTGTAGAAAAGTCTCCAGGTAAACTCTGTAGTTTTCCATGTACCGACGCATAAAATGCCTCCTGCTGCCGAATGTATTTTTCGCTGATACGGCAATATTACAATTATACCATAAAAAACGCTGAATTGCAAGGTTTTTTTCAAAAAAAGAGCCGCCATACAGTCTGTATGGCGGGATCTCTTAGTCATTTTCCGGATTCTCTTCGGGAAGACGTATGATTTCAAGCTGATCAATGCGGCGGCCATTCATTTTCTGAACGCAGACACGCAGGCCCTGTCGTTCGAAAGCATCGCCTTCGCTCGGGATTTTTTTGAGCACTTCCATGACCCAGCCACTGACAGTCATTGCATCAAACTCCGGTTCAATATCGAGCAGCTCAAAAACTTTTTCAATGTTGGTCTTGCCGGATACAAGGTATGTATTTTCAGCAGTCTGGGAGATTTCACGAACGATCTCGTCATGCTCATCCCAGATCTCTCCGACAAGTTCCTCAAGGATATCCTCAAGTGTAACAATGCCTTCGGTACAGCCGAATTCATCCATCACCACTGCGATATGCAGCTGCTTTTCCTGAAGCTCCTTGCGCAGATCGCCGATCTTCTTGCTCTTCGGGACAAAGATGGCGGGCTTCATAATGCTTTCGATACTGGTCTGACGGTTGAAGGCGGAGTTATAGAAGTCCTTCAGGTAGAGAATACCAACGATGTTATCGATGGTACCATCATAAACGGGGAGACGGGAGTAGCCTGATTCGGAAAAGACCTTGGCTGCCTCTTCCTTTGTCACATCCAGTGCAATACCTTCTACATCGATGCGGGGCGTGAAGATGTCGCGCACCTCAAGATCGTTGAACTCAATGGCACTGCGGATGAGATCACTCTCGTCCTTGTCAATGCCGCCGCCCTGTTCCGCTTCTTCCACGATGGTCAGCAGTTCTTCTTCGGTGATGCCGGCATCCTCAGGAGATTTGAAGATCAGGGACAGGAGCTTCTTCCAGAGCATAAAAATGAAATTCACAGGTGTAAGGATGAACATCAGTACCCGCAGAATGGGTGCAGAGAACATCGCAAACTTTTCGGGATATTCCTTAGCGAGGCTCTTGGGGGAGATCTCGCCGAAAATCAGGAGTGTGACGGTTACCACCACAGTGGAAACGGTGGCGCCCAGATCCTCGTCCTTCAGGATGGAGATGAACAGCACGGTTGCCAGAGAGGAGCACGCAATGTTCACAATGTTGTTGCCAATGAGAATGGTGGAGAGCATCTTGTCGAAGCTTTCGGACATCTTCAAAACAAGCTGTGCCTTTTTATTTCCTTTTTCGGACATATTTTTAATCCGGACACGGTTGAGTGAGGAAAAAGCAGTTTCAGTGGCGGAAAAATAGCCCGACATAACAATACATGCAATAATGATGATCAGAGAAATGGTATTACTTCCCATGATAAAATTCCTTTCGTGATACAATAGACATAATAATCGGATGAAGTATAATCTACATGACCATCCTCCGTAATCTTTTCCCGGACACGACAAAAAGGGTATAACCGCATCTTACATAACGGTCATGCCCTGGATCGATATAATATGAAGTTCGACTGTGATACGGAGCGCCGGCGTCGTCCGGATTATCGTGTGTCATAAGATCCTCCCTTATAGAATTCCACTCTATTATAGCACATGCAGCTCGGATTGTCAAGGGAAATCAAGAAGAATCCTCCGGATATTCCGGAGGATTCTTGCAAAAGTGCATTATGCTTACTTCATAGCCTCTTCGATGGCAACTGCACAAGCAACGGTCATACCTACCATGGGGTTGTTACCTGCACCGATCAGACCCATCATTTCAACGTGAGCCGGAACGGAGGAGGAACCTGCGAACTGTGCATCGGAGTGCATTCTGCCCAGAGTATCAGTCATACCATAGGAAGCAGGGCCTGCAGCCATGTTATCAGGATGCAGTGTACGGCCGGTACCGCCGCCGGAAGCAACAGAGAAGTACTTCTTGCCGGCGTCTGTGCGCTCCTTCTTGTAGGTGCCTGCAACGGGATGCTGGAATCTGGTGGGGTTGGTGGAGTTACCGGTGATGGAAACGTCAACGTTTTCCTTCCACATGATGGCAACACCCTCTGTTACGTCGTTTGCGCCGTAGCAGTTAACCTTTGCACGCAGACCCTCGGAGTATGCCTTGCGGAATACTTCCTTCACTTCGCCTGTTGCATAGTCCATCTCAGTCTCAACGTATGTAAAGCCGTTGATTCTTGCGATGATCTGAGCAGCATCCTTGCCGAGACCGTTCAGGATAACGCGGAGGGGCTTCTTACGAACCTTGTTAGCCTTCTCAGCGATACCGATGGCGCCCTCAGCAGCAGCAAAGGACTCGTGGCCAGCCAGGAATGCGAAGCACTCTGTATCTTCCTCGAGCAGCATCTTGCCGAGGTTACCGTGACCCAGACCTACCTTACGCTGGTCAGCAACGGAACCGGGAATGCAGAATGCCTGCAGGCCCTCACCGATGGCGGCAGCAGCGTCAGCAGCTCTTGTGCAGCCCTTCTTGATTGCGATAGCGCAGCCTACAGTGTAAGCCCACTTAGCATTCTCGAAGCAGATGGGCTGAATGCTTTCGATCAGCTTGTAGATGTCCAGACCCTTTTCCTTGCAAACGTCTGCACACTCTTCGATTGTGTTAATACCATAAGGAGCGAGAACAGCCAGGATCTGCTTTTCTCTTCTCTCATAAGATTCAAATAATGCCATGATTAAAGTCCTCCTTATTCTTTTCTGGGATCCACGATCTTAACAGCATCAGCGACTCTGCCGTACTGGCCCTTAGCCTTTTCAAATGCTGTGTTAGCATCGTCACCGGCCTTGATGAAGTCCATCATCTTGCCGAAGTTTACGAACTGATAACCGATGATCTCGTTGTCTTCGTTCAGAGCGAGGCCTGTTACATAGCCGTCAGTCATCTCCAGATAGCGGGGACCCTTTGCCAGAGTACCGTACATTGTACCAACCTGAGAACGCAGACCCTTACCGAGGTCCTCCAGGCCAGCGCCGACTACCAGACCACCCTCGGAGAATGCACTCTGGGAACGACCATAAACGATCTGCAGGAACAGCTCTCTCATAGCGGTGTTGATTGCATCGCAAACGAGGTCAGTGTTCAGAGCTTCGAGAATGGTTCTGCCGGGCAGAATCTCAGATGCCATAGCAGCGGAATGGGTCATACCGGAACATCCGATTGTCTCAACCAGAGCTTCCTGGATTACGCCTTCCTTTACATTCAGTGTCAGCTTGCAGGTGCCCTGCTGGGGAGCACACCAGCCGATACCATGTGTAAAGCCGGAAATGTCGCTGATCTCCTTAGCCTTTACCCACTTTGCTTCCTCCGGGATCGGAGCAGCACCGTGTGCAACGCCTTGTGCGATCGGGCACATTGTTTCTACTTCGTGAGAATAAATCATGAAAATAACTCCTTTCAGATAAGGCTATTTATGCCGGATCTGGCGGCACATCCTGTGTGCCAGTCAGCATACATTATCATTATACATGATTTTTGTGAATAAATCAAGGGGGAAGAGGGGATTTTTTTATTTTTTCGTTATATTTTTAACTTTTCAGCCGATAAAAAGCGAAAATGAAAACCGCTCCCCGATTGAATCGCGGGAGCGGTGCAGGAGTGTTATTTCTTTTTCTTTTTTACCAGATGCCCAACAGTGAAAGCGACGGCAAGTCCTGCGGCCGCTGCACCGGCGAGCGGAATGGCGAGCTTCTTCGGGTCGGTCACACGCTTTTCCCGTTTATCGGGGATCTGCTTTTTTCGCTGCGGATCTGCAGGGAAGCGGGAAGGAGAGTAATCTGTGCGTGTATCGGAAGTCGGAATTTCTAGTGCATCAAGCGAAAGACTGCCCTTCAGAACGGTCAGACGCATTGTATGCCAACCCTCGTTCAGACCGTCTACAGAGTAGATGGCCTCACGGTGCAGGCTCTTGTCAACGACATGGGACTCTGCATAGACCTTTCCGTCCATGTGGATGCGGTAGGCCAGATCCTCGGCCACGCCAAGGACGGAAATCCCCGTACCATAAAAACGAAGTTCCATCACTGCGCCCTTTTCGCCCTTGGCAAAGGTACGGTTGAAGAACTGGTACGGTGCCATGCCTTCAAGTGCCCAGGCAGCATCTTCATTCTTTGCATAGCGCACCCAGGGTGACAGTGCATCGATACGGTAGCAGTAGGGGAGAATGGGCGTGGGCAGGGGTGTGATGCTCAGCTGAAGGAAGCGATTTGCTTCGTAGGCACTCTGCAGCCAGGCACGACCGGACCGCACATGGGGACGATCAGTCATTCGGCAGTCACCGGCGGGATGGGCATCGACAAAGCCGAGCACCTGATCGCTGATACAGATCAGCACGAGTGTATGTGCGGCGTCCGGATCGAAATCGGGTGTCATGCCATCTGCAAGAATTTCATCCATGTATCGCAGTTCCCACATGCCGGAGCCATACAGGCGCAGCGAGAAACCACATACAGAAGTTTCGGGAAGTGTCACAGCAGAATTATATCTTGCACCGATGGCGGCATAGTTTTCAGGATCGGAGGATGCCAGCTGTACGATTGCCTTGCAGCGGTAATTGCTCCAGGTGTCATCGCCAAGACATGTCAACGGTTCGGGTGTGCCGCGGAAACGCCAGTTGGTCGGCAGGGCGTCCTTCAGGATCTTCTGCTCGAGCATACTGCCATCCGGTGTCTCTGTGATTTCAAAAGCACCGCCCTGATCGGTCGTGAACATGGGGGTATTGCCTCTTTCCTTCAGGAAATCTGTATTCTGCCCGAACTGATCACGATAGGGGAGGGTCAGACGCTGTGCAGGTGTTTTGGGATTGCGTCCGGCATCTGTTTTGACGGATGCTGTATCCATTGTGGTCAGTGTCAGCAGGGAATGGGGGGCCACGACCAGAGGAATAGCCATTTCACCGCCCATGGAGTGGGTGGTGATGCGTTCTGTGACACGGAACCAGTGTTCATCGATCCGGAAAGGATTATGATTGCCCTTTGTCTCCACAAGGGAGAAATAACGGGGCAGCTCGGGCAGATTGCGAATGACAACCAGATAGGAACGGGGCACGTTGCTGTCATTGGACAGATGCATGGTCAGGTGCTTTCTGTCGGGGGAAACGAGCGTCATGTAGTTGTGGGTCGTGTCCCAGATGGCATGGTTTTCCTCACCATCGCCGAAGCAGGCACTGTCCACATACTGCCAGCCCTTTTCACAGAATCGTGTGAAATGGGACGCTATCCAGAAACCCGCATCCGTGCGGAACTGTCCTGACCAGGGGCTGTTGGCCGTGAGCAGCTGCTTGGGGGCATAGCAGGCACCGTCATAATAGGCGGAGGCAGCGGGCTGGAATTCGTACATGACCATGCGGCCGTGACAGTAGCTGTTGATAATGCGGTTGGCGGTGTCGATCGGGCCGTTTTTACCGGACATGCCGCAGCCGTCCGTACGGCAGGAGAGAGCCGGCACATTACAGGGTGCAATGCCCTCGCTGTACCAGATTTCCTTTCCGTAGACATCATGCAGAAGCTGGGTATTGTCATCACCGTAAGTGGTATAGTGCAGGCCGATCACATCGATGGCATCCCGAAGCGCATCGTTTGCGAGCATTTCGGCAGCAATGGTGCGTGAGCCGACCTCATCGGATGCCACAAGCTTAATTGCAGAAAAATCATAGGGAGTGCCCTTTTCTTCCTTGAGATGCTTTGCAAAATAGAGCAGCCACTCCGTATCGGCATGATCGGTTTCGTTAGCATCGGGACTGATGAAATCAAACGTCAGACCATAGGTTTCGTAGGCTGCAAACAGCGTTTCACGGAACCAGCGGTAGCGTGCCGAAAAGCCGGATTCCTTGCTTTCCTCAAATGCAGCGGTTACCCAGTGCGGCTCACCCCAGCGGAGCAGATCGACAGTCAGATCGGGGTTGACTTTCTTCGCATCGGCAGCCAGCATAAAACCGGCACCGCGGGTCACATCTGCCGACTCGTCAGCAGAACGCATGGTGCAGGGTTCCGTACCGGAGGAGGAATTGATGTCCGCCCCGAATTCGATTTTGATGTGGGACAGACCCGCACCATATCCGGGCTGGAAGAGCAGGCGGATGATCTGATCATATGCATCCGGAAACAGTGCCTTGTAGTCCATGAGCAGACGGGAGGAACCGTTGCCAGTTACGCATCCCAGACCACGGAAGACAGCGGCGGGATTCGCATTGACAGAGGCACCGTTGGCAAAAATCTGTGTAGTTTCCATAGCTGAATCCTCTCTTATATAATGTATATCTGTGTGATTATTTGGTTGCAGGGTTGGGAACGGCAATCAGGAACTTGATCTTCTTGCCTTCTTCGGTGAACATTTTCTCATGTTCGGTCATGAGGTTGTCCGCAAAACCGGATGCATGGAGATCACGGGTGATGTATTTAATGGTGAAACCTGTCTCCTCGAAATACGCAAGAGACTCTTCGAACAGTTCGTCATCATCCGTTTTGAACCAGAGCTCGCCCTTCAGAAAGGGCTTGTACTGGACAAGCTGACGGCTGTGCGTCAGACGTCTTTTTTTGTGCTTGCCCTTTGGCCAGGGATTGCAGAAATTGATGAAGATCCGGTCGATCCGGTCTTCTTCGCTGAATGCCTGCGTGATGTTGGAGATGTTCTGGATCATTACCCGCACCTGATCGTGGGATAACGCCTCGGAGGCAAGTGCCTGCTCGATCTTACGTTTTGCAAGGACGAGCATCTCATTCTTGATGTCCACCGCAATAAAGTTGACGTCCCGCCAGTGCAGAATAGCCTGGGAAGCAAATCCGCCCTTGCCGCAGCCGAGTTCCAGCCAAATGGGTTTGCCGTTCCCGAATTCCTCGGCCCAGCGACCGCGGCGGGATGCAGGATCGGCGATGAAAAACGGGCTGGCTTCAAGTTCGGGGCGAGCCCATGGTTTACAGCGAATTCTCATAGAAGTAACCTCCGGAAATATTACAGATGCAGATCCACACTGCGGCCTGTGGGTACATAGGCACAGCATTCCACATGAGCAAGCCGGAACATCATTTCCGAGGCTTTGATGGAATCGGTATCAGCATACTTGTTTTCGAGATAGACAACCCTGCGGATGCCGCTTTGGATAATGGCCTTGGCACATTCGTTGCAGGGGAAGAGTGTGACGTAGATGGTGCAGTCCTTGAGACTGACAGCACCGCGATTGAGGATGGCATTGAGCTCTGCGTGGCAGACAAACGGGTATTTCGTATCGAGATACTCGCCAACCCGTTCCCAGGGCATGATGTCATCGTCACAGCCGTTGGGCATGCCGTTATAGCCCATGGAAACAATGCGATGGTCATCGCTTACGATGCAGGCGCCCACCTGCGTGTTGTTGTCTTTACTGCGGGATGCGGAGAGGAGTGCAATCCCCATGAAATATTCATCCCAGCTCAGATAGTCCGTTCGTTTCATACATGTCCTCCATGATGCAGTTTTGATCGGAAATAACAAGGAGCATCGCTCCGCCGCCGGCGGGACGATGCTCTCATTGGGCGAAAATGATGCAAAGCTTACTGTTCGGAAGGAGCTTCTTCAGCGGGCGCTTCTTCAGCAGGTGCAGCGGCTTCTGCCGGTGCAGCTTCCTGTGCGGGAGCAGCTTCCTGTGCAGGTGCAGCGGGAGCAGCTTCCTTCTTGGGCTCTTCAGCTTTTGCTTCAGCCTTCTTGGCATTCTCCTGTTCCGTGGTATCGTCGTCAGCAACTTCGATATACATCTCTTCATCCGCAACAAAACCTTCGTTGTTCAGCTGCTTAACGGGAACACGCTTGAGGGGGGAATAGATGAACTTGTTGCAGGAAGATGTTTCTTCCATCAGACCCTTGTTGGCGCAGAGAATACGGTTTCCGTCCTTTGTGCGCTTGCCATGCTGGCAGTAGGAGCACTGGGGCGTAATCTTTTTGTCAAAATAATTGGTTTTTTTCTGGAACAGATCGGCCAGACCCATTATGATCACCTCAAAATAAAGTTTCATATGCCCGCAGGCATCTCAACATACATTATAACATATCCAAGTGACTTTGTCCAGTATTTTGACGAGATTTGTAATATTTGTGAATAATCGACAAACTCTTTCACAGGCGTATATGCGCTTTGGACAATATCGCAGTGAGAGCGGAATCCATCGAGCGTGGGACAGCAGGAATGCCATAAAACAGAGGAAATAGGGGTGTTTTTCCACGAAGTGACGAACTGCAAATCGATAAAAAATATCGATTTGTGCAGGATTAACAAAATTTGCATGTTTCCTTGGTTAACTTTATGGATGGACATTTGTCGGAATTTGTGATATAATTAACAAGTAAGCATAATCGGGGAAGAAGTCGCCTTATCAAAGTGCGGCTTGTCTCTGTATGCAATTCAAACTGGGAGGTTTCACAATGGGCGCAAAAACTAAGAAGACTGTTCCGTTCCGCGGCACACCTGAGCAGGAAGCACAGCTTCGTGCAGTGATTGCCGAGCACAAGGATGAGCAGGGCGCACTGATGCCTGTGCTGCAGAAGGCACAGGATATCTATGGCTATCTGCCGATCGAGGTGCAGAAGATCATTTCTGACGAGATGGAGATCCCGATGGAGAAGATCTACGGTGTCGTAACATTCTACGCACAGTTCTCACTGTTCCCGAAGGGAAAGTACAACATTTCTGTCTGTCTCGGTACAGCTTGCTATGTAAAGGGCTCCGGCGATCTTTATGATAAGCTCCAGGAAATCCTGGGCATTGGCGGAGGCGAGTGCACAGAGGACGGCAAGTTCTCTCTGGAAGCATGCCGCTGCATCGGTGCCTGCGGTCTGGCTCCCGTCCTGACAATCAACGAGGACGTATACGGCAGACTGGGTGTGGATGATCTTGCTGACATTCTGGCAAAGTATGAATAACTGACACCCGTACTACATAACAAGGAGGAAAATATACATGAAATCGCTGGACGAAATCAAAGTGATTCGTGACGAAATGGCTGTCGAGCTGCAGACCCGTGATGAGTCTGTAGAAGCCAACGGCACCAAGTATCGCAAGCATGTTCTGATTTGCGGCGGTACTGGCTGTACTTCTTCCGGCAGTGCCGAAATCGAAAAGACACTGGTAGAAGAGCTGGAGAAGAATGGTCTGACAAATGAGGTTCAGGTAGTTAAGACAGGCTGCTTCGGTCTGTGCGCACTGGGCCCGATCATGATCGTATATCCCGAGGGCAGCTTCTATTCTATGGTAAAGGCTGAGGATATTGCTGAGATCGTTGCTACTCATCTGGTAGAGGGCGGTCAGCCTGTTGCTCGTCTGCTGTATGCAGAAACAGTAACAGAGGACGGCATCAAGTCCCTGAACGATACTGCATTCTACAGCAAGCAGCATCGTGTTGCTCTGAGAAATTGCGGTGCCATCAATCCGGAGTGCATCGACGAATATATTGGTAAGAACGGTTACCAGGCACTGGCTAAGGTTCTGAAGGAAATGTCTCCTGAGGATGTTATCCAGACCATCCTGGATTCCGGTCTCCGCGGCCGCGGCGGCGGCGGCTTCCCCACAGGTATGAAGTGGAAGCTCGCCCGCAACATCGTTCCGGACGCTGATCAGAAGTATGTATGCTGCAACGCCGACGAGGGTGACCCGGGTGCATTCATGGATCGTTCCGTACTTGAGGGCGACCCCCACGTAGTACTCGAGGCTATGGCAATTGCCGGCTATGCAATCGGTGCAACACAGGGTTATATCTATGTTCGTGCTGAATATCCGATCGCTGTAGATCGTCTGCGCATTGCAATCGCACAGGCAAGAGAGTACGGCGTTCTGGGCAAGAACATCTTCGGCACAGGCTTTGACTTTGACATTGACCTCCGTCTGGGCGCAGGTGCTTTCGTATGCGGTGAGGAAACAGCTCTGATGACCTCCATCGAGGGCAACCGCGGTGAGCCTCGTCCGAGACCTCCGTTCCCGGCTGAAAAGGGTCTGTTCGGCAAGCCCACAATTCTCAACAATGTTGAGACCTATGCAAATATTCCTCAGATCATCCTGAATGGTGCTGACTGGTTTACCTCTATGGGTACTGAAAAGTCCAAGGGTACCAAGGTATTCGCTCTGGGTGGTAAGATCAATAACACCGGCCTCGTAGAGGTACCCATGGGTACATCCCTGCGTACTGTTATCGAGGAAATCGGCGGCGGCATCCCGAACGGCAAGAAGTTCAAGGCTGCGCAGACCGGTGGTCCTTCCGGCGGCTGCATCTCCGCTGAGAACATGGATATTCCGATCGATTACGATAACCTGATTGCCATCGGCTCCATGATGGGCTCCGGCGGTCTGATCGTAATGGATGAGGACAACTGCATGGTTGACATCGCTAAGTTCTTCCTGGAATTCACAGTAGATGAGTCCTGCGGTAAGTGCACACCCTGCCGTATTGGTACAAAGCGTATGTACGAGATGCTCGACAAGATCACAAAGGGTCAGGCTACTCTGGAAGACATCGACAAGCTGGAAGAGCTGTGCTACTACATCAAGGCCAACTCTCTCTGCGGTCTCGGTCAGACAGCACCCAACCCCGTACTGTCCACACTGAAGAACTTCCGTGAGGAGTATGTTGCTCACGTTGTGGATAAGAAGTGTCCTGCAGGCGTATGTAAGGATCTGCTGCAGTTCTCCATCGATGCTGAAAAGTGCATCGGCTGCGGTATGTGCGCAAGACAGTGTCCTGCATCTGCCATTTCCAAGACAGATTATGTGGCTCCCGGTCACAAGCTGCCTTCTCTGGCAATCGACACCGATAAGTGCGTAAAGTGCGGCGCTTGCATGCCCACATGTAAGTTCAAGGCTATTTCCAAGGGCTAAGGAGGAACAAAGACATGGCAGATATTAATGTAAAAATCAATGGCATTGCAGTTTCTGTTCCTAAGGGTTCTACCATCCTGGAAGCTGCACATGTTGCAGGTGTGGAAATCCCCACCCTGTGCTATATGAAGGAAATCAACGAGATCGGTGCATGCCGTATCTGTATGGTTGAAGCAAACGAAGGCAGAGGCTTCCGTCTGGTAGCTGCCTGCGTTTACCCTGTAACTGAGGGTATGGAAGTTCTGACCAACTCCAAGAAGGTTCTGGACTCCAGAAAGAAGACTGTTGAGCTGATTCTTTCCACACATGATAAGAAGTGCCTGTCCTGCGTAAGAAGCGGCAACTGCGAACTGCAGAAGCTGGCTAACGACCTGGGCGTTGAGAACTTCGATACCTATGCTGGTGAGAATCCGGAGTATGATGTTGACGATTCCGCAGTACATATGTACCGTGACAACAACAAGTGCATTCTCTGCCGTCGCTGCGTAGCTGTCTGCGGCAAGACACAGGGTGTTGGCGTAATCGGCGCAAATGAGCGTGGTTTCGCTACCACAATTGCAAGTGCATTTGACATGGGTCTGGGCGAGACAAGCTGCGTAGCTTGCGGCCAGTGTATCGCTGTATGTCCCGTTGGCGCTCTGTCTGAGAAGGAATACATCGATGATGTATTCGCAGCAATTGCTGATCCTTCCAAGAGAGTCATCGTGCAGACTGCTCCTGCAGTTCGTGCTGCTCTGGGCGAAGAGTTCGGCTATGAGATCGGTACAAATGTAGAAGGCAAGATGGCTGCTTCCCTGCGCCGTCTGGGCTTTGATGATGTATTCGATACTGACTGGGCTGCTGACCTGACCATCATGGAAGAAGCAACCGAGTTTATGGATCGTTTCAAGAACGGCGGCAAGCTCCCGCTGATCACATCCTGCTCTCCCGGCTGGGTTAAGTACTGTGAGCACTACTTCCCTGAGATGACAGAGAACCTGTCCAGCTGCAAGTCTCCTCACCAGATGCTCGGCGCAATTGCAAAGACATACTATGCTGAGAAGATCGGCGTAAAGGCTGAGGATATTGTTGTTGTCAGCGTAATGCCCTGTACTGCTAAGAAGTTCGAGATCGGCAGAGACGATCAGAACGCAGCAGGTGTTGCTGATGTAGATTATGTACTGACCACAAGAGAGCTGGCAAGAATGATCCGTCGTGCAGGCCTGAACTTCAGAGCTATGCCCGATGAGGACTTCGACAATCCTCTGGGTCTGTCCGCAGGTGCCGGCGATATCTTCGGCGCAACCGGCGGTGTAATGGAAGCTGCTCTGAGAACAGCTGCTTGCTGGCTGACAGGCGAGGACAAGGTGATTGAGTTCACTGATGTTCGTGGTACTGACGGCATCAAGCGCAAGACCTACAATGTAGCTGGTACCGAGATCAAGGTTGCTGTTGCAAGCGGTCTGTCCAATGCAAAGGAACTGCTCAAGTCCGTTCAGAATGGCGAGGAAGTTCACTTCATCGAAATCATGGGTTGCCCCGGCGGCTGTGTAAACGGCGGCGGTCAGCCTCAGCAGCCTGCAAGTGTTCGCAACTTCGCAGATCTGCGTGAGCTGCGTGCAAAGGCACTCTACGATGAGGATGCTGCTAAGGAACTGCGCCTGTCCCATCTGAATGCAGATGTACAGAAGCTTTACGAGGAATTCCTGGGCGAGCCCAACAGCCACAAGGCTCACGAGCTGCTCCACACAACCTATGTAAAGCGCTCCATAAACTAATTGTGAAACACAAAGCCCCTGCTGATGCAGGGGCTTTTCTTTGTCTTGTAAGAACATGGAGATACAACAATGGCCAGCTGCATATTACAGCTGGCCTTGTTATATGAGGTATCGTAGGAGATTGCTTATTTGTTCAGATCAGCGATGAATTCTGTCAGTGACAGCGTGCCGCCGGTACCGGCATAAGCTGCGAACTGGAGAATCAGAGCAGCATCAACAGCATCCATCTTGCCGTCTGCGTTGACATCGGCAGCGGCCATCTGATCATCTGTCAGGCCGGAATCGAGATCAGCTCCAATCTGTGCAGCAGCAACCAGAATCATAGCTGCATCGGTTGCATCGATCAGTGTGTCGTCGTTGAGATCACCAAGGGTGATGGCCGGTGTTACAGGTGTAAGATAGGAGGTCTTCACGCCGGTTGCTGTTGCATAAGTGTCAGCAGTGGAGCCTTCATAGCAGTTCACAACAAAGTCTTCGATGACAGAATGAATGAAGATGTAGGAGTACTGACCGGTCTGTGTGAAGATGGACAGGCAGCCCAGAGCTTCGGTACCGATGCTGACATTTTCACCCAGAACAGTTGCTTCCGTCAGCTGCTTGCAGTTAACGAATGCTTCCTTGCCGATCTTCTTTACGCTTGCAGGAATGGTCAGCTCGGTGATGGCAGTATCGGTAAATGCACCCTGACCGATTGTCTCGAGAGTATCAGGGAGATTGAAGGATGTGAGAGCGGTACAGCCGTTGAAGGCATCATTGCCGATGCTGGTCACGCCCTCGGGAATGGTAACGGAAGTGATGTTCTTGTTCATCTTAAATGCACTGCCGAGGATGACCTTGACATTTTCAGGAATCACAACATTACCGGTTGCGGTGCTGCCATCGATGAGGAAGTCATTGATGATCAGCAGGGGAGAATCAGCAAGCTGCTCTGCAAGCCAAGGAGTATCCTTGAATGCATTCTCGCCGATGATTTCAATAGTACTCGGAAGTTCAATTTCTTCCAGAAGTGAACAACGCAGGAACGCATCCTTGCTGACGGATGTCACACCCTCGGGGAGTGTAACCTTTGTGACGTAGCCGTTGTTCTTGCCGAAAATCTGCTCGCCGATGCTGGTGACGCCCTCGGGTACTGTGATTTCTACAGGATAGATTGCATCTTCATCGGGCATTTCGATTTCAGGAAGCTGCTCGCCAAGAGAAGGCTGGCTCACGATGATGCCGCCATTCTGCTCACACAGATAAGAGGTCAGCCATGCAAGTGCAGTGTTCCAGTTGATGGCACACTCATTGACAGAGTAAGCCTCGATGTTGTCGAGATAAACAGTCTGCGGAGCCACCTGACCGGCTACCCAGTCGGTTTTCTTCACAATATCATCTTCAAGGCCGGTATTCGGGCCGCCGCTGAGTACGCCGCAGGGTGCCTTCGGGAACGCTTCATTCAGAGGCTTTGCCCAGTAACGGTGATGCGGATACTGGAAGCTGTGCACACCATAGCCGGTTACATAGGAGAAGTCCAGCGGATTTCTGCCGAGGATATAGTCCATGGCGCTGACTGCACCATCGAGATAAGCGGCATTTTCAGTTGCCTCATATGCGTAGGCAAGGATGATGGCATTGTCCACAACGAAGGAGTTGGAGCCCCATGTATAGCGGGGGAAGAGGTCGCCTTCTTCCATGGTACCCTGATAGGTGATACCATAGCCCTGCTTGGATACGACATCCATATAGGAGTCAGCAGTTTCAGTGAGGTTTGCAGTCAGAGTCTGATTCTCTTCTGCAGTCAGTGTGTCCGGGAAGAGTGTCAGTGACAGAGAGCCGAGGGATGCGGTATGACCCCAGTCAAAGCTGCCTGTGAAGCCGGAAGCCTCGCCGCCGTTCATGTCGGCAGGAACATCCAGTGCCCAGTCGGAGGCAGCCAGATCATCATAATAATTGGTGTTGCCGGTTGCAAGATACAGCTCGCAGGCTGCCCAGTAGAATTCATCGGTGACATTGTTATCGCCATAAGGGCCGCCGCCGTCAGTGCTGCTGACGAGAGGAGCGTACATTTCAGGATTGGCCTTTGCCGCTGCATATGCAGACTCAGCAGCAGTCAGACACTTTTCAGCAAATTCCGGATCCAGTTCCTTCCAGAGACGATAGGACTGTGCTGCACAAGCAGCCAGGTTCAGTGTTGCGGCTGTGGAGGGCGGCAGGAGGATACGGGAGTTGGCCTGCGGATCATCGGCAGGCGTAATCGCCAGAGCTGTCCACTTCTTGCCATGAACCTTATGATAGGCCATGTTCTGGTAATCGCCGTCCTGTACGATCATCTTCAGCATCCATTCCATCTCGTAACGTGCTTCGTCGAGCAGATCGGGATAGCCGTTCTGATTTTCAGGCATCAGCATTGCGCCATCCTGATAAGCAGCCGCAGTACCATTGAGCAATGCACGCTCATATTCGTTCTGCATCAGCCACAGAGAAATACCGCCGTTAACAACATATTTGCCATGGTCACCGGCATCGTACCAGCCGCCGGATACTTCCTGTGTGCCGGAGGAACCGGTATAGCCGTCACCCTGGTAGATTTCAGCTGTTTCACCAACGTGACCAGCCTTACGAGCCAGTGCTTCCTTATCGCCGGATGTGATATACTGGGATTCGATCTCCATGCCGGCACGGGCCTGATAGAAGAAGTTCAGGGAGTCATACAGCAATCCCGAGTAAACATCGAGAATACCCACGGAGAAGGGCTTGGACTCTTCGCCCGTAGCCATCTTGATGGTGTAAACGCCTTCAGTTGTGAAGTCTGTGAAATCGAGAATCTGAACATCATCACCGGATTCAATGTCATAACCATGCGGTGTGGACATACCGGAATAAACGCTTTCGCCCGCTTCGTTGAGTAGTTCGAACGCAATGGGCTCAGTTTCCTTTGTCACAAAGGTTGCCTTCTTTGCTCTGTCAGGGAAATAGCCGATCTGGTTGGTGATGATATCATATCTCTTCCAGGTCTTGGCTTCCTCAATGGCATCGAGAATTGCCTGCTTTTCATCTTCGATTTCGACGAGGCGATTGCTGACAACATCATAAGCATCGATCAGAATGCCATTCACAATAACATAGGGGGAAACTGCCCTCTGGGCATCCATCCAAGGCGTAGCGGCAAGCGCAGAATTGCCGATATAGCTCAGAGATGCGGGGAATTCAATCGTTTCCAGTGCCTGACAATCGTTGAATGCAAAACCTTCGATGGTAGTCAGTGTGGAAGGCAGAGTAACATTGGCCAGCTGCTTGCAGTGCCAGAAAGCGCCGGAGCCAATTGTTGTCACACCTTCAGGAATCACAATGGAATCAAACTCAAGCCCATAAAACGCAGTCGGGCCGATTTTGGTGACGGGCATTCCCTCAATTTCCGTCGGAATTTCCACCGGTTCCGTTGTGCTTTCGCATCCTGTGATGGTAACGCATCCATCTTCAACGGTATAAGTCAGGATCCCGTAGGTCGGCTTTTCCTCAGTTGCTGCCGATACGGTAATTTGGTCTTGTCCCGGCATATCCACAAGCGGAACAGCCGAGCACAGCAGGCAGAGCGCTGCTGCCAGTGCGGTTAGTCTGTGTCTTTTCATTTTTTACCCTCTCTCCCCGCATTATTATGCGGAATAAATTATCTGTATTATATCAAAAACATACAACAAATGCAATAGTTTTGTACCAAAAATAACAAAACTGTGTTGTAAATTTTTCGAAATTCTGTTAACAAACGAAAAATGTTCATAATTACACAACAAATCAAGCCGTAATGGACTCGAAACAGGCCAAAAAAGACTGCGGGGAAACCGCAGTCTTTCAATTATTGCCAGATTATGGGATAAATGGCTCGTTCAGCAGTGCCATTGCCTGCCGGTATTTTTCTTCTCTGGCACGGGAGCGGTCATCAACATAGTCAAGCCTCGAGCTGTCACTGTTGTGGGCAAGATCTGCCAGCTTCACGGCACGGGCGATGGGATTGTCACGCAGACGTAGGATGTAGTCCATATAGGGTGTGTCATCATCATGCGTGAGCAGCCGAAGTGCCGTCATGACATCATCGCCGAAATCCATCGCAGCCAGATCCTCGAATGTATAATGCGTGTCCTCTGCAACATCATGGAGAAGTGCGGTAATAGTAGTCGCTTCGTCCGTCATCTGTTCCGCCAGATGGAAGGGGTGGAACACATAGGGCAAATCGCTTTTGTCCGTCTGATTCTTGTGCGCTTCAAAGCAAAGCCGGAGTGCACGCTTTGTCTTTTCGGTATAGATCATTGCTTAACCTCCCAATAGTCTCTGGTCAAAAGCGAAGAGTGCTTCATTGATGAGGAAGACATCGTAGATGCCTCGTTCGATGAAATACTCGAGAATGAGATCGGATTTGCTGCTGGGAGAGAGTGCAAATCCCGCACACCGCAGCAGTGCTTCGGTTTCTTCCAGATCCATTTCCAGTGCCACGGCAAAGGCGAGGACGGTCATTTTGCTTGGACGATAGTGAACATCACTGCGGATTTTCGAGAAGAGCTTGCGGTCGATGTTGGCTTTTTTGTAGCACTGGGCATCCGTCATGCCGCTTTCGTCGATCTTACGCAGGAGCATCTGCGAGAAGCTTTCATCCGTTTGGCGAAGAATTTCTGTCAGTTCCCGTGTCATGTCTTCCGGAGAGGCTGCTCTTGCCGGAGCGGCTGCTGCAGCTGTGAGCCGATTTTTACGGGCTTTGGGGGATGGCATTGGGGGTTGCAGGACAATGCCGCCGATTGCTGCATCATCCGGAACAGATTCCATGGGCGGCGCAGCAGTGAATGTGTTTCGGAAGTGAAGCGTGCGTGCAGGCATCTCACGTTCGTCAATGAATCTGGCGATATCCCCATATAATGCCGTCCCGATCTGGACGTTCTCGCCGTCATAAAACACAAGGAAGACATCCATGTCATGCTGCTGCAGGAAAGTGCGGATGGTCGAAACGGCGGTTTCGATGGCGCATTCACCTGGAAAACCGCCAGCCCCCGTTGCAATCAGCGGGAAGGCGATGCTCCGGCAGTTGACAGATAGCGCAAGCGTGAGTGCATTGCGGTAGCACATGGCGAGGGCTTCCTTTTCGTCTGCATCACCCTGATGCCAGGTGGGCCCGGCAGTGTGGATGACGTATTTTGCAGGTAGTCCGTATCCCTTTGTCAGCCGTACTTCGCCAACGGGACAATGCCCGATTTTCTTTACAGCACGTCGCAGACGAAGCCCTCCGGCAGCAAGGAGTGCCGCTTCTGCACCGCCCGTACCTGAAAAATCCGGTCTGACGGCACTGACAACAGCATCCGTTTTCATTTTTGTGATATCCTGTCTGATCAGCAGCAATGGCATAGTGATCCCCTCATTTCCGTTCCGTACACCTTGAATCAGGCGGACTTTTTATTATTATACCATGTTTTCATTGATTTGGCAAGCAGATATAATCTGACTTGCAGCGCATGCGATTGCCTGACGCTCTGCCGTCTGATTGACAATTATCTTTTCGTGTGATATAATTAAATTGGAAAAGTGTGCGTTTTGACGCTTGAGATCATAGCGAAACGAGGTCATCGGTATGCAGTCACAAAAACAAATCATAGATTACTTTATCAATCAGCTCCCCAAGGATCTGAGTCCGGAGACTATCTATATTTTTATACCGGATTCTGTCAAATACAAAAAGAGAATCAAGAACGCAATGCATGTTTTTGCCAAAACCGAGCCGGATGAATTCCCGGTTTTCCTTTTTGATTCAACGCTTTTTGGCAGCGGCAAGGAGGGGACAGTCCTTACAAATAAACATTTTTACTGCAAGATGATGCTGGAAAAGCCTCAGTCAGTGTCTCTTTTTTCCATCACTGGATTTGTCCTGGAGGATTGCAAAAGCATTTTCAGGCTCAAGTGTATTATGATGGACGGAACGGAAATTCCTGTTCTTGAGATGCTGCATTCCAGCCTTGCAAATCTGGAAAAAGCGACTGTCGTGATGAATGCAGTTCTGAGAACAGTCGGACAGCTGATAAACCGTACATTCACGGACTTGGATGCGGAACATCTCCGTTCAGCAATAAGTGACAGCGGAGCGAGTCAGCCGTATGTACAGAGTCCGCAAAGTGTGCCGACAGATGCCATGCTCAAGGATGCCGAGGGGCTGATGCAGCAGGGAAAACCTGTGGAGGCATTCACGATGTATCATGATCTTGCGGTGAAGGGACAGCTTCCTGCCATTGTGCAGACCGCCAAATGCTATTATCAGGGGATGGGCACAGCAAAGGACTATGAAAAAGCTGTCTTTTGGTTCGAAAAAGCAGCAGAACAGCAGGAACCGGAAGCGCTGTTCCATCTTGGCGTCTGCCATATGAACGGAACGGGCACGGAGTATGATCCTGTTAAGGCAGTCAATTTCTTCCGTGTTTCTGCAAGTAAGGGTAATACGAATGCACAGTATGCTCTGGGCGAAAGCTTCTATGAGGGCAAGGGTGTTGCCATTGACGATGCTTCTGCGGTGGAATGGCTTTCCAAAGCCGCCGATAACGGTCACAACAAGGCCATGTATCTCATGGGCGAATGTGCTGCCTCCGGCAGAGGAATCAAGAAGGATGCGGGCGTGGCATTGATGTACTATCAGAAAGCGGCCAAGTCCGGTAATCCCGTCGCTATGAATGCTTTGGGTGACTGCTATTACTACGGAAAGGGCACTGCAAAGGATTATGCGGCAGCATTGAACTGGTACCGCCGCAGTGCGGAAATGGGAAACAAAAATGCCCAGAATGCCATGGGTGATTGCTTTTATTTCGGACGGAGTGTGACCAAGAATCACACTGAGGCTGTCAGATGGTATACCATGGCTGCCGAACAAGGACTGCCTGCAGCGCAGTGGAATCTTGGATTCTGCTATTATAAGGGTTATGGTGTGCAGAAGGATTATGCAGCGGCGGCTTCCTTTTACCGTTGTGCAGCCGAGCAGGGCTATGTCAATGCGCAGAATTCGCTCGGTGACTGCTGCTATTACGGCAATGGAACAGAAAAAGATTATACCGAGGCATTGCGTTGGTATCGTGCTGCAGCTGATCAGGGCAATAAGTTTGCGCAGGATTCTCTTGGTGATTGCTATTATTACGGCCATGGCGTGGAAAAGAATCCCATAGAAGCTGTCAGATGGTACCGCATGTCCGCAGAACAGAAGCACGGAAAGGCTTTGTGGGATCTCGGTCTGTGCTACTACAGTGGAACCGGTGTGGAAAAGAATCTTGAAAAGGCGGTTTCCCTCTTCCGGCAGGCGGATGAGCAGGGCTTCCGGAATGCCGCAAATTCTCTTGGTAACTGCTATTTTTATGGAAATGGTGTAGCTATCAACCATGACGAAGCAGCACGTTGGTACAGAAAGAGTGCGGAATCGGGCAATAAGCATGCCCAGAATGCATTGGGTGACTGCTACAGCAAGGGCCTTGGTGTGCCAAAGGATCTTGCACTTGCCGCAGAATGGTACCGCAAGGCTGCAGCGCAGGGCATGGAGCTGGCTGAAAAGAATCTGAAGCAGCTGTCCGAGAATGGCATATCAGGCAGTGAAGATCCGGTTGAATTACTCCGACATGCGGCAGAAAATGGCGATGTTTCTGCAATGCTCAATCTGGCCAAGCGCTACTACGAGGGTGATGGCATTGCTGAGAATTATGCGGCATCTGTATCGTGGTTCCGCCGTGCGGCCGATGCCGGAAGCAGTGAGGCACAGTGGCGTCTGGCCCGACGTTATTATAATGGTGAAGGCATATCACAGGATTACACGGAAGCTTTTCTCTGGTTTCGCAGGGCAGCAGAGCAGGGGTATAAGGAAGCGCAGTTCGATCTTGGCATCTGTTATGCACGAGGCAACGGCACCGAGCGGAATCTGAAGGCGGCGTTTCAATGGCTGTCCAAGGCTGCAGATGCGGGTCTGCCCGAGGCGCAGGAAATGCTTGGTACCTGCTATCAGCATGCGCAGGGTGTGGAAAAGAACCTGTCCATGGCGGAGCATTGGTACAGAAAGGCTGCTGATCAGGGCCTTTCCTCTGCGGCGGAAAAACTTCGGGCTCTTGGTGCTGCACCGCCCGATGCGATGCCCGAGGAAATGAATGCAATGCGTGAGGCCGCAGAAAAGGGCAATGCTGCGGCACAATTCCAATATGGTCAGTGTCTGTATCAGGGCCGAGGCGTCAAGCGCAGCCGTGATGAGGCGGTAGTCTGGTACAGACGTTCTGCACAGCAGGGATATGTGCCGGCACAGTATCAGCTTGCAGTGTGTCTGCACCACGGACGCGGCATTACAAGAAATGTTCCTGCTGCCATTGAATGGTATACCCGTGCGGCCGAACAGGGACATATGGAGGCCCAGCACGACCTTGGTGTATATTATATAAGCGAGAATCATCGTGATTATGACAAAGCTTACAAATGGATTCAGAAGGCTGCGGAGCAAGGGCATGCGGAGGCACAGTGTGAGCTTGCTTCAATGCATCAGTCCGGGCTGCTCAGCGATGATAGCCATCCTGATTATGCACAGGCGGTGAAATGGTATCGTATGGCAGCGGATCAGGGGGTGGCACTGGCACAGCTGCGGCTTGGTATGCTGCACTACAACGGACAGGGTGCCGCACAGGATTCCCATGAAGCGGTCAAGTGGTTCCGCAAGGCAGCCGAACACGGCAGCAAGGATGCACAGTATATCCTCGGCTGTTGCTGCTATGATGGTGACGGTATGGCGAAGGATGATGCACAGGCCGTCATGTGGTACAGGAAATCCGCAGAACATGGACATAAGGAGGCACAGTGCATGCTTGCCACCTGCCTTTATTTTGGTGACGGCACGGCACAGAATTATTCTGAAGCTGTGATGTGGTTTACCAAATCCGCAGTCTATGGCAATGCGAGGGCAGCTTGTGCGCTTGGCGACTGCTTTATTCACGGACATGGTGTCGCACAGGATGCGCAGAAGGCAGCAGAATGGTATCGCAAGGCACTGGACATGGCGATGGATTCGCCAAGAGCCAGCTATAGTCTCGGCCTTTGCCGCTGCAGCGGATGGGGCATGCCGAAGGATCCGCAGGGCGCACGCGAATGCTTTGAAGCGGCAGCGGCAGCGGGTCATCCGGAATCCATGCGCCTGCTGGAAACAGGACGATTCTGATAGATTCAAATCCTCCCGGATCTCGGGAGGATTTTTTGTCGCATGAAAAGCGACCACTTTCCACTTCTCATATGGTATACTGAACTTGTAAGAACAAACCGTAACATCAACAAGGAGGTCATCATATGAAAAACAATCTTACAGAACTGGTTTTTATTCTTGACAGAAGCGGCTCCATGGCAGGCCTTGAGAGTGACACGATCGGCGGGTTCAACAGTATGCTCGCCAAACAGAAGAAGGAGGAGGGTGCCTGCTTTGTATCGACGGTTCTCTTCGATCATGAATCGGAAGTGCTGCACGATCGACTGAAGCTTGAAGATGTCCGCCCCATGGGTGAAGAGGATTACACCGTCCGCGGTACAACCGCGCTGCTCGATGCCGTGGGCGGTGCGATCAAGCATATCGGAAATATCCACAAATACGCCCGTCCCGAGGATGTACCGGCACACACGATCTTTGTCATCACAACGGATGGCATGGAGAATGCAAGTCATCGCTATACTGCCGATCAGGTCAAGGGAATGATCGAGGAGAAAAAGACAAAGAACGGCTGGGAATTTCTCTTCCTCGGTGCGAACATCGATGCAATTCAAGCGGCAGGAAAAATCGGCATCGCTCCCGAACGTGCTGTGAATTTCCACAGTGACAGTGTGGGCACGGCGGTCAATTATGAAGCTGTCAGCAATGCCATCGGCGGTGTCCGCTGCGGCCGCCGCATGACGGCAAGCTGGAAAACGTCCATCGAAGAGGATTTCCGTAAGCGAAAGAAGTAACAGAAAAGGCTGCCCGAACGGGCAGCC
>SVNX01000029.1 GCA_015066665.1 Ruminococcus sp. | reverse complement strand
GGGACTCCCCACGGGGTGGGGAGATGTCGAACGAAGTGAGACAGAGGGGACGGGCTGTTCAGCGGCAGCACCCTCCCTCTTTCCCCCTCCCCTTTGGGGAGGGGGTAGGGGGTGGGGCAAAATTAAGTGAAATCATACTTTTTTGACAAACTGAGACCCCCGCTTTTGCGGGGGTCTTTCATTAGTCTTCATTCGGTTCCTTCTCCGTGCAGTCGATTGCCACATTATAGGCACCGTATGCCCAGAGCTTGTCGCTGCCCATGAAGGAAATCAGCGGTGCTTCCGAGAAGGAGCTTGCCTGTCCGGCATTGTAGTTGAACAGATCCACAGTCACTGCAATGTCCTTTGCACTCAGCTTCTCCAGCTCCTCAGCCGGGCCGATGACGGTGATGGTCATATTCTGCGTGATGACCTCAAAATCAAAGGTACTCGGTGCATTGACAATGGTGATGTTGTCATTGCCCACCACGAAATCACGCTTTTCCAGTCCCTCCGCATCCAGCGTCAGTGTCACATCCTGCAGGCCGCTCTTATTGATGATGCCCTCGGATACGCTCACATCAAAGGTCTTGCTGAAGGTCAGACCAATGTCCTCGAGCTTGATGAACTCGCCGATGTTGCCGATATTAAAGGTCTCCTGATTCTCCAGTGCGGCATTGTTCGGGGACGCAAGTGTGATGGTCTCCGCAGAGAGCTTCAGGCGATCACGCAGCCATGCAATGTCAAATTTCGACGGCACATTACGGATTTCATAGCTCAGATCCAGTGTTTTCTGTGTCAGCAGCGGGATGTTGATCAGGAAGTCCACATCCGGAATTTCCAGACCGTCGGGATCGAGCATTGAGCCGTCCGCTGTATACAGGATCATCTCATCACTGTAAAGCGAGTACGAGCTGTCAATTTCTTCCTGCTTGTCGGAGGACACCACAACGGACTTGATCTTGTCAAGCTGTGCCGAGGGGCCCTTGATCTCGATGGTCGGCGGGTCGCAGGTCACGGTATCCATGGTGTGACCGGCAGTGATTTTGATATTCGGGAAGGAGGGCGTAACCTCAAATTCCCGTGTTTCAATCTTGTCAAATGTCACGCTTGCCGTGGCGGGGCTGATTTCATTGACCTCAAAATCCACATTCTGATCGGATTTGACAGTCAGGCTCAGCTTGTATTCGCCCGATGTGGTGACATCCTGAATGACCGCATAGGCCACCAGATCCTTTTCGGTAAGGATGCCGACCTCGGAGCGGTCGCCGACGAGCTGTACATCCACAGTCTCCACATCGCAGGAGACCATGCTCAGGCCGCTTTTCTCGGCCGATGTGCCCTTCAGCTCCACCACGACCGGAATGTGATAGAACGTCACCGGCGTTGTGGGATAGACGATCACGGATACTGTGAACCAGATCAGAATCGCAAAAAAGACGGAAAGAATGATGGTTGCCGGCCGGCTCTGACCGACCTGATTCAGCCATTTTTTGATTTCCTGAAGCTTATTCATGCCTGCTCCCCCTTTCCTTTGCTGCGGCGCAGACGGATCTTGCCTTCCGGCTGCTTGGGGATGAGGCGCTCCGTGAGCAGATGGTGCAGCTTGTCACGGGTGAAATTGCGGGTCAGGTTGCCGTTTTCTGCCACGGAAATCTGGCCGGTCTCTTCGGACACCACAATGACAATGGCATCGGAATTCTCGCTCATGCCGATGGCGGCACGATGACGGGAACCGAGCTTCTTATTGATCAGCTCCTCCTTCTGGGGCTTGGGCAGGAAGCAAGCCGCCGCAAGCACCATGCCGTCACGCATGATGACCGCACCGTCATGGAGGGGTGTTTTCGGATAGAAAATATTGCCGAACAGCTCCTTGCTGGGGATGGCGTTGACCACAGTGCCGTTTTCGATCTGCTCGCCGAGCTTGGTCTGCTGCTCAATGACGATGAGTGCACCCGTGCAGGTGGAGCTGAGCTCCACGCAGGAATCGCAGACAGCATCAATGGCATTGGTCCACTTGGCAGCCGCTTCATCCGCAGAGCCGCCGATGAGATTGAGGTTCTTCAGACCGAACTGCGAGTGGCCGATCTTTTCGAATGCACGGCGGATCTCGGGCTGGAACATGACCACCACAGCCAGCAGGCCGATGTCAAAGGTCTGTTCGAGCAGATATGTAATCGCCTTCATTTCGACGAATTCGGCAATGGCATAGGCAATGACCAGAAGCAGGATGCCTTTGAAAAGCTGACCGGCTCTGGTTTCACGGATCAGCTTGAACAGGTAATAGATCAGGTAGGAGAGCAGCGCGATGTCCACAAAGTCCACCGGACGCATGGTGCGCACAACGCTGTAAAGGGATTCCCAGATATCACCAAGAGACATTCGCTCACATCCTTTCTTTGTTCATACTCTTATGTAAAGAGGGCATGCGCCCTCTTTTCTCTCTATTAACATCATACCACAAATCCGCTCATTTTGCAATAGGCTGAACGGAAAATGGCAGGATTTTTTTCATTGCACACAAAGCGAGCGCACCGCTCGGCCAAGTGATGCCACATCCTCCGCACGGCTGAATGCGGACGGCGAAAACCGCACGGTACCCTCTGCCGTCCCCATGCTATGATGGGCAAGCGGTGCGCAGTGCAGCCCCGCCCTGAGGCAGAAGCCCTGCTTCCCGAGTGCCGCAGCCGCTTCCTCCGAGGGCATGCCATCGAGACAGAACGAGACGATCGGCATATAATCCGCATGGGGCAGCCGGCAGACCGTCACGCCGGGAATCTGTGAAAGCTGGGCAATCAGAAGGCGGCACAGCATGTTTTCGTGTTCATAAATTGCCTGCATGCCGCGTTTTTTCACAAATGCAAGCCCCGCTCTGACCGACGCAATGCCGGCAATATTGAGCGTGCCGCACTCGAGCGCATCGGGCATTTCAGCCGGCTGCTCGGGACTGCGGGACCGGCTGCCCGAACCGCCCTGCATAAGCGGCGGCAGGGGGAACTTCCCATCGGAAATGAGCAATCCCGTGCCCGTCAGGCCGTACAGCCCCTTGTGACCGGGCAGGCAGAGAATGTTGATGCCGTCGGAGAGTGATACGGGCCGCATTCCGCAGACCTGTGCCCCGTCGGCAATCATGCAGATATTCCGTTTCTGACACAGTGCACCGATCTCACGCCAGGGAAGCACCTGCCCTGTGACATTGCTTGCAAGGGTACAGATGACCGCCCTTGTATCGGGGCGGATCCGCTCGGAAAAGCTCTGCAGGGTCTCGGCTGCCGTTTCTTTCACGGGTGCAATGCTGTATCGGATCCGTCCTTGTTTTGCGAGTGCATAGACCGGCCGCAGAACGGAATTGTGTTCAAGACTGCTGATGATCAGATGGCCGCCCTCCTGCGCAATGCCCTGAATGGCCAGATTGAGCGCATGGGTGCAGTTGAGTGTGAAAACCACCTGATCGGGCTGTGCGCCGAAGAAATCCGCTGCTGCCTCTCTGGCTGCATAGACCAGCTCCGAGGTGCGTGCGGCGATGGGATGCCCGCCTCTTCCGGCATTGCCATAGCGGACAATCGCCTTTTCTGCGGCAATCCGCACGGATGCGGGCTTTGGGAATGTCGTGGCGGCATTGTCAAAATTGATCATCATCCGCCCATACCCTCACTTTGCAGACTGCGCAGGGGAATGCCTTCCTTACGGAGAATGGCCTCCACCCGCTCGCAGCTGCCGGCAACGGCCAGCCCGAAGCCGCAGCCTTCCTTTCCGGTGCTGCGGAAGAGTTCGCAGGGATAGCCCCTTGCGGTGAGGATGCGCTGCGCTTTTCTTGCAAGCGTATCCGATGCCATGCCTGCCTTGCATATCATAACGATCACCCCTCCTGAGGAAGCCGAAGCTCCCGTATTCAGAACAGCTGCCAGATGCTGCTGCCCTGCTTTATTTTATGCAGAGGGGACGATGCGGGTGTCAGGCCTTCTTTGTCAGAAGCACGACGCAGTGTGCGGAGATGCCTTCTTCCCTGCCGGTGAAGCCGAGACGTTCCTCGGTCGTAGCCTTGACGCTGACACGATCGACCGGAACTTCGCAGACTGCGGCGATATTTTCACGCATCTGCATGATGTGGGGGGCAAGCTTGGGCTTCTGGGCGAGAATCACAGCATCGAGATTGCCGACGGTATAGCCATGCTCCTGAATCAGCTTTACCACATGGCGCAGAAGCGCAAGACTGTCCGCACCTTTATAGCGGGGGTCGGTATCGGGGAAATGCTTGCCGATGTCGCCGAGGGCGAGTGCACCGAGCAGCGAATCAGAGATCGCATGGAGCAGCACATCCGCATCGGAATGGCCAAGAAGGCCGAGGGTATGGGGAATGTGCACGCCGCCGAGAATGAGCTCCCGTTCGGGTACCAGCTTGTGAACGTCGTATCCGTGTCCGATTCGAATCATAATAATACCTCCGCAATGGCGTGATCTTCGGGTGTGGTCAGTTTGATATTGGTGTAGTCTCCCACGGTCATATAGACCTTGCCGCCGATGGCTTCAACCAGCTGGCAGTCATCGGTGAAGTCCAGATTATGCTCCATGGCGAAGTCCACAGCCTCGTAGTAGAGACGCTTGCGGAACACCTGAGGCGTCTGGGTGAGATAGAGGGACGGACGGTGGGGCGTGTCCACGATCAGGCCGTCATCAACGACCTTGATGGTATCCTTGACGGGCACACCGAGGGTGGCACCGCCGAATACACGGGCATCCTTGATGACCTTGGCGATGTGTTCGGGCTTGACGAGGGGGCGGGCACCATCATGGACAGCGATGTAGGACGTGTCCTGGCTTGTGCAGCGCAGGCCCTTGAGGACGCTCTGCTGGCGGGTATCGCCGCCTTCTGTGATCTGTGTGAGCTTGGTAATGCCGAGTGCCGCAGCAGTTTCCCGGATGGCGGGTTCATTGTCGGTCTTGGTGACGATGATGATCTCGGCAATATCGGGGCAGGCCTCGAAGGCCCGCATGGCATGTCCGATGACATTGGTCTCTCCGAGGGGCAGCAGGATCTTGTTCACACCGCCCATGCGTGTGGCGTTGCCGGCACACACAAGAATGGCGGAAGTATCGGCTTTGCGTTCCGTGTTCTGTGACATTTTTAGGGACTCCTTTCCGCTTGGAATTCTATTTTTATTATAGCATGCGAGGGGGATGATGTCAAGAAAAGAGAACACCCCCGCGGGGGGCGGGACGGTCATTTTCCCAGCCCCCTCACTTCCTTCCCCATCAGCCCCAGCACGATCGCACCGTACATCACACCGCCGCAGGCGATCGCCAGCAGCAGGGCAATGCGCTGCGGCAGCCGGAGCAGGAGCCTTCCATAGCACAGCCATGCCGTCCCTGCACACATCACACCGGCATAGGCCATCACGGCAAAGGGCTTCACAAGAGACAGCCGCACCCCCAGAAGCCGCCGCAGATGATACAGCGAAAGCACCAGAATCACGCCGTAACAAAGACTGGTTGACAATGCGGCGCCCCCTGTGTACAGCAGCGGCAGCAGCACCAGATTTCCCATAAGCTTCACCGCTGCACCGATGCCCATGATCTTCACCGGCAGATCCGCACGCCCCATCGCCTGCATCAGGCTGAACACCGGAAACGCCAGACACAGGCAGAGCATCCCCGGTGCGAGCCATCGCAGTCCCTCGCAGGCTGCTGCGGTCTCGGCAGGACGCTCCCCGTACAGAAAGGCCAGCACACCTTCCGGCAGTGCAAACAGCCCGCATCCCGCCGGAATCGCCAGCAGTCCCGTCAGCACGAGCACCTGTGCGGCATAGCCTGCGGCGGCCTTCCGGTCACCCGCTGCCCATGCCTGCGCCGTGCACGGCAGCACGCCCTTCCCGAACATATTCGTCAGCGAGGGCACAAGATTGAACACCGTCATCGACAGCCCCATGAACGAGCCGTACACAAATGTCGCCGCCTCCTCGGGCGGGATGGATGCCACAAGGGATGTGCCCTCGTAAAATGCCGCTGCATCGGCGGCGAGCAGATGATGAAAGAACCGCATGACCGTGGCAAGGTCGATGAGGGAAGTGAGATTCGTGATGAGTGCGCCCGCCGCCACCGGCAGCATCACTGCAAAAAGCATCCGGATGATGTGCCACGTCTTCTGCACCGGGGCAGGCGGGATCTTGCCGGACGGGACACGCTTCCGGCAGTAGAGCAGCATGCACAGCCATCCTGCCGCAGTCGAGAGCGTCACGCCGAGCACGGCACCGGCCGCACCGGCAGCCTCCGGGGTGGATGCGGGAAGAAACGGCAGCAAACTGGGGTTTTCCATCAGCACACGGCAGAACCAAAGTCCGCAGATGAGCTTGCAGAGGGCCTCGGCTGCCTGTGATACGGCAGTGGGCATCATGCAGCAGCAGCCCTCGCAATAGCCGCGTTCGACGGCGGTCAGACAGCTGAAGAGCACGGCAGGGGCAATGGCAATGACGGCGGGGACGGCTTCGGCGGCGCCGGTCGTGTATCGTGCAAAGGGCACAGCACACAGTATGGCCGCCAGCGTTCCGAGCAGTCCCAGCCCCAGAAACAGCCGCCTTGCCACACGGCAGATCCGTTCCGCACCGGACTGGTCCCCCAGTGCACAGCAGGCCGCCACGGGCTTGGCAACGGCCGTGGACAGTCCCGTCACAAGCACCGCATAGAGCGGCAGGAAGAGGCCGTAGGCACTGCTGAAATAGCCCATGCCCGTGCCGCCGAGAGCATTGGTGAGGGGGATTTTGAAGAAGGCACCGAGAACTTTGGCGAGAATGGCAGAGGCACCGAGCATCAGGGAGCCTTTGAGAAAGGTTTGTTTCTTCAATGGGATACTCCTTTTTTGTGGTCGGAGGAAAGGGGGCGGAGCGATCATTCCCGGCCGGGAAGCCCCCGCCCCGTCATTTTCGTTTGCATTTCTGACTTTTTTTCAATTTTATGTTGCCGAAACGGAAATTATGTGGTATAATATAGGATGAACCCTGCATGCAGCGGCGGGAAGATGTCCTGCAGGTGCCATGCAGAGAATAGAACAAAAAGGAATGAAACATATGCAATATTCGTTTTCAGAAAAGGTTTCACAGCTGCAGGCCTCTGCCATCCGTGAGATCCTGAAATATACCGCCGATCCGGAAGTGATCTCCTTTGCGGCAGGCAACCCTGCCCCCGAGGCCTTCCCGCTCAGCGCTGTGCAGGAGATTTCTGCCGGAATGCTCGATCCTGTAAAGGGCGAGCCCATCTCCGTGCTGCAGTACGGCATCACCGAGGGCTACACCCCTCTGCGTGACCTGATGAAGAAGCGCATGGCCGATGCGGACTGCTTCCGTGCCGAGACCGATGAGCTCATTATCACATCCGGTGCGCAGCAGGTGATGGAGCTGGCCTGCAAGTCCCTGTGCAATGCCGGCGATACGCTGATCTGTGAAGCGCCCAGCTTCATCGGCTCGCTCAACGCCTTTAAGTCCTACAATGTGAATCTCGTAGGCGTGCCGCTCGATGACGACGGCATGGAGCTGAATGCACTCGAGGACGCCCTCAAGGCCAATCCCAACACCAAGCTCATCTATGTGATCCCGAACTTCCAGAACCCCACCGGCAAGACCACCACACTCGAACGCCGCAAGGCCATCTATGCCCTTGCGCAGAAGTACAACACCATGATCCTCGAGGATAACCCCTACGGCGATCTGCGCTTCTCCGGCGAACACATCCCCAGCATCAAGACCATGGACACCGACGGCAGAGTCATCTACGCCGGCTCCTTCTCCAAGGTGCTTGCGCCCGGCATCCGTGTGGGCTTCGGCATTGCCCCCAAGGAAGTCATCTCCAAGATGGTTGTCTGCAAGCAGGTTTCCGATGTGCAGACCAACAACTACGGTCAGATGCTTGCATATCATTTCATGATGAAGTATGATTTTGATGCACATCTTTCCATGCTCCGCGGCATCTACAAGCAGAAGTGCGAGAGAATGCTCTCCGGTATGGATGCATCCTTCTCAAAGAAGATCACCTTCACCCGTCCCGAGGGCGGCCTGTTCGTATGGTGTACCCTCCCCAAGGACTGCGATATGATGGGCTTCTGCACAAGAGCCGTATCCGAGTACAAGATTGCCGTTGTACCGGGCAGTGCCTTCATGATCAGCGAAAGCGACAAGACCACCTCGTTCCGCATGAATTACTCCACGCCCACCGATGAGGCCATCGACCGCGGCGTTGCCATTCTCGGACAGCTCACCAAGGACATGTTCGGCGCATAAGCCGCCGCAGACATACAGATCAAACATAATCCCATTTTAATACGAAAGGAATTTTCAATCATGGCAGTAGTAAGACGTTCTATGCTGGATCCCTATCCGGTAACACCCCAGTATCTGGCAACCAGAAACAGCGCCCTCCACATTCCGCCCGCACAGTTCTCCAACATGAAGTTCAAGGCGGACGAAGTATACGGCGTGATCGTAGATATGCCCCTGAACCCCGTGCTCATGGTGACCATGGTCTGCTTCATCAACGGCGCCGCCAACCTCTACTTCAACAACGGTGCCGAGTACACCGGTGCTTCCACACGCTATAAGTCCGTTGTGCAGGCTGCAAGAAATCTGGTTGTCAATGCAAACCAGCTCAAGGAAAATGCAAAGAGAACTTCCCAGTTCCCCCTGCCCACCAATGGCATGCAGTATGTATACCTCATGACCAAGAGAGGCACCTTCAAGGCTGAGATCGATCCCCGCACACTCCATGCAGACAGCAAGGAAAAGCGTATTGTGCATCACCTCGCACAGGAGGTCATGACCGCACTGCGTCTGGCACAGATGCGTGACAAGGGTGAGGTTGCAGGAGGCGAACAGGCATGAGCGAACAGGTACAGCAGCCCGCCCCTGCACAGGAAAAAAAGCTGATTTTCAGCGGCATCCAGCCCACCGGCACTTTTACCCTCGGTAATTACATCGGTGCCATCCGCAACTGGAAGCCCCTGCAGGAGGATTACCGCTGCATTTACTGCGTGGTGGATATGCATGCCATCACCGTCAAGATCGAACCCGCCAAGCTCCGCCAGAATACCATGCAGGCCTATGCCCTGCTGCTGGCCTGCGGCATTGACCTCGACAAGTCCCTGCTCTTCATCCAGAGCCATGTCAAGAGCCATGCAGAGCTGTCCTGGATCCTCAACTGCTCCACACAGTTCGGCGAGCTGTCCCGCATGACCCAGTTCAAGGAAAAGAGCCAGCGTCATGCCGATGACATCAACGCCGGTCTCTTTGACTATCCCGTGCTCATGGCAGCGGATATTCTGGCCTACAATGCGGATCTTGTGCCCGTGGGCGCTGATCAGACCCAGCATCTGGAGCTTGCCAGAACCATCGCCCGCCGCTTCAACAGCCGTTATGGTGATACATTCACTGTTCCGGAGCCTTACATCTCTCCCATCGGTGCAAGGGTCATGTCCCTGCAGGATCCGACCAAGAAGATGTCCAAATCCGATGACAATCCCAACGCCTGCATCCTCATTCTGGATGACAAGGATACCATCATCCGCAAGTTCAAGCGTGCCGTGACCGACAGCGATGCAGAGATCTGCTACCGTGAGGGCAAGGACGGCATCAACAACCTGCTGACCATCTATTCCGCTGTTACCGGCAAGTCCATTGACGATGTTGTGAAGGAATTCGCCGGTCAGGGCTACGGCACCTTTAAGATGGCCGTGGGCGAAGCTGTGGCCGATCATCTCGCACCCGTGCGTGAGAGCTACGCCAAGCTCATCGCTGACAAGGCTTATCTCAAGGAATGCTACACCCGCTGCGATGCGGAAGCACTTCGCTACTCTTCCCGAATCCTGAACAAGGTTTACCGCAAGGTCGGATTCGTGGATGCAAGATAAACAACAAGCATGAATCGGGGGAACACTATGGTAGAATTTGAACAGAAGCCGCAGTACACCATTGCGGATCTGCGTGAAATCGTCCGGCTGCTCCGCAGTCCCGGCGGCTGTCCGTGGGACAGGGAACAGACCCATCAGTCCATCCGGAATGATTTTCTGGAGGAGGCCTATGAAGCCGTGGAGGCCATTGACCTTGCGGATATGGCCCTGATGCGGGAGGAACTGGGCGACGTGCTGCTGCAGGTGGTGTTCCACTGCACACTTGCACAGGAAGAGAATCAGTTTGATTTTGATGCCGTATGCGATGAGATCTGCAAGAAGCTCATCGTCCGCCATCCCCATGTGTTCGGGGATGTCAAGGCGGAGGATACGGATACCGTCCTGAAGAACTGGGACGCCATCAAAAAGGAGACCAAGGGACAGGAAACCTACGCAGATACCCTGCGCAGCGTAGCCAAATCCCTGCCCGCACTCACCCGGGCACAAAAGGTCGGCAAGCGTGCTGCCAGAGCCGGCATGGACTTCGGCGATGCCGCAGCGGCCTTTGACTGCGTGCGTGCGGAGCGTGCCGAGCTGCAGGCCGCCATCTCCGACGGCAATGCCGCGGACATGGAGGAGGAGCTGGGCGATCTGCTCTTCTCCTGCGTGAACACAGCAAGACATCTTGGAATCGACGCTGAACAGGCACTGACAAAAGCAACCAACAAATTCATTGACCGGTTCGCCGCAACTGAGGCACTGGTAGCTGCACAGAATCTGCAGATGCCCGACCTCACACTGGAAGAACTGGACGTGTACTGGGAGGATGCCAAGGCAAGCTCCCGACAAGAAACACAGGAAACAGAAGAAAAGGAGAACGAACATCATGACCAAATCTGAACTCATCACAAAATACGCTAAGCACAGCGGCTGCACCAAGAAGCAGGCAGAAGAAACCGTAAACTTCATCTTTGATACCATCCGTGACACGCTGGCAGAGGGCGAAAAGGTCGTTCTGACGGGCTTTGGCACATTCGATGTGCGTGAGCGCAGCGAAAAGGTCTGCCTCAATCCCCGTACCGGCGAACCGATTCAGCTGCCCGCCGGCAAGGCACCTGCCTTCAAGGCCGGCCGTGGTCTGAAGGAAGCCGTTTCCGGCAAGGAAGACTGATATGCGTCTGGATAAATACCTGAAGAACTCGCGGCTGATCAAGCGCCGCACCATTGCAAATGAGGCCTGCGATGCGGGCAAGGTCATTGTGAACGGCAAGGTTGCGAGAGCCTCCTATGACGTCAAGCTCGGCGACATCATCGAGATCCAGATGGGTCCGCGTCCCGTGCGTGTCAAGGTGCAGGAAATCTCCGAGCATGCCACCAAGGCGGATGCTGCCACGATGTATGTGGTTGTGAGTGAATAAACAAAAGCCCTTCCGTTTGGGAGGGCTTTCTTCTGCAAAAACGAGAGATGCATCCATAGCAGAAAGCCCCCGTCAATGACGGGGGCTTTTGTGTTTTGATTCAAAATCTGCTTACTGACCAACGGGCAGTGTGCACAGATCTACCAGGGACTTCAGAATGTTCAGGGAGTCGCCCGATTCAACTTCACCATTGATGTCAACGTCAGCATTCAGCTCACCCTGCTCGGTCAGCTTCTGGTTGCCCATCAGGTGCTTGTTCAGGAAGATAACGTCAACGATGGATACGTTGCCGTCTACGTTTACGTCACCGTAGTTTGCTACCAGCGGTTCGGTTGTCGGCTCAGTAGTGGGAGCAGTTGTGGGAGCTGTGGTCGGCTCAGTTGTCGGCTCTGTGGTAGCCTCTTCTTCCTCGTAGTAGTATACATCTACGGACTTGAGGGTGACGGAATTGATGGCATCGCCGTCCTTGCCGCCGTACCAGTAACCGAACTGTACATTGCCGTACTCTTCGTTGATGTCAGCGCTGGAGGGAACGATCCAGGCGATCTCAACCTCGCCGGCCTTAACGTCTGTTACAACAAAGTTCCAGCCGTCGCCTGCTTCGGAATCAGCCCACATCTTCCAGTCTTCGCCAACGGAAGCGCCGATGCCGTATACCAGAGAATCCATATCATTGCCAGTCTCCACTGTGAATACAATTGCCTTTACGGAGCTGTTTGCGCCCAGACCCAGGTCTGCAAACTTCACGCCGGAGGACATGCCTTCGATGTCGATCTCTTCGTTGACATCCAGAGCAACATGATCGGTGTAGTCAAATGTCTTTCTCTCAGTGTAGGTCAGAACTGCACTGTCGAGTGTTACAGCCTCGCAGGCTTTGTACTCTTCTACGTCCTCTTCACCATACCAGTACTGGAAGGAGATCTCCGGACCGATTGCGTAAGGATATACAGCCTCGGGAACGTCCCATACAACCTGGAACCACTCGCCGAGCTGTGCGCCGTCAGCAGAGGACAGGTCATAACCCATGCCGGGATCAATGCCGAATACAGCACCTGCATCCAGGGCTTCCTGCAGCTTCTCTTCGCCCATGTCGTTGTACCAGTAGCCAGCGGTCTCCTTGCCTTCCATGCCAGCCAGTCTCTTGGGAGACTCGGTGTCAGCAGGGGACTCGTTCAGAACGCTCATACCGCCGCCGTACATGAAACGCTTCAGGGGTGTGCCGTCGCTTGTGATGGTAGCCTGCAGGGACTCGATGAAGATGTTGTCTCTTGTCTCATCCTCAGCCTCTTCAACGGACTTCGGGCCGATCATGCCGGCTTCGAGACCGAAATCGGTGGAATAGCTGAACTTCTTGCTGTTGATCGGATCATCCGGACCGGGTGTTGTACCCTCAGCTGCATAGGTCTCCTCGTCGTAGCCTGCTGTCAGCAGCTGGGCAACGCCGTCGATCTTTCTTGCCTGCGTGGAAGTCATGGTACCTGTGCCGTCAAGATTATCCTTGAAGGTCCATGTACCGCTCTTCTTGTTCTGGGATGTAGAACCATCTGTATTGGGACCGGGGCCTACAGGGTCTGTGGGAGTGGTGGGTGTTGTGGGTGTTGTGGGTGTTGTGGTACCAGTGCTGCCGGATGTAGCAGAAACCAGTGTCACGCTGCCGCCCTCGCCGCTGTAGTAGTTACGGAATGCGATCTCACCTGCACCCCATTCTGCGCCTGCGGGATCATACTTCAGGTTCAGTGTGGAGCAGTCGATTACGATGTTAAATGTCTCACCTGCGGTAACAGGAACAGAGATACCGGGCACCTCAACGGTACCGCCCTCGGTATCCACCCAGCCGGAGCCGTCCCATTCCATCCACCAGGGATCTTCTGCCAGGCTGATACCCAGACCATAGCTGAAGTTGCCGGTGTAGTCCGCTGTCAGTGTGAGTGTAAAGCTCTTCAGATTTGTGCCGACGTCAGCAGTTACGATTCTGTACTCGTCCTTAACAGCCAGTGTTTCACCAATGGAAACAGCCTCAACGGGCATGGATGCTGTCATGTTCGGCAGAATTACAGTTGCCGCAGACAGGCACATCAGTGCTGCCACAGCGGCAGCCTTCATGCGATTTGTCATTGTCTTAGAAAACATAGCTCATTCATCCTTTCTGATTGAACAGATTTGCACCGCAGCGCAGATGCCGCCGTGCTACCTTCCCTTATGCATACTATTATATCACAAATCTTCCTGTTTTTTGTGACGATTCTATGAACACGAGGCCGATTTCCCAGAAATGACCGTAGAAAAATACGCTCAGTATTTGTAGACATTGTACAAAAAACTATGGAATTGTGTTGTAATCCTCACCTTCTTTCCCATATAAAAGAAACCGCACACCCTGTGCGGGTGTGCGGTTATGTGTGCAATTACATTTCATTGCGGTTTTCGAGCGCCTTATAGAGCGTCACTTCATCCGCATATTCCAGTGTGCCGCCAACGGGCAGACCGAACGCCAGACGTGTCACAGACACATGCAGCGGCCGGAGCAGCTGGGAGAGATAGGATGCGGTGGCATCGCCCTCGACAGTGGGGTTTGTGGCCATGATGACCTCTTCCACGCCGCCTGCCTGCACTCTGCGCAGGAGCGAGCGGATCTTCAGATCATCGGGCATCACGCCTTTCAGGGGCGAAATCAGGCCGTGCAGCACATGGTACATGCCATTGTACTGACCGGTGCGCTCAAATGCGGTGATATCCTTGGGGGTTTCCACCACACAGATCACGGAGGAATCCCGGTCGGGATTCTCGCAGATCGGGCAGCGGCTCTGATCGGTGAGGTTTTCGCAGCATTCGCAGTAGTGGACGGTTTTCTTCGCATCCAGCAGTGCATGTGCAAAAGCCTCGACCTCATCGGCCTCCATGGACATCACATGATAAGCCAGCCTTGCAGCGGACTTCATGCCGATGCCGGGCAGCTTTGCAAACTGCTCCGTCAGAACGACAAGGGGCAGTGCGTCGTGATTTGCCATTCTTAGAACAGGCCGGGCAGGGAAACGCCGCCGGTGATCTTGCTCATCTCATCCTCGGTGGTCTGCTCGATCTGGCCGACAACCTCGTTTACAGCGCTGATCACCAGATCCTGCAGCATCTCGATATCCTCGGGATCCACAGCCTCGGGCTTGATGGTCAGGGACTTGATGGTCTTCTTACCGGTCATAACAACCTCAACCACGCCGCCGCCTGCGGTTGCAGTGAACTCACGAGCCTCGATATCATCCTGCAGCTCTGTGATCTGATCCTGCATCTTCTGTGCCTGACGGATCATGGAATTCATGTTCTGGGCATTGCCGCCCAGACCCTTCGGTACTCTTGCTCTCATAGTGATTTCTCCTTTAGATTAAATTTAGTGAATTTGCATTTATGTGACAGCGGTGGTTTTAATTCCGCTGTTCTTGGCTTTTTCCAGCATTTCCTCCACCGGACGGGGCTTTGCGGCGGCAGCACTGCATCGTGCACGGATCGCATAGCGTTTGCCGAGGACATTCTGCACGGCATCCCCGAGGGAGCGGGCATTCTGCTTGTCCTTGAACATGGTGATGAAGAAGGGATTTTCCGCTGTGATCAGCATTACATTGGCATAGGCCTTGGCTGTGGAGCCGGCGAGCGTACCGAGGACGGCGGGATTGAGCCTGCCGCATTCCTCAAGGATCTCGGGCCATTCGGCCACGGGACGGAAGTCCTCCAGCTTCAGCTGACGCATGTCCACCTCCGGTTCCGGCTCAGCGGCGGGGGAGGGAATGGGTTTTGTGATTTCCGGTGCGGCCTCGGGGGCAGCAGCGGGCTGTACGGCACGGCTTTCAAGCTGTGCGATTCTGTCATACAGAGCCTGCACTTCTGCGGGCTGTGCGGAAGCAGCGGCCGGTGCACCGGCACACAGGCGGATCAGGGTCATTTCCAGCTCCACTCTGCGGTTGACGGCACGTCCCATGCGCTCTCGGCACGATTGCAGGGCGTTCAGCTGCGTCATAATTTCGTCCATGCCCGTATCTGCGGCCAGTGCCTGCAGTCCGGTAATTTCGTCCGCCATGCAGTGCAGCAGTGCGGTTTGGCCCGTCGCCTTGAGCAGCATGACATCACGGAGCATGAGGATCAGCTCTTCGCAAAGTCTCTGCAGATCCTTGGAGGCATCGTGCAGATCTCCGGTAATCGCCAGCACCTCGGCGGTATTTCTGGCATGAACCGCCTCAAGCATGCGCATCAGATAGTCTCTGCCGGCCACACCTGCGGCCTCTGCCGTGATCTGTGCCGTGATGGTTTCACCATAGGCAGCGCAGCGATCGAGCAGGGAAATGGCATCACGCATGCCGCCGTCGGAGAGTCTTGCCATCAGTTCAGCGGCCTCGTGCTCGAGGGAAATCTGTTCCTTCTCGGCGATATAACAGAGTCTGGTCACAAGATCCTCCTGCCGGATGCGGCGGAAATCATACCGCTGACAGCGGGAAATGATGGTCGCCGGCACCTTGTGGATCTCGGTGGTCGCAAGGATGAATTTGACGTAGGCAGGCGGCTCCTCCATGATTTTGAGGAGGGCGTTGAACGCACTTGCGGAGAGCATGTGCACCTCGTCAATGATGTAAACTTTGAATTTGCAGCGTTCGGGCGTGTAGACCGTGGCATCACGCAGATCACGGATATCCTCAACGCTGTTGTTGGATGCCGCATCGATCTCAATCAGATCGGAGAGCACAGCAGCCTCAGCATCCTTGCAGATGGCACATTCCAGACAGGGATTGCCGTCCGGACGGGGATGCTCGCAGTTGACGGCCTTGGCCAGAATACGGGCGCAGGTCGTCTTGCCGGTACCTCTTGAGCCGGTAAACAGATAGGCATGTGCCGTCATACCGGACTTGATCTGATTCTGCAGGGTGGTGGTCACCTGCGGCTGTGAAAGCACATCCGCAAAGGTCAGCGGCCGCCATTTGCGGTACAAAGCCTGATACATAGTGCCTCCTTCTGCGGCAGTGCCGCATGTTCAAAAAAATCGGAACATAGGTGTGCAGGCTTGCTGCGGCACATAAAACGGTCCGCTTAATGCTGCTCGGTTCCCCGCCTGACATGGTTCACGGTGCTTCATTGCACAGGGCCCGCACACCTATATTCCGATCTGCACGGCATTTCCGTGCGATTAGCTACATTTTATTATACCACAATGACGCAGAAATTGCAAGAGTTCCGCACAATTTTTCTGTCGCTCTTGCGGATTTTTATACATTTTCACATATTCTCGCCCCATCATTTTGTGCATTTGTACGATTTTTGATATTTTCAAAAAAATGCTTGTAAATGAGGCTGTTTTCTGATATAATAAAAATAGAATTTAATTTCTAACCTCTTTCTCTTATTTTTTGTCGAGAAGGGCACAGTTTTCGGACTGTGCCCTTTTCCTCATCCATAGGAAAGCCGGTCAAAAACAGGAAAGGCATGGCAGCGGGCGTCCCGTAGCCATGCCTTTTTATGCGAAATCGCGATTATTCAGCCTTTTCTGCCTTCTTTGCAGTCTTCTTGGCAGCGGGCTTCTTCTCAGCTGTCTTCTTTTCTGCGGTCTTCTTGGCAGCTGTCTTCTTTGCAGCCTTTGCGGGCTTTTCAACAGCCTCAGCAGCTTCTGCCTTTACAGCAGCCTCAGCGGTTTCAGCAGCTTCAGCAATGGTCTTCTTGGTTCTGCAGGTTCTCTTTGCAGCGGGCTTTTCAGCAGTCTCGGTCTTCTTCTTAGCCGGTGCCTTTCTCTTCTTGACAGGGAGCTGTGCGAATACGGAACCCAGCACCATCACCTTGTCATAGCTGCCCTCGAGCGTCATCTTGCCCTCGGAAATTGCAGTCTCCAGATTCAGCTTGCCTGCGGAAACGGCGATCAGATCCTCAGCGGAAGCTGTCAGAAGAGCGTCTCTGTCAATATAATCATAAGGTTCTACAGCGAGCTTACCCTCGGCAGCCTCAATGTAAAATGCGCCCTCGCCCTCGCCTGTCACGTTTACCTGAACAGCGATGTGCTCGCTGACAGCGGAAGCGTCCACAGCGGTCAGTGCCTTTGCCATTTTTTCTACCAGTTCATGATATGTCATTGCAATCACCTTTCTTTTCCTATTTTCGTCTGGAATCGATTTTGCTGATTTTTTGATTATGGGTACATTATACAGGAATATACGCGATTCGTCAATGAAAAAAGCGCAATTTCCGCATTTAACACAATAAAATGTTTTTTGGACATTGCTTTTTTAGCCAAAGAGTGCATAAAACAGCCATCTTTCCCCGATGCTCTGCGCTTTTCGCCTTGCAAGCGGAACTACAGAGACGCTCCGGTTCCCTCATTTTTCAGCATGCGGCGCCGCTCATCCACGCTGACCAATCTGACAGGAAACTTTTCCACCATTATGTCGATTTTGTGAGTTTTAGACAAACAAAAATTTAAAATGTGAAAAAATCCCTTGACGTTCGCATGAAAATGGAGTATAATAAGAATAAGGACAGCCCCGGGCTGTGCACTGAAATTTCTGAGGAGGGATTCTTCTTGACCAACATTTTATTTGCAGCTTCTGAGTGCGTGCCGTTTGTAAAAACCGGCGGTCTGGCCGATGTTGTCGGCGCTCTGCCGAAGAGTCTGGACAGCTCCCGTTTTGACGTTCGCGTGATCATTCCTTACTATACATGCATTCCTGCCCGCTACCGCAATTTTTTCCACTATCGTCACCATTTCTACATGGATTTTTCCGACAGACAGGAACATGTGGGCATTATGGAATACGAATTTGACGGTATCAAGTTCTATTTTGTTGACAACGAGTATTATTTCAACGGCGCCACCCCCTACGGCAGTGACCTGAAGTGGGATATTGAGCGTTTCACCTTCTTCTGCAAGGCCGTTCTGGCAATGATGCCGGTGATCGGCTTCCATCCGGACATTATCCACTGCCACGACTGGCAGACCGGTCTGATTCCCGTGCTGATGCACAGTACATTTGCCACACACCCGTTCTATCAGGGTGTGAAGTCCATCATGACGATTCATAACCTGCGTTTCCAGGGTGTCTGGGACATCAAGACCTTCCAGAAGAACACCAGTCTGCCGGATTATATGTTCACCCCCGACAAGCTGGAATTCAAGAAGGACGCCAATATGCTCAAGGGCGGCCTTGTGTATGCCGATTACATCACCACCGTGAGCGAGACCTATGCCGAGGAGATCAAGACTGCCCAGTACGGCGAGCAGCTTGAGGGTCTGCTGTATGCAAGACGTGCTTCCCTGCGAGGCATTGTGAACGGCATCGATTACGATGTGTATAACCCCCAGACCGACAACAAGATCTTTGCGCAGTACGGCATTGACGATGTTCTTGCGGGCAAGGCCGAGAACAAGCGCCGTCTGCAGGAGGAGCTGGGTCTGCCGCAGGATCCGCACAAGATGGTCATCGGTATCATTTCCCGTCTGACCGACCAGAAGGGTCTGAACCTGCTGGGTGCGGTATTCGAGCGCTTCATCGATGAGCACACACAGTTTGTGGTGATCGGCACGGGTGATCCGGGCTATGAGAACATGTTCCGCTACTTTGCCGGCCGTTATCCGGACAGAGTTTCTGCCAATATCTGCTACAATGATGCGCTGGCGCACAAGCTGTATGCCGGTGCGGATATGATGCTGGTACCTTCTCTCTTTGAACCCTGCGGCCTGACGCAGCTGATTTCTCTGCGTTACGGTTCGATTCCGCTGGTGCGTGAGACGGGCGGTCTGAAGGACACCGTACAGCCCTACAATGAGTTTGAGCTGACGGGCACGGGCTTCACATTCGGGCCGTTCCATTCCGAGGACTTCCTGCATGCTGTAAACTATGCAAAGTCCGTCTTCTTCAACTACCGTGAGAACTGGGATGCCATGGTGCGCCGCGGCATGGAGCAGGATTTCTCATGGGGCAGCTCCGCTCTGCAGTATCAGGGCATGTATGAATGGCTGCTTGGCAAATAAACATCAATTTCTCTTTTCAAATCATAAAACAGCAGAACGGTGTGCAATTGCGTGCGCCGTTCTGCTGTTTTTTCGTTGTGCCGCCGCAGTAAGGCATCCGGTGCCAATACGAAAAAGGACGGATTTTCATCCGTCCTTTTTGATTCAGATCAATTAGCCGAGTACAACAACAACTTCGTGTACGCCGCCATCCTTTACAGGAATGACATTGCCTGCAACAGCCTCGCCGTCAACAGTCATGGAAACAACGCCCTTGCAAACGTGGTTCGGGTTCTCAACCTTGATGTTGTAGGTTGCACCACGGAACTGACGTGTTGCTGTGAAGCCGTCCCATGCAGCGGGGATGGAAGGATCTACCTTCAGGCCGTCGAAGTCAGCTGCGATACCCAGAATGTACTGAGAAATGGCAACCATGTTCCATGCAGCAGTACCGGTCAGCCAGGAGTTCTTGCCCTCACCGAAGCGGCTTGCGTCCTTACCAGCGATCATCTGACCGTATACATACGGCTCAGTCTTGTGCAGGTCGGAGATCTCCTCGTTGAATGCCGGAGCGATCTTGCTGTAGTATTCGAATGCCTTGTCACCTCTGCCGGCATAAGCCTCTGCGCAGATGATCCATGCATTGTTATGTGTGAAGATACCTGCGTTCTCCTTATAACCGCCGGGATATGTGGAGATCTCGCCGTACTGGATGTAGTACTTGGTGTATGCAGGATTGTTCAGTACCAGACCATACTTGGTGTTGAGGTACTTGTCGATGGAGTCGAGGGTCTTGATGTCAGCGCCCTCTTCCTTACCGATCTCGGACATGACTGCAAAGCCCTGAGGTTCGATGAAGATCTTGCCCTCTTCGCACTCCTTGGAGCCCATCTTTGCGCCTGTGGAGTCGTAAGCACGCAGGAACCAGTCGCCGTCGAAAGCGTGTTCCATAACATTCTTCTTCATCTTGTCGATCTCAGCCTGTGCAGCAGCAGCCTCGTCATCCATGCCGAGGTGCTTCAGGATTGCCACATAGTTCGGGCCTGCATAGGTGAACAGTGTTGCAACCATAACGGACTCAGCAACCTTGGAGTAGCCGCCTTCCTCTGCAAACTTGGGGTTTGTATAGGTCTGGAAGCTCTCGCCGGGTGTATCGGAGTAGCAGGACAGGTTGATGCAGTCGTTCCAGTCAGCACGCATTGCCAGAGGCAGGTTGTGCGGGCCGAGGTTATTGACGATCTTGTAGAAGGAAACCTTCAGATGGTCCAGCATGGGCTTAGCCATGTCCATATTGTTGTCATAGGGAACCATCTCGTCGAGGATTGCCCAGTCACCTGTTTCCTTGATGTATGCGGAAACGGAGAGGATCATCCACAGCGGATCGTCGGAGAAGTCGCCGCCGATGTCGGAGTTGCCCTTCTTGGTCAGGGGCTGGTACTGATGGTAGCAGCCGCCGTCAGGAAGCTGTGTGGAAGCGATATCGATGATACGCTCTCTTGCTCTGTCGGGAATCTGGTGTACGAAGCCCAGAACGTCCTGGTTGGAGTCACGGAAGCCCATGCCTCTGCCGATACCGCTCTCGAAGTAAGAAGCGGAACGGGACAGGTTGAAGGTCACCATGCACTGGTACTGGTTCCAGATGTTCACCATACGGTCAACCTTGTCATCAGGTGTATTAACATTCAGGATGCTCAGCAGCTTGTCCCATGCGTCCTTCAGCTCTGCAAGACCGGCAGCCACCTTCTCAGGTGTATTGTACTTCTCGATCATTGCGAGAGCCTTCTCCTTATTGATGGTCACGCCGTCAGCCTCGAACTTCTTGTCCACAGGCATTTCCACATAACCCAGAATGAATACCAGAGTCTTGGATTCGCCGGGAGCGAGGGTGATCTTCTTGTAGTGAGAAGCGATGGGAGCCCAGCCGTCAGCCACGGAGTTTGCGGGCTTGTCAGCCATAACAGCCTGCGGATCGTGGAAGCCGTTGTAGAGACCGATGAAGGAATCTCTGTCGGTATCGAAGCCGTCGATGCTGTCATTTACTGTATAGAATGCGAAGTGATCGCGTCTGTCTCTGTACTCGGTCTTGTGGTAGATTGTGGAATCCACAACCTCAACACGGCCTGTAGAGAAGTTTCTCTGGAAGTTGGTGCAGTCGTCCTGTGCATCCCACAGACACCATTCAGCAAAAGAGAACAGGGAGAATTCCTTCGTCTCTGTGCCTTCGTTTGTCAGAACAACCTGCTGTACTTCACCGTCGTAGTTCTGGGGAACGAAGAAAGTCACCTGAGCCTTCAGGTCATTCTTCTTACCGGTGATGATGGTGTAGCCCATACCATGGCGGCACTCATAGCTGTCCAGCTCTGTCTTAACGGGAGACCAGCCCGGATTCCATACTGTACCGTTGTCATTGATATAGAAGTAACGTCCGCCCATATCGATCGGGACGTTGTTGTAACGGTAACGGGTAATTCTGCGCAGACGGGCGTCCTTATAGAAACTGTAACCGCCGGCGGTGTTGGAGATCAGGGAGAAGAACGCCTGTGTACCGAGGTAGTTGATCCACGGATAAGGAGTTCTGGGGGAATTGATGACGTATTCCTTATTGGCATCGTCAAAGAATCCGAACTTCATAGCTTTAGCTCCTTTGTCTTAGTTATGATTTGTAGTTCCGTCGGCAGCCGACAGAACACTACCATCATTATAACATACTTTTGCCTATAAGGCAAGCCCTTTTTTTCGGAATTTCCAATATTCACCGCTGAATTTCCCATCCTTTTCATGTGCAAAGTGCACAATCACGGCGTTTCTGCGAGGTTTCCCGCCGCATGGGCGGGGACTGTCCGGCATGCTTTGCATAACCGCTTGACAATTGTCGTTTTTTGTCATATAATGAAGATATCATGAAGGAAAGGAGGAGGGATTCATGCAATTCCTGACCAATCTGCTTACATCGCAGCCCGCAGCCATGCTGCTGTCGTCTTCCGATGAGGAACTGCTCATGGGCATGTCCCTTGTGATGGTTCTGGTTTACCTGCTGGTACTGGGCGCAATGAGCATTCTGCTCATCGTTGCCAACTGGATCATCTTCAAGAAGGCACGCACACCGGGTTGGTACAGTATCATTCCGTTCGTATGCAACTACGCACTGTTTGACATTGTATACGGCAACGGCTGGAAGTTCCTGCTGCTGCTGGTGCCGGGTCTGAACACCGTTGTCATGATCATGCTGTATGTACGTCTGGCGCAGGTATTCGGCAAGGGCGGCCTTGATATTTTCCTGCTGCTCTTCTTCACTCCGATTGGCCTGCTGAAGCTGGCATTCGGCAACGCAAGATACAAGAGACCCTGCCGCAGCTTCCTGTAATCCCCACTCAGAAACCCGCCATCCGGCGGGTTTTGTTTGAAATATGACTGCCGCTGTACATTGTTTACTATTTTTTCACATTTCCTATTGACATTCATAATATTTTGTATTATAATTAAGCTATCATGACAGAAAGGAGAATAGAGATGGATTACGCAAGTTATGCAGATTATTACCAGTATACACAATACACCAATGAGCCGACCGTTGCAGACACACTTCTGGGGCCGATCGTCTCCGCTATGTCGGGCATCAGTCTGATCATCAGTCTGGTTTCCATTGTGGCAATGTGGTTTCTGTTTGAAAAGGCTGGTGAGGCGGGTATTATGAGCATCATCCCGATCTACGGCACATGGAAGATGTACGAGATCGTGTATGGAAGCGGCTGGAAGTGCCTGCTGCTGTTCGTACCGATTCTGGGATACGTTGTGTCCGCGATGTTCTACGTCCGTCTGGCGCAGGCCTACGGAAAGAGCGTACTCTTCGGCATCGGCATGTTGTTCTTCACGCCGATCTTTATGCTGATACTGGCTTTCGGTGATGCAAAATACTGGGGACCTGTTTCCAGCTTTATCTGATGGCACACTAAAAAACCCGCCGTTCCGGCGGGTTTTTTGTTATCTGGGATCATTCACATACTGTGAAGAAATGCTGGGTAAAGGTGCAGCTCTCCTCGGGCTTCAGCTCACGGTAGCCCGTCATGCCCTGCGGCAGATCGAGATTGGGCGCATCAATCATCGCAGACATCGGCTCGGGGCAGAAATAGCCGTTGAAGCCCTTGTCGTTCCAGATGATCCAGAAACGATATTCCTCACCGACCTCATAGCAGAGCTTCTTGCCGCTTGCGGTATCCTCGCAGACAATGCCGTAGAAATCTTCACCGTCCACGATCATGTGCTCGGCAAAATACATCTCGTTGTCAATGTTCTGCAGAACGGGACAGCGGCTGCCGCTGCGGTACTCAAGATCACGCATTGTGAGATCTGCAAACTCGCATGTTGGCAGGCAGCGTTCATTCAGCAGGCATCTCTTGCCGATCGGCACAGTAATGCGGGCATCCTTTTCCTTGGCACCATCCACAAAGGGAGAATTGAATGCCGTATGTGTAGCCACGGAAACCGGCATCATCTTGTGGGAGAGATTGGTGAGCTTGAACTCATACTCCAGGCCGCATGCGGACAGAGTGAAGGTGAATTCCGCACGGAAGCGCACCGGCATGTACTGGAAGAAGGGATCGTTCTCGTCATACATATAGGCCGTCTTCGCCCAGGCGCAGTTGGCATCCGCATTGTGCTCAACAACCGTATGTACACGCTTGTGCAGGAAGCCGTGGATGTGGTTGTTGTAAGGCTCCTTCTCATTGACAGGCAGATGATACTCTGCATCGGAAGTTCTGAGAATGCCGTCAGCAAAGCGGTTGGGCAGATAGAGCGTCGGCAGACCCCAGACCTCAGCGGACTGACGGATCACGTCGGCGTTGTTGTTATTGTCGAAACGGAAAATCTCCATGCCGTTCTTCTCGTCACGCAGACGGATGACATTGGAGCCGATTTCATGGGCGATCAGGGCAGTATAGCCGCCTGCATTCAGACGGATGACGGGCATGCCGCCCCACTGCATCATTTGTGTACTGTTCATAGGATTGCTTCCTCCTTGCTGTAATGTGCATCGCTCTGCCGATGCTTTCTGTTTTATTGTATCATCTTTTTCCGGATTTGTCCAGAGATACAGTGAAATGTCCACACTTTGCACAGCAAAGAGGCTGTTTTTTGTGCACATTTACAAATTGCTCTCCGGATGCGTACATTTTTACCCATCCATGTGAAAAAAGTGAAATTTCTCTTGCAAATTACAGGAAACCATGGTATAATAACTGTATCTGTAAATTTACGGGCAAGCTATGCTCTTTTGCAGGCAAAGCCCGAATGAGAAAGAGGAGGAAAACCATGGCAAACAAAAAAACGGCAGCGGCGCCTAAAAATGCAGCCGCTGAACGTAAGACTGCCGATCGCAAGCCCATTACCATGAATGGGATCATGCAGGCACTCCAGGCATGGATGATACGCAATCGCTGCTATATCATTGCGTTCTTCATTCCCGTGGTGCTGATGTATATTTCCTATGCGATCTTCGGTCTGTATCCCTTCGGCGAAGAATCCGTACTGGCACTGGACTTCAATGCGCAGTATGTGTATTACTTCGAGTCCCTGCACGACGCCTTCTGGGGCGACGGCAGCGCATTCTACAACTGGTCCAGAAACCTGTCAGGTGAATTCATGGGCATCATCGGCTACTATCTGGCCAGCCCCTTCACCCTGATCGTCATGCTTCTGCCCAAGAAGATGATCCTGACCAGCCTTCTGATCATGATCCTGTGCAAGATCGGTTCGGCGGCTGTCACTTTCAACTACTTCCTGCAGAAGTCCAAAAAGGTGGAGCCCCTGCACGCCACCATCTTCTCCACGCTTTACGCACTGATGGCTTACATGGTCATCCAGACCATCGACCCGATGTGGCTCGACGGCCTCGTAATGCTGCCCCTCGTGGCACTGGGCGTGGAATATCTGGTCGATGACGGCCGCAAGCTCAACTATATCATCCCCATTGCCATCATGTTCGTGGCCAACTTCTACATCGGCTTCATGGTCGGCATCTTCACAGCGGTCTACTTTGTCTATTATGTATTCTTCGGCACTGAGCAGAGAATCGCAAAGTTCAAGGATTATGTCTATATTGCATGCAATTTCACCGTCAGCACGCTTGTTGCGGTGATGTGCTCGGCATTCATGATCCTGCCCGTATACAATGCCCTGCAGCTCGGTAAGTTTGACTTCACCGATCCCGACTACGGCTTCAAGCTCCAGTTTGAACCGCTCGACATCATCGGCCAGCTGCTGATTTCCCAGTACGACACCGTTAACGTGGACGGCAGCCCCGAGATCTACTGCGGTATCCTGACCGTAGTGCTCATCCCCCTGTTCTTCCTGAACAGCAAGATCGACATCCGCAAGAAGATGGGTGCCGGCTTCCTGATGGCTGTTATGTTCTTCAGCATGTATATCAAGCCCGTGGACATGATGTGGCACGGCGGACAGGTGCCGAACTGGCTGCCCTACCGTTACTCCTTCATCATCTCCTTCATCCTGCTGACCATGGCTGCCTGTGCCTTCAAGCACCTTGACGGCCTCAAGGCTTCCCATCTTGGCGGCGTATTCTTCGGCATCCTGGGCATTCTGCTTTATATCGATACCAAGGAATACGAGCATCTGGACACCATGTCTTCCATCTGGCTGTCCATTGGCCTGGCTGCTGCTTATCTCGTCATTCTCTATGCACTGATGACAAGGGGCAGCAAGAAGCTTGTACCGATCCTCATGATCTTTGCCATCTCCGGCGAGCTGGTCTACAACACAGTTGTGACCATGAAGGATGTGGACGAGGACGTTGCCTACTCCACAAGAGCCTCCTATGAGATGTTTGTGGACTCCGGCCGTGAAACTGTCAAGCTCATGGAAGAGCTGGACGACGGCCTGTACCGTTCCGAGAAGACCTATGCCCGCTGCGTCAACGACAACGGTGCCTTCGGTCTGAAGGGCATCACCCACTCCAGCTCCGTCATGAACGCCAAGACCCTGACCTTCATCGAGACGCTGGGTTACTCCACAAGAAGCTACTACTCCCGCTACGACGGCACCACTGAGCTGGCAGACTCCCTGCTCGGCATCAAGTATGTCCTCGACAGAGGCGACGGCGGCAACCGCAGCCTGCTGCACGACAGCTATGAAAAGGTGGCAACCTACGAGTACAAGGACAAGGATGACCTCGACAAGGAAGACAAGCCCAAGGAAAAGAGCATCGATATCTACCGCAACCCCAATGCCCTCTCCATCGGCTACATGGTCGACAAGGACATCTTCCGCATTGACCATCTGGGCAATGACAACCCCTTCAACAGCCAGAACATCCTGATGAGTACACTGGTTGGTGAAACCGTATTTGACGAGGCCGGTCAGATCGCCGGCTTCACAGAGTACTACACCCGCATCGATACCGGCGAGCCGGTTCTGGGTGCTGTTACCGTATCCGACTACAACGGTCAGGCCTGCTACACCATGAAGGACAGCGGTGACCCGACCGTGGACTACCGCTTCACTGTTACCGAGGAGAAGCAGATCTACATGTTCCTCAAGACGGAGAACGAGCAGGCTGTCAACCTCTGGTTCGGTGCATGGGATGAAGAGAAGCAGGACTATGACTTCAAGACCTATGGTACCTACTTCGAGACCAAGAACTACTGCATCATCAGCCTTGGCACCCATCCCGTGGGCACACAGCTCTCCATGCGTCTGACTGTCCGCGATGAGGATAAGGCCACCATCATCAAGGAGCCTTTCTTCTACTACTTCAACGATGCGGTATATCAGGAAGACATCGACAAGCTCAAGACAAATCAGATGGAGATCCTCTCCTTCAAGGACACCTATATCAAGGGCAAGGTCAATGCACAGGACGGTCAGGTGCTCTTCACCTCCATCCCGTGGCAGGACGGCTGGACGATCAAGGTGGACGGCAAGAAGGTGGATCCGACCGAGAATCTGAAGGCGCTGATCGCCGTTGAGCTGACACCCGGCGAGCATACCATCACCATGTCCTACATTCCGCCCGGATTTGTGGCAGGTGTGATTCTGTTCGTACTGGGCGTGGGCATGCTGGTTCTGTTCTATCGCTATGACAGCAAGAACAACAAGGTACTCATTGAAATCAAGCGCAACAAGAAGCTGGCTGCTCTGCAGAACGAAAAGGCAGAGAAGAAGGCATAAATCCAAAACACTGTGGGTTCCCCGCCTTCATGCGGGGAACTCTTTTTTATCCATCCGAATACATTGGTAATACAAATGCCAATCCATCCAGAGAAGGAGTGATCCCCTATGATCCGACTGCAGATTCCCGCCACCAGCGCCAACCTCGGCGCCGGCTTTGACGCACTGGGTCTTGCCCTGCAGTATTATAACTATGTAGAAATGGAGGAGTCCGACCGCATCGACATCACCTCCGCCGACAACACCCCCGTTCCCACCGACGAGCGGAATCTGATCTATCAGTCCGCAAAGGATCTCTATCAGGTCTGCGGCCGGAACCTTGAGGGGCTGCGGCTCGTGCAGACCAACAACATCCCCATGACAAGGGGCCTCGGCTCCAGCTCCGCCTGCATTGTGGCGGGTCTGGTGGGTGCCAATCATCTGCTCGGCAATCCCCTCGGCACGGACGATCTGGTCGATCTCGCAGCACAGATCGAGGGTCATCCGGACAACACCGCCCCCGCACTGCTCGGCGGCATCGTGACGGCCGTATTCGACGGCCGGAAGGTGCACTGGGTCAAGCAGGAGGTCTACACCAAGCTCCGCTTTGTGGCGATGATTCCGGATTTTGAGCTGAAAACGGAAAAGGCACGCGGCTGCCTGCCGTCGGAAGTCTCCCACAAGGACGCAGTCTACAATCTGTCGAGAGCTGCACTGTTCTCGGCCTCGCTCCTGACGGGCAAGTTTGAGAATCTGCGCACGGCGGTGCATGACAAGCTCCATCAGCCCTACCGCATGGCACTGATCCCGCATGCAAGGGATGTGTTCGACATCGCCTACAACCATGGTGCCTATGCCGCCTACATCAGCGGTGCCGGCCCCACCGTCATGGCGATCGTGGATGAGAACAACACCTATTTTGCCGGAAAGATGCGTTTTTCGCTTGACAATGCCGGCCTGTCCGGCTGGCAGGTGCATGACCTGAAGATCGACAATGCCGGCTGCGTGCTTGTGGAATAGCCGGTACGCAGACACATCGGCGCCCGTTCATATTTGATACCTTGTTTTCCGATGCGGGAGGGTGTATAATAAAAACAGAACCGCCGTCCATTTTTTACCATGGACGGCGGAGTGCAAAAGAAAGGACGATCCGCATGCATAAAATCAAAACGACCCTTGCGGTACTCGGTGCAATGCTCCTTGCCGTCACAAGTCTTCCGCTGCAGTGCATTTCTGCCGAGACAACGACCGGCAGCATCGTTGCTGAGGAGGAAGCCGCACCCCTTGCCTATGATATTTTTCTCTACACCGTCACGGATGGCAGCGTGACACTCTCCGGCTGTGACCGCACTCTGCTTGCACAGGCGATGCTTGAGGGCACCTATCCCATCGATGCGCCCTATCAGATCACCATTCCCGCTGAAATCGACGGCATGCCCGTCACGGCCATCGGGGACAATGCCTTCGCCAATGTGACGCTCTCACGCAAATATTTCGCCGTCACAGTTCCCGACAGTGTCAAGACCCTCGGCAATGGTGCCTTTCAGAACACCCTGAGTCTGGTTTCCGTCACCCTGCCGGAAGCCATGACGCACATCGGCAGCGAGGCCTTCTCCAAATCCACACGCCTTGCCGCAGTCACCATGCCGAAAACGCTTGAAACGCTTGGTGAAAAGGTCTTTGCCGGATGTACGGCACTGAAAACTGCATCCATCCCTGACGGCATCACAGAAATCCCGACCGGCACATTCATGACCTGCACGGCCATGGACAGTGTCACCCTCCCCGAGGGGATCACAGCCATCGGCATCAGTGCCTTCCAGAACTGCAGTGCTGCCGATCTGTTCGTACCGGAAACCGTCACAAGCATCGGCAATTACGCCTACAATGCCTCCGGCATGCAGAAGCTCCACATCCCCGAAACGCTCACGGACATTGCGGACAACGCCTTCTTCAACTGTCCGGAGCTGAAGGAAATCACCGTCGGCGAGGGACATCCCGACCTTATGGCCGCCGACAACGTCCTCTACACAGCCGACGGCACAACGCTCCTGCTCTATCCCGCAGGCCGTGAGGAAACCAGCTTCACTGTGCCGGAAACCTGCACCGTCATCGGCCCGAATGCCTTTGCCTATGCCGATGCCCTCACCGAGGTCATCCTTCACGACGGCATCACGCAGATGGGACAGTTTGCCTTCCAGTATTGCAGCAGTTTGGAGAAATTCACATTCCCGCCGCTGGTAACGACCATCGAGGGCGGCCTGCTCTACCAGTGCAGCGCACTGACCGAACTGCATGTGCCTGACACTGTGACCACGATCGAGAACAATGCGTTCCAGGACTGCCGTGCGCTGACATCCGTCACGCTGCCCGAGACCCTTACCGAGCTTCAGGTGGCCATTTTCAAGAACTGCACGGCACTTGAATCCGTTGCAATCCCCGAAACTGTGCAGGAAATCGGCTTCAGCGTCTTCTATAACTGCGACAGCCTGACCGAGGTGACCATCCCCGAGGGCGTCACCGATCTGCGTCTGAGCGTCTTTGAGGGCTGCGACAGTCTGACCGAAGTCAATCTCCCCGCATCCGTGACACGGTTTGAGAATGCAACCTTCAAGGGCTGCACCTCCATGACGGAATACACCGTCCCCGACACGGTAACACGGCTCGGCTTCTCGACATTCCAGAACTGCACAAGTCTTGAGCGTGTGACGCTGCCCAATTCCATCACGGAGATCAAATCCGACGTATTCAAGGGCTGCACAAGCCTGACGACGATTGTCTTTGACGGCACGCAGGAAGAATGGGAAGCCATTCTTGCCGCCAGTGAAGACGGTGCCGTACCGGAGAATGTGGAGATCGTACTCGGCACACAGCAGCTTCCGACGGAGGAAACGAGCGAAGATTCCACGCTGCGCTTTCTTTGCGGCGATGTCAATCTCGACGAGACAGTAACAATTGTGGATGTCATTTTCCTGAACAAGGCAGTGATGGGCGCTGAGACACTCAATGCAATGCAGCGTCTTGCGGGCGATTGTGACGGAAACGGTGAAGCCGATGCCGCCGACTCCCTGCTGATTCTCAAGTCCCTTGTCGATCTTGTGACACTGGGCGAATCTCTCTCATAATGCAAAATCCCCCGCTGATGCGGGGGATTTCAGTCTGTCGAAAAACTTCAATGGATTCAAAGGGCTATGCCCTTTGGCGGGTGGAGGGTACGCAGTACCCTCCAAATATAGCCCCTCCCCCTTTTGAACCGAACCATTTTGTGCGTACAGCACAAAAAGCCCCTATGGCAAATAAAATTAAGCAACAAACTGGCTTCGCAATTCAAGCGGAGTCAGTTTTGTCTTTAACTGAACACGCTGATGATTGTA
>SVNX01000028.1 GCA_015066665.1 Ruminococcus sp. | reverse complement strand
CATTCCGAACACGGCAGTTAAGCTCTTTCGCGTCGAAAATACTTGGCTGGTGACGGCCCGGGAATTTAGATCTGTGCCGGCTTCTACGAAGCAGCAAGGAGCCTTCCTTGCTGCTTCTTTTATTTTTTACGGGCCATTAGCTCAGTCGGTCAGAGCTCCCGGCTCATAACCGGTCGGTCCTGGGTTCGAATCCCCGATGGCCCACCATTTGCACTGTCTGTACTTGCAGACGGATCAAAAAGCTCCCGAAGTCTCGGGAGCTGTTTTTATGAAATCGACTTTATGGCGTGTTCTTGCGCTGGAAATCCAGAAAAATGAATGATTAGGTTTATTATATCATACATATTCCGGAAAGTCAACAAAAATCCCCTCCGCATGGCGGAGGGGATTGCTGTTTGATTTACTTGATCTCAGCGTGGTATGCCTGCAGGGACTTTACAGCGAGATCCTGATTCTGCTTCACTGCCCGGATACCCTCTGCACTTGCCTTGGCTGCTGCCATGGTGGTGATGTAGGGAACACGATGCTTGATGGCAGCCTTACGGATGTAGCTGTCGTCGGTGACGCTCTCCTTGCCGGCAGGGGTGTTCACGATCAGCTGAATCTCACCGTTGGCGATCTGGTCAGCGATGTTCGGACGACCCTCGGTCATCTTGTAGATGCGATCAGCAGGGATGCCCGCTTCCTCGATCATCTTGTAGCAGCCCTTTGTGGCGATGATCTTGAAGCCAAGCTCATGGAATGCACTTGCCACTTCAACCAGCTCGGGCTTGTCGAGGTTGCACACACTCAGCAGAACGGTACCTTCGAAAGGCAGCTTGGTCTGGGTCGCTTCCTGTGCCTTGTAGTATGCTTCGCCGAAGGACTCGGACAGACCAAGTACCTCACCGGTGGAACGCATCTCCGGTCCGAGAACCGGGTCAACTTCCTGGAACATATTGAAGGGGAAGACAGCTTCCTTGACGCCGTAATGCTTGATCTCACGGTCACGCAGATCAGCCACGGGAGAAGGCTTGCCGGTCAGGTGTGCAGTCATGATCTCGGTTGCGATCTTGACCATGTTGATGCTGCATACCTTGGATACCAGCGGAACAGTTCTGGAAGCTCTGGGGTTTGCCTCGAGTACATAAACGGTATCGCCCTCGATGGCATACTGCATATTCATCAGACCGCATACGCCCATTTCGACAGCGATCTTTCTGGTGTAATCCTTGATGGTGGCAATCTGCTCATCGCTCAGATTCTTGGAGGGCAGAATGCATGCGGAGTCGCCGGAGTGTACGCCGGCAAGCTCAATATGCTCCATGACTGCGGGTACAAAGCAGTTTGTACCATCGGAGATGGCGTCGGCTTCGCACTCAGTCGCATGGTTCAGGAAGCGGTCGATCAGGATCGGACGATCGGGTGTCACGCCGACAGCAGCGGCCATGTACACACGCATCATCTCGTCATCATGCACGATCTCCATGCCGCGGCCGCCCAGAACGTAGGAAGGACGAACCATGACAGGGTAGCCGATGCGGTTGGCGATTTCAAGTGCCTCATCCACATTGACAGCCATGCCGGCCTCGGGCATCGGGATGCCCAGCTTGTCCATCATCGCACGGAAGTGATCTCTGTCCTCCGCAAGGTCGATGGTCTCGGGAGATGTACCCAGAATGTTGACGCCGTTCTTCTTCAGGTCAGCTGCCAGATTCAGAGGTGTCTGGCCGCCGAACTGTGCAATGACACCAACGGGCTTTTCCTTCTCATGGATGCTCAGAACATCCTCGAGAGTCAGCGGCTCAAAGTAGAGCTTGTCGGAGGTATCATAGTCAGTGGAAACAGTCTCGGGGTTGCAGTTGACGATGATCGGCTCAAAGCCCATCTTCTTCAGTGCCAGAGATGCATGAACGCAGCAGTAGTCGAACTCGATACCCTGACCGATTCTGTTCGGGCCGCCGCCAAGGATCATGATCTTGGGCTTATCAGTATTCACAGGGCTCTTGTCCTCTGTGAGGTGATAGGTGGAGTAGTAATATGCGGAATCCTGTGTGCTGCTGACATGAACGCCTTCCCAGGCCTCACGGATACCATACTGATATCTTGCTGCACGGATCTCATCCTCGGAAACTTCAAGCAGCTGGCTGAGGTATCTGTCTGCAAAGCCATCGAGCTTTGCCTGACGGAGTACATCCTCTGCCGGAACGCTGCCCTTCATGGTGAGGAGCATCTCCTCTTCCTGTACGATTTCAAGCATCTGCTCGAGGAACCAGTGTTTGATCTTGGTCAGCTGGAAGATTTCTTCCACAGTGGCGCCCTTGCGCAGCGCTTCATAGATGATGAACTGACGCTCACTGGACGGGAAGCGCAGCTGATGCAGCAGCTCGTCCTTTGTCATTTCGTTGAAGTTCTTGGCAAAGCCCAGACCATAGCGGCCAATTTCAAGGCTGCGGATGGCCTTCTGGAAGGCTTCCTTATATGTCTTGCCGATGCTCATGACTTCGCCGACAGCACGCATCTGTGTGCCGAGCTTGTCCTGTGCGCCCTTAAACTTCTCGAATGCCCATCTTGCGAACTTGATGACCACATAGTCGCCGGAGGGCACATACTTATCCAGAGTGCCGTACTTGCCGCAGGGGATCTCCTTGAGGGTCAGGCCGCATGCAAGCATAGCGGAAACCAGAGCGATCGGGAAACCGGTTGCCTTGGAGGCAAGGGCGGAAGAACGGGAGGTTCTGGGGTTGATTTCGATGACAACGATTCTGCCTGTTTCGGGATCATGTGCAAACTGGCAGTTGCAGCCGCCGATGACCTCAATGGCCTCAACGATCTTGTAGGACTGCTCCTGCAGCTTCTTCTGTGTCTCCTCAGAGATGGTCAGCATGGGTGCAGAACAGAAGGAGTCACCGGTATGCACACCGATGGGATCGATGTTCTCGATGAAGCAAACGGTGATGATATTGTTCTCTGCATCACGGACAACCTCAAGCTCCAGCTCTTCCCAGCCGCTGATGCACTCTTCAACGAGCACCTGGCCAACAAGGCTGGCCTGGAGGCCTCTTGCGCAGACGATCTTCAGCTCGTCCACATTGTAAACCATGCCGCCGCCGGCGCCGCCCATGGTATAGGCAGGACGGAGAACAACGGGGTACTTGAGCTTTTCGGCGATTTTGACAGCCTCGTCAACGGAGTAAGCAACCTCGCTGCGGGCCATTTCGATGCCGAGCTTGTCCATGGTCTTTTTGAATTCGATACGGTCTTCACCGCGTTCGATGGCATCGACCTGTACACCGATAACCTGTACATTGTATTTATCCAGAACACCTGCTTCAGAAAGCTCGGAGCAGAGGTTCAGACCGGACTGACCGCCGAGGTTGGGCAGCAGTGCGTCGGGACGTTCTTTTTCGATGATCTGTGTCAGACGTGCCAGATTGAGCGGCTCCACATAAGTGATGTCTGCAACATCCGGATCCGTCATAATGGTGGCAGGATTGGAGTTAACGAGAACGATCTCGTAACCCAGCTGACGCAGTGCCTTGCAAGCCTGTGTGCCGGAGTAGTCAAACTCACATGCCTGACCGATAATGATGGGGCCGGAGCCGATAATCATAATCTTGTTGATGTCTTGTTTCTTTGGCATATTCTTCTCCAAACCCGTGCAAAAATGCACGCTCGAATTTTACCGTTTGAGGGGATCGGCAATTACCCTTACCTTATATAATAACACAAAACGAGCGTAAATGCAAGCCATTTGCATAAAAAAAGTTTGTTTTGCAACCTCTATATTTCTGTGCAAATCTACAACAAAAAGCGTTCCCGACCGGGAACGCTTCTGTGATTACTTCGTCAGACGCATCACGCTGTCACGCATGATGATGGAGCCGCTGACCACAATGCGGCGCATGGGGGAAGCGGGATTGGCGATGCGATGGATCATCTGCTCAGCGCCCTCCATGGCCATCCGGTCAACATCGACCGCATAGGTCGTGATCTGGGGCACGGCAAGCTCGGAGAGAATGAAGTTATCGAAGCCCACGAGGGAAACATCCTCGGGCACACGCACGCCCCTGTCCTTGAGCAGGCCGAGCAGCGTGTAGGCTGTGATGTCACAGTTGCAGGCAAAGGCTGTGGGCAGGTGGGTGAGCTTATCAAGGGAAATGGTAAGCTTGCCGTCGGCACCTCTGTCGGGGAGGACGGCGTCCTTGCCGACGGGGAGGCCTGCTTCGAGCATGGCACGGCAGTAGCCATAGTAGCGGTCGGTGATGCTGCTGGTGGCATCGATGGAACCGACGAACATGATATCCTTGTGGCCCATACGCAGGAGGTGGTGGGTCATGACATACATACCGTAGTAGCCGTCGGAGATGATGGAATCCTGACGGAACTTGGCATGGAACGAGTCGAGTGCAACAAAGGGCGTACCGGCTGCTGCGATGGATTCACGATAGGCATCGGAGAAGCTGCCCATGACAATGAGACCGTCCACACGGCCTTCCTGAATGAGGCGGGGGAGGATGAGCATATCCTCGTCCTCTTCGGAAACGACCTCAAGGATGGCGACATGACCCTTCTGGGAGAGATAGGTCAGCAGACGCTCATAGAGCGTCCAGTAGAAGGAATGTCCTTTTTCGATGTATTTTCTGGAGGTAACGATGCCGACGGTATAGCCGGCGGAGAGGTCCTTGGCTTTATTGCCGCGTTTCTGATAGCCCATGGATTCGGCCATACGGAGGATTTCGCTGCGCAGCTCATCACTGACGCCTTCTTTGCCGGCAAGTGCCTTGGAGACTGTAACGGTGCTGACGTTTAATTTTTCCGCAATATCGGACATTCTTACTACTTTTGCCAATGGTGTATCCGCCCTTCATGATGTAATTTACTTAATTATAGCATGAATTACTTAATTTGTCAAGGGATGCCCCACACCCCCTGACCCCCTCTCCCCGTGGGGAGAGGGGGAAAAAGCAGGGGCCTGCGGCCCCTGCCCCGCCAAGGGCAAAGCCCTTGACCCAAAGGGGATGTCCCTGCGAAGGCATTTGATGTAAAGGAATGTCCCGCCAAGGAAAGGCATCTGACCCAAGGGGGAAGTTCTCGTAAAGGTGAATGTTTTTCCCCCAAGGGGATGCCCCACACCCCCTGACCCCCTCTCCCCGTGGGGAGAGGGGAAAAAGCAGGGGCCTGCGGCCCCTGCCCCGCCAAGGGCAAAGCCCTTGACCCAAAGGGGATGTCCCTGCGAAGGGAAGGCATTTGATGTAAAGGAATGTCCCGCCAAGGAAAGGCATCTGACCCAAGGGGAAAGTTCTCGTAAAGGTGAATGTTTTTCACCCAAGGGGATGCCCCACACCCCCTGACCCCCTCTCCCCGTGGGGAGAGGGGGGGAGCAGGGGCCATTTCCCCTCACGCTGTCAGGCGCAGGATCTCACGCCCCTGCATCTGTGATGGTGCCGCCTGTACCGTACGGCAGGCATTGTCTGCATAATTCCGGTAATGATACCGCATACCCTGCGGTTCCATACAGCAGCGGTAACGGGTGCAATAATCCCCGCCTTCCGGCAGCCGGATCGTTCCGCGGATCACGGATACGGCATCCAGCAGATGAAAGCACTGCCGGATGACATCATCATGCCGGAAATCTGCCTGTTCCCGCAGAACCGCCGCCCGCACAAACCTTGACATCGAGCTTGCATCCCCCGGCAGCCCCAGATTGCCAAGCCCCTTGCTGCATAATGGCACGCACCATTTCCGTTCGTTCTCCTCCGGTGACAAATGCCGGAACTGTCCCAAATATGCCAGCTGGTACGACAGCGGAGGACTGTTCGTCAGGACACCCGCCGGATTCTCCGTGAGCTGCAGCCCGCCCATGAGCGGTTCGGCAGCCAGAGAACCGGATGCATCCGCAATATGCCAGTGCAGCGGCGTCAGGGGCATTGTTCCGCTGAAGGGGATGGCCGCCAGCTCCGTATGCGCCAGCAGCCGTTTTGCCTCGGCCAGCGTCCGGCACTGTCCGAGCACCCACGGAATCATTTCAAACGGTGCAATGCTATGCGGCTTCCAGGAATTGCCGTCCGGATAATGTGCGAATTGTGGAAAATTCAGTCCCGCCATGCACAGCCCGTGTTCATTCATCGCATCGGCAAAGAGGGGAAAGCCGTCCTGCAGCCGTGCCATGCCGAGTATGGCGTAGTGCGTATCCAGTGCTGTCTCCTGCCGGAGCGGAAGCGGCACCCTTTCCGGCACAAGCAGCACCTGCTGGCCGAAATCTTCTGCAATGTCCATATTGCGGCCAAAACAGAACTGCTGGCCTGCAATTGCAATGGTCGTACACATGATATCTCCTTTCTCGTATAAAAAACCGCCCATACATCATCAGTATGGGCGGTGAGGCTGTCAAAAATTCTTTTTTTCGGGGGCCAAAATCCTGCCCCTGACGGCTCATATCCTGTGCCGGCATACCCCTCACATCGAGCAGCATCCTGCCTCAGTTCAGGGCATACCGGCTCATATCCTGTGCCGGCATACCCCTCGCATCGAGCAGCATCCTGCCTCAGCTCAGGGCATACCGGCTCATATCCTGTGCCGGCATACCCTTCACATCGAGCAGCATCCTGCCTCAGCTCAGGGCATTGACGCATGTAGGGCGCTGTTCCCTCTATCCCCCAGTATATTGCCGAAAAGCACTCCGCAGGAGGGCGGGGTAGGGTGCGGCAGCACCCTACTCTTTTCCCCCTCCCCTCTGGGGAGGGGGTCAGGGGGTGGGGCAAATTGAAGTGAAAGTATACTTTTTCGATAAACAAACCGCCCATACATCATCAGTATGGGCAGTGAGGCTGTCAAAAATTCTTTTTTCGGGGGGCCAAAAATCCTGCCCCTGCCGGCTCATATCCTGTGCCGGCATACCCCTCACATCGAGCAGCATCCTGCCTCAGCTCAGGGCATACCGGCTCATATCCTGTGCCGGCATACCCTTCACATCAAGCAGCATCCTGCCTCAGCTCAGGGCATCGACGCATGTAGGGAGCTGTTCCCTCTACCCCCCCAGTATATTGCCGAAAAGCACTCCGCAGGAGGGCGGGGTAGGGTGCGGCAGCACCCTACTCTTTTCCCCCTCCCCTCTGGGGAGGGGGTCAGGGGGTGGGGCAAATTGAAGTGAAAGTATGTTTTTTCGATAAACAGACCGCCCATACATCATCAGTATGGGCGGTCTGTATCATTCTATTCTGAGTGGTCAGGAGAGTGTCACCAGATCGACAAGGGACTTGAGGATGAGCAGTGAATCGGAAGGACTCAGGCCCTCCTCGCCATCGACATTGGCGTTGAACTGGCCCTCGGGACTGGCCGAATCGGCACCCATGAGTACCTTGTTGAGCATGACCACATCCACGATCTGTACTGCGCCGTCACAGTTGATGTCACCCGGCAAACGATCTATGGGTGCAGAGGTTTCTGTGGGGGCTGTGGTTTCCGTCGGTGCGGTGGTCTCAACGGGCGTTCCCTCCGTGATCGGATAGGTACGGAAATCCGGCAGCTCATCGAGTGTGATGCAGTAGTCGCTCTGGTAGATCTCCACCAGATTGTCCACGGGGTTGTTCTGCTCGCTTGTGAGGTAGTTCATGTACCACGGGCAGAAATACAGCCATGCGGCCTTGTCCTTCAGCAGGTTTTCGAGGGAGGGGATGGAATCGTTCTCGGTCATGGCAACCATCTTCTCACCGTCCGTGCTCTGTACGAGGCTGTAGAAGGTGGAGGAGATGGAGCTGAGGTTCGGCAGGCCGTCCACAGCATTATACTTGTCATAGCCGACCATATCGACCACATCATCACCCGGATACCAGTCCGCAGAGGTTTCATAGGTGTAGCCCGTCCACTGCCAGATCAGGTTATCCAGACCATAGACATTGGTCAGCTGGTCATAGAGCAGACGGTAGAGCTTCTTGCAGGGCTCGGGGCCTTCCGCACCCCACCAGAACCATGCGCCCTCGGCTTCGTGCAGGGGACGCCAGAGAATCGGCACATCGGCATCCTCGAGCTTCTGGAGTTCGCCTGCGATCAGCTCAATATCCTTGAGAATCAGCTCATGCTCCCATGTGCCCTCGGTCACGGCATTGGTGACACTGAAGGTCGTGAAGGGAGTGTTGCCGGTGGATTCCACATAGAACGCCGTTGTGGTGCTGCCCTTTTCCGTGGGGACATTCCAGTGCCAGCTCACAGTGGCAATGCCGCCGTATTCGTTGAACCACTCAATGCAGCGTTCCGGCGCCTGGTCACGCCAGTCGGAGGTGGTGTTGTAGGCGAGGAAATCGATGCCGCGGATGGCGGGCTGCTCGCCGGTTTTCTCGAGGATGTATTCAAATTCGGCCTCGTTGTCCTTGATGAAGGTATCGGGGTCATTCCAGGAATTGTAGTTGTGCGAACCGCAGTATTCCTGCTGTCCGGAGAGAATATGCTCGCCGTAGACATCACAGAGATAATTGTAGAGACGCTTTGTGGTGTCGGAGGCATTGGGGTTGGAGAGCTGACGGGTGGGGGTGAGATTGGTCAGGCTCTCGGGAGCGGGCTCGATGGTGAGATAATCGAAGAAGGTGTAGCCCCAGTAGGCCTTCAGCTCGATGGTGTTGGTGCCTTCCTGCAGCATGACCACGCCGCCGGAGGTTTCGGTGAATTCGGTGTTGTGCTTGAAGCTGACATCGCCCTGATTGACACCGTTGATGTTGAGGTACTGCACCTTCTTGTTGAGGTCGTACGGCTCACAATAGCAGATGGTGAGCGAATAGAGTCCGGCTTCGGGGACGGTCACATCGATGGAAACCGTGGTGCCCTTCTGGTCGAGGTAGGAAAAGCCCGTGCCGGAAAAGCCGGTCAGATCGAAGTCCACACCGGAGCCGTCCTCGGCGGAATTGCCCGCCCAGCCCTCTGTGTAGATCGTGCCGCCGCTGGTGGCACCGTCCTCGAATTCATATTTCTGCACGCCTGCTTCTGCCATGGCGGGCATTGCGGGCACACAGCCCAGCAGCATCGCCGATGCGGCAAGCAGGGAAACCAATCTGTTTCGTTTCATAGGGAATCCTCCTTTTTACTTAAAATACGATTCTGATAACTTTATTATATCATGCGGTAAAGGAAAATGCAAGAGGGAAACCGAAGAATCTGCAAATTTTTCTCATCATCTCCGTGCGGCAGCCCATTCCATTTCCAATTCTTCAATCTCCTCCTGCAGGTCGAGGATTTTTTCATGGTAGGTATTGGTGATGTAGATGCGTTCTGCGATTTCATAGCAGGCATCGATGTCATCCTGCAGAGCCCGGGCACCGGCTGTATCGCCGGAACGCTCGAGGAGAGCCTGTTCACGGGACAGTTCGGCGGCCATATCCTTGTAATATTGGGCATCCGCACCGACCAGTGAGGGATCATAGTTGGGGTCGGATTCATATTGCTTGATGGATTCCTGATTCATTTCAATCATGGAGCGGTAATATGTATCGATCTCATCGAGGTCTTTTCCGGTGCTGGCAGCTGTGGCAGAAGCAGAAGGGAACGTGGATGCGGCTTCCGTGGTATCCGGAGAGGACAGGCTTTCGGCGACTGCCTCGAGGTTGTCCTGCAGCATGCCGGGGATATCACGCTTGTCCTTTTCAAAGCCAAGGCTGTACATATAATCCAGAACCTCATCGAACGTGGCAGGATTTTCACGGATTGTGAAATCACTCTCCCAGTAGTAGTCGGACGACATGGAAACCATACGCTCGTACGTCATATAAGAGCCGTTATAGCCTGTGTAATAGCAGATAAACCAACAATCCATCATGACGAGCGAAGCAAGACGTCTTCTGCCGGATTGATCTGTCAGGAAGAAATCATAACTGGTGCCGCATCCCATGCCCGTACTTGGGACGGTAGTGCAGTAGAAGCTGTCATTTTTATAAATCTGATAGAAGTACAGATTGTCCCTGGATGAGTAGTATTTAGCTGCTTTTTCCATCCTGCCATCCAGTTCGAGATCCAGATCGGCAATGGATTCAAGGTTTCCTGTGACAGTATTGCCGGCATCGTCAAGGCAGCTGGCCGTCTGCGGAATTTCAAACGCCGTTTCGGTTGTTGTGGCGACCTCCATAATTTCCACTGTGGCTGCTGTGGAGAGGGAGAGGTCGGGTGTTTCCTTGGTGGTTTCCGCCGCAGGGCTGCTCTCAGATGTTGCGGTTTGGGCGGCGGTGATGGCGGTTTCGGGCATATTGCCGCCCTCGGAGTTTGTCCCGCTGCCGAGACGATGGAGCAGCAGGATCAGCAGAAGCACGGCGCCGACAAAGAGCAGGGCACCCAGAATCAGAATGACCGGAATGAACCGCTTCATGCGGGTAGACGACCGTGTCTGTGCGGCCTGTTGTGCCTGCGTCTCGGCCTGGATGCGTTCTGCTTCTGCACGTTCACGTTCCGCCTCAATGGCTGCCTGCCGTGCGGCTTCCTCCGCCGCAAGGGCTTCGGCCAGTTCTGCTTCCGTCATATATTCGGCATGAAGTTCCTTGAGCAGCACCTTGAGCACGAACAGTTCATCCTCGGGACCGGTATAGCAGATCACGCAGCCATTGTCCTTCAGCAGCGGTGCCAGCTCTGCATGCAGACCCTTCCAGTTCTCTTCCGGCACACAGATGCCCCATTCGTCAATGGGATGTGCTGCGGGATATGGCCAGGTGAGGGGCGTGCCATTGATAGAGAGCTGCACAGCGGGCGGCTGATAGGTGATGCGGATGATTGGTTTCATGGATAATCCCTCTTTCCTACAGAAGTATATTTTCATTATAGCATGAAGCATTTCCAAATGCAACCATCGCACAGCAAAAAAGATGCAGCCCGAAAAGGACTGCATCAGTGCGATATTGTTTTTCTGGAATTACAGCTGATCGGCGATCTGATAGATCAGCTTCTCGGTCTTTTCCCAGCCGAGGCAGGGGTCTGTGATGGACTTGCCGTAGATGCCTTCTTCGACCTTCTGTGCACCGTCCTCAAGATAGCTTTCGATCATGAAGCCCTTGACCATGTTCTTGATCTCGCTGTTATGGCGGCAGCTGTGCAGAATTTCGTTGACGATTCTGGGCTGCTCAAGGTAGCACTTATTGGAATTTGCGTGGTTGGTATCGATGATGACAGCCATATTCTGCAGGCCTTTTTCAGCATAGTGATGGTGGGTCAGCAGGAGATCCTCATAGTGATAGTTGGGCAGGGATTCGCCGTGCTTATTGACATAACCGCGCAGGATGGCATGGGTGAGGGGATTGCCGGTGGTGTGTACCTCCCAGCCTCTGTAGAGGAAGGTATGACTGCTTTCGGCAGCAAAGATGGAATTGAACATAACGGACAGATCGCCGCTGGTCGGGTTCTTCATGCCGACCGGAATATCCATGCCGCTTGCAGTCAGACGATGCTGCTGGTTTTCCACGCTGCGTGCGCCGACGGCAACATAGGAGAGCAGATCGGAGAGGTAGCGGTAATTTTCGGGATAGAGCATTTCATCGGCACAGGTGAAGCCTGTTTCCTCAATGGCTCTGGTATGGAGCTTACGGATGGAGAGCAGACCTTCGAGCATATCCTCGGCCTTTGTGGGGTCGGGCTGATGTACCATGCCCTTATAGCCGGTACCGTTGGTACGGGGCTTATTGGTATAGATGCGGGGGATGATGAGGATCTTGTGCTTGACCTGCTCATTCACCTTGGCCAGACGGTGCATATATTCCATAACAGAATCCTCACGGTCGGCAGAACAGGGGCCGATGATGAGAATCAGGCGGTCGGACTGACCGGTAAAGACTCTGCGGATCTCAGCATCACGCTGCATTTTGATTTCAGTACATTTCTGAGAAAGCGGGAACTCGCTGCGGATCTCTTCCGGCAGGGGCAGCTTTCTGATGAATTCCATGGACATAGGAATGCCTCCTTACAAACTTTGGATAGAATACTTTATTATTATACACCTGAAAAGGGCGGATGTCAAGAGAAAATATGGGTGTGGAATACAGCCGCAGTGCGAAGGCAGCCACTTGACAATCCCCTGCAAACATGCTATACTTTTGAAAAAAAGCAAGGAGCGATGCATATGCTGAAGAACATTCCCCCGATTCTGTCCCCCATGCTGCTGAAGGTACTGTGTGAAATGGGACACAGCGACCGTCTTGTGATTGCCGACGGTAATTTTCCGGCGGAGAGCATGGGACGGGATGCCATTGTCATCCGCTGTGACGGTCATGGCGTACCGGAGCTGCTTGATGCGATTCTGACGCTGTTCCCGCTGGACACCTATGTGGAGAAGCCGGTGCAGCTGATGGAAGTGATGCCGGGTGATCTGGCTGAAACGCCCATCTGGGACACTTACAAGGAGATCATTGCGAAGCATGATTCCCGTGGTGCAGAGACAGTCGGTACGACTGAGCGTTTTGCCTTTTATGAGGAAGCGAAGAAGGCCTACTGCATCATTGCCACGAGTGAGAAGGCCATCTATGCCAATGTGATGCTGCAAAAGGGAGTGATCTGATCCCCCCCACACCCCCTGCCCCCTCTCCCCCCGTAGGGGAGAGGGGGAAAAAGAAGGGGTGCTGCGCACCCCTTCCCCCGCCAAGGGCGGAGCCCTTGACCCAAAGGGGTGTCTGATGAGATGTGATCCCCCTATAGATAGCCAAAAAGCACTCTGCAAGAGGCGGGTTGAGGGTGCGGCAGCACCCTCCCTCTTTCCCCCTCCCCATTGGGGAGGGGGTAGGGGTGGGGCAAAATTATAGGGGGGCTGCGCCCCCTATAACCCTCAATAAATAGCCAAAAAGTACTCTGCAAGAGGGCGGGTTGAGGGTGCGGCAGCACCCTCCCTCTTTCCCCTCCCCTTTGGGGAGGGGGTAGGGGTGGGGCAAAATTAAGCGAAATCATACTTTTTTGACAAGCTGAAACGACGCCCGCAAGGGCGTCGTTTTTCATTACTTCATCACCAGTTCACGCTTCAGAATGCTCAGATCAAAGCCGTCAATCACATCGTCTTCGTTCAGATCTACATTTCTCCAGTTGGCAAGTACCGCATCCGGTGTGTGCAGCAGCCACTTGTGCAGCAGTACCATGTCTGCCACACTCGCTGTGCCGTCATCATTGCCGTCTCCCCGTACAAAAGGCGCACCCTGCGGGGATTTGCCGTCGAAGAAATAACCCTGCTCCGGAAAACGATCGGTCTTGCCATCGGCAATGATTTCTTCCATCTCCTCGCGTGTCAGCGACAATTTGTCCAGATAGCTCGCATCAATGACATCCTGATCCACAAACATCTTGAACAGACCGTAGGAATCAGGTTCCGTCCACAGATCCAGTTCCGGATCATAGGTGAAAACGACATTCTTCATCTCCTTCTCGACAATCTCCGCCGAGAGCATGATCGAGGTCTCCGTTTCCGGATCCCATGTCCAGGTGTGATCCACAAGCTCCGGCAGCGTGACTTCGGTCAGGAGCATCGCTGCTTCCGGATGCTCTGCAAGCGTCGCACCCCTGACAAAGCATTCGGCCTTGTTGATGTAGCGGCCGTCCACCCACATGTCCGTGCAGGTGCCAAGACTGCCCCACCAATAGATGCTCTCACCTACGCCGAATTCTTCAGCATAGTAATAATCCCTGTCATCCTCTTTAAATAAATAGGTGTAGTAACGCCCCATGTCGACCCATGCACCATCCCCGACGGTGTCGCAGATCGTCTTCCATGTGAGGGCACCCTCACGGGGAATATCATCCTCAATTTCGAGTGCGGCATATTCATCCAGCAGTGCACGGGCACTGTCGAGTGTATAGACTGCGGCAGAATCGCTGAAATCAAACACATAGCTGATGTTTTCCATGTTGATGCCCTGTCCCTCGCCATTGCCCTGACCGCCATAGGTGCGGGTCTCGCCGTTGTAGGTGACGTTGATGTTGGCGTGGCTGTAGCTGTCCCATTCATAGGTCGAGGTTTCATCGAGACGGGTGGAAATCAGTGCCATCATGGACGGAAAGCCGAGCGAATCATAGCGGTAGGGATAGAGTGCTGTGGCAAAGAGGGACTTGTTGTCCCGTCGGCTGTAGGGGCTGTAGATGTAGAAAACCTGATCGGCGTGACCGGCAGGGGACAGCCGCCAGTCAAGTGAACTCGAGCGGTAGACTTCACCGCGGATGTAGGAGCCGCTGTAGAGACAGATATCCGAAAAGCCCGTCTGCACCGCTGTCATGTCTTCGAAGAAGCCGTCGCCCGTGGCGTACTGTTCGATCAGATAATCGCATTCATCACAGAGCGAGGGCAGGGTGAAGGTGACATCGGTATCCGCCCACTTGTAATAGCCGAGAACCGAATAGCTCCAGCCGTCCTCATAGTAATGCTTGTAGCTGTCAACGGGCATGCCGTGGTAGGGGGAAAAGCCCGTCGAATCGGGCTCGGGCGTGCCGTAGATGACGGTGTTGTATTCTTCACGGGTAATTTCTTCCTGAATCTGGAGGGTAATTTCACCGCCGTTTGTCGAGCCGCTGCGGAAGAGATAGCCGCCGTTGACACGATAGAGCGCAGGATCCTCATAGGCCACATCGGCATAGAGCGTATCATTCAGCTCGATGACGGAGGTTTCCGAATACGGCGAATCGTGATCGGCAAAGCGGAAGGACTGCGGATGGGGGTTGTCCGTGCGGATGTAGAAATAATCATTGAACGGGGCAAGCAGGGGGATGATCTCGTAGGAATACTGCAGCGCATCCACCTCAGCACTGGCAGGGTCCGTTGCACCGGCAGACAGAAGGCTCAGATTGGACAAAAGCACAGCAGCGGAAGCGGCTGCGGCAGTCAGTCTTCGTTTCAGCATGAAAATCACTCCTTTGATCGCAGAAACTGCGTGGTATTAGCTTTATTATAGCACGCTGCAGCGGAGGCTGTCAATGGTTTTCCAGGATTTTTCGGCAGCAATCCGGCGAAAAAACAGCCCCCAAAGGGGGCTGCCAGCTTGTCGAAAAAGTCTTTTTCTGGGGTTAGCACCCCTGTAACTGCCCCCACCCCAACCCCTCCCCCAATGGGGGAGGGGCTATATTGCGAGGGTACTGCGTACCCTCTAACCCGCCAAAGGACTCCGTCCTTTGAACCTAATAAGGATTTTTGACAGACTGACAGCCCCCAAAGGGGGCTGCTGCCGTTATTCTTCAGGTATCCGCACAAGTCCGCCATCCTTCCATGCATAGCTGCAGAAGATCCGCTCCGTGCCGTCTTCGGCAAAGCCATGCAGCGTATGGTCATCGGCTTCTGTATACAGTGCGTGTCCGATGGCATTGAGGGCGTCCCACGCCACATAGGCGCAGGCGTCCGGGTCGTATCGGTAATATGTCCCCGTGCACGCTCCCTGCAGTGTGTCGGGAATGTAGAGATCATCGTGCCCGTCAAAATCATAATCCGCCGTGCCGAGGTAGCTTTCCGGTTCGCGCAGATATGCCCCCTCCATAGGCATGGTAGGGGATTGCTGCTGCTGTCTGAAGAACTCGCCCAGTGCCGCATAGCTCTCCCAGAACGAACCGAGTGCCAGCGTCTGTACGATTTCTGCGTTCTTCAGCACCAGAACCGCATCCTCCGTAATGCGGAAATACAGCGGATATTCGATGGTTCTGACCGGATTGCCGTCATCGTCCGAAATATCCCGCTCTACAAGGATCTTTTCCTGTGCATCCGAGAAAATATAGGTGTCTTCCACGGTGCCTTTCTCATTCCAGTAATGCTCCAGAAGTGCCTCCGGAATGAGCACATCCTGTTCCCAACGGTAGGTCGTGCGGGTGCTCCCGTAGATGCTGTGGGCGGTCATTGTGAGTGTGCCGTCCGCATTCTTTTCCATATACCAGCCCGTGCCGGATTCCTCGGCATTCAGCACATCCCACAGGACAAGTCTGCCGGCTGCGGCATCATAGTGATAGTAATGCCCACGGAAGCTGCGAGGCCGTTCGGGGAGAAAGACATCCGCAAAGCCGTCGCTGTCGTAGTCGGTGAGGACAATGTCCTTTGCACCGAGGTCGGTTTCACTGGTGAGCGTCTGCAAAAAGACGCCGTTTTGGTAAAAATCGATGCTGCGGCTGTGAACCGAAAAGGTCAGGCCTGTCTCTGTGCCGGAGGCGGTTGCCGTTTCCGTTTCGGTGGATGGCACTGTTTCGCAGGGCAGCGTCTCTGTCACCGGTTCTGCAGGCGGTGTGCTGCATCCGCAGAGCAGCAGCATCAGCGTAAGCGGAAAAATGCACCGGCGCATCAGAGAATACCCGTCGAGGCCGTCGCATAGGAGGCAATCACTGTGCACAGTGCTGCATGTCTTGCGGCCATCATGGTGAGGCCGTCATCGTCATCATGCAGGATGGTCACGAGCATGATGGCATGCAGCAGCCGGGTGCGTTTGTCAAGACCGCCTACGGCATAGCCCTTCTGTTTTTCGAGAAATGCGTCTGCTTCGATGATTTCGGCGGTGAGTGTTTCCGTGTCCGTCTTCACCAGAGCAAGGACACTTAGCATGCTCAGCTCATGGAAGCGTCCGCAGGGATTGCCGGCGGCAGTCAGACCATCGAACAGGGCGCAGAGCTTTCCGCATTTTTCATCCGGTGTGCCCTCTGTGACCGTGAGCACCTGTGCGGCTGACTGCACCGAGGCCGAATCATGGTAGCGGGGCTTGAGCGTCTGGAAGCACTGCTCCATCTCGGCCACGAGCGTTTCAGCAGATTTGTCTGAAAAAGCCATCAATGCAGCATAGGCACTGTCCTCGCTGGTGGTGAGAAGCGGATGCTTCTGCTTCATCAGCATATGGATTTCCTTGGCACGGGCGGCGTGGGCATCCACGTCTTCACGGGCAATGCGGCCTGCCAGCATGCCCGAAACGAGTGCCAGATATTCCGTGGCGTACAGATGCTCCTTCATGTCGCTGCCGATGCACATGGAGACCTGAAGCTGATCGAGCGGATCCTCTGCACAGGCAAGAAGCGATGCCATGGGGAGCATGGTGTGGGGACGGAATTTCGAGAAAATACTGGTGTGCTGCTCGATCAGCTTGCGGCATTCCTTGAGCTTATCCGCTGTGATCTCTGCTTTGCGGCTGCCAAGGAGTGCCGCACAGACGGGGATGATGTAGATATTGTCCCAGGGAAAGGTGCTCTTGAGCAGATCCCTGTCAGCGATGAACCGCTCGCAGATTGTTTTCAGTTTTTCATTCATAATGTTCCTCCCTTATCCTCTTCTCCAGTTTCTTATTATCAATACGGGTGTGGCAATTGCCGTGATGACGGCCAGAATTGCAGCGATCCACATAACGACGACTGATTCCAGCAGATAGCCCACCACCAGAAACAGGCCGGTCAGAAAAATGCCGAAAACAGCAATGACGGTACAGCGGATCCCTCTCGGAATGCGTTTGTCAAGGGCGATTTCTTCCACAATACCGGCGATGAATTCAAAGACCAGTTCAAATAAATCATCCATGATTTGCGAGTCCTTTCCATCCAAAATACCCCGCACGGGTGTGCGGGGCGCAGTTTTATCCCTTATCCTTCATTGGATAATTTTTTTGTATCTTCAACATAAATGGAGACTTCGCCGCATTTCGTGCAGACCGCAACATTCGGAATACCGATTCTGCCGCTGAACAGCGCATCCTTCCTGGTTGACATGACGATGCCCAGACCGCTGCCCTCCACCTTGATTGCACAGTTTTCCTGCATTTCCGCACCGCATCTGATGCATTTTCTCATAAGGATACCTCCGTTTACTTTGTTTCTTCGGTTGTTTCGCTCACGGCCTTGAGACCTGCGGCGAGACCTGCCAGACCTTGAATTTCGCTCGGAATGATGAGCTTTGTTGCCTTGCCGTCGGCAGCCTTTGCGAATGCCTCAAGGGCCTTCAGCTGCAGGACAGCCTGATTCGGGTTGGACTGATTCAGTCGCTCCAGACTCTCGGCCAGTGCTGTCTGCACAGCGGCGATGGCCTGCGCTTCACCCTCGGCTTCACGGATCTTCTGCTCACGGACAGCATCCGCACGCAGGATCATGGCTTCCTTCTCCGCAGTTGCACGGAGGATTTCTGCTTCCTTGTCAGCCTGTGCACGCAGGATCTTGGACTCCTTCTCGGCCTCGGCGGACAGTACCATGGACTTCTTTTCACCCTCGGCCTGCAGGATCTTCTCACGGCGCTCACGCTCGGCCTTCATCTGCTTCTCCATGGAATCCTGAATTTCACGGGGCGGCAGGATGTTCTTCAGCTCAACACGGATCACCTTGATGCCCCAGCGGTCGGTCTCTTCGTCCAGAATCGCTGTGATCTTGGTATTGATGACGTCACGGGAGGTGAGGGTTGCGTCAAGCTCCATCTCACCGATGATGTTACGCAGGGTGGTGGCGGTGAAGTTTTCGATCGCCATCATGGGGTTTTCCACGCCATAGGTATAACGCTTGGCATCCGTTACCTGGAAGAATACGACAGTGTCGATCTGCATGGTAACATTATCCTTTGTGATTACCTGCTGAGGCGGGAAGTCCACCACGCGCTCCTTGATGGAAACCTTGCGTGCCACTCTGTCAAAGAACGGCATGAGAATGTGCGGGCCTGTCTGCCATTCGGTGCGGAAGGTGCCCAGACGCTCCACAACATACACATGTGCCTGCGGTACGATGCGGATGCAGTTGACCAGTACGATCACCAGAAAGATGATCAGTCCGATGATGAAATATCCTACATAATCCATAATGAAATCCTCCTTATTGTTTCATGGAAACAGGCTGTTCGGTGCCTGTAACGAATGCGGTTGTGCCGGAAATGCGTTCAACACGGACGATGGTGCCGGCGGGGATCACGCAGCCGTCATCGGTGCGGGCACGCCAGTTTACGCCGCCGAGCTTCACACGGCCGGTGTTTTTGTCGGGGTCGATCTCCTCGATGACAACAGCCGTGCGGCCGATTTCAGCATCGAGATTGGTGGGGGTCACCTTGCTGACCATGAGCTTTTTGAGCAGGGGACGGGTGAAGATCAGCAGCAGAACGGAAATGGCTGTGAAAATCACAATCTGCCAGAACGGCCCAAGTCCCGCCGCAGCCGCCAGAAACGCACCCAGCGATCCGGCTGCAAACCAGATGCAGACCAGCTGCATGGTCGAAAGCTCAGCAATCACGGTGACGGCGAACAGTACCCCCCAGATGATCATCCAGGTATACATGCTGTTTCACTCCTTTTTATGCATTGCTTTACTTGTAAATAGTTTTTACATCTTGTTGACATCCTCCGGAAGCACAGTGAAGGACTCTGAAATTTTCGGACTCTTTCCGAATTGTCATCCCTGACTGTAATTCTATTATACCACATGAAAATCAGTTTGTCAATAGCATTTTGCAAGAAAAGGTAAATATTTTTTACATCATGTGCAAAAACAGGAAAACAAGGTGTATCCGGGCACGGCTTTTATCAGAAGTGACGGCTGGGGGCGGTTTTTGTTCATATGTTTCGTCTGAAAAGACATAAAAAATCCATTGACAGAAAGCATGGCGCTGTGTTATAATAAAGAGTATAATTATATTAAGAAGAGAGACTGTATCCGGATCCGGAGAAGCCGGAATCAAGCGGATACTGCAGATAAGGAGGAACAGGACTGTGTTTCAGATCGTGAAGAAAAGGGAGCTGAACTCTTCCGTAACACTGATGGAAATTGCAGCGCCTTACATTGCCAGAAAGGCCATGCCCGGACAGTTCATTATTTTCCGTGTCGATGAGATGGGCGAGCGTGTGCCGCTGACGATTGCGGATTTTGACCGTGAGGCAGGCACCATCACCATTATATTCCAGATTGTCGGTCATTCCACCGAAAAGCTGAATGCACTTCCTGAGGGCGGGTACATTTCCGACGTGGTCGGCCCCCTCGGTGTGCCGACGCATCTGCCCGAGGGTGCCGCACGCATCTGCGTGATCGGCGGCGGTGTGGGCTGTGCGATTGCCTATCCGCAGGCAAAGTACCTGCATGCGGCAGGTCTGCAGGTGGATGTGATTGCGGGCTTCCGTTCGAAGGACATTGTCATCCTTGAGGACGAATTCCGCAGCCATTGCAGCGACCTGACCATCTGCACCGATGACGGCAGCTATGGTCAGCAGGGATTTGTGACCCAGGCACTGCAGGCAAAGATCGACAGCGGCGTGAAGTATGACGCCGTGATTGCCATCGGCCCCGTCCCGATGATGAAGTTTGTGTGTGCGCTGACAAAGCCCTATGAGATCCCGACCCTCGTCTCCCTCAATCCCATCATGGTGGATGGTACGGGTATGTGCGGCGGCTGCCGCGTGACCGTGGACGGCAAGATCCGCTATGCCTGCGTGGACGGCCCCGATTTTGACGGACACAAGGTGGACTTTGACGAGCTGATGCGCCGCAACGGCACCTATCGTGAGAGAGAAGCAAGCTGCCGGATGCTCCGTGCAGCCGATCAGATCAAGTAATTGCAGGGGAGTGTGGCATCATGCCGAATATGGCACTGAATAAGGTACCGGTTCCGGAACAGGATCCGAAGGTACGAGCAAGAAATTTTGACGAGGTAACACTCGGTTATACCGCCGCAATGGCACAGGAGGAAGCGCAGCGCTGCCTGAACTGCAAGCATATGCCCTGCGTCTCCGGCTGTCCTGTGGGCGTGCGGATTCCGGAGTTCATCTCCAGGGTGGCAGAGGGCGAATTTGAAGAGGCCTATGCCATCATCACAAGTACAAACGGTCTGCCCGCGGTCTGCGGCCGTGTCTGTCCGCAGGAACGCCAGTGCGAGAGCAAGTGCGTGCGCGGCATCAAGGGCGAGCCGGTCGGCATCGGCAGACTCGAGCGTTTTGTGGCCGATACCCATATGGCACAGGCAGAGGAAAAGCCTGAAATGCCTGTGAAGAACGGCCATAAGGCTGCCATCGTGGGCGGCGGCCCCGCAGGTCTGACCTGTGCTGCGGATCTGGCAAAGCTCGGTTATGACGTGACGATTTTCGAGGCCTTCCATGTGGCCGGCGGCGTGCTGATGTACGGCATCCCCGAGTTCCGTCTTCCGAAGGACATTGTCCAGAAGGAAGTGCAGAACCTGCGTGATCTGGGCGTCGAGATCATGACGAACATGGTCATCGGCAAGGTGCTCTCCGTCGATGAGCTGATGGAGCAGGGCTATGAGTCCATTTTCATCGGTTCCGGTGCGGGTCTGCCCCGCTTTATGGGCATCGAGGGCGAGGCACTTGTGGGCGTATGCTCTGCAAATGAATACCTCACCCGCATCAATCTCATGAAGGGCTATAAAGAAGGCTATGATACGCCCGTTCTGCAGTCGAAGTCCGTTGCCGTTGTCGGCGGCGGCAATGTTGCAATGGATGCGGCAAGAAGTGCTCTGCGTATGGGGGCGGAGCATGTCTATATCGTGTACCGCCGTTCCGAAGCGGAAATGCCCGCAAGACGTGAAGAGGTGCACCATGCCAAGGAAGAGGGCGTGGAATTCCTGACCCTCAATAATCCTGTGAAGATTCTCGGCGATGAAAACGGCCGTGCCAAGGCCATGGTCTGCCGGAAGATGGAGCTGGGCGAACCCGATGCCAGCGGCCGCCGCAGCCCTGTAGAGGTGGAAGGCTCCGATTACGAGCTGGCTGTCGATACCGTCATCATGGCAATCGGCACATCTCCCAATCCTCTCATCCGTACAACAACGGCCGGTCTTGAAGCCAACAACAGGGGCTGCCTGATCGTGGATGAAAACATGATGACCACCAAGGACGGCGTTTACGCCGGCGGCGATGCCGTAACGGGTGCCGCAACGGTAATTCTTGCCATGGGTGCCGGAAAGGCCGCTGCCAAGGCAATGGATGCGTACATGCAGGGCCGATGAGCTCTGAAGATAAAAATCATATGGAGGTAGTATTTACGATGAACATGAAGAGATTTTGCAAGAGACTGGCTGTCCTGACAGGTGCCGGCATGGCCTATGCCATGAGCAGTCTGACCGTATTTGCCGAGGAGGCATCCGGTGCAGCTGCGGAAGAACCGGGCGCAATGATGACCCTGATTTCCACCATTGCCCTGCCGCTTCTGATGCTGGCGTTCCTGTATTTCATTATGATCCGTCCCCAGCAGAAGGCGGATAAGCAGGCACGCGAGATGCTCAAGAACATTCAGGTTGGCGATGAGGTTGTATCCATCGGCGGCATCGTGGGCATTGTCATGCGTGTGGAGGAGGCAACGGATACCGTTGTTCTTGAAACAGGCGGCGACCGTCTGAAGATCCGTCTCAAGCGTGACGCCATCAAGGAGGACATCACCCTGAACGAAGCAGCTGAAGCAGAAAAGGCTGCCAAGAAGAAGGCAAGAATGACTCCTAAGTCCGAGTAATATTGCATCATCCTGCCGCATAGGCTGTACTATCATTCCAGAAAGGGAGGGGTACGGATGCGGCGGATCCGACCATGGAAATCGCCTGTGTGCCGGCTGGTGCTGTCGCTCGGGTGCGGCCTTTTGCAGATGGCGGCCGGTGTGCTGCTGTGTGCGGCCGTTCTGCTTGCTATGCCGATGCCGGAATGGCTGCTTGCGTGGCTTGCAACGATTCTGTGGTGTCTGGCCGGCGGGAGTGCTGCGGCATGCTTTGCAAGGCATACAGGCCGGCATGGCCTCGGCTGCGGACTGCTCTGCGGGTCGGTTCTGTGTCTGCTGCTGCTGACGGGCATGCGTTGTCTGCACAGCCCGTGGCATGCGGGTGTGTGGGTGCGTGGCGCTGCCATCCTGCTCACATCCCTGTGCGGCGGCGTGTACGGCGTGAACCGCAAGCGCACCAAACCACCGAACTGAGCAGAAAAAGGGCATGGCATGCGAGACTGCGGCCATCTCTGAAATATCAGAAAGAAAATTTCACTTTCCCCTTGCAATATGGGGAAGAATATGGTATAATATAAAAAACGAGTACGCTCGAACACGAAACGGAGGGAAATATCTATGAAGCACATTCAGACCATCAACAAGGCTAACCTGAAGGAGAGCGCAAAGAAGGGCGGCTGCGGCAAGTGCCAGGCATCCTGCCAGTCCGCATGCAAGACATCCTGCACTGTTGCGAACCAGAAGTGCGAGAGATAAGCGTTTTTTGCTGATTCTTCACTGCCCTGCACCATACCGTGTGGGGCGGTTTTTATGTCATCACATCCGTACGGGCACCCCGGCGGAGAAAATATATAATGAAGGATGGATTCATCATGATACATAAGTATATGCTGAACGGTCTGTATATCGTTCTGGATGTCAACAGCGGCGGCGTGCATCTGGTCGATGAAATGACCTATGATCTGCTTGACGATGCCAAGCCCCCCTTTGCCGATGCCTGTCCGCAGGAAATCCTCGACAAGCTGTCCGGCAAGTATGACGCTGAGGCACTCAAGGAATGCTACCTCGAGCTCAAGGAGCTGTATGAGGATAAGATCCTCTTCTCCGAGGATGATTATGAGAAATACGCTGCCTTTGCGGTGGCTTCGCCTGTCAAGGCCATGTGCCTGCACATTGCACACGACTGCAATCTGCGCTGCCAGTATTGCTTTGCCTCCACCGGCGACTTCGGTACCGGCCGCAAGCTCATGCCCGTGGAAACCGGCAAGAAGGCCATCGACTTCCTGCTTGAGCAGTCCGGCAATCGTGAGAACCTTGAGCTTGATTTCTTCGGCGGCGAGCCGCTGATGAACTTTGATGCCGTGAAGGAGATTGTAGAATATGCCCGCATGCGTGAGAAGGAATACGGCAAGAATTTCCGCTTCACCATCACCACAAACGGCATGCTGCTGACCGATGACAAGATCGAGTTCATCAACAAGGAGATGTCCAATGTCGTGCTTTCCATCGACGGCCGTCCCGAGGTCAACGACCGCATCCGTCTGACACCGAACGACAAGGGCTGCTATGACATCATTCTGCCCAAGTTCAAGAAGCTCGTGGATGCCCGTGACAAGGACAAGGATTACTATGTCCGCGGCACCTTTACAAAGTACAACCTCGATTTTGCAGAGGATGTGTTCCATCTGAATGAAGCCGGCTTTGACCAGATTTCCGTAGAGCCTGTTATGTGCGAGTCCAAGTATCCTTACGCCCTCACAGAAGAGGATCTGCCGGCAGTCGGCGAGGAATACGAGCGTCTGGCACTGCGTCTGCTGGAGAATGACAAGGCAGGCAAGCACTTCAATTTCTTCCATTTCATGATTGATCTGGAGCAGGGTCCCTGTGCCATCAAGCGTCTGCGGGGCTGCGGCTGCGGCAACGAGTATGTGGCCATCACCCCCGATGGTGACATTTATCCCTGCCATCAGTTTGTGGGCATGGAGGAATTCAAGATGGGTAATCTGGATGAGGGCACCTTTGATCTGGAGATGAAGAAGCTCTTTGCCGGTACGCACATCTACAACAAGCCCAAGTGCCGTGAGTGCTGGGCGAAGTTCTACTGCAGCGGCGGCTGCAACGCCAACAACTACCAGTATCAGGGCGACATTCACGAAGCGCATACGCTTTCCTGCGAGATGGAAAAGAAGCGTCTGGAGTGTGCCATCATGATGCAGGCAGTGAAGATGATGGAGAAGTAATGCATAAAAAACGCACCCTTTTGGGGTGCGTTTCAGCTTGTAGAAAAAGTCTTTTTTCTGGGGTTAGCACCCCAAAGCCTGCCCCCACCTTACAGGTGCCGTCCCCTCTGCCTCACTTTGTTCGGCATCTCCCCACCCCGTGGGGAGTCGCCCCAACCCCTCCCCCGAAGGGGGGAGGGGCTATATTGCGAGGGTACTGCGTACCCTCTAACCCGCCAAAGAACTTCGTCCTTTGAACCTAATAAGGTTTTTCGACAGACTGAAACGCACCCTTTTGGGGTGCGTTTTTTGGTTGATTGTCATTCCGATATTTCCGCATAAAACACCTGATCCCCGATCCTCACACCGGTGCAGCTGCCGATCTCCGTCAGCGAACCGAAGCCGATTCGCAGCTCGGTCTGACCATAAAGCGGATCCTCGGGTACATTGTGCGTGGTGCGTCCGATCCGGAAGCCCTGTGACTGTGACATGATCCGTTCACTGCCGTCGTCATACAGGAGCACAACCATGGTGTCGGCTTTCGTCTCAATGCTGTCCATCTCCTTTTCAGGCCCGATGGCACTCAGCCCCAGCGGAGACAGCAGAAGCGCCGTGCCGCTTTCATTCACAACTGTCATGGTCTCCAGATTGGCCGAGAGATCGACCTTGAGCGTCAGACCATCCGCAGGATTCGGATCGTCCACATCCCAGAAATAGGTGCCGCTCTTGAAGCGCAGTCCGACCGGCCGGCTGAGATCGATCTGATACAGCGGCAGCTCACGGCAGACATAGACATGACGCTCGTCATTCAGCAGACTGTTCGATTCGGACGAGCCGTGCGTGAACATGATATCTTCCCCTGTGTCCAGATAATAGGGCATGAAATCCGGTGCGCCGGGGCCGTTTTTCAGCTGTTCAATGCCGGTTTCATCCAGTGCCTCGAAGCAGAACATCATTTTTGCAATGTGCCCGTCGGAGGACAGCGAATCCAGATATACTCTGAAATGTGGATTTTCTGTTTTTTGCGCACCGGATACGTCGTTATCTTCCAGGAAGGATGCCGCACCGGTGCCCATCAGCTGGTTGGCAGCTTCTTCCTTTGTAAGCCGTGCGGTCATGCCGACGGCGGTAATTGTTGTAAGCAAAAGGGCGGCCGCAGCGGCACTGATGAGAACGATGCGGCTGCGCTTGATGATTTTGGGCTTTGTTTGCTGTTCGTTCATTGTAAAACCTGCCTTTCTCATGACGGAAGTGAGAATGCGTTCCTGCGCTTCCGTTTCGATCTCTGTATTTTCCGCGAAATCATCGAAGATCGGTGTCAGCTGCTGTGCATCCTGTTCGGACAGGAGATACGGCAGCAGGTCGGGATTGAGTTTCATTGGTCATCCTCCTCCATCAGTCGTCTCAGTCTGACAAGCGCACGGGACAAACGCTTGTCCACGGTATTGGGTTTCATCTGCATTTCCGCAGCGATTTCTTTTGAGCGCTGCCCGAAGAAGTAACGGCGGATGATGAGTGCCCTGTCGGTGCCATCAAGTTTTTCGAGTGCCTCATGCAGTCCCGTTTCTGCCATTGGCGGGGGACAGGCTGGCTCTGCGATCTCATCGAGCGGAATGGCTGCGGGATGCCTGCATTTCTGCCGGAATACACTGATGCAGTGCCTTGCTGCCACAACGGACAGGAAACCCCGCAGCGAGCGGCAGGCAAAGCCTTCCTTCCGGCTGCTCTGATAGAACAGCAGGAAAATATCGCTGACGGCTTCCTCCATGTCCTCCTTTGTACAGACATCCGAGAGCCTTGTGGATACAATTTTCATGACATAGGCACTGTACTGTCTGACAATGGCCTCCAGTCCCTTTTCCGGCTTCTGCTGCAAAAGCAAAAGCAGTTCGTTGTCCGTCATTCTGATCCCTCACTTTGTTTGAACGCGTTCATTGATATAGTCGCCGGCCGTGCCAAAAATCTGACACCCAAAAAGAAAAAACCGGAAGCGGCAGGACGCTTCCGGTCATTGTTATTTCAGCAGGGATTCATACACTTTTTCCATGGTCTCGCCGAAGATCTCCTTGTCAAATCCGGCAGCAATCTCTTCGCTCCGCTTGCCGGCATGGACACGCCAGTCGGGATTCTGCATGATGGCTTCGATGTTCTGGAGGAATTCTTCTTCCGTTGTGTATTCAAATCCGTTTTCGCCCTGTTCGATCACATCCTGCAGGCACAGATCCTGCCGGCAGAGCAGGGGCAGGCCGTTGGCGGCCGCCTCGATATAGGTGAGGCCCTGGGTCTCACTTGTGGAGGCACTGACAAAGACATCGCCGAGCTGGTAGTATTCCTGCACCTCGGACGGCTCCACCATGCCGGTGAAAATCACATGGTCATGGATGTGAAGCTTGTCGGTGTAGCGCTCGAGCTGTTCACGGGCGGGGCCGCCGCCGACAATGAGAAGCACAAGGCTCGGGTTTTCGGCAAAAGCATCGGCGAACAGACCAAGCAGCTCGTCAAGGTTCTTTTCGGTGCCGAGTCTGCCCAGATACAGCAGGACTTTCTGATCGTCGGAAATACCGAGGGAAGCCCGCTTGGCACGGCGTTCCTCTTCGGTCAGACGCTTCTGATGCTGTTCGAGGCTGATGCCGCTGGGCACGACGCTGATTTTGTTCTTGACGCCGTAATTGAGCAGCGAATGCTCCACCTTATGTGTCGGTGCGATCACCTGATCCACATTTTTCAGCCGCTTGCGCAGGAAGATCTGTACAAGCCGGTTGCCCAGCCGCTTGCTGGGGACAACATAGGTCACATACTGATCGTACAGGGTGTGGTAGGTGTGAACAATGGGGGCACCCGTGAGGCGTGCAATGCGTGCGGCATACTGAAAGCTGAAGAACTCGCACTGGCTGTGGATGACATCGGGCTTCCAGTCGATCAGTTCCTGCACCAGTCTGTGATGATAGGAAACAGGCATGCGGATATTCGGGTAGACGCCGATGGGCACGGAGCGGATATAGCTCACATCCCCGTCCTTATGGCTGTTCATGGATTCGGAGAGCGTCAGGATCCGGACATCATGCCCCTTTTCCTTGAGATAATCACGCAGATTGCGTACGGATGTAACGACACCATTGGTTTCGGTTGTATATAAATCGGTTGTGATAAGAATTTTCATCGCGTTCACCATTCATTCGTGACTTGATTTCCTTTACCTTACATTATAGCACAGTTTTTCCGGATTTTCAAGTGTTTTCTGCATGCAAAGCAGTGCGGCAGTATTTATTTTTGGGTGAGAATCAGTATCAATCCGTAAAAAAGTCCCCCGTATCTGCGGGGGACTCTTTGATTATTCAATCGTCACAAAGCGGTCACTTTTTCCGGTCACATACTGAATCAGGGCAACAACATCCACCAGTTCAAATGTGCCGCTCTCATCCACATCGGCCTCTGCTTCGGCAATGGCGTTCGGGAGCGATGTCAGCAGGCCCTTCTTGGCATAGGCTGCATCAAAGGCATTGATCCGGCCGCTGCGGTCGACGTCGCCCTTGAGAATCGTGATGATGCCGGAGCCTGCAATCGCCGTGCCGGCAGGGGCAGCAATGATCTGATCGGCATAAAAGCTCACCGAACCGTCCGCCGTCTCAAGATATACATGCATGTCAGAAGCATCCGCCGGAATGGTATATTCCGTATTGGACAGCTGCACCCACTCACCGCGGATGGCATCCGCTTCGGCGATGGTGTGGTACTGCACATCCCCATTGCCGTCCTTGTATTCGAGCTTCATCATGATATGCTCGGAGATTCTGCCCTCGTTCTGCATCACCTCTGCACTGAAGCTGTAGGTTTCGCCCTTTTGGAAATGCATGGTGGGGAGTTTCTTCATCATGCCGTTCCAGCTGGCAGTCCGCTCACTGACGTAGAGTGCGGCATCACCCTCATAGGCTGCCGTATCGGCCGGCTGCAGGGAAGCACCGCCGCGGCTGCTCCAGCCGTCCTCGCCGTTTTCGAATGTGCTCTTGAAATAGTAGCCCTCTTCCGTCAGGCCGCCGCCGGCTGCGGTAAACTGCCACCAGTCCACATTGAAGAGGAAGCCATCGCCGCCGGAGAAGACAAGATAGAGATCATGCACGCCGCTTGCACCGGCAGAATCGCAGGAAACCTCCTGCCAGTTCTGCCAGCCGCCCGTTCCGGGGACATTGCAGACGCCGATGATCGGGCCGGTTGTGCTGTCCAGATGGACCTCGATCACGCCGCCCTGCTCGGCAGAAGCAATGCTTGCCGTGAATTTCTCCGCACCATCGCCGAAATCCACACCCTTGATCTTGATGTAATCGCCCTTTTCGATGTTGGCCACATTCATGCCGCCCTCGCTGCAGACCTCGGTTTCCACGCCGGATTCCCAACAGATCTTTTCCGCTTCGTTGCGGATGTAGGGATTGACCGCTTCAAGCTGGGCAGGACCCTCCTTGGTCTGGGGGATCTTCGGGATCAGGCCATCGGGCTGATAGGTGAATTCCTCGATGCAGACCGAACGTGTGAAGCCGCCGCCGCCGGGGAGCTGTCCGGTATGGTAGGCGAAATAGGAATGTCCCCGATAGTCCACGATGCCGCTGTGATTGGTAAAGCTGCCGCCGGCGGAGCCCATGATTTCCCCGCGGAATGTCCAGGGGCCTGTCGGTGTGGGACTGGTAGAGTAGCAGATATTCTCCGGAATGCCGGATGCGGCATAGACCATGTAATAGAGATCGCCCCGTCTGTAGAACCATGGGCCTTCCTCATAGAGGGTGGGGTGGCGTTCATCGCCGTCCGGACGGGCGCCGAAGCCCTCGGTGGTGAGCGGAATCTGGCTGACCTCTCCGGAATAGGAGATCATGTCCTCGTTGAGCTTTACATAATTGAGCGTCGGGTTGCCGAAATAGAGGTATGCCTGCCCGTCGTCATCGATGAAGACGGTCGGGTCGATGTAATCCCAGTTCGGGCCGATGAGGGGCTTGCCGAGGGCATCCTTGAACGGCCCCTCGGGGCTGTCGGCCACTGCAACACCGATGGCACGGCCGCCGGTAGCCGCAGGGACGAGTGTCACATAGAAGTAGAATTTGCCGTTGCGCTCGATGCACTGGGCTGCCCATGCGGTGTTTTCCTCCGCCCAGGAGAAATCGGCATAGCTCAGCACGGAGCCATGATCCGTCCAGTTCTGCATGTCGGTGGTGGAGTAGCATTTCCAGTCGGGCATGGTGAAATAGGTGGAGCCGTCGAGATCGTGGCTGGTGTAGACGTAGAAGGTATCGTTGTAAATCATGGGGGCAGGGTCTGCGGTGTAGTTTGTCTGTACGATCGGATTGTCCGCAGAAATATACGGTGCGGATGCAAGTACAGCCGTCATGCCGACGACAGCGGCCATGAGGCCGGACAGTAGTTTCTTCATTCTCGTTCCTCCATGTACATGATTTTTCTACATTATAGCAAAACGAGGGATACAATTCAACTCACAGAATGCGGATTTGGTGGAGAAAATGACGCTTTTGCAAAAAATCTCCGATGTTTTGCATCGGAGGTTTCAGTCTGTCGAAAAACCTTATTAGGTTCAAAGGACGAAATTCTTTGGCGGGTTAGAGGGTACGCAGTACCCTCGCAATATAGCCCCTCCCCCTTCGGGGGAGGGGTTGGGGTGGGGGCAGGCTTTGGGGTGCTAACCCCAGAAAAAAGACTTTTTCTACAAGCTGAAACCTCCGATGTTTTGCATCGGAGGTTTGACGGCTGTCCTGTCAAGGGCTGTGTGATCGGATTGGTTTGGGAAATTGGGATGTGTTGAATTTATGTCCACAACGATGTGATAAACATCGGCGAGGTATCGTTGCTTTTCTCAAAGCCGCACGCTTCGTAGAAGTGCAGTTCATCATTATAAGCGACAACCACAATTCGCATATATTCCTTATACTTTTCTTTTACCATATTAACAAGAGTTCTTCCAATTGTTTTTCCGTGATAATCAGGGTCAACAAGAAGATAATGAACATAGGCATTCATGATTCCGTCATCCATAACACATATCATTCCAATGAGTTTATTCTCATCCCAAGCGGAATAAACTGTATTAAAGTTTTTCATTGCGGTCACAAGTTTATCAGGAAAATGTCCCGAAGACCAGTTCACAGAAAGAAACAATCTTTCCAGTTCTTTACAGTCGAAATTATGAGAGTCTTTATATTCAATATTCATATTGGTTTGTCTCCATCATATTTATATTTTCCGGTCCGTCCGACCTCTTGTATTATATCATACCCTGCATACAATTGCAACAAACAATCAAAAACCTCCGATGCTTTCACATCGGAGGTTTGCTGTCTGTCATGCTCAAAATAGATGACATTAAAATGGCTATGTAATCATATTCAGTTCGACAAATTGGGATTTGATCATTTCTTTAAATTATTCTCTTTATCAAAAAACGCTTTTTTCAAAACACAGTATTCTTGTTCCGAGCACATTTCTTTGCATCTTTTAGAATACTCTGCAGAACGCTCCAACATGGCATGAATCTTTGCACACGGAAATTCATCGCATTGGTTGCATTTACTTACTCTATGCTCTTTTGTGCATTCCACTAACTGATATGTACATTGCTTATGAGAAGAACAGCCGTTGCAAGCAATTTCTTCGTTTGAAACGACATGTGTTCTCCAACCAACTTTATACCATAGCTCGGCAACTGCGGTTAATTCTTCATGAGTACGTGCATTGTACCTTGGACATTCCATGCAATTATCACCGCATAAAGTTATTTTCTCTTTCATCACTTACACCTACAAATT
>SVNX01000027.1 GCA_015066665.1 Ruminococcus sp. | reverse complement strand
CAGTATTTCACCGCACAGTAATTCACAGTAACTCACTGTGATTCATTGTGATGAACCGAATACGGGATTTGAGCCGAGGTTGATCTCGGCTCATTTTTATGCCCACTGGACTGGTTGGCGGTTACAAAGGACGGAGTCCTTTGGCGGGTTAGAGGGTACGCAGTACCCTCGCAATATAGCCCCTCCCCCGTTGGGGGAGGGGTTGGGGTGGGGGCAGTTACAGGGGTGCTAACCCCAGAAAAAGACTTTTTCGACAAGCTGACACCCCCGATGCGTCGGGGGTGTTTTTCTTGTTAATCCATCCTGTCCGTATACAGAAGATCCAGATCCACATCGCCCGTGATGCCCGGAATCCGGCCGCGGCAGCTCATCTGCCACATGGCGTAGTCGCCCTCATAATCCGTTGCGGATGTATAATGGGCCAGCCACAGCGGCTCGTCACGCTCCTCCCAGATCTTCCCCATATTGTTCCGGCTGCTGTAGAGCATGGTGTCATAACCGTGCTTTGCCATCTCTTCAGCGAACAGATCGTACAATCGGTTCAGCTCGTAGGTGCTGATGCCATACTGCTGGAAACGGTCAAAGCTCTCCCAGTCAAAGACAACGGGGAAATCCAGTGCCTGTCCGCTCAGCTGCGCGGCAATGAAGGCCGCATTCTCACAGATCTCATCCTCGGTGTTGGCGGTCGAATAGAGATAGACGCCGACCTTGAGTCCGGCGGCTCTTGCATTCGCCATGTTGCGGAAGAAATATTCATCGAGGGCATAGTCCCCCGTGAAACGGCCGACACGCATAATGACGAATTCACAGCCGGCCTGCTTCACAGCAGCAAAATCGATCTCGCCCTGCCATTTTGAAACATCAATGCCAAAGCATACATTGTCACCGGCATACTGCTGCATGAAATCCCCGAATGGCAGGCGGGGCAGATCATCCTTCACCTTGGTCTTCTGCGGCACGACCTGAACGGTCAGATCCCAGCTGGTGCTGTTGCCGGAAGCATCGGTCACGGCCGCACGGATGGGATAGCTGCCGCAGATGCCTGTATCCACCACCCCCGTCCAGCTCAGCTGCGGCATAGGGTCACAGCGATCCGCATAGCCCACATATTCATTCAGATCAAAGGCCTTGCCGCAGACGACCTCCGCACCGTCACCGTCCTTGGTCAGCACGGGGGCTGTGCGGTCGGACACGGTGTAGGTGATCTCATGCTGATAGCAGATGCCGTCCGACGCATAGCAAACCGGCAGAGATTTCTCACCCAGCGTGAGCGTATCGAGCAGCATATCCGGTTCGGACAGTGTCAGATCACAGTCCGCCAGCAGCATGCCGATCGTGATTTCCTCATAGACCTCGGCTTCGAGGCCATCCGGCAGCAGTCCCTCGGGTGGAGCGGTACGGATGGGCGGCGCCGTCGCAGGCGCTCTGGTCGTCGGGGCTTCTGTTGTCATGGCTGCTGTTGTGCTCTCCGATGTGACGGGCGCCGTTCCGGGGAGTGCAGCGGGCACTGCGTCCTGACCGCATCCGCAAAGGGTAAGCGTCAGCAGGCAGAATGGAAGAATCCATCGTTTCATAGGCATTCCTTTCCATAGACAAATATCCCCCGAATCCGGACACGGGGATTCGGGGGGAATGATTCGGGTTTGTATTACTTGCCGAGAACCTTCTTTACGGTTGCAGCGATGTTGTCAGCGCACAGACCGAATTCCTTCAGCAGCTCGACAGCGGGGCCGGAGTGGCCGTACTCGTCATTCACGCCGATCTTGGTTACAGGAACGGGATAGTTCTCTGTCACGCAGTCTGCAACGGCACTGCCCAGACCGCCGATGATGCTGTGCTCTTCCACAGTCACGATGCGGCCGGTTTCCTTTGCGGCCTTGAGAATCAGTTCCTCATCGAGGGGCTTGATGGTGTGGATGTTGATGACTCTGGCATCGATGCCCTCAGCAGCGAGCTTTTCAGCGGCTTCAGCGGCCTCACCCACCATCAGACCGGTTGCCACGATGGTGATGTCCTTGCCGTCACGCAGAGTAATGCCCTTGCCCAGCTCGAACTTGTAGGTTGCAGGATCATTCAGAACGGGGGCAGCGAGTCTGCCGAAACGCATGTAAACCGGACCATTGTGGAGGATGGCAGCTTCTACGGCAGCCTTTGCCTCAACATCATCACTCGGTACAATGACAGTCATACCGGGAATGGTACGCATCAGAGCGATATCCTCGTTGCACTGATGGGTGGCACCGTCTTCACCGACGGAAATGCCGGCATGAGTGGCACCGATCTTTACATTGAGACCCGGATAACCGATGGAATTGCGCACAATCTCATATGCTCTGCCGGCTGCAAACATCGCAAATGTGCTGGCAAAGGGAATCATGCCGGAAGCGGCCAGACCTGCGGCCACGCCCATCATATTGGCTTCTGCGATACCGCAGTCAAAGAATCTGTCCGGATATGCCTTCTTGAAAATACCGGTCTTGGTTGCAGCTGCAAGGTCTGCATCCAGAACAACGAGGTTCTCATATTTTTCAGCCAGAGCGGTCAGCGCCTCGCCGTAGCTCTCTCTGGTTGCCTTCTTCATTACATCAGCCATGGTTTACGCCTCCAATTCTGCAAGCTGCTGCTGGATCTCAGCCATTGCCTGCTCGTACTGTTCCTTGTTCGGTGCGGCACCGTGCCAGGAAACCTGATTTTCCATAAAGGATACGCCCTTGCCCTTTGTGCTCTTCTGGATGATGGCAACGGGCTTGCCTACGATGGTCTCTGCCTCGTTGAAGGCTCTTTCAATGTCATCGAAATCATGGGCATCCATGAGGATCACATGCCAGCCGAATGCACGGAACTTCTCATCGATCGGCTCGGGAGAGCAGACTTCGGTGATCTTGCCGTCGATCTGCAGACCGTTATTGTCCACAATCGCAGTCAGATTGTCGAGGCCATAGTGTGCTGCAAACATGGCTGCCTCCCATACCTGACCTTCTTCGATCTCACCGTCGCCCAGAATGGTATACACATGGTAAGGTGCGGACTTCAGCTTGCCGGCCAGTGCCATACCGCAGGCAGCGGAGATACCCTGACCGAGGGAACCGCTGGACATATCCACGCCGGGAATATGAATGCAGGGGTGACCCTGGAGCAGTGCACCGATGTGACGCAGATGTGTCAGCTCATCCTTGGAGAAGAAGCCTCTCTCTGCAAGTGCGGCATAGAGTGCGGGAGCTGTGTGACCCTTGGAGAGTACCAGTCTGTCACGATCGTCCATATCAGGATTCTGGGGATCCACATGCATCTTTGCAAAATACAGGTAGGTCAGCAGATCGCTGATGGACAGAGAACCGCCGGGATGACCGGACTTTGCGTGATAGGTGCCTGTCAGGACACCCATTCTGATATTGCAGGCTGTTTTCTGCAGCTGCTTTTTGATTGTTACATCCATGAGTTTACCTCCATGATCTATTTTTCGAACCGGTTCACACGCCGGCCCGATGTGTATCGTTTGAAAGAAGAAGCCCGATCAGCTCTTCCATGGCACCTTCCTCGCAGGAGCGTGCCAGAAGGTGATCCGCCGCAGCCTTTGCTTCCGGTACAGCATTGGCAGGTGCCGCACTGAAATCCGCTGCCTGCAGCATGGCGATGTCATTGTCATAATCGCCCACGGCGACAAAGACGGCATCCTCCATACCGGGGAGCTTGTGATAGGCCTGCAGGGCACTTCCCTTCGTGACGCCCTCGGGGAGCATCTCGTAGAAGATATCGGCTGACTGGATGAAATCCACGCCCTCAATGCCTCTTTGCTGAATATCCGCAATGAACGGCGGAATCTCGTCGGGTGCCATGGCAAAAAGCACCTTGAGCCAGCCGCCCCTTGGCACCTCATCGAGTGTGCAGTAGCAGGGCTCCACACCGCACAGGGCGATATGACGTTTCTCATACTCGGTATTGCGCACAACATAGGCATTTTCAGCACGCAGCACCTCCACGCCCACATGGGGATGGGCATCCATGATCGCACGGGTCAGTTCAACAGCAAAATCAGGGAGCGATACAGAGAAGAGCACCTCGTCACGCTCGGAATCGTAGATGGCTGCGCCATTGTAGACGATCATCGGGCTTTTGAGATCGAGTGCCTTCTGATAACGGATGGCCGCCTGAATTGTCCGGCCCGTTGCGATGGAAAATGTGCCGCCCGCTGCCTCAAAGGCACGGATGGCTGCAAGATCCCGCTCCAGCGGAATCTTATCCGGCGGCAGCAGTGTACCGTCCAGGTCGGAGACTATGACTGTTTTTTCAGGTCTGATCTGCATCTCACATCTTCTCCATCCTGTCTAAAATTTTCTGAAAATAGGGCGGAAGATCGCTTGTGAATTCCATATATTCCTCTGTTGTCGGATGAATGAATCCGATCTTCCTGGCATGCAGGCACTGTCCCTGCACACCCTTGACGATGCGGCCGTAGACATTGTCACCATAGAGCGGATGCCCGATATGGGACATATGCACGCGGATCTGATGGGTGCGGCCTGTTTCCAGACGCAGCCGCAGATGGGCATAGCCGCCGAACTGCCGGAGCACTTCGTAATGTGTAATGGCCTCCTTGGCATTCTTGTCCGTCACGCACATTTTCATGCGCACGGTGGGATGCCGGCCGATGGGGGCATTGACGGTGCCGCTCTTCTCCTGGAAGACGCCCACCGCAACAGCCTCGTATTCCCGGGTAAAGCTGTGCTCCTTGATCTGTGCGGCAAGGTGCTTGTGCGCCTTGTCGTTCTTGGCCACAATCAGGAGACCGCTGGTATTTTTATCAATCCGGTGGACAATGCCGGGACGGATCTTGCCGTTGATGCCGGAGAGACTGCCCTTGCAGTGGAACATGAGGGCATTGACGAGGGTCTCGTCATAATTGCCGGGGGCGGGATGCACCACCATGCCCTTGCCCTTATTGACTACGAGCAGATCATCATCCTCATAGACGATGTCAAGCGGCAGATCCTGCGGAACCACGTCGATTTCCTCGGGCGGCGGCACGATCACGCAGATCGCCTGCCCTGCCTTCGGACGGTAATTCTTTGGGATGGGGTTGCCGTCGACGGTCACATTGCCGCTGGCAATAAGACCCTGCACGGCACATCGGGTCAGACCGATGGCGAGTGTCGCAATCCACTTGTCAAGACGGGAGCCCTCCGCTTCGGCAGGAAAAATCAGGTCATGCTGTTCCATCCGTGACCTCCTCATCCGTCTTCGTCTCCTTCGGTTTTTTGTCCATCATGAAAATGATATAGATGAACAGCAGCACCGTGCCCACGCTTACGCAGCAGTCGGCAAAATTGAAGATGGCAAAATCGAAGAGCTGCAGATCCAGATAATCCACCACAGCACCGCCCCGGAAGATACGGTCGATCATATTGCCAAGGCCGCCGGCGATGACAAGCACGAGTGACCAGAAAAGGAACGGTTTCTTCTGTGCATGGCGGATGAGAATCCAGATGCATGCGGCCGCCCCGATGATGGTGACAGTCAGCAGCAGCACACGGTGGCCGGCAAAGCTGCCGAAGGCCGAACCGGTATTTTCAAGATACGTCAGATCCATGATGTCAAAATCCCCGATGTGCAGAAAATCCATGGAGCCGACAGGCTTCAGCTCCTGAATCGCCCAGATCTTGATGGCCTGATCGATGCCGATCAGGACAAGAATGACAATCGCTGCAATGATCAGCAAGGTATTCCCTCCTTATAACAGTTCATGCCGCAAACGAGCCTGCTGCCGGAACCGGCAGCAAGCTTGTTCTTCTGATCTTATTCAACAACAGCTGCACAACGTGCGCAGAGTGTGGGATGGTCAGCATTCTGACCTACAGTTTCGGAATAGCACCAGCAGCGCTCGCACTTTTCACCGGCAGCCACTTCAATTGTGTAAGCCACTTCCTCTTCGCCGGTCTCACCCTGTACCACTTCTACAGCGGACACAATGAGAACGTCCTTGAGGGTATCGGCCATGGCTGCATAGGTCTCAGCCAGCTCTGCACTCTTGCAGGTGATGACAACCTTTGCCTCGAGGGACTTGCCGATCACCTTCTCATTACGCTTTTCCTCGAGCTTCTTGTTCACGGCTTCACGGATTGCATAGATGCGATCCCACTTTTCAGTGAAGGCTGCATCGCAGGTGATGCCGGTCTTTTCGGTCATCTCGTTGAGGAAGATGCTCTCGGTCTCGTCCTCTGCCTTATGGGGCATGAACTGCCAGATCTCCTCTGCAGTGAAGCTGAGGATGGGTGCGATGAGCTTTGCCACAGTATCCAGAATGCGGTACATTGTGGTCTGTGCAGCACGGCGGGTCACGGAATCCACCTTCTCACAGTAGAGTCTGTCCTTGATGATATCCAGATAGAAGCTGGACAGATCCACGATGCAGAAGTTATGAATTGCGTGGAATACAATGTGGAAGTCATAAGCGTCATAGCCGGCCTTTACCTTATCGGTGAGGGCATCGAGACGCATGAGCACCCACTTGTCGATCTCAGCGAGCTGATCGTCGGAAACGCTGTTCACATCAGGATCGAATGTGGTTTCGCCGTCGCTCAGGTTGCTGAGGATATATCTTGCGGTATTGCGGATCTTCTTGTAAGCGTCGGAGAGCTGTCCCAGAATTTCCTTGGAGATTCTGATATCGGAATGATAATCGGAGGAAGCAACCCACAGACGGAGGATATCCGCACCGTACTGGTCGATGATCTCGCCCGGCTCGATGCCGTTGCCCAGGGACTTGGACATCTTCTGACCCTTACCATCCACAACCCAGCCATGGGTGCAGACGGACTCATAGGGAGCTGTGCCCTTGTATACAACGGAGGTCAGCAGAGCAGACTGGAACCAGCCTCTGTACTGATCGGCACCCTCAAGATAGAGGTCAGCCGGCCAGCTCAGGCAGTCGTAGTTGTCCATAACAGCTGTATGGGAAACGCCGCTGTCGAACCAAACGTCCATGATGTCGTATTCCTTGGTGAATTCCTTGCAGCCGCACTCGCACTGGGTATCGGCAGGAATCAGCTCAGCAGCATCCTTGCTCCACCATGCATCCGCACCCTCAGCACGGAATACATCAGCGATGGAAGCAATGGTCTCATCGGTCACGATGGGCTTCTTGCAATCCTTGCAGTATACGATCGGAATCGGTACGCCCCAGGTTCTCTGACGGGAAATGCACCAGTCACTGCGGTCACGCACCATACCCTTGATACGCTCCTCGCCCCACTCGGGAATCCACTGTACATCTTCGATGGCCTTGATGGCAGCATCCTTGAAGCCCTTGACGGAGCAGAACCACTGCTCGGTTGCACGATAGATGATGGGCTGACGGCATCTCCAGCAGTGAGGATACTGATGGACGATCTTCTGAATGGCGAGCAGTGCGCCCAGCTCCTCGAGCTTGGCAGCAATCGCCTTATTGGCAGTCTCGGTATCCATTCCCTCGAACTCGCCTGCCTCTGCGGTCTGGCGGCCCTTGGCATCCACGCATACCAGAATGCCGATATCATCATAATTCTTGCAGACCTCAAAGTCCTCTACACCATAGCCGGGAGCGGTGTGAACGCAGCCGGTACCGCTCTCGAGAGTAACATGGTCGCCCACGATGATGGGAGAGGGTCTGTCATAGAGAGGATGTGCGGTCTTCATGCCCTCAAGCTCTGCACCGGTGAAGATTCCATCCGTGGTATATTCAGTGATACCGGCGGTCTCCATGGTGGCCTTTACAAGCTCATCGGCCATGACATAGTACTCATCGCCGACCTTGACGAGGGTATAGTTATACTCGGGGCCGAGGCAGATTGCCAGGTTGCCCGGGATGGTCCAGGTTGTGGTCGTCCAGATCACGAAGTAAACCTTGGAGAGATCCAGACCCATGCCGGTGAACAGACCCTTATCGTCTGTCACACGGAACTTGACATAAATGGAGTGGCAGGGATCGTTTGCATACTCGATCTCCGCTTCTGCGAGAGCGGTATTGCAATCGGGGCACCAGTACACGGGCTTGAGGCCCTTGTACATATAGCCATCCTTTGCCATCTTTCCGAATACCTCCACCTGGCGTGCCTCGTACTCAGGACGGAGTGTCAGGTAGGGATTATCGTAATCGCCCAGGGTACCCAGACGCTTGAACTGCTTCATCTGATTATCCACATGGGACATTGCAAAATCCTTGCAGTGCTTTCTCAGCTCTACAGGAGAAATGGCGCCGTTCTCCACGCCGATGGCCTTCATTGCCTTAAGCTCAATGGGCAGACCGTGCGTATCCCAGCCGGGAACGTAGGGTGCATAGAAGCCGTTCATGTTCTTATACTTGACAATGAAATCCTTCAGTGTCTTGTTGAGTGCCGTACCCAGATGAATGCTGCCGTTTGCATACGGAGGGCCGTCATGGAGAATGAATGTGGGCTTGCCCTCATTCTTTTCCATCATCTTATAATAAAGACGGCTGGATTCCCATTTTGCAAGGGTATCCGGCTCACGCTTGGGCAGATTGCCGCGCATGGGGAAATCTGTCTTCGGCATGTTCAAGCTGTTCTTGTAATCCTGTGCCATAGTGGTGGTATCCTTTCTCTATATAATCGCAGTAGGAATCTGATTAAAACTCAGCGGGCTTCTGACCGGTCTGGCTGTTGTTGTCGCCGAACTGCAGATCGCTGAATCTGGATTCATATGCGCCTCTGATCACGCGTGTGGAAAACTGGGATGTGGCAAACGGATCGGGCTTGCTCTCCTCCACAGGTGCCGGTGCGGGGGCTTCCTTCTTTGCGGGGGCAGCGGGTGCCTCTTCAGCCTCGGGCATTGCGGAGATCATCTCCAGGTGGCTCTTGTACATATCAAACAGGCTGCGCTTGAAATCGGCAACCATCTTGCGTGCCTGCACCAGGGATTCCTGCTCTCTGGCGATTTCTGCACGGTTCTTCTCCATTGCTTCCTCGTGCTGACGAGTTGCCTCATCGAGCAGTACAGCAGCTTCTTCCTTGGCCTTTTCCAGAATCTTGGCAGCCTTTTCATTGGCCTCTGCCACAACCTGATGGCCCTGCTTCTGTGCGCCGAGCAGCGCATCCTTCAGCGCTTCCTCGTCCTTCATGTACTCTCTTACCTTGTCGGCAAGAATCTGGATCTTACGGTTGCTTTCCTCGCGCTCCACATCCATTTCATGGAAAGAAGCTTCCAGCTGGCCAAGGAATTCGTCAATATCCTCAGGACGATAACCCCAGGCTGCCTTCTCAAAACGCTTTTCTCTGATGTCCTTTGCAGTCATCATATGCCTTCACCTCTTACTTATTATAAAAATTTCTCTATGGTTATATGCAAACGGCCTTTTTTGGTGGGGCCGCTTATCTCACCGACACGGAATTTTCCGAATCCCCTGACAGAGAACACATCGCCCTCCGCCACATGGCAGGAGACATCCTGTACCTGACGGTAATTAAGGGTCACAAGACCGCCGCGGATGTACTCTGCACAGGCACCGCGGCCTGTGTGCAGTGCCGTCCGCAGCACTGCATCGAGTCTCGGAGCGGCTACCGTACCGGAAATCTCCCTGATCTCCTGCTTAATCTCGCAGGAAAAAGGCTCATCATCGGTAATTTTCACACCGACACGGCCGATTTTGGTCATCTGCATGCAGACTGCCGCAGTCACGGGCGTGGCGAAGCACTGGATTTTGCCGGGCGTGATGATGATATCGCCCAGCGTATCACGCTGCACCTGCTGTGCCATGATGCTGCCCAGCACATCTCTGTGCGTCAGCGCATCGGCAGTCCGATGGGTTATGGTCAGGCAGACAAGGGGGAACTCATCCTCCTCGGGCGGAAAATCCTCGGGATGGATGCAGAGAATGCCGCGCTGTGCATCGGGGTACCCGCCGAAAAAGCGATATGTGCCCGTCCGCAGCTGCGCTGTCACCATGGTGTACTGCCGCATATCCAGAAAATCCGTAAATCCTCTGAACGCATTGCGCTTCACCATATCCTGCACATGGGCAAGCAGAATACTGTCCGCCTCCCGCTGCTTCTGATCGGAAATCATACTTAGATAATAACGCCGTTATTCTCCAGCTCTGCAGCCAGGTCATCACCGATGAAGCCTACATTGTAGGGGGTGATGATGTATGTCAGGTTGGCAACGGGCTTCAGGCTGCCGCTGATGGCGTAGGAAACGCCCACCAGGAAGTCAATGATTCTTCTTCTGGTATCGGGGGAAGCGGTCTCCAGGTTCAGCACAACGGTCTTCTTGCTGATCAGATGATCGGCAATGGCCTTGGCATCTGTGAATACCTCGGGCTTTACGAGAACAACCTGCAGCTGTGCAGTTGCCTGAATGTTCACGATATTGGAACCAGAGGACTTCTCTGCCTGAATCTCTTCATAGGCATTATGGGGACGGATCTCATTGCCGGCAGGCACCTGCTCAGGCATATCCGACGGGAAGAAAAATTCCTTCATGTTGCTGAAAATTTTCATATTGTGCTCCTTTTCTCCGTACGTTTAATTTTCTTTGATGCATACGGGCATCATTATTTACTGATAATGCCGTGCGCCGAACAGTGCTGAACCGATGCGCACAAGATTGGATCCACAGGCGATGGCCTGCTCAAAATCGCCGGACATTCCCATTGACAGGATGTTCATATCCGTCCCCTGTACGCCGCACGCCTTCATCTGCTCAAACAGACTGTGCATGGCTTCAAGATAGCGTGTATCCTCACAGGGGGGCGGGATGGTCATCAGCCCGCAGACATGGACATGGGGCAGGGCGGCCACGGACTCGAGCAGTGCACGCAGTGCCTCCGGCTGTACGCCGCTCTTGCTCTCCTCACCGCCGATGTTGACCTCGAGTAAAATGTCCTGACGGATGCCGTGCTTTTCCGCACAGCGATTGATCTCACCGGCAAGGGACATGCGGTCCACGGACTGGATCATGGTCACATTGCCGACAAGGTACTTGACTTTATTGGTCTGCAGGTGGCCGATGAAATGCACCTGCGCTTCGGGATTGTACTGCTCACGCTTGGACTGGTACTCCTGCACACGGTTTTCGCCGAGCAGGCGGATGCCGCAGTCAATGGCGCAGTTGACGAGCACCGGATCGACCGTTTTGGTGACAGCCATGAGTGCAACGTCCTCCGGTTTTCTGCCGCTTCGGATTGCAGCGTCTGCGGCGGCTTCCCGGATCCGTGCGTAATTCTCACGCACAAACGAGAGATCATTCACCATCCGCATCAATTCCTTTCGTGATAATGGCATCGTACAGAAGCAGATAATCGCTGTCATTCTTCTGTGCGGAAATGACATAATCCTTTCCCTCGTAGATGACATCGAGCTTCCGGAACTCCGGCTGTTCGCCGTTGAGTACATAGACGCCGCGGTAATTTTCAGTGATCTCCTTCACTTCGCCGGTCTCCTCATCCTCGACCTTTTCGGTGAGGGTCTGGAAGCGCAGTGCACTGCGGGGCACCATGATGCCCTTGTACTCGCCGCGGATGATCTCCACAGTCTCGGTGCGGTGCTGCACGAGATCATAGGTCAGCGACTCACAGCTCACGGCCATGATGGTCTGCTCATTGCCCTCGGCATTGTTGAGGAGGGTGATCTCGCCGGTAACGGTTTCGGAGGTGGACGCAAATTTCAGCGTCACGGTATCGCCAAGATCATAAATCTTGGCAGAGTTATCGACCACAGTAACCAGTGCCCAGTCATAGCCGTCGATCAGCTTGCCGATGGCGCCGGACTGGTCCGTTGTACCATCCGTCACGCTGCGGAGCTCTTCGACCGTCAGAGACTCGAGCCGGTCAAGGGTCAGGGTATTTTCATAGCCGTCGGCATAGCTGACAAAATAGCTTGTCCGGTCGGCGGTAATCACATCAAGCGGTGCCTCCTGTGCCATGGACAGGGAGGTGATCTCCGAAGCGATGCTCTCCATTCTGGCGTCATAGCTGACATCCTTTTCGGTAACGAGCTGGTAGGTACTCAGCAGCACCACCATTTCCTCACGTTCGGTCTGGAGATCGGAGAGATCATCCAGCTCTCTGTGGTAGAGAAAATCCTTGTATTTCTCAGTGAACAGGGCGGAAATACTCGAGGGCTGTGCCGTCTGTGTGGTGCCGGGGTTGGAGATGCGCTCGAGGAGGGCAAGATTATTTTCCAGCCGCTCAATCCGCTGCTTGATCTCGATCTGATTCTCTGTGGAATAGACATTGGCAATGACGGAGCCGATGCCGAGCTTGCCGCCGTCGGGCACCTCATAGCTGATGACGCCGCTGCCGTGATAGGTCACAACCTCTTCATCCCGGACAAAAACGCCCTGTACGGACTCCGAATCACTGCCCACTGCCAGCAATGCTGTCTCTGTGGTATAGTCATTTCTGAGGGACTGGTACACGACGCTTACCACCGTAAAGAAGATGAAGATCATGACCATGACCACTACGATTTTCAGAGTCACGGAATTCATAGCATCACCGTCTTATTCTGATTTTTCTTCCGCATCCAGAATGGAAACCGCTCTTGCGGGCACGATGGTAGAAATCGCATGCTTGAAGACAAGCTGCTGCTTGCCGTCACATTCCAGAATGACAATATAATTATCAAAGCCCTTGACAATGCCCTTGAACTGATAGCCGTTCATCAGGAAGATTGTCACGGGGATGCGGTCTTTACGAGCCTGGTTCAGGAATGTATCCTGTAAGTTGATCTGCTTGTTCATGTTGTTGTTCTCCTTTTCCCTATCGGGTTTCTTTTTCATCCGCAGCTGGCAGATTATGGAAATTAAATGATTCTATCTGCGCCTATACTACGTTATTATCCATTATACCACAAAATTTCACTTTTGGCTATCATTTTTTCCGCTTTTTTAGAAATTTCTTGCACTTCATCATTTTTGCACAGTATCAACCACTGAATTTGATCATTTCGACGAAACCAAGTGAGCTGACGCTTGGCATAACGGCGGGTTTCCTGCTTGATTTTCTCGATGCAGTCCGCAAGATCCGCTTCTCCCGCAATCCAGGGAAGCAATTCCTTATAGCCGATGGCATTGGCAGCGGTCTGCATGCTGCCGCTCTGCGAGATAGCTTTGGCCTCTTCGAGGAGTCCTGCTTCGACCATGAGATCGACTCTGCGGTTGATGCGGTCATAGAGATCGCTGCGCTCTGCATAATCGAGTCCGATGATGCAGGCATCATAGGGCGAGGGGTGGGCAGCATTCTCCGCTTTCAGTTCTGAGAACGTCCGGCCGCTGCTCAGGCACACTTCAAGTGCCCGCACCACACGGACGGTATTATTCGGATGGATGGCTGCGGCTGCCTCCGGATCGAGTGCGGCAAGTCGGGCATGCAGTGCCTCATTGCCATGCATTCTGGCATCATCATAGAGCTGCTCACGCAGTGCGGCATCATTGCCCTCTTCCGAAAAACGGATGCCCCGCAGGAGGCTGTCGACATAGAGTCCCGTGCCGCCGACCAGAACGGGGAGCCTGCCCCTTGATGCAACCTCACGGATTTTTTCTGCGGCCAGTGCCACATAATCCGCAGCGGAAAACGGCTGTGTACGGGGAATCACGCCGATCAGATGATGGGGCACCCCCTGCATTTCCTCCGCAGCGGGCTTGGCAGTGGCAATGTCCATGCCCTCATAGATCTGCATGGAATCGGCAGAAATCACCTCGCCCCCGTATTTCTTTGCCAGGGCAATGCCGAGGGCGGTCTTGCCCGATGCGGTGGGACCGACCACCGCCAGAACCGGTTGTTTCTTCATACGTCACCTACACTCTGCGCCTGAACTGCTTTTCAAGATTATACTTGGACATGGTGAACAGCACGGGTCTGCCGTGGGGGCAGTGCCGGATGTTCTCGTCACGGCACACACGTTCTGCCAGTGCCTGCAGCTCGGAAATATCGTTCTTATCCCCTGCACGGATGGCGGATTTGCAGGCCATCTCATGGAGCATGTCATCGAGCAGATGGGTCTGGGGATTGACCTTGCCGAGATAAAGATTATGTGCCAGCTCCTGTACGATCTCATCGAGATTGAGCCCGTCAAAGAAGATGGGGGCGGCCTTGGTCACGGCATAGGGCTTCTGCGAGAAATCAAACGCAAAGCCCAGTCTGTCCAGGAGGGCGGTATTCTCCTCCATTGCGGTGAATTCGTCCATGGTCAGCAGCACTCTGCACGGTTCGAGCAGCATCTGCTGGTACTGTCGGCAGTTGTCATGCCGGAGCTTTTCGAAAATCACACGCTCATGGGCAGCGTGCTTGTCAATGATGATCATAGTCTCGCCCGACTGTGCAAGGATGTAGTTCTCGAACAGCTCACCGATCACCTTCACATCCGGAAAGGGATCGACCTGCAGCTCGGTATCCGCAGCCGGCGCCGGCACCGTCTCAGGAACAGCAGGGGCTGCGGGGACAGCGGCGGCGGCCTCTGCACGGAGATCGCCTGATTCGATGGCTGTTTTCGCCTTGGTCTCCTCTGCAAAAAGGCTGGGGCGGGATATTTCCGCAGGCACCTCCGGCTTTGGGGGCACGGGTGCGGAAAAGGGCATGGCACCGGACGGAAGCGGTGCACGCTCCCGGGCAGGCGGCACGGGCACAGCAGGACGCTCCGGCGGCACGGGCACCGTCTCCACCGGGGGCGGCGGTGCGGATGTTTCCTGCGGAATGAGGGGCTGCTGGGTGTAGACCGACGGCTCCTCGGGCTTTGCATACCAGTCCTTCGGGGGCTGAGCGGCCTTGAATTCATAGATCAGTCCCGCTTTCATGAGTGCGTTTTTCACAGCAAAATAGACCGCATTGATGACAGCCTTTTCATCGGAGAAGCGCACCTGTGCCTTGGCGGGGTGAATATTCACGTCGAGAACAGCGGGGTCCATGTCCAGCTTCAGGACACATGCGGGATATTTTCCCGTCATGAGCAGGTTCTCATAGGCACTCTCGAGCGCCACGGAACAGGCACGGGACTGGACATAACGGCTGTTGACAAAGAAATTCTGGAACGTACGGTTGCCCTTGGCATAGAGGGGCTTGATGGTATAGCCCTTCACAGAGATGCCGTCCTGCTCGTGTTCGACAGGGAGAAGATCCCTTGCGAAGTCCTTTCCATAGACCGCATGAATGGCGGCAAAGAGTGTGCCGCTGCCGTCGGAATGGAATTCGAGCTTATTCTCACGGATGAACTTGAAGGCGATTTCCGGATGGGAAATGGCAATTTTCTGGATGATCTGGGAGACGGCATTCGCTTCGGCCGTGTCACGCTTCATGAATTTGCGGCGCACAGGGACATTGAAAAAGAGATCCTTGATGAGGATGGTGGTGCCGTCGGGGCAGCCGCATTCCTCCGGCTCACCGGCGTCCGTGCCGGCGATCTCGTACATGGTGCCCATGGGATCCTCACGGCGTTTTGTGAGCACCGTCACCTTTGCAACAGCCGCAACGGATGCGAGTGCTTCCCCGCGGAAGCCCAGTGTGGCGATGCTTTCGAGGTCATCCTTCTCGGAAATCTTACTTGTGGCATGACGCAGGAAGGCCGTCGGCACATCCTCGGCCGCCATACCGCAGCCATCGTCCACAATCCGCATGAAGGTGGTGCCGCCGTTCTTGATTTCCACAGTGATGTGGCGTGCACCCGCATCGATGGAATTTTCCACCAGCTCCTTGATGACGGAGGCGGGGCGTTCAATGACCTCACCCGCTGCAATCAGCTCGGATACGGCCTTGTCCAGTACGGAAATAACTGCCATAGGTTCTCCTTTCTCTTTGTTTTCCGGTGCATCTGCCCATCCGGGGACATCAGCGTTCCAGCATTGATGTCAGCTCCTCAAGCAGCTCACGGCATTCGGCATCGGACAGCTCGCCGATGTTGGTCTGACGCAGGCGTTTCGGGATTTCCTCCTCCTGCTGTGCACCGAAGCTGAACTGCATTTCCTCCTCGGGCTGCTGTGTTTTATGCACGGCATCCTGTGCCTTCAGCTCCTCCAGAAGCTGTGCGGCACGGCTGAGCACCTTCGGGGGGAGTCCCGCCAGCTTTGCCACATCGATGCCATAGCTGTCATCCGTGCCGCCGGGCACGATCTTACGCAGGAAACGGATGCCGTCCCTGCCCTTCTTCACGGCAACGCTGTAATTACGAACGCCGTCCATTGTGGAGGCAAGCGCAATCAGCTCATGGTAATGCGTTGCAAACAGCGTCTTGCAGCCAAGACCTCTGGCACTGCAGATATGCTCCGCCACCGCTCTGGCGATGCTGATGCCGTCAAATGTCGATGTGCCGCGTCCGACTTCATCGAGCACGACAAGGCTGTTCTTTGTTGCATAGCGGAGGATCTCGGCGACCTCACGCATTTCGACCATGAAGGTACTCTCACCTGCGGCCAGATCATCCGATGCGCCCACACGGGTAAAGATCCGGTCGGCAACGGAGATCTTCGCATAGGAGGCGGGCACAAATGAACCCATCTGCGCCATGAGCACAATCAGTGCGGTCTGACGCATATATGTAGATTTACCGGACATATTGGGTCCGGTGATGACGGAAAGACGATTGGCACCCGTGTCGAGATAGGTATCGTTCGGTACAAAGACCTCTTCTTCGAGCATCTGCTCGACCACGGGATGACGGCCGTCACGGATGTCCAGCACGCCGTCAATGGCAATCTCGGGCTTGCAGTAGTTGTTCTTGGATGCAGTCTCAGCAAAGGAAACCAGCACATCAAGCTCGGCCACCGCAGCCGCTGTCTCCTGCACGCTCACCAGTGCCTGTGCCAGATAGTCACGCACCTGATTGTACAGCTCCTGTTCAAGCTGCAGCGCCTTGTCCTTGGCACCGAGCACGGTGTTTTCCGCATCCTTCAGCTCCTGCGTGATGAAACGCTCGCAGTTTGCCAGCGTCTGCTTGCGGATATAGTGCGCCGGTACAAGGTCATAGTACGAGCGGGTCACTTCGATATAATAGCCGAACACACGGTTGAAGCCGACCTTGAGGTTCTTGATGCCCGTGCGTTCCCGCTCACGCTCGCAGATTTCTTCGATGAGGCTGCTGCCGCCGCCCTGAATCTGACGCAGATCGTCCAGATCATGATCAAAGCCCTCACGGATGACACCGCCGTCCTTGACTACGGCAGGCGGCTCCTCGACGATGGCACGGTCAACAAGGTCAGCAATGCTCTGCAGATCGGAAATCTGACTGTTGAGCTTTTGCAGCAGGGGCGAATCGGAGAGCAGTCCGAGCGTATTCTTCAGTGCCGGCAGCTGCTGTGCGGTTGCCGCAAGTGCACGCAGATCACGGGGCATCGCCTTTTTGTAGACAATGCGGGTCATGAGACGTTCAAGGTCATAGACGCCGTCCAGGCAATCCTCCAGCTCCAGCAGTGCCATTGCATTCTGCATGAGCTTTTCCACCGCATCGAGTCTTGCCATGATTCTGGCGGGGCTGCGCAGGGGGCGCTCCACCCAGGACTTGAGCATACGCTTGCCCATGGAGGTACGGGTGCTGTCGAGCACCCAGAGCAGGGAGCCTTTCTTCTCACCGCTGCGCATGGTGCGGACGAGCTCGAGGTTGCGCATGGCATTGTAATCGAGCGCCATATAGGCATCGCTGTCGCTGAGCTCGAGGGAGACAAATCGTCCCACAGGCACCTTCTGGGTATTGCGGATGTATTCGAACATGCCGCATACTGCCGCAGTCCGGCAGCCGGATGCAGGCAGCCCCAGCTCGCCGAGGCTCTGCACGCCGAACTGGGTGCAGACGGTTTCGCCCTGCAGTGCCGCATCAAAGCATCTGTCCGAACGCAGTGCCGCCGCACATCGCAGACGGATCTTGAGGAAATTCCCAACGTCCTTCAGAGACAGAAAGGCCTCGTTGAAGAGGATCTCCGCCGGCATATAGCGTGAGAGGAGGTTGATGATCTCGTCCTCACAGTTTTTCTGCGGGACGGGATAGAGGGCAGCCTCACCCGTGGACAGATCGGCAAAACAGAGTGCCGTGCCGTCCGGCCCGCAGAAGGCCGAGCAGAGATAGTTGTTGCTGGCATCGTCGAGCATATTGTTCTCGATGACCGTGCCGGGCGTCACCACACGGATGACATCCCGTTCCACAAGCCCCTTGCTGAGGGCGGGATCGGTGAGCTGCTCGCAGATGGCCACACGGTAGCCAAGATCAATCAGCCGCTTGATATACAGCTCGCTGCTGTGATAGGGCACACCGCACATGGGGGCACGCTCCTCGAGACCGCAGTCCCTGCCCGTCAGCGTCAGCTCCAGATCACGGGACACACGGATGGCGTCGTCGAAGAACATTTCATAGAAGTCACCCAGTCTGTAAAACAGGATGCACTCGGGGTATTTTTCCTTGGTTGCCACATACTGCTGCATCATGGGCGAGAGTTTTTTATCCTTGAGATCCTTCAGTTCCAAGCTGACACCATCCTTTGATTCATTGTGTTTTTCAGGTCAATCAGTGGCAGCCGCCGCCGCAGCTGCTGCAGTTGCCGCTGCAGGCAATCTCACCGGTGCCGCAGGTCTCGGGATCCTCGCCGTTTGCGGCCATAGTGATGATGTGGTTGATCTGGTTCATGAGGCTGTCCATACCCTCCTTGGCAGCGGAAAAAGCCATCATTTTGGGATTGGACATAATCTGCTGGTACATGCTGCGGATGGTCTCGTTGAGCTCGGCGATCTTCTCGTCGGACTTATCCTCCTTGCCCATCTCCATGTTCAGCTCCATACGCTTGAGATTGAACGCACCGATCAGATCCTGCAGCTGTGCGTCATTGTCATTTGCCTGCTTTGCGAGGTTATAGGCGATATAGCGGTCATCAGCCTGCAGTGCCTTGCCGAGTTCTCTTGTCATCTGAATGATATCCATAATCTTTTCTCCTTTTCTGTGCTGTGCGGGTCAAATGAGTATACCCGTCACAAGTCCGTTGTGGGTTTCGGTAATTTTTACATTCACAAAACTGCCGATCAGTGCAGCATCTCCTGCAAATTCGACCAGCATGTTTTCGCTGCTGCGGCCGGTGAGCATACCGGGACGCTTGCGGCTCTCGCCATCAGCCAGAACCCGCATTGAGCGGCCGAGGAAGCGGCGGTTGTTTTCGACGGAAATATCCCGCTGCAATGCGAGAAGACGCTGCATGCGTTCGCTCTTTTCGGCATCGGGGGTGCCATCGGGCATTACGGCAGCCTTGGTGCCGGTGCGCTTTGAGTAAATGAAGGCGTAGACATTGTCATACCGCACCTCACGCATCAGAGCCAGTGTGCCCTCAAAATCCTCCGCTGTTTCATCGGGGAAGCCGACAATCAGGTCGGAGGTCAGGGAAAATTCCGGATCACGCGTGCGGATATAGCGCACCTTTTCGAGATAGGCTTCCACCGTATAGCGGCGGTTCATGCGGTCAAGCACAGCATCACTGCCCGACTGCACGGGAAGATGCAGGTGCTTGGCAAGATGACTGCATTCCAGAATTGCATCCATCATCCCGGGCGTTGCGTCCTTCGGATGCGAGGACATGAAGCGGATCCAGTAGTCACCCTCGATTTTGTCCAGTGCCCGCAGAAGCGACGGAAAATCCATGCCGTCCGCAAGATCCTTGCCATAGGAATTGACATTCTGGCCGAGCAGCATGATCTCCTTGTAGCCATCGGCAACAAGCTGCTGCACTTCGGCAATAATGGCCTCGGGACGGCGGCTGCGCTCACGGCCGCGCACATAGGGCACAATACAGTATGTGCAGAAATTATTGCATCCGAACATGATCGGCACGGAAGCCTTGAAACGGCTTTCCCGCACGGAAACCTGTCCCTCCGGAATATCCATGTACACCTGTGTGTCCTCTGCATAGCGCAAGCCGTGCATATGGGCATAGAGCATCTGTGCCAGACGGCTGACGGCGGAGGTGCCCAGCACAATATCCACATGCTTGTAGGAAGTGTGGATTTTGTCGGCCACCTGCTGCTGCGCAGTCATGCAGCCGGTCACACAGATGATGAGGGACGGATTGTCCCGCTTGAGCCGCTTAATGCTGCCGAGCGTGCCGAGCACACGATCCTCGGCATTTTCCCGCACAGCGCAGGTATTATATAAAATCAGCGATGCCTTTTCGATGTCATCGGTAAAACCAAAGCCCATCTCCATCAGGATGCCGCTGAGCTTTTCGCCGTCGGCCACATTGAGCTGACAGCCGAAGCTGTGCACATAGGCAAGGGGCTGTTCAGGACGCTCGGAGAGCCATTCCCGTACAGCCTGCACGCATGCAGCGGGACTTGGCAGATTGGCAAGATCCGGTGTTGTCTGCAAACGGATTCCCTCCTCTTTGTTAAATGAATCACATTTCATTATACCATGGAGGGGCGGAAAATGCAAGTATTTTTTCGGAATCCATGAAAAACCCCCACCCCGTCAATAACGGGATGGAGGTGCAAATGCAGTGCTATTCCATCGGTATGGGCACGGCAGTTTCCGGTTCGGTGGGATCCTCTGCCATGGTTTCGGGCGGGATGGTGGGTTCGGGAAGGGTGGCAGGCTCGGGGGTGGCAGGCTCGGGGGTGGCAGGCTCGAGGGTGGCGGGTTCGGGGGTGGCGGGTTCTGTCGGGGAAGCAAAGTCTATAAAGTAATAGTCTATGTTTCCCAAGGCACTTTGTTCAGGATCACGGTAAGAATACAGGATCTCAATATTGTTAAAATATGCCCTGACCTTTTCCATGGGAACCGGACGATCATTGATGCTATATTCTGCACCGCAAGGGATGTATATCGCCATGGTTTCGGAATAATCAAGCATGGCCCGAGCAGATGCGGTATAATTCATGCCCTCCAGCAGCAAGGTCGGATAAACCATGCCTCCGCCGGACATCACATATCCGATATAGGTCTTGCCGATGTTGCCATCGTAGATAATGCAATCCCTAATAAACGAATCTGTTCCGCTTACGAATTCGTACTGCTCTTCTGAACCATCCTCTTGGTATACACGATAATACAGCATCATAAAGAATTCCGGATGCCGGAATACCTCAATCTTCTCTTTCTTCCCGTCATTGTCCACATCATAATGCAGCGTATCGAGAATCTCACGGGGTTCTTCTGTGGTCGGCACCTCTGTGTCAATGAAGGCGGTGGAGTAGGAAACACCGAGCTTCTCACGAAGATTGGTTTTATCCTTCGGTGTGATGATCTCGTCCTTCCTGAGATATTCCGTCAGGCAGCGGGCACCGGTGAGGTTCAGCTCAATATATGACTTATTCTGATTCAGGCTATGTGCCACACTGAGATTCTGCACGGCTTTCCGGATATTGGCATCAATATTTTCATAGGATTCCTTTCCGTTCACCGTCAGCGTATCACCGGCATGGCTGTACAGGTGCAGGGTCAGTGCCGGCTTGAGCGTGGCCGCTGTCAGGAATACATAATCCGAGGACAGCCCCTCATAGGCACAATAGGCACTGCTGACGGCGATATAGCCGCCGACTGCCTCCACCCGGATGGCCTTTTCAACAAAATAGCTGTGGCGATCGACGCTGAAATCATATCCCGCAGTCTTCGTCACTTCTCCGTCCGTGCAGATATAGAGCTGGAGCTTCCAGATGTAATTCTCGTCATTCTGCGTGAAAACGGCTGTCAGCAGATCGGGGATGCTGTCGCCGGTATAATCGGCAATATCCGCACTGACAATTCCCTGCACCTGTGAAGGTACATAGGAAACACTGCCGAATATGCCGTCGCTCTTTGTATCAAAGCGGTTCATGCCGGCAAGGCCGTACTTCGGCTTGAGCGTCTGCTGGATATAATCATAATACTTTGCTTCATAATCCATATCCGGCTTCAGAATAATCGGGTCGGCTTTGAGCACGGCACCCGTTCCAATCAGAATGCCATCCATCCGGTATTCCTGATAGCCCTCGCAGACGGCAAGAAGACGATACGCCCCTTCCGCCAGCTGCAGCTGATAGCGTCCGTCCTGATCGGTCAGTGTGCTCATTTCTGTGCCGTCCGATGTGCTGACAAGAGTGATTTCCACATTTTCAAGCGGATAGGAAGCGGCATCCAGAACATAGCCCTGCAGGGTGCCTTCATCGGCGGCTGCGGTTTCTTCAGCAGACGTTTCTGAGGATGCGGCCGTCCCGGAAAAATCCGAAAATGCTGCTTCTATGTTTCCATCTGGATTTTCTTTGGAATTGCGGAACTGTATGAATTTTGCTACAAGAACCACGCTGCAGATCAGAATGGTCAGCACCACTGCTGCGGCAAGCGCTATGATCAGGATATTCTTTTTATTCATCCTTTTCTCCTCACATTATGCCCCCTGCTCTGCGGGCTGCTCTGTGGTTTTCGGCAGATCGAGCAGATCGCCGTAGATTTCACGCATCTGCGCAAGCACGGGTGCAATGTCATAGGCTTCTGCCGCACCGGCATTGTGACGGCCCATTGTGCGGCGCAGGACGGAATCCTCTGCAAGTGTCCGCATGGCATCGGCAAAAGCGGCATCATCCTCGGGATGACAGGTAAAGCCCGTAATGCCGTTCACGCTGTAATCGAGAATGCCGTGCCGGTCGGATGTGATCAGCGGCAGGCCCGCCGCCATGGCTTCAATCGCCGTAAAGCCCAGTCCCTCACGCCTTGAGGGGAAGCAGAACACATCGGATGCATGGAGCAGATCGGCAATGTCCGTCCGGAAGCCCGTCAGATGCACCTGACCGGCAATGCCGTATGTATCCGCAAGCTGTCCGAGCCTGCCGTCGAGCTTGTCCTGTCCCACCAGCAGCAGGTGGAGCTTTGGATTGTGCAGCCGCTTCAGAGCACGGAGCAGCACGGCGTGATTCTTATTCTGATTCAGCTCGCCGATGCTGATAAAAACAACGGCGTCTTCGGGAACCGAAAATTCCCTGAGCACTTCGGTGCGGCTGCGGTCGGCCTTGCGGAATCGTACCAGATCGACACCGGCACCCGGAATCCGGTGCGTTTCCTTCGCATGGAATTTCTGCGCACGGGCATAGTCCTCACGATTGATCGTCACAAGGGTATCCGTCCAGCGGGAGAGCATTTTTTCCACGGGATAGAAGAGCATCCAGTTCATGAGGGGCGCACCCTTGAAGAAATGGAAGCCGTGGGCGGTGTAGAGCACCTTCACGCCCATACGCCGTCCTGCCACTCTGCCGCAGACGCCGCCGATGGGACTCTGGCAGTGGATGAGGTCGAAGGGCTTTTCACGCAGGATGGCCTCGAGCTGACCGATGGCCTTGCGATGCTGTCCGAAATGCCGGACATTGCGGTCGAAATCCACATGGGTGTATGGAATGCCGAGGCCTTGCAGCTCGTCACAGAACTGGGCAATCCGCTCCTGCGAGCAATTATTGCCCTCCTTGAAATTACAGGCGATATGTACCTCGCAGCCCATTTCCCGCAGGAGCTGCGTCCAGGGAAGCAGGAACTGAAACTGCATGGAAGCGGTATTGGAGATCATCAGAATCCGTTTCATCGGCCGCACCTCCTTTTCTCTTGGATGATGTGAAGGCCGGATGCAGAGTGCATCCGGCCGGGCAGAGCGTTAATTCTCCGGCTCTGCATCATAGAATACGCGGTATTTGCGGACATTATGACAGCGGGTGCTGTTCACAAGCCCGATGGTGATATACATACAAACCATGGCCGTACCGCCCGCACTCATAAACGGCAGCGGCACGCCGATTACGGGCATCACCTTGAGCACCATGCCGATGTTCATAATGCAGTGGGCAAAGTACATCGCAAAGGCACCGACGCAGATATAGCGTCCCTGTGCATTTTTGGATACGAGACTGTTGGTGAGGATCTTGATGCAGAAGAATGTCAGCAGTGCCAGCACCAGCAGTGCACCGAGCAGACCCCAAACCTGTCCGACATAGGTGAAGATGAAGTCGTTGTGCATCTCGGGAACGGAAACATAACCCTCTTCCCCCAGCAGCCCCTTTCCGAAGATGCCGCCCGCTGCGAGCGAGGCAAGACTCAGATCCTGCTGATACTCGAGTCCCTCGGGGTCGGTGCCGGGATGGATGAGCACGAGAAAGCGGTTCTTGTGACCGTCACTGAGCAGGAACTGCCATGCCAGCACACAGGCTGTGGGAATGGCAATGATGGCTGCGATGACATACTTGATGGAAATGCGTGCAGTCAGCAGCTCTGCCATGAAGATCACGGCAAAGACAATGGCCGTACCATAGTCGCCCTGCAGGGCAACCAGTCCCACCGGAACGGCACCATGCAGACAGAGCAGCATCATATGGGGGAGCTTGTTCATATTCTCCTCGTCGCGGGCGAGGTGATAGGAAAAGCTCAGGATGAAGGCAAGCTTGAGCAGCTCCGAGGGCTGCAGCTGGAAGCCGAAAATGCTCAGCCACGCCTGGTCGTCGGCGCCCGCTCGCTTATAGCCGAGTGAGGTGAAGGTCAGCAGCACAAGTCCCACCGCAACGGGACCGTACAGCCACCATAATTTGATGATGCGGTTATAGTCAATGACGCTCAGCACCACCACGGTCACAAGGCCGAGGAGCGTGGCAATGAGCTGCGTACGGAAATCACCGTAGTCCACCTTGTCGATCAGCTCATTGGCGGCAATGCTGTAGAGCATGATGCAGCTGATGGCCGAGCAGAACAGGGCGGTGAGGATCATGATTTTATCCGACGCCACAAAATACCGCTTGATTTCAGAAAAAAATCGTTTCATTGCATTCCTTTCTATCTCTGTTGAAATCCGGCTTACCGGAGATACTTGCTGTCGAGTCCCCTGAACTGTACGGCCGTGGCGATGTCCGCCTTCTGTACCGTATCCCGTCCGTGGAGATCGGCGGAGGAGAGCGCCACCTTCTGCAGACGCACATGGGTGCGGGCACTGAGTCCGAACCGCTCATACACCATCTTCAGCATATCGGATGCCGCACTGTCCAGATGGCAGAACTCACCAAGGAGTCTGTCGGGGATCATGGCATTGCAGTGGATGTCCGTTCCCTTGAAGCGTGCCTTCTGTCTGTCACGGGCTGCCTCGACACGTTCACGCACCTCAGCGGAGGATTCGGGCACCTTATCGGAGGACAATGCCTCATAGGGCACGGGATCGACATCGATGTGCAGATCAAAACGATCGAGCAGCGGGCCGGAAATACGGGAGAGATACCGCTGCACCTGCTTGGGATTGCAGATGCACTTTTTCTGTGTCGAACCAAAGTAGCCGCAGGGGCAGGGATTCATGGCCGCCACGAGCATGATGCTGCAGGGATAGACTGCCGTGCCCGCTGCACGGGAGATGGTCACCTCACGGGTCTCGAGGGGCTGACGCAGGATCTCGAGAGTCGAGCGGTCAAATTCCGCCAGCTCATCAAGGAAGAGCACGCCGTTGTGTGCCATGGAAATCTCGCCGGGTGCCGGAATGCTGCCGCCGCCGATGAGTCCGGCCGCCGAAACCGTATGATGGGGCGAACGGAACGGCCGCTCTGTGATGAGCGGATGCTCCGCCGAAAGCTGTCCGGCAACGGAATACATATTGGTGGTCTCGAGGATCTCCGCACGGTTCATCTTCGGGAGAATGGATGGCAGACGTCCGGCAAGCATGCTCTTGCCGCTGCCCGGACTGCCGACCAGAAGGATATTATGCCCGCCCGCAGCAGCCAGTTCCATGCCGCATCTGGCCTTGTGCTGACCGCGCACATCACGGAAGTCGAGAACATTCTCGGCATAGGTGGCTTCAGGAACGGTCAGAGGGGCGGGCTGCAGACGTTTCTGGCCGCAGAGATGATGGAGCAGCTCTGTGACGGTGTTGATGCCGTAAACCGCAATGCCGTCAATGACGGCTGCCTCTCTGACATTGCCCATGGGGACATAGATCTCACGGAAGCCGTTCTTCTTTGCGAGCATCGTCACGGACAGCACGCCCTTGATGCTGTAGATGCCGCCGTTGAGACCCAGCTCACCGGCGAAAATGCAGTGGGACAAATCCATCCGGAGCACGCCTATGGACTGCATCAGTGCCACAAAAATGGCAAGATCAAAAGAAGAACCGGTTTTCTTCACATCCGCAGGTGCCAGATTCACCAGTACCCTGCCCTTGGGGAAGGGCACTCTGGCCGAAAGCACGGCACTGCGGACACGCTCACGGCTCTCACGGATGACGGCATCCGGCAGGCCGCTGATATCGAACTGGGGATGTCCTGAGGTCACCTCGGCTTCCACAGTCACAGGAAACGCATTCATGCCGAACAGGCCGATGCTGTTGATGACGGAAAACATCCTGTATCACTTTCTTTCATCAGATTTTGGGGATATCGGGAATATCGGGCAGATCCGGAATTTCACCGTTGATCTCGGGGAAATCGGAAGTGATCATGCTGGTATCCATGACGGGATCCGGCACATCCCAGACGGGTGCGGGAATCTCCGAAACGGACGGTACATCCTGTACCGGTGTCAGGGGCACTCCGGCCGGCTGCACGGGCAGAGGTGCTGTCTTCTTGGGACGTACGGTTTTTGAGGGGACGGGCTGTGTCCCGACCGGCTCAAACTTCACTTCACCGGATGCTGCATTCAGCGGATGATCGGCTTCATATTCCTGGAAAGACGTCCGGAGCTGCTCATTGAAGCGTTCGTTAAAATAGGGATAGCCGGGCTGCTGCTTCACCCAGATTGCCTTGCGGCATTCCGTCAGCTGCAGCGCATACATAATCAGCAGCGGTATGGCAATGGCAGAAACATCGATCATGCCAAAGAGACACATCACAAGCATAATGGCAATGGTAACAGGTTTATCCGAAACCGAAAAATAGCCCGCAGCAAAAAGGAACAATGCCATCAGGACTCCGGCAAACTCGTCGAAAATTGCACATACCAGCAGACACAGCACGCAGAGCACCAGCAGAATGATCGTGCGGACTTTATATGACCGCTTATGTCTGCGGATAATATCCCGGCATGTCTGATAATGTGAGGTATCCTCGGAATGCACCTGTGCCGTTCCCTTCATAACGGGATCCAGCTGCCGCTGCGGCTTGTATGCAATTTCTTCGGAAAGAATGGGCACCTCGGTCTCGGGAAGGACGGGCACCTTCTTTTCAGCCGCCTGCATCGATGCAATCTGTGCTTCCACCTCTTCAAAATCGGGAATGGTGTCCTCCACTTTCTCAACCGGTGCAAGCACGGGCGCATTGAGCACGGCGACCTCCGGAATGATGTCCTTCTTGGGCGGCGGCGGCGTGGTGGCAGCGGCAGGCACCTCGTTTAGACGGGGAATAATACTCTTTTCGAGCAGCTCGGGCATGGCATGCAGATCGTGCACGACGGGAATGGTGACTTTTTCGGCAAAAAGAACGTCCTTCTCCCCTGCCACATCCTTCATCTCACCGGCATTGTCATCGACCTCGTAGGTCGAGTCATAATCCCGAAAGGCGATTTTCTGCTGATCATTGAAGCGTTCGCTGAAATAGGGATAGCCGGGCTGTTTCTTCAGCCAGACGGCCTTCGGGCATTCAAAGAGCTGCAGACCGTACATAATCAGCAGCGGAACGCCGAAAATGGGGGAATAGGCATACCACAGACCAAGTGCATACATAGCCACAGTCAGAATGACAAGAACGGGCTTATCGGAAGTGGAAAAGAAACTGAGCACCATGACAGCAAGCATATACAGGATGGAAAACACACCGATGTAAATGCCGGCAATCGCGATGTTCGCATAGAATGCGATATGGAAATAGCCATTTGTAATGGACAGAATAAGCATGATGATACTGCGGATGCGGTGCCGGTTCTTATGCCGGAGCATGGCATTCAGGCATTCATCATAGTGGGATGTATCAATATCGTAATCTGGATTCGTCACGGATTTGCCCCCTCAATCAATTTGATTCTGCTAATAGTATACCATAATTCCGTAGGTTCGTCAACCATAAATGTGGTTGGGAAGCCGTTCTCCGGCACATCTCTCCTCTCCCCTTTGCATAATGAGAATAAAAAAACAGGAACAAAAAATCTGCTCTGCCCGCTTCCGACAATTTTTTTCTTTTCCATATGCTACAATAGAGAAAACAGCAGCGGACAAGCTGCATACAGAAAGGAAGCAACAGCATGAAAATTCATTATGAAACGGCGGACGCACGGCTTTTTGTCGAGCTGGCCGGCGAACTGGACCATCACAGCATGGGATCTCTGCGGACGGAAGTGGACGAAGCGATCTTCATCCACAATCCCCACGAACTGATCCTCGATTTCGGGCAGGTCACCTTCATGGACAGCTCAGGCATCGGGCTGATCATGGGACGTTACCGCATTCTCCATCCGCTGGGCGGGCGGATCATCCTCCTCCGGCCCGCCCCCCACATCCGCCGCATCCTGCGTCTGGCAGGCATGGAACAGCTGGCCTCCATCAAAAACGAGCTGGAACAGGAGGTGGCACAATGAAAATTCTCAACGAATGCCGATGCAGCTTTCCGGCTGTATCTGCCAACGAAGCACTTGCCCGTGCTGCACTCTCGGCCTTTCTGATTCCGGCAGATCCCACGGCACAGGAGCTGGCCGATCTGCGCACAGTCATTTCCGAGGCCGTCACCAATGCCATCGTCCACGGCTATCGTCACAAGGAGGGCATGGTCTCCATCTGTCTGCGGCTGCTGCCCGAACGAGTCATCTACATACGCGTATCGGATAAGGGCTGCGGCATCGGGGATGTGGAGCGTGCCATGGTGCCGCTCTACACCTCTGCACCGGAAGAAGACCGTGCGGGACTTGGCTTTGCCATCATGCAGACATTCACCGATTCCCTTCACGTCCGCAGCACGCCCGACCACGGCACCACGCTCACCATGCGCCGCCGGCTCGGCTGCAGCGAGGAACAGGATGAAGCGTGAGCAGCGTCCCTCGGCGGAGGACAATCTTGGGCTGGTGCATCTGTGTGCGAATCGTTTCCGGAACCGCGGCATTCCCTACGAAGATCTGTATTCAGCCGGCTGTGAGGGACTGGTCAAGGCGGCAGCGGCCTTTGATACCGATCGGGGCGTACAGTTTTCCACCTATGCTGTGCCGGTGATTCTCGGTGAAATCAAGAGGCTCTTCCGGGACGGCGGTACGGTACATGTCTCCCGCGGTCTGCGTGAGCTGTCGATGAAGGTGCAGCAGCAGCGTGAGCAGCTTCTGAAGGAATCGGGCATGGAACCGCCCATCAGCCTTCTTGCGGAACGTCTGGGCGTCAGCACGGAGGACGTATCCATGGCACTGTGTGCAGCAAGTCCGGTGATCTCGCTGACCTCACCCGAAGAAGGCGAAGGACAGATCGACATTGCGGTGGAAGCACCGGATGAGAACATCGGTGACCGGATTGCCCTGCGGCAGATGCTGGCACTGCTCTCCCCCGATGACCGCAGGCTTCTTGAGCTGCGGTACTATCAAAACTGCACACAGGTGGAAACCGCACGGCAGCTTTCCATGACGCAGGTGCAGGTCTCCCGCCGTGAGAAAAAACTCCTGCTCTGGCTCAGGCAGGAACTATTGAAATAAAAAAGCCCCCAAGCGGGGGCTTTTTTGCAAGCATCTCTTAATCGAGTACACATCGGAATGCTGTCGGGAGGGAATACTCCGCCTCCAGCTCTTCCGGTGTCACCCAGACGAATCGTTTGGAGGGCTGGCGGCACTTCATGAATACACCAAGGATATCCCATTCAAGATGCGTGAAGACATGCTTACGCACGACCATTTTTTCGATCTCATATGCGCGGCAGTCCCATGCTAACGCCTGTACGGCGGCACGCTTTTCGGAATAATGTCCTGTCTTCCATGGCAGTTCCCACATATTCGCCAGCAGTCCTTCACTCGGACGGCGCCGGATGGCAATTTTTCCGTCGCATTCGAATACGAACATCGTCAGCTCCTCCAGACGGCGTTTGACGTATTTCTTGCGGATGGGCAGCATCTGCTGACTCTGCGACTTCCTTGACACACAGATATCGGCAAGCGGGCAGACATCGCAATGCGGCGCACCGTTCGGAATGCAGACTGTTGCACCGATCTCAATCAGTGCCTGTGTCAGCATGCCGCAGTCATCCACGCTCTTATAGACTTCCCCCAGCATCACTGACAGTTCCATCTTGAAGGGATTGGTCAGAACATTCCGGAAGTCCTCCAGCAGTCTTGCCATTACACGCAGAACATTGCCGTCAATGGCAGGCGTGGGCTGTCCGTAGCAGATGGAGCAGATGGCACCGGCTGTATATTCACCCACACCGATGAGATTGAGCACATCCTTGTGTTTGCGTGGAAATCTCCCGTTATACTCCGACATAATCTGTTGTGCGCATCTTTGCATGTTGAATACACGTCTATAGTAACCCATCCCCTCCCAGAGCTTCATCAGCCGATCCTCGGGGAAAAATGCAAGCGACTCATAATCCGGAATTTCATCGATGAACCGCAGATAATAATCCTTGACCACTTCCACACGGGTCTGTTGGAGCATGATTTCGGAAACCCATACATGATAGGGATCCCGATCCCTGCGCCAGGGCAGATCCCGCTTGTTCTTCTCATACCACGCCAGAAGCGGCTCGGCAATCCGTGGATAAACAGCGATTCTTTCCGCTTCAATGGCACGCATACGTTCGACAAGCTTATTGTAGATCGGGATCATATGTGCTTCCGTGCAGTGGATGCCGATCTCCTCCACAGGCAGCCAGACCACTTCCCTGTTTTCATCGGGCTTGGCCGCCAGTGTCTGATCCTTCTCGGCGATGAGACCATAGCTCACATTATAATGCAGATGGGCTTCCACCGGCACACCGTTCTTTTCATGGGGCGGCACCGGCAGAATATCAATCGACAAAATGCGTACTGAATGCGGATAGATTTTCACAGCACTGGTTTCTTCCTTTGCCTCACGCAGTGCATTGCCCAGAAGATCCGCACAGCCATCGGCATGTCCGCCCGTCCAGCCGACAGAATGATAGATCAGATGATAGGCCATGACGGTCTCCTGCAGCTCCGGTGACATGATGAAGCCGGAACAGGTGATATGTCCGTCGGGACAGTCACGATCCAGAATGTGCACGCCATGCAGATCGATCAGCCGGAGCAGCTCTGCCTTGGCAGCCGCCTCTTCCTCCGTAAATGGTGTGAAGCGTTCAATTTCATCTCTCAATTTTTGTTCCATAGACTCCCTCCGGAAACAATTTCAGCCCGACCGGTGCGGGCTGAAATCTGTATCAGTCGATATTGCTGAAGGTCTGGTATTCCTCACATTCGTGGCGATTGGGACGATCCATCAGCTTCTTCAGGGACTGCTTGGCATTGCCTCCCTCGAACAGAAGATGGTACAGCTCATCGGTGATGGGCATGCTCACGCCCAGCTCCTTGGCCAGTCCATGGGCGACCTCGCAGCAATAATAGCCTTCGACCGTGCCGACCTGTCTGACAGCTTCCTCAGCGGAAACGCCCTGTCCGATCAGAATGCCGGCTCTGCGGTTGCGGCTGTGCATGCTGGTACATGTCACGATCAGATCGCCGATGCCCGTAAGACCCGAGAATGTCCAGAGTCTTGCACCCATGGCCTTGCCGAGGGCAGAGATCTCATGGATGCCTCTGGTCATGAGTGCGGCCTTTGTATTGTCACCGTAGCCCAGACCATCACTGATGCCGGCAGCCAGTGCAATGATATTCTTCATGGCACCGCCTACCTCGCAGCCGATCACATCGGTATTCACATAGAGACGCATGGTATTTGTGGTAAAAATATCCTGAATGTATTCTGCATACTGCACATCCTCACAGGCAAGTGCCACTGTGGTCGGGATGCCGCGTGCCAGCTCTTCGGCATGGGAAGGGCCGGTCAGTACAACAATGGGATTATGGGGGCAGGTTTCCTTCAGCACCTCGCTCATCCGCTTATAGGTACCGCCCTCAAGACCCTTGGATGTGTTGACGATGACAGTTTTCCCGCTCAGATAGGGAGCGGCTTCCTCTGCCACGCTTCTGACAAATTTTGTAGGGATGCCCACAAGGACAACATCCTTGTCACGGACGCATTCCATATCCTCCGTCAGGACAATCTCCTCAGGGATTTTCACGCCCGGCAGCTTGCCGGCAAGCTCACCGGTAGTGCGGATCTCTTCAATTTCTTCATGGAATTTCGACCAGACGGTCACATTGTGACCCATACTCTGGCACATAACTGCCAGTGCAAGTCCGAATCCGCCGGAACCGAGTACGGTAATATCAGCCATAGTGATTGCCTCCTTAGAGTGAATTCTATACAGTTAGTGCTCTGAAAGCAGAAAACGTTACAAACAATCCGCAGATGTGGCATATGGAAGTATAGGCAAAGAGGAGTTCGTTTCTTCTCCGGATTGATTATCTCACCTATAAATTGGGATTTACCTATTTGTTTCTTCCGAGATATCAATGATTATTTTCTTACATTCTTTGCAGTAATAGGCATCTACTGATGCAGGAGCCAATAGAAAGTATTTTGCCAACACAATGCTATTGGGGCTCTTTGACCATCTTGTTCCGCCTGTGCTTCTTTCGCCATCGGGTTTCCAAGATAATAGGTTATCGGCTTCTATTTGTCCTAATTTCATTTTTGCATTGCAATAAGGGCA
>SVNX01000026.1 GCA_015066665.1 Ruminococcus sp. | reverse complement strand
ACACAATGCTATTGGGGCTCTTTGACCATCTTGTTCCGCCTGTGCTTCTTTCGCCATCGGGTTTCCAAGATAATAGGTTATCGGCTTCTATTTGTCCTAATTTCATTTTTGCATTGCAATAAGGGCAAATCATACAATCACACTCCTTTGTCAAATTCTTATTTGCCTCTGAATTGATTATAACAAATATGCACCAAAATGTCAACAACACAAAGCATGTCAGCACATTAAGGAAAGCCACCTTTGACATGCTCTCAAAAGTGGCTTTATCCTATCAGGCTGTCGAAAAAGCTCATTGGGTTCAAAGGGCAAAGCCCTTTGGCGGGTGGAGGGTACGCAGTACCCTCCAAATATAGCCCCTCCCCCTCTGGGGGAGGGGCTGGGGTTGCCCGAATATGAGGCAAGATGCTGCTCGAATGTGAGTGGTATGCCGGCACAGGATATGAGCCGGCTGGGGGCAGGTTTTTGAAAAAGCCCCCTTTTTCGACAAGCGCTCCTATTTCTGTATGATTGACATCTGCGCCGTTTTCCGGCAAAACCTGTTACTCCGCCTTTGCCTTTTTCTTTCCGAATTTGTTCTCCGTGCCTGCACGCAGTCTCTGGATATTGCTGCGGTGCATCCAGATAATGATGGAAGCCATTATCGCTGTCAGCACGAAGTGCAGAGCCATCTGCCAGAGCGGGAAATTCTCCCAGCGGATGTACTGGGAAATCACCGTTACAAACGGTGCACAGCCCGTGGCAATGATGGATGCCAGGCTCACATAGCGGGAAATCAGCAGAATCACGGCAAAAATGCCGATCAGGATGCAGAACACACGCCAGTCCAGTACCAGGAATACCGACACGCCCACAAGCACGCCCTTGCCGCCCTTGAAGCCGTAATACAGCGGGAAAACATGGCCGAGAATGGCGAAGAGACCTGCCACATAGCCGATGAAATAATAGCTCTGGGGTTCTCCGCCGATGAGGAAATGTGCCAGCAGATCACGGGTGAGCAGCACGGCAATGACACCCTTGGACAGATCGCCGATGAGTGTGAGCAGTGCACAGAACTTGCCGTAGCAGCGCAGGGTATTGGTGAGGCCCGCATTGCCGCTGCCGACCTTGCGGACATCCTCGTGCTTGAGAAGCCGCACCACTGTGATGGCAGAATTGATGCTGCCAAGGAGATAGCCGATGACCGCCGCCAGCACAACGGTCAGAATCATTTTTCCAATCATGCAATGCCTCCGGATTATGCGTCGTTGCGGTTGCGTTCACGGATGATGAAGCGCACGGGGGTGCCTTCCAGTCCGAATGTGGTACGGATCTGGTTCTCGATATATCTCTGATACGAGAAATGGAAGAGATCCGCACGGTTCACGAACATAACAAACGTGGGGGGCTTTGTGGAAGCCTGGGTCATATAATAGATCTTCAGGCGCTTGCCCTTGTCAGAAGGGGGCTGCACTCTTGCAGTTGCATAGGAGAGGACATCGTTGAGCATGCCGGTGCTGATACGCATGCTGTTCTGTCCATGCACGAACTTGATCATCTCGAAGAGCTTTTCCACACGCTGTCCGGTCTTGGCCGAGATGAATACGAAGGGCACATAGGACATGAAGCTGAAATCCTGCTCGAGCTTTGCACGGTATTCCTGCATGGTCTTGTCGTTCTTCTCAACAGCATCCCACTTATTCACAGCAACAATGCAGGCCTTGCCCTGTTCATGGGCATAGCCGGCCACCTTGGAATCCTGCTCGGTGAAGCCTGCGGTTGCATCGATCATGATGACGCATACATCCGCTCTGTCCACGGCCATATAGGCACGCAGAACGCTGAAGTGCTCGACACGCTCGGTGATCTTGGACTTTCTGCGGATACCGGCTGTATCGATGAAGACAAATCTGCCTTCCTCGCGGTCGATGACAGTATCCGTAGCATCACGGGTCGTGCCGGCAATATCGGATACAATCACTCTCTCCTCGCCCGCAATGCGGTTGATGAGGGAGGATTTGCCTGCATTGGGCTTGCCGATGACAGCCACACGGATGTCCTCTTCGGCATAATCGTCCTCGTCGGTTTCGGGGAAGTGAGAAATGACATCATCGAGCATATCGCCCGTACCATGGCCATGGACGGAGGACACGGGATAGGGATCGCCGAGGCCGAGGTTGTAGAACTCGTATACTTCCATGGGTGTTTCGCCGAGATTATCGCACTTATTGACGCAGAGCACAATGGGCTTGCCGCTCTTCATGAGCATGTCCGCTACGGCATAGTCATTGGCTGTCACGCCCGAACGCATATCGGTTACGAAAATGATGACATCCGCATGGGAAATGGCAAGCTCTGCCTGCTGGCGCATCAGCGTGAGGATCTTGTCATCCTCACGGGGCTCGATACCGCCGGTATCCACCACCATGAACTTGCGGTTGCGCCATTCGCATTTTGCATAGATTCGGTCACGGGTCACGCCGGGCGTATCCTCTACGATGGAAAGCCGCTGACCAATGAGCTTATTGAACAGTGTGGACTTGCCGACATTCGGCCGTCCGACAACTGCGACTACTGGTAATGCCATATTGTTCTCCTCCTTTTATATGAGAGTGGAAGACTGTGTATGTGGGGGACGCTGTCCCCCACACCCCCTGCCAAAGGGATGTGATCCCTTTGGAATCCCATGGCGTTTTCCAAATTGCCCCGCAGGGGGGGCAATTTGGAAAACCTTGCAATTGCAAGAATCTCATTCTTGACAAGAATATGGAGACAGTCCCCCACATACACAGTATGCTGCTTCATTTAATAGACGATACCAAGAATTGCATCGAGCAGATCATAGCCGTCGTTATCCGACAGGCGGATCTTCACGCCGAGGGCTTCCTCGGCTTCTCCGATGGTCACATCATCCAGAAAGACATCACTGTCCCTGCGGATCATACTTGATGACAGCAGAAGCTCGTCACCGAGCGCCTTCCCCTTCAGCTGGGCAATGAGATCCTGTCCGGTAATGAGTCCCGTCACCGTAATGGTCTCGCCGAAGAAATCATTGCGGATGGGATGGACATGGCACTGAAGACCCTCCCATTTCTGTTCTGCCTCGGCCGCAAGTGCCTTCAGAAAGGCATATGCGGAATATCCCGTGGCAATGGAAACGGTACGCGGCAGTGCACCCGGTTCGGCATCGGCCATTGCCGCATGGAACTCATCGCTGAGCGAACGCAGCATACCCACGCCGTTTTCGTACTGGGGATAATCCTCATAATACGCACCATCGGGGAGCGGCCGCTCGGCCAGCAGGAAGAATTCATCGGAGGGGAACACGGTTCTTGTGCCGAATTTCTGAAGAAATTCACGCTGATACCGCTCGATCAGATCGAGTGCCGCCGCCGCTGATTCCTTTGTAAAGCCGGTCAGCGGATAGAGCCCCTCACGGTATTTTGAGAGTCCCACGGGCACCACGGCCACACTCTGGAGGTGGGGCATCATGCCGCCGAGATCCGTGAGTGTCCGTTCAAGCTCAGCACCGTCATTGAGTCCGGGGCAGAGCACGATCTGGCAGTTGAGCTGAATGCCGGCCTGTGCCATCTGATGAAGATAGTCCAGCTTCTCCCCCGCAAAGCGGTTCTGCATCATCCTGCAGCGCAGTTCGGGGTTTGTGGTATGGACGGACACATTGATATTCAGCTTCATGCGGATAATGCGGTCCACATCCTCCTGTGTCATATTCGTCAGGGTCACATAATTGCCCTGCAGGAAGGACAGACGTGCGTCATCGTCCTTGAAATAGAGCGTTTCACGCATGCCGGGCGGCATCTGATCTATGAAGCAGAACACGCATTTATTGCGGCAGCTCTGCTTTTTGTCCATGAGGAAGCTCTCGAATTCGAGTCCCAGATCGTCATATTCACTTTTTTCGATGCGCACCAAAAAGCTGCTGCCGTCCCGCTCGAGGGAAAGCTCCACACTTGTTTCAGCCGCATAGAACATGTAATCGAGCACATCGCGGACGTTCTGTCCGTTCATGCTGAGCAGAATGTCCCCTGCTTCAATGCCGGCCAGCTCCGCCGGTGAGCCTTTCACGATGCCGGTAATATTCACCATCGCCGCTTCCTCCTTTCTGCTACATAAAAGCGGAGAGAAGGATTGCCTCTCTCCGCTTTCTTATGTTGATACTTATTCAGCATCCATCTTCAGAACTTCTACGCCCTTATAGAAACCGCAGTTCTTGCAAACCTTGTGCGGAGCCTTCAGCTCGCCGCAGTGGTCACATTTGCTCATAGCAGGAGCTTCCAGCTTCCATACAGCGCTGCGTCTCTTATTCTTTCTTGCCTTGGACGTCTTTCTCTTCGGTACAGCCATTTTGGCACCTCCTTACAGCCGATTCTCATCGGGTTATTCACTCATACAATCACAATCCGTCTCGTTTCTGTCGCAGCCGCATACAGGACAAAGTCCCTTGCAGTCCTCGCTGCAAAGCAGCTTGGAAGGCAGCTCCAGCAGAAGGTCGGACATTGCAATTTCTGCTGTGTCAATGCTCTCCGCTCTTGCAACAATGTAGTGTTCCTCTTCATCTTCCGATTGCAGCGCACGGACAACCGTGTGCTCCTGTGCAAACGAAAAATCCTGCACTGTTTCCTTCAGGCAGCGGTCACATGTGACAAGCAGGGAAAACGTCATACGCATCGTCAGTGTTACGACACCTGCACGGTTTTCGATCTCCCCCTCCACAGCAACGGGAGTGGAAAACACATAACCATGCACCTGTTCCAGATCCTCCTGGCCGATCTCAAAAGCGATCTTCTGGGATGTGCCGGGAATATTCAGAACATTTTTGATATTCATCTGCATAACATATTCCTCATTCTTAGAGCATCACAAATTATATTATACAGAAACACTGCAAATTTGTCAAGCCCTTTTCCAAAAAATCAGAAAATTACACGAAAACCGGCAGCGGAAAGCCGCCGGTTTCGGATATTTCTCAGAGATATGTATCTTAGAGGTACTTTGTTACGGACTCGGGCAGCTCATCGTTGTTTGCAGAAACTGTGAAAACAACGGTGGTGTCATTGGCAGTCAGAGCAGCCAGCTTGCTGAGCATCATGCCCAGCTCATCATAGTCGCGGCCGCCGATCTTCAGAATACCGTCAACGAAGATCTCCTTGATATCATAGTTGCCAGCCAGCATACCAGCGATGAAGCCGTAGAAATTCTCATAGCCGGTGATGTCGAACTGCTCAACACCTACCCAGCGAACCTTATAGCTGATGGAACGGCGCAGTGTTTCGCCCTTTTCAACGCATACGAGACAGCCGTTGGTATCCTTGACAGCAGCATTGATCTGGTCGATCAGAATCTTGGTCTTGCCTGTGCCCTTCTGTCCTGTGATCAGTTTAATCATAGTAAAACTCCTTCCAATGCCTTGCGGCATAATGTTACATAATTTTTTATATCACTGCCATTGCGGCAGCAAGTATCGATTGTTTGTCGGATCTTAGCCGTTCAGCTTTGCTTCCAGAGCAGCCTTTGCGCCCTCATAGCCGGGCTTGCCCAGCAGTGCGAACATGTTGGCCTTGTAGCTCTCTACGCCGGGCTGGTTGAAGGGATTCACGCCCAGAACATAGCCGGAAACAGCGCATGCCTTCTCAAAGAAGTAGATCAGGTAGCCCAGGCTCTCCTCGGTGGTGTCATCCATCTCGAGCATGATGTTGGGCACGCCGCCCTCAGTGTGTGCCAGAACTGTGCCCTCGAGCGCCTTGCGGTTGACAACGGACATATTCTGGTTTGTGAGGAAGTTCAGGCCGTCGAGATTCTCAGCATCGTCCTCGAGGAAGAAATCCTGCTTGGGTGTCTTGATGTCCACAACAGTCTCAAACATCACTCTGGAACCATCCTGAATGAACTGACCCATGGAGTGCAGATCGGTGGAGAAAACAACGGAAGACGGGAAAATACCCTTGTTGTCCTTGCCCTCGCTCTCGCCGAAGAGCTGCTTGTACCACTCGGACATCATCACGAAGCTGGGATCATAGGAAACCAGCAGCTCCACGGACTTGCCCTTTCTGTACAGAATGTTGCGCAGTGCAGCATACTTGTAGCAGTCGTTGTCCTCGAAGTCTGCCATATAGTCGTTCTGTGCCTTGCGGGCACCTGCCATCAGTGCATCGATGTCGCAGCCTGCAACAGCGATGGGCAGCAGACCCACTGCAGTGAGAACGGAGAAACGGCCGCCTACATCATCCGGCACAACGAATGTCTCGTAGCCTTCTGTATCGGACAGCTCCTTCAGTGTACCCTTTGCCTTATCCGTGGTAGCGAAGATACGATCCTTGGCGCCTTCCTTGCCGTACTTGTCCTCTACGAGCTTCTTGAACACGCGGAATGCGAGTGCGGGCTCGGTGGTGGTACCGGACTTGGAGATGACATTTACGGAGATATCCTTGCCCTCACAGATGGAGAGGATCTCATTGAGATATGTAGGAGCGATATTGTTGCCCACATAATAGATGTCAGGGGTATCCTTCTTCATATTATTGTAGAAGGGGGACTTGAGGAATTCGATGGCTGCTCTTGCGCCCAGATAGGAACCGCCGATGCCGATTACGATCAGTACGTCGGAATGGCCCTGGATCTTCTTGGCAGCTGCCTTGATTCTCTCGAATTCTTCCTTATCATAATTGGTGGGCAGATCGAGCCAGCCCAGGAAATCGCTGCCGAGACCTGTCTTTTCATGCAGAGACTTGGCTGCTGCGGTGACCTGATCCTTGATGCCGGTCATTTCGTCCTTACCGACGAAGCCCTCCAGATATTTTGTGTTCAGTTTCAATGCCATAGTTATAGCCCTCCAAAGTTCTTAGGATTCACTTCTATCATACTATAAAAACGGGAATTTTGCAAGAGGATAATGTCCGTTTTGAGCAACATTGTGAAAACAAGACAAATTTCACTTTGTGTTTTTGGTCATCATGACAATGTCATAGGATGGCATTCACGTTCATATAATCACCTGAATGCAACACTCGCTCACAGATATGGAGGTGCCGGATGAAGAAACTGCTGCCGATACTCATGCTCTGCCTGCTCATTCCCCTGTTTTTTATGCCGCTCCGCTCTGCCGGTGCGGCAGAAACGCTGCCCGTTTCCACGCTTTTGACGGAGGCGGAAACGGGCACGATCCTGCATGAGGAGAATGCGGATGTGCAGCGTCCCGTGGGATCGCTTGCCAAGCTCATGACAGCACATCTGACGGCACTGGCCATCGAAAACGGCTCATTCAAGCCAGAAACCGTCCTCACCGCCGGCAATGCCGTAAGCGGTGTCAAGGGGGCAGTCATCTGGCTTGAGCCGGGGGACACCATCAGCGTCAGCGAGCTGCTCACGGGGCTGCTTGCCGGCAATGCCAACGATGCCGCCGCAGTGCTTGCAGAAGCGGTTTCCGGCGATATCCAGACGTTTGTGGACGACATGAACGCCGCCGCCTTTGATCTTGGCATGAAGCACACACGCTTCACCTCCCCGCAGGGCTATGACGATCCGGCGGCCTGTTCGACGGCACGGGACATGGGGCTGCTTGCAAGAGCCGTCCTCTCCCATGAGGTACTGCGGCCGCATCTGACCGTCTGGCATACATTCATCCGGGATGAGAGTGTGGAAATCGTCAACGAAAACACGCTCACACGCACCTACGAGGGTTGTCTTGGCCTGAAGGCAGCCCACTCCGAGGCGGCCGGACAATGTCTGATCGCTGCGGCAGAAAAGGACGGCATGCAGTGCGTGGCGGTGGTGCTTGGCTGCGAGGACGAGGACACCCGCTTCCGGCTTGCCAAATCCCTGCTGAACGACGGATTTTCGGGCTATCAGATCACCGTGCCGGGCTTTTCCGAAGAATTTCTGATGCCGCTTGCGGTCAAAAAGGGGACGCAGTCGGCGGTGCGGATTACGCCGGCATTCCTGCCGCCGCTGGCTGTTTCCCGTTCGGCGGGTGACTGCGAGACAGTCATGGTGCTGCCGGAATACGTCACTGCCCCGCTCGTAAAGGGGCAGCAGGTCGGGACGGTGCATTTCTATCAGGGCGATACGCTCCTTTGCAGCGTGCCGCTTCTGGCAGCCGATGAAGCCGAACGCATCGGCTTTGGCTATGCACTTTCGAAGATGCTGCGTTTTTTATGGAAATAGACAAAAAAACGGATTGCTCACGCAATCCGTTTTACTGCAAAACATCGTTGATTTTTAAGTCCTGGATGTCTCCGGCTTACTTGACGATGAAGCGGTCAAGCACAGCCAGCATTTCCTCTGCGTCATCGGTATAAGCACGCAGCTCGATCGGCTTGGACAGATCCAGGCTGAAAATACCCATGATGGACTTTGCATCCACGGCATATCTGCCGGATACGAGGTCAATGTCGAAGTCGAAACGCAGAACTGCATTTACGAAGTCCTTCACATCATCGATTGCCTTCAGTGCGACTGTTGTAGTTGTCATAAAAATTACCTCCTAAGCCGTTCTATTTTTTCCTTGTGTACAGCTTTTTCTGCTGTGACTATAGCATACCACGAAACCCCGCAGATGTCAAGGGGCTTGCAAAATTTTCGGCGTTTTAGTATAATAGAAGCAACGGGGTTCCCCGTTTTTTATACACGTTTTCCACAGTGAAACGTGTGTGTCATTTTTCTGTTACGAATACGTTGCTTTTCCGTCATCTGCGTCTATTTTCAGGCGTTTTCAGACGAGAGTCGACTGTATCCTCCAAGGAGTATAGAATGAAGATTTTTTTACAGAATTTTGGATGCAAGGTCAATGCCATTGAGACAGACAGTCTGGCGGCACTGATGACATCGGACGGCTGGTCAATCACCGCCGATGCCGCACAGGCGGATGCCATTGTGCTCAACTCCTGCACCGTGACAGCCTCCGGTGACCATCGCATGAAAACAGCCCTGCGCAGGCTCCGCCGTCTCAATCCCAGAGCCGCCATCGTCCTCACAGGCTGCTATGTGCAGGCTTTCCCCGAGGAAGCCGCTGCCCTGCCCGAAGCGGATCTCCTCATCGGCACAAAGGAACGCATCCAGCTTCCCGCACTGCTCGCCTCATTTCTGCAGCAGCACAACCGCCTCTGTTCCGTGCACCCTTATGGAAAAACGGATGCCTTTGAGATTCTGCCCGTGGGCACCGATCCCGCCCACACCCGTGCATTTCTCAAAATTCAGGACGGCTGCAACCGTTTCTGTACCTACTGCATCATCCCCTATGCAAGGGGACGCTGCCGTTCCCTGCCCGCTGCGGTTCTTACTGCGCAGGCACGGAAGCTTGCCGGACGGGGCTATCGGGAAATCGTGCTGTGCGGCATCAATCTGGCGTGCTACGATGCGGATGGTCTTGACATTGCCGATGCCGTGCGGCTCTGCCGGGATGCGGGCTTTCCCCGTGTGCGTCTCGGATCGCTCGAGCCGGATTTTCTGACGGACGCTGTGCTCGGAAAGCTGTCGGCCTGTCCTGCATTCTGCCCGCAGTTTCACATCTCACTCCAGAGCGGCTGCGACCGCACACTGCAGGCCATGGGGCGGCACTATGCAAGCGACGACTACAGACTGCTGCTGCAGCGCATACGGCAGCTCTTTCCGGATGCCGCTGTGACAACGGATATCATGGTGGGCTTTCCGGGAGAAACGGAGGCCGACTTTGCACAGTCCCTCGCCTTTGCTGAGGAGATGGCCTTTTCTTCGATGCATATTTTCCGCTATTCCCGCCGTCCCGGCACGCCTGCCGACCGCCGTCCCGATCAGATCCCGGAGCATGTGAAGAAGCTGCGTGCGGACAGGCTCTCGGAAATCGCCGGCAATCTGCGTGCTGCACATCTCCGCACACGCATCGGCTGCATGGAGGAAGTGCTCTTTGAGCGGGAAAAGCAGCCGTATTTCCACAACGGCCACACCCGAAGCGGTCTCACTGTCCGTGTACCGAAGGAAGCGGATGCCCCCTCGCTTCGGGGTGAAATCCGGAACGTACAAATCACGGCCGCTGAGGCGGAGGGACTGGCAGGATTGCTTCTGTAGGGGCTTCGCCGCCTTAGTTCCGGTCTATAATAGACGGGAATCCGGTCCCGAATACTGAAAATTTCTGCCAATATCACAAAGACGCAAATGTTTTTCAGGAATTTACAAAAAAACATTTGCGTTTTTTGTCAATGTATGATACAATAGAAGTAAGGCTGTGATTTTCTGTCTGAAAACAGATTCGCAGCAACAGATCATCAGAAGAAAAGGAGAATCCCTATGTCTGTTTTTCGTGTGTATGTAGAGAAAAAACCTGCCTATGCCGTAGAAGCACAGTCCGTGCTGAGCGACGTACGCACTGCGCTGCGCCTGAATATCAACGGCGTACGCATCCTGAACCGCTATGATGCGGATCAGCTGTCTGAAGAAGATTTCCGCATGTCCATCCCCAATGTCTTTTCCGAACCGGCGGTGGACGTTGTATACGATGAGCTTCCCGCTCTGCAGGCTTCTGAGCGCATGTTCGCTGTGGAATACCTGCCCGGTCAGTTCGACCAGAGAGCGGACAGCTGCGAGCAGTGCATCCAGATCCTGACCCAGAAGGAACGCTGCCGTGTCAAGAATGCAAGAATTTACATCATCAGCGGCAACCTCACCGATGAGGAATTCGACCGTCTGAAGAAATACCTCATCAACCCCGTCGAGAGCCGTGAGGCCACCCTCGACACTTATAAGACTCTGGATACCAATTATGATATCCCCACCACTGTTGAGGTGCTCGAGGGCTTCATCCGTCTGAACGAAGCCGGCCTCAATGCCTTCATCAAGGAATTCGGTCTGGCGATGGATCTCGACGACATCCGCTTCTGCCAGTCCTACTTCATGAACACAGAGAAGCGTGACCCCACCATCACAGAAATCCGCATGATCGACACCTACTGGTCCGATCACTGCCGTCATACCACCTTCCTGACCAACATTCAGGATGTGGAGATCACCACCCCCTACATCAAGGAGACCTTCGATCAGTATCTGGCTGACCGCAAGGCACTCGGCAGAGAGGCAAAGCCCCTGACCCTGATGGATCTGGCCACCATGGGTGCCAGAAAGCTCAAGGCAGACGGTCTGCTGGATGACCTCGACGAGAGCGAGGAGATCAATGCATGCTCCGTAAAGATCAAGGCCAACATCGACGGCGAAGAAGCTGACTGGATCCTCATGTTCAAGAATGAGACCCATAACCATCCGACCGAGATCGAGCCCTACGGCGGTGCGGCAACCTGCCTCGGCGGTGCCATCCGTGACCCGCTGTCCGGCCGTTCCTATGTATATCAGGCAATGCGTGTGACCGGTGCTGCCAATCCCCTCGTACCGGTAGAAGACACCATCAGCGGCAAGCTCCCCCAGAGAAAGATCACCGTTGGTGCGGCAAACGGCTACAGCTCCTACGGCAACCAGATCGGTCTTGCAACCGGTCATGTATCCGAGGTTTACCACCCCGGTTATGTGGCAAAGCGTATGGAGATCGGTGCAGTACTTGGTGCGGCACCGGCAGAGAATATCAGAAGAGAAGCCCCCGTTCCCGGCGATGTTGTCATCCTGCTGGGCGGCAAGACAGGACGTGACGGCTGCGGCGGTGCAACCGGCTCCTCCAAGTCCCACACACTCGAATCCCTCGAGAGCTGCGGTGCAGAGGTACAGAAGGGTAATCCTGCTGAAGAGCGTAAGCTCCAGAGACTGTTCCGCAATCCGGACGTAACAAAGATGATCAAGCGCTGCAACGACTTCGGTGCGGGCGGCGTATCCGTTGCCATCGGCGAGCTGACAGACGGTCTGCTGATCGATCTGGGTGCAGTGCCGAAGAAATATGACGGCCTGGACGGCACAGAGATCGCTATCTCCGAGTCCCAGGAGAGAATGGCTGTGGTTGTTGCCGCTGAGGATGCTGCAAAGTTCATTGCAGAAGCCGGCAAGGAAAACCTGCAGGCAACTCAGGTAGCCGTTGTCATGGCTGAGCCCCGTCTGAAGATGGAATGGAACGGCAACACCATTGTTGACCTGTCCAGAGACTTCCTGAACTCCAACGGTGCTACCAAGTACACCAATATTACTGTTAAGGAACCCGTGACCTCCGCATGCGACACACCCACCGACTGCCCTGAAACATGGACAGAGCTGATGGCTGACCTGAACGTATGCTCTCAGAAGGGTCTGGTTGAGAAGTTCGACTCCACCATCGGTGCAGGCACTGTTCTGATGCCCTACGGCGGTGCTTACCAGATGACACCTTCCCAGGCCATGGCCGCCAAGATTCCGGTTCTCGAAGGCGAAACCGATACCTGCTCCCTGATGGGCTGGGGCTACAACCCCATGGTCAGCGAGCGCAGCCCCTATCATGGTGCAATGATGGCTGTCATCGAGTCCATCGCCAAGGTCATTGCTGCCGGCGGTAAGCGTGAGCAGTGCTGGCTGACATTCCAGGAATACTTTGAGAGAACACAGAACGATCCCACCCGCTGGGGCAAGCCCATGGCAGCACTCCTCGGTGCTTACAAGGCACAGATCGAGCTGGGCTGCGGCTCCATCGGCGGTAAGGACTCCATGTCCGGTACCTTCGAGCAGATCGATGTACCGCCCACGCTCGTTTCCTTCGCCGTTTCCACAGCCAGTGCCGGCAAGGTGGTTTCCACAGAATTCAAGAATGCAGGCGACAAGGTGATCCTGATTGCGCCTGAGTATGATATCAACGGCCTGCCCGTATTCGACAGCGTGCGTGCTGCCTTCGACAAGATGGAAAAGGTCATCGCCGACGGCAGAGCCAAGGCAGTCTGGACCATCGGCTACGGCGGTGTGGCTGAGGGTATCGCCAAGATGTCCATGGGCAACAAGATCGGCTTTACATTCAGCGGCAAGCTGACACCCCAGCAGCTCTTCATGCCCTGCTATGGTGCATTCATCGTTGAGCTGGACGGCGAGGCTGCAGAAGATGAGCTGCTCATCGGTCAGACCATTGAGGAATACAAGATCTATGCACTCGACTACTCCGTTCCGATGGAATCCCTCCAGAGAACCTGGGAAGAGAAGCTCGAATCCGTATTCCCCTGCCGCATCAAGACCACGGACGAGACCCCCGAGGTATACAGCTTCGATGCTGTCACCCGTCCCGCACCCGTGATCCACTATGCAAAGCCCCGTGTTCTGATCCCCGTATTCCCCGGCACCAACTGCGAGTATGACACTGCAAGAGCCTTTGAAAAGGCTGGTGCTGTACCGGAGATTCTGATCATCCGCAACCTGTCCGCAGCGGACATTGAGGCTTCTGTCAAGGCCGCAGCCGAGAAGATCGCACAGTCACAGATCATCATGATCCCCGGCGGCTTCAGCGGCGGCGACGAGCCGGAGGGCAGCGGTAAGTTCATCACCGCATTCTTCCGCAATCCCGAGGTCAAGGATGCTGTCCATGCCCTGCTCCAGAACCGTGACGGTCTGATGCTGGGTATCTGCAACGGCTTCCAGGCACTCATCAAGCTCGGTCTCGTACCCTTTGGTGAGATCGTAGAGATGACGGATGCCTCCCCGACCCTGACATTCAACACCATCGCACGCCACCAGTCCATGATGGTGAACACCAGAATCGCATCCAACAAGTCCCCGTGGCTGGCTGACAGCAAGGTGGGCGACATCCACAGCATTGCGATTTCCCACGGTGAAGGCCGCTTCGTTGCACCGGAGAGCCTGATTCAGCGCATGGCTGCCAATGGCCAGATCGCCACACAGTATGTGGATCTGACCGGCAAGCCCACCATGGACATCCGCTACAACCCGAACACCTCCATCTGTGCCATTGAGGGTATCACCTCTCCCGACGGCCGTGTCCTCGGTAAGATGGGTCACAGTGAGCGTAAGGGTACCAACATCTGCAAGAACATCCCCGGCGAGAAGGATCAGCATATCTTCGAGAACGGTGTGAAGTACTTCCTGTAATTATAATATTGCAAAGCCCCTGCCATCCGACAGGGGCTTTGTTCAAACACAACAAAATAGCAGCTATCCTTTTAGGCAGAACGGAGAATCGCTCCGTTTTGTCCAATCAAATTCACTCCGCGTTGTTATATAAGTAAGGGGCATATCCCCCAATCCATCAAATGTCTGAATCCATAATGAAAGGAGCTATCTGTATGAAGCGAATCACATCTCTTTTGTCCATCCTGCTCAGTGCCTCCATGCTTGCATCCCTGCCGGCCTCTGCACTTTCCGTCGGTGACCCCGACGAGAACGGCATTGTAGATGCTGTCGATGCAGCACAGATTCTCGTGCTGTCGGCTTTAGCGGGTGTCGGCAATCAGGCTTCACCGGATGACTACATCACAATGGACATCAATGACGACGGCATCATCGATGCCAATGATGCAGCCTATGTCCTGACCTACGCTGCCAATGCCGGTGCATCCGGAAACATGCCGGCATTCTCCGACTATGTCGCAGTGCGCACAGCACCGCCGGAATATGAGGGTGCACAGTACGTTTCAATGATTCTCGGTGACATTTACACCGCATTTTCCACCAGTGATTTCCATTATGACCCCCTCCACTTCGTGATCTCCTCCCCCGATCAGCTTGATTCCTTCGTAGAGAAAATGCATACCATCAAAACTGATTTTTCCACAAGAACATCCACGGAAGCGGCGGAAGAATGGGGCGTGCCGCTGACGGATACGGTAGCAAAATACGATGAAGCATGGTTCGAAGATCACAGTCTCATCATGGTCATTGCAATGGAATCGGCAACGAAATTCTACCACAATGTACAGGGCATCACAGAGACCGAGCAGGGCATCTGGCAGGTTCAGATTGACAGAATCGTACCGATGGCGTCGGAGCAGACCCTCCCGTCCTTTGCGATTTTTGTGGAGACCAACAAGGCCGCAGATTTTGCACCGGAGATCCGGATTGAAATGACTGACGTCTATGAGGAATGGCCTACGGAAGCGGAATAAAACGACAAAGCACCGGCAATGCCGGTGCTTTTCTGGTTTTACCCATCCCTATTCTGCCGCTGTTTCTGATGCGGCTGTGCTCGCAGCAGCTGTTGTTTCCGTGGATGTCCCGGTTTCTCCTGTTTCCGTTGTTCCGGTCGTTTCCATGGGCGCTGCACCGCTCTGCGTGAATGTATTGAATGTAATCGTCAGCCCATAGCACGGCAGCGAGAAGCTCTGCGGCGTGCCGTCCTCTGCAAAGGTCAGGGTATATTCTCCCTCATCGATCTCGCCCTCGCAGATGAAACGGTCATCCTCATGATGCCCGTCCAGCTCGCTCTCCTGTGCCATGTCATCCACAATGCCCATCATCTCCTCCAGCATCGTGCGGACAGCCTGTGCCGACTGCGGCACGGAAAAGGCCAGCCCCTTGTAGGAAGCTTCCACCTCACCGTCCAGATAATCCAGCTGCACGCCATCCAGTGCTGGCGGTGCGGAAAACACCACACTCCATGCATCACTGCCGTGGCGGGTCAGCGTGCCGCTGACTTCATTTTCACCCGTGGTCATGGTCACCTCGGATGTAAAGCCGCCGCTCATTTTGTTGCTGACGCTGCCCGGTACAGCCTGCATGCTGCAGCCGGTGCCGGCCGCCAGTACCAGACCCATACAGATGGATGCCAGAATTCGTTTCATGCCATCACCTCATCAGAAAGATTAAGTCTGCCTCCGGCTGTCCGGAGGTGTTTTTCTGCATTCCGGTGATTTTTCGTTCATTTTTATTCAGATTCCGGCAGAACCTCCGCCAGTGCCGCAATCAGATCCTGCGGCAACATATAGGCGTGAGGCAGTCGGGCCGCTGCAGTATCCCCCGCTGCGGCATGCAGCGTCACTGCGGCACATGCCGCCTCAAAGAGAGGCATGCCCTGTGCGGCAAGGGCAGCTGTGATGCCTGCCAGCACATCACCGCTGCCGGCTCTTGCCATGCCCGCATTGCCCAGCGTGCAGACAGCCATGTGCTTTCCATCGGTCACAATGGTGCCCGCACCCTTGAGCACAACCACTGCACCCGTTTTCTCCGCAAGGCGCAGTGCAGCGGACGGACGATCCGCCTGTACCGCCGCAATGTCCATGCCCAATAGTCTTGCTGCTTCACCCGGATGGGGCGTCAGTACGGTTCGTCCCTCTGGTAAGCATTCTATGCAGCCTGTCAGGCAATTCAGACCATCCGCATCCACAATCACAGGACAATCGCTCTCAGAAAGCAGGAATTTTGTCAGATTCCGTGTTTCTTCCGTCACACCCATGCCGCAGCCGATGAGCAGTGCCTGCTTGCCGGCCATATACCTTTTCAGCAGATCACGGTTCGGCAGATCCAGCAGAAAGCCCTCCGCATCCGTCTGCAGCGGCAGACACATGACCTCGGGTGTCCGTACGCAGATGGCCTGCAGGGCACTCTCCGGTGCAGCAGCCGTCTGCAGTCCCACACCGCTCCGCATTGCGGCGGTCACAGCCAGCACACAGGCACCCCGCATCCGGACACTGCCGGCAACGGTAAGAAGGTGGCCGCTCCGGTTCTTGTGTGCATCGGGGCGGCGGCGTGGCAGCTGATTCTGTACTTCGTTCAGCTCCAGAAGCACTGCAACGGGCGAATCCAGGTCGCTTGCAGGCACGATGCCGATGTCAGCTGTCACGATCTGCCCGCAGTATTCCCTGAGCGGATACTGGGTCATACCGAGCTTTGCATAGCCGAATGTGACCGTGAGATCGGCACGGAAGGCACCTTCAGAAACAGCACCCGTCCCACCGTTTCCGCCGCTGGGGATATCCACTGCGATATGGGTTCTCCCCTCCCTGCGTTCCAGAAATGGACGCACGGCTTCCGGCAGCTCTCCATGGAAGCCCGTCCCGAAGAGCCCGTCCACAATCACATCGGCCTCCGGCAGCTTCTCTGCGGAAAGAAGCTCTGCACCTTCCGCAGCAGCCTGTGCAGCCGCAGCACGGGAAATCTCCGTTTTCGGTGCACCAAGCGGTGCACAGACGGACGCATGCACACCCTTCCGGTGCAGGTACTTTGCTGCGACATAGCAGTCGCCGCCGTTATTTCCGGTACCGGCAAGAAAGAGCACATGCTGTGCATCCGGCACAAACTTCAGAATCTCGCAGGCAAGTGCCGCACCGGCACGCTCCATCATTTCCGCATAGGAAATGCTGCGTGCATCGGTCAGCCGTTCAAGCTGCTGCATTTGTTTCGGTGTCACATACAACATACCATACCTCCTGATAGACAAAGGGGGGCAGCATCATGCCGCCCCTCAGATTCACTTATTCAGATTGACACGCACGCTCTTCGGCAGGAACGGCTCAATGGCACTGCGCATACGGCTGTCGGGATTGAACACCAGACAGCAGGCACCATGTTCATCATGCTCAAACAGGGCATAATACAGCTCGGAGGCGTCCTCCTCCATCATGGTCGTGCCGATTGCGGAAAAAGTGGTCACACTTTCTTCGCCGGGGTCGTAGTCATCGTATTTTCCATAGGCTGTGAAGGACGAAACCTCGACCGAGAGCATGTTCACGCGCTTGGTTTCGCCCATGATCTTGTCGATGTCAAGTGCACCATTCGTGCAGGAATATTCATACTCCACCTTCAGGAATTTCATCAGCCAGACCACCAGATAGATGATGCCGATGGGCAGGGCGAGGGCGATGGGAAAGCCCATAAAAACAAGCAGAAGCGATCCGATGCACAGTACGGCCGCACCTGCAATGAGCAGTGTTTTCTTCAGGTCATCCTTTGTGGTACGTTCTTTTCTGACAAGCTGTTCTGCAAACTGATCCATGTCATTGCCTCCATTTTCATTTCATGCTGTCAATGCAGCGGTTCTTTTTCTATTGTAGCATATTTCCGTAAAAAATACAAGGGGCAGTTTCATACAGAGTGTAAGGCATGGATTGTCAGCCTGCAAAGCCCTGCGATTTTCCCCTCTCCCCCTTGCATTATCACAGATTCCATGGTATAATATAAGATGACGGATTATTTGTGTTCGTCGGAAGGAGTGATATCCCTGTGAAGGAAACAATAGAAAAAATCGGCGAAAGCCTGGAGTTTATCTCCATCGCTGAGCCGAAATTCAAAACCAACACCCTTGAGCTTGTGTTCATGGTGCCCGTCAGCAAGGAAAAGAATGCTGCCTATGCACTCGCCATGTCCCTGCTCACCTATTCCTGCAAAGACTATCCCGGCTATGCCGAGCTGACCAAAAAGCTGCACGCCATGTACGGTGCATCCCTCAATTACGGCATCAGCAAGCGCGGCGATGTGCTGCAGCTTTCCGTGGAAGCAAGTGTCATCGACAACCGCTATGTCCCCGAGGGCACCGATCTGCTGGCAGAGCTGACCGATCTCCTGCTTGGCTGTCTTTTTGCGCCAAATGCTGAAAACGGTGCATTCTCCGATCGTGAATTCCGCATCCAGAAGCAGGATCTGCTCGATGCCATCGAGGCTGAAATCAACAACAAGCGCAGCTATGCCATGACCCGTGCGGCCCGCACGGCATTTGAGGGTGAGCCCTTTGCTGCACCGCTCTACGGTGAAAAGGAAGATGTTGAGGCACTCGATCCCGCTGCAGTCTATGCCGCTTATGAGGAACTGCTCCGCACAGCTGTCATCCGCATCTATCATGTCGGCCCCGCTGCCGCACCGATGCTGGCGGATCGCTTCCGCACGGCATTTGCCGATGTGGCACGCTGCCCCGTTGCGGTTGCCTTCCATGCACCCAGCCCCTGCAAGGCGGAGACTGTCCGTGTGAACGATCCCATGCCCGTGAACCAGTCAAAGCTCGTGATCGTCTGCAAGGGCACCGCTCCCAAGCCCTTTGCCATGAACCTGATGAGTACCATGTTCGGTGCAGCACCCTTCTCCATGCTCTTCATGAATGTCCGTGAGAAAATGAGCCTGTGCTACTACTGCGCAAGCCGTGTGATCGCCGGCAAGAAGGCACTCTTCATCGACAGCGGCGTGGAGCTTGAAAATGCAGAAAAGGCATGCGAAGCCATCCTTGCACAGCTTGATGCCGTGCGTCAGGGTGATTTTGATGATGAGCTGCTTGCAGATGCCAAGCACAGCATGCTCAACCAGCTCAGAGGCATCGGCGATACGCCCTCCTCGTGTATTTCCTGGAGTCATCGTCAGTTCTGCAACGGCGAGTCCCATACCATCGATGAGCTGGCCGATATCTATGAGGCCATGACCAGACAGGATATGATGGATGCTGCCAATGCACTGCAGGTGGACACCATCTACCTGATGCAGCAGGAGGTGCAGCATGCATAGAGATATGAGAGAAATCCGCTGCGAACAGGCGGGCGAGAGCTGCCTGATCGTAAAACACCCAAGCGGCCTTGAGATCCGCATCATGGAGATGCCGGGCTTCCACACCGCCCATGCCCTCTTCGGCACACGGTACGGCTCCATCAACAACCGCTTCCGCCTGAAGGGCGATGCGGAATATACGCAGGTTCCCGACGGCATTGCCCATTTCCTCGAGCACAAGCTCTTTGAGAATGAGGACTGCGATGCATTTGCGCAGTATGCCAAGACCGGTGCCAACGCCAATGCCTACACATCCTTCGACCGCACCTGCTACCTGTTCAGCTGCTCGGAGAATTTCGCAGAATCCCTTGAGATCCTGCTGAGCTTTGTGCAGGCGCCCTATTTTACACAGGCAAGCGTCGACAAGGAACAGGGCATCATCGGTCAGGAGATCCGCATGTACGACGACGAGCCGTCCTGGCAGGTTTTCTTCAATGCACTGCGGGGTATGTACCACAGCCATCCGGTCAACATCGACATTGCCGGCACTGTGGAGAGCATCGCTGAGATCGATGCCGATCTGCTCTACCGCTGCTACAACACTTTCTACAACCTCCACAACATGGTACTGTCCGTGGCCGGCAATGTGAAGGCTGACGAGGTTCTGGCCATCTGCGATCGTCTTCTCAAACCCTGCGAGGATCAGGGACTCGAGCAGGTCTTCCCGGACGAGCCGTATGAAGTCGTGACTGCCGAAACCGAAGCTGCCATGTCCGTGGGTGCGCCCATGTTCTACCTCGGCTTCAAGCTCCGTCCCCGCAGCGGCTATGCGCTGCTCAAGGCTGAGCTGACCGCCTATATGCTGATGCTCACACTCCTTGGCAACACCTCTGCCTTCTATCAGGAAATGACGGAGCAGGGATTGCTGAACTCCGAATTCGCTGTGGATACACCCTTCAGCGGCAATGGCTACTTTGCACTGCTCTGCGGCGGTGAATCCCGTGATCCGAGAGCTGTCCGTGACCGCATCCTGCAGGTCATTGAGGATGCCAAGGTGAATGGCTTCGATACGGAAACCTTCGAGCTGACACGCCGCACACATTACGGTGCAATGATCCGCAGCTGCAACAACGTAGAGAGCAATGCCACGAACATGCTCAACGCCTTCATCAGTGAGATGGAGCCGTTCGAAAGCATCCGTGCTCTGAGTGAAATCACCGTGGCCGATGCGGAACGCTTCCTGCGTGAGGAACTGGACACCGCCAACATCACCCTTTCCATCGTGCATAACGGAAAGGAGGCATAATATGGAGACGGTTGCAGAACTCGGATACAGGGAGCTGGGGTATCAGGATATTGTGTTCCCGAAGCTCGGCATTGAGGTGACGATCGATCCCACTGCCTTCACGATTTTCGGAATCGATGTGCAGTGGTATGGTCTGATCATCACCTTCGGACTCGTTCTGGCCATGATCTTCGCCTTCAAAAACATGCGCCGCGTCGGTATTGATGCGGACAGAGCGATTGATGCCGTCATCGGCGGCATCATCGGCGGCATCGTGGGTGCCAGAGCCTATTATGTCATCATGAACTGGGACGATTACAAAAACGATCTGCTCTCGGTTTTCAACACCCGTGAAGGCGGCCTTGCCATCTTCGGCGGCCTCATCGGAGCGGTGCTGGTCGGCGGCATTGTGGCAAAATTCCGCAAAGTCAAGCTCCTGCCGCTTCTCGATCTGTGCGGCGTGGGCTTTCTGATCGGACAGGGCATCGGCCGCTGGGGCAACTTCGTCAACCAGGAGGCCTTCGGCACGAATACGGACAGCCTGTTCTGCATGACGGGCGGCCGCATCCAGTCATGGATCACGGAAAACTACAGCATCGCCACGGGTCTGAACAGCGATGTGGCACTCAGTCCGGAATACGCTGTACACCCCTGCTTCCTCTACGAATCCGCATGGTGCCTGCTGGGTGCAGCGGTACTGGCTGTCACACTGATCAAATGGCGTAAATTCGATGGTCAGATCATTCTGATGTACATGGGCTGGTACGGACTCGGACGCTTCTTCATTGAGGGCATCCGCACGGACAGCCTGATGGTCGGCTCACTGCGTATTTCGCAGGCCGTAGCGGCTGTCTGCGTGATTGCATCCATCACACTGCTGATCGTGCTCGGTTCAAAGGTCAAGCGCATGGGCAGCGACTACAAGCTCTACTGCAATACGGAGGAATCCCGTACCCTTCTGGCACAGGCCGAGCAGGCAGCTGCCGAGCGAAAAAATCGCCGCAAGCAGAAGAGCGAGGACAAAACAGAATCCATCCTTGCTGAGGAAGAAAGCACTTCCGACGCAGGAGAAAATAACGAAAATTCCGAAACAGAAGAAAACAAACAGGAGGACTGAAATCATGGCAAAGATCATTGACGGCAAGGCCGTATCCGCACAGGTAAAGGAACAGGTGCGTCAGGAAACAGAACAGCTGCGTGCCGAGCACGGCATTGAGGTGGGACTGGCAGTTGTCATCGTGGGCGACGATCCGGCATCCCGTGTATATGTCAACAACAAGAAGAAGGCATGCGAGGCCGTCGGCTTCCGCTCCTTCGAGTATGCACTGCCGGCAGAGACCACACAGGAAGAGCTGCTCGATCTGGTAGACACGCTGAACAAGGACGAAAAGGTAAACGGCATTCTGGTACAGCTGCCCGTTCCGAAGCATATTGATGACAAGGCCATTATCGATGCCATCTCTCCGGACAAGGACGTGGATGCATTCCATGCAAAGAACGTGGGCGGCATCATGATCGGCGACTACACCTTCCTCCCCTGCACACCGGCAGGCGTCATGGAGCTGATCGACGCCACAGGCGTTGAGGTCAGCGGCAAGAAGTGCGTTGTCATCGGCCGCAGCAACATTGTGGGCAAGCCCATGGCTATGCTGCTGCTGCACAGAAGCGGTACTGTCACCATCTGCCACAGCCGCACACAGGATCTGGCATCCGTGACCAGAGAGGCTGACATTCTGGTGGCATCCGTGGGCAGAGCCAACTTTGTCACAGCGGACATGGTAAAGGAAGGTGCCGTTGTCATTGACGTGGGCATCAACCGTCTCGAAAACGGCAAGCTCTGCGGCGACGTGGATTTTGCATCCGTTGAGCCGAAGGCCGGCTGGATCACCCCCGTTCCGGGCGGTGTCGGCCCCATGACCATTGCCATGCTGATGAAAAACACGCTGACTGCCGCCAAGGCACAGAATGGTCTGCTGAAGTAATCGAAAAACAAAAGCCCGTGCATGATGCACGGGCTTTTTCTTATTTCACATAGAATACCTGACCGTCACGGCGGGGCACACGGGGCTTCGGTTCACCGGCAGGATAGCCGAGAATACAGCAGCCAATGCCGGCATAATCGCCTTCGACACCCCATTCCTTCAGAAGTGCCTGACCCTCTTCGGACTCAAACATCTGACGGCAGCGGTGAATCCAGCAGCTGCCGATGCCCAGACTATGCGCTGCAAGCATCAGATTGCCCATCGCAAGCGAGCCGTCCTCCAGCCATGTGCTGCGTGCACGATCCGCCAGCACCAGAACAACGGTGGGGGCACCGTAGAACGGATCTCCGTCCATGCCCATCACAGCGGCATTCATCGCAGAAAGCTTCGCCACAACCTCCGGATTTTGCACCGCAATGAAGAGCGGTGCCATGGCATTCATGCCTGTGGGGGCATAACGTCCGGCCTCCACGATCTTCTCCAGCACATCCGCCGGCACCTGTTCCTCCGTAAAGGATTTGATGCTCCGGCGACTGAGGATGGCTTCATACAAATTCTGTTCCATTATGATTCCTCCCATTATTTCTATTTAGAGAGTGTTGACACTAAAATCATACGCAGATTTTCGGGCGCAGGATGCTTAAAATGTTGCCGAAAAGATGTGTTGTTAGACTTTGTGTCAACACGACCCGGACAACGCCGCACAAAGGACAGCACATCGGATGTACTGCGCCGTCAGGCGGTCTTTGTGCGGTGTGCATGTTACATCGTCAGCAGGAAACGGATCCACTTGCCCTGCTCACATGTAACCTGAATCTTGATTTTATGGATCTCCATAATGCTCTTGGCAATGGCAAGGCCGAGACCGTAACCGCTCTTGCCCTTGGTGCCCCTTGCCTTGTCACCGCGATAGAATCGCTCGAAGATCTTGTCCGTCTCTTCCTGTGAAATCTCACAGCCCGTGTTGTAGAACTCCATAACGGCATGGTCGCCGCGCTGCAGGAGTGTCACACGGATGACGCCGTCCTCATCGGAATACTTCAGTGCATTGTCGATGAAGATGGCTGCGAGCTGACGGATATGCTGCTCACTGCCGTTATAGGTGACACCGGGCTGGATATCCAGCTCCAGATTCTTATGCATCTCATACGCCTGACTCTCAAACGGCAGTGCGGTTGCTGTGACAGCCGTACTCAGATTGAACGGTGCAAAGACATATTCCATGGTTGCATTGTCCATGCGTGCCAGACGCAGCAGATCGCCGACAAGCTGATTCATGCGGCCGGTCTGCTCCTGCATATACCCGAGCCACTTGTTCTCACCGATCTCATCCTTGAGGATATCCGCATTGGCCGAAAGAATGGTCAGCGGGGTTTTCAGCTCATGGCCGGCATCGGAGACAAACTGCTTCTGTCTGACAAAAGCCATCCGGACAGGATTGGTGATCCAGCGTGACAGGATACACAGGAAGACGAACAGAATCAGAAGCACAATGCATCCGACGATCACCGTAATCAGGAACAGCTGGTTGAGCAGACCCTGTTCAGCGGTTTTGTCCGTCACCAGAATCAGTGTACCATAATCCTTGGGGGTCATGTAATACTGCAGCCAGCCGTACATACCCTGTGTTTCACCCGTGCGGATGATGCCCTGCATGATCTGCTCGGCCTCTTCCATGGAGTAATCCTCCGTATTGCGGATGCCCTGGAAATTGCCGCTCTTGTCGACCAGAATTGCAAAATGCTCCAGTGTAATGGTCACATTCCACTTATCCTTCGGCGGTTCCATGGGCGGGGGCGGCGGCGGGGTTGTGGTGGTTTCCGTCTGCATCTCAGAGGGAGTGGGCTTGACAGCAGTGGTGGTTTCTTCGGTCTGCGTTTCCGGTGCAGCTGTCTGCGGCGGCACTGTCGGGTCAGCCGGCACAGTGGGCGGCAGGGTCGGTGCAGCCGTGGTCTGCATCGGTTCTGTCGGCGGATCGCTCGGCATTGCAGGCGTGGTCTCGGTCATGGGCGGGAAGGTTTCGGGGCCCCAATGAGGATAATCGGTTTCCCCCCACCCCCATGTCGGCTTCGGGGGCGGTTCCGGACGTGTACCGGTTTCATCCCACTCCCAGTACCAGTCATCCTTGTCTTCATCGTAACGATAGCCCATGGGCTGGACTGTCAGCACATCTTTCTCCGCAGAGGCAGCCTCATCCGCCGGCATTTCGTGCGGGGGCGTCATCATGTCCCCCGGGGCTGTCATGGTCTCATAGCGGTCGCTTTCTGCGATCTGCACCAGCAGACGCAAGGACTGGGACTGACTGACGGTTTCCATGAGCATGTTGATGGAACTGAGCATGATCAGAAAGACCACGATCAGAATGGACATGGCCACAGCCACAAACTTGATCTGCAGCCAGAGAATTACATCCGTTTTGAACTTCGGCAATTTCCGCACATCACTCACCGCCTTCTAAAAAGTAGCCGATGCCTCTTGCTGTTTTGATGGTCACGGTGGATTCGAGGACGGTCAGCTTCTTGCGGAGGAAGGATATGTAAACCTCCACATTGTTGTACTCCACATCGCTCTCATAGCCCCAGATCTTCTCAATGAAGCGTTCCTTGGGGATGAGCTGGCGGGGATTGGCCATCATCATTTCCATGATCTGATATTCCTTGAGGCTCAGCTTGACGAACTGGCCGTTCCGGCTGAGGCTGAAGGTACTCTTGTTGAGTGCCACATCGCCGAAGGTAAACTGATCGGTGATCACCTCACCCCTTCTTCTGGTCAGGGCACGCACACGGGCAAGCAGCTCGCCGGTTACAAAGGGCTTGGTCAGGAAGTCATCCGCACCGCTGTCGAGTCCTGTGATCTTGTCCTCCACATCGGACTTGGCCGTCAGCAGGAGCACGGGCGTGGAGATGTTCTTCTTCCGCAGGATGCGCAGCACATCCAGACCATTCATTTTCGGAAGCATGATGTCAAGAATGATGCAGTCATAGAGTCCTGTCATGGCATACTCCAGACCATCCTCACCATCATGCACTGCGTCAACAGAATATTTATTTCGCTTGAGAATCTCGCTGAGCGCCTCTGCCAGCGCAAGCTCATCCTCTACAACCAGAATTTTCATCGTATGTTCCTCCGCTCCGACTGCAAAATGCAGGCATTCGATTTCCATTGTACCATAGTATAGCAGTCCTTGCTTGAAATAACCTTTAATTTTTTTAAGAAACCGCAGCCATGCAGCAACGATGTTGCAGTTTCCGGCAAACTGTGGTATACTATAATTATACCATATCCGGCGGCAAAAGGCAAGAGGGCATTGTTGCATTTTCACAAAAAACCACAATACGTCACAGTGCCTGTGCTGTATTCTGCTCAAATGCGGACATACTATCTGCGAAAGGAGCATGATTCTTATGAAAATCACACCGGAACAATACCAGCGGATGGTAAAACCCGTCTCGCCCCCTTCCAAGAGCTGGATCAACATTCCCATGGCCTTTCTGGTCGGCGGACTGATCTGCACACTCGGACAGCTGCTGCTGATGCTTTACACCCATTTTGGTGCGGAGAAAACGGAGGCTGCAGCCTGGACATCGGTTAGCCTCATTCTGCTCAGTGCCGTGCTCACAGGCTTCGGGCTTTATGAACAGCTTGCAAAGCATGCGGGTGCAGGGACGCTTGTGCCCATCACGGGCTTTGCCAATGCCATCTCATCCTCGGCGATCGAAGCACAGTCGGAGGGGTTCATCCTTGGCGTTGGTGCCAAGATCTTCACCATTGCAGGGCCGGTCATTCTCTATGGCAGTGCCGCCTCGGTGGTGTACGGAATTGTATACTATTTCTTTTGCAAATAAAACCGCAGCGGGGCACAGACTCCGCTGCACAGGAGGTACATATGAAACTCTATGTCACACGACACGGACAGACAGAATGGAATGCCCTCGACCGCATCAGCGGTGTGACGGACATTGCACTGACGGAGGAAGGCATTGCACAGGCACGGAAAATGGCACAGAAAGCAGCCGCCTGCGGAGACATCCACAGGATCATTGCTTCCCCGCTGCAGCGTGCACAGATGACGGCGGCCATTGCCGGCGAAGCACTCGGTCTGCCGGTGCAGACGGACGCCCGCCTGACGGAATGGGACTACGGTTCGTTTGAGGGAAAGAGCCGCTTCACGCCCGGTTTTGCCGAGACAAAGGCAGAATTCGGCGTCAGCATGCCCGATGGCGGCGAATCGGTTTTCCGCATCGTGCAGCGCACCTACAATGTGCTTGATGACATCCGCCGAAACTACCCCAATGAAAATGTCCTTGTCGTCTGCCACGGCGGCATCTGCCGGGTGATCGACAGCTATTTCCATGACATGACAGTGGACCGGTTCATGCACTTTTTCATGGGCAACTGCGAACTGCGTGTGTATGAATGGCCGGATGTGCAGCCCTGAAATGCCAAGGCTTGTTTTCCATGGAATCCATTGACAAAAAGGGCTGAAAATTGTATAATATAAAATGGAATGACGCACCCTGATTTCCTGACCGGCAAGGGGTGCATCACACTGAAATCACATCAGGAGAATGTATATATGGACTATCTGAAGGAGCCCCAGCCCCGTGTGGTATCCAAACCAACTCTGCGGCGGCTGCCCTGTTATCTGAATTATCTGCAGTCACAGGCTGAGGCTGGACGCACCACGATCTCGGCGACGGCTGTGGCATCCGCCCTCGGACTGAATGAGGTGCAGGTTCGCAAGGATTTTTCCGCAGCAAGCCGGAGCGGCGGCCGTCCCAAGACCGGCTACAGCATTGTGCAGCTCATTGCCGATATTGAAGAATTCCTCGGCTACCGCAATACAAAGGAAGCTGTGCTTGTGGGTGTCGGTCAGCTTGGCAGTGCACTGCTTTCGTACAAAGGCTTCCGCCAGTGCGGCATGCGGATCATTGCGGCTTTTGACAATGATCCGGACAAGATCGGCACTGAGATCGACGGCATCAGAATCTATGATGTGCGTGATCTGGTACATATCTGCAAACGCACCAATGTCCGCATCGGCATCATTACCACACCCCAGTCCCATGCACAGGAGGTCTGCCGTGATATGCTTGCAGGCGGCATCCTTGCGGTGTGGAATTTCTCCCCCACCCATCTTGATGTGCCGGAGCACATCATCGTTCACAATGAAAACCTCGCGGTAACGCTCTCCATGATCTCCTATGACCTGACGACCGCGCTCGAAAAAAAAGACAGAAAGGAATCTGCCCCATGCTGAAGGCTGCTCCTATTTTCACCGACCACGCTGTGCTGCAGCGTGAAAAGAACATCTGGTTCTTCGGAACTGCACCCGAGGGTGCGATTGTTACGCTGACGCTCGGCAGTCTCACGCAGACTTCCGCGCCCGCCCATAACGGCCGCTGGGAGCTGCTTCTGCCGCCTCTCCCCGCCGGCGGGCCCTATGACATTACACTCACGGACGGCACGGATACCCTCACGCTCCATGATATCATGATCGGAGAAGTGTGGCTCTGCGGCGGTCAGTCCAATATGGAACTGAATCTCAAGGATGCCCACGAGCCGGAACCGGCACTGGACACCTGTGATACATCCAATGTACGTCTGTACCATGTATGCAAGCGGGGCATTCTGGATGAACAGTTCTTTGCCGAGGAAGCCGCATCCGGCTGGCAGCTTCCCTCCCGTGACACCTGCCCGTACTGGTCGGCGGTCGGCTATTTCTTTGCTGTTCGCCTTGCCAAAAAACTGGGCGTGACAGTCGGACTTGTCAACTGCAACTACGGCGGCACTTCTGCAAGTGCATGGATGAGCGAGGAAATGCTCGCTTCCACCTCTGTCGGACAGCAGTATCTGCAGGATTATGCAGACGGCGTTGCAGGCCTGACCGAGGATGAGGCCAATGCCGCTTATGACGCCTACCTCGACTACCACTGCAAGTGGAATGAGAAGATGATGGCCTGCTATGCCGAGCAGCCCGACATCTCCTGGACGGAGATCCTCGAGCGATGCGGAGAAAACCGCTATCCCGGCCCGCATGCCCCCAAGAATCCCCTGCGTCCGCATGGACTTTACGACACCATGATCCGCCGGATCATTCCCTATACTCTGCGTGGTGTGCTCTATTATCAGGGCGAATCCGACGAGAACCGCTGTGACGGCTACCGGACACTCCTGACCTCTCTCATCACGCAGTGGCGGACAGATTTCCGTGATGACAGCCTGCCGTTCCTGCTTGTGCAGCTGCCCATCTATGCCGTACCGGAAGCCCCCGATGCACAGCACTGGTGCCCCATCCGTGAAGCACAGGCCTGGGCCTACCGCAATATCCGCGGCGTTGGTCTGGCTGTCATTCTCGAATGCGGTGAATTCGGCAACATCCACCCCACTGAAAAGCGTGAGCCGGCAAGACGTCTCTATCTGCAGGCACTGCGTGAAGTCTATGGACTCCAGACTGAAAACACCACAGCCCCCCTGTACCGGAGCTATCTTCCGGAAAACGGCGGCATCCGGCTGTTTTTTGACAATGCCGAATGCGGTCTGAGCACAAAGATGGGTACGGGCTTTGAGGTATGCGGTACGGACGGCTCCTGGCATGCGGCCTTTGCGGAAGTGGGCGAGAAGACGATCTTCGTCAGAAGCGATGCTGTGCCCCATCCCGTGGCAGCACGCTATGCATGGCGGAATTTCCTGATTCCCTCGGTCTTCGGTACAAACGGGCTGCCGCTGGCACCCTTCCGGACAAGCGAAGCGTACTAAAAAAAGAGCCTTCCCGATACGGCGGGAAGGCTCTCTCAAAACATGGATAAGGACAGCACGGGCTGTGTCGTCTTTGTACATAGCAGACAGGCACTGACAACATGTTCTGTCAGAAGAAACTGGGCAAAGGCGGCATCCTTCCGGTTCGAGCGGATGTATGTGTCCTCCGGTACAAAGCAGACTGAGGCCATGGGGTAGGAAATGCCGATGCCGATGGCCTTGACATAGGACTCCTTCAGCGTCCAGAACCGTGTAAAGAGCAGATCCGGATCGGCTGCATCCGCCAGCATCTGCTTTTCCTCCGGCGCACAGACACGCTCTGCCACGCGCGGCCGCAGTGTGCGGATGGGTTCGGCATCCACACCGCATTCGCAGTCCGACACAAGACAGGCAGCAAGCCCCTCACAGTGGGTAAGATTGAAAAAGAGACCGGGCTGTGACGGCAAACTGGGCTTTCCAGCCTCGCCATAGGCAAAATCCAGTGCCGGCACCGGCCTTTTATGTGCATGGCAATACGCCCGCAGTGATTCCTCCAGCAATTCATGTGCGGCGGCATGCTGCTCTTTCTTGGGACAGCATGGCAGACTGCGTACAAAAAGCATCCCCCACCCATCGGGCAGGGGGAGCATACAATTATTTTTCACTGGGCTTCCATCCTCGTTCCGTCATGTAGCTGCGCAGGCGCAGGTAGGTTTCCTCGCTGATGACATGCTCCACCTTGCAGGCATCCTTCTGGGCGGTGATGTCATTGACGCCAAGCTCATTGCGGAAGAAATCACGGATCAGGGTGTGACGGTCATAAATATCCATCGCCGTCTTCTGGCCGGATTTTGTCAGCTTTACCTGACCGTCCTCAGCAATGGTCACAAGGCCCGCTTCACGCAGAATACGCATGGCACGGCTGACGCTGGCCTTGGTATAGCCAAGTTCATTGGCAATGTCCACGGAGCGGACGAAAGCATTTTGTTTGCAAAGCAGGTATATGGTTTCCAGATAATCTTCACCGGATTCGTGTAAGGACATGGGTCTGCTCCTTTCCAAAGTCATATAGTTTCATTTTATCACATATTGACAAAAAAATCAACTGTTTCCCGAAATTTTATCATTCTTCAGGAGGTGTTGTTCATGACAACCGCACTTGATGTGCAGCATATCAGCAAAAGCTACGGCAAAAAGCTGGCAGTAAACGATGTTTCCTTTCAGATATCCGAAGGCGAGATCTTCGGACTGATGGGCATGAACGGCGCAGGAAAAACGACCATCCTGCGTATGCTGGCGACGCTCCTGCGTCCCGACAGCGGCGATGCCCTCATTGCCGGACACAGCATCTGCAAGGCACCGGAAAAGGTGCGTGCCAATATCTGCTATCTGCCCGATGAGGCCGGTGCCTACCGGAGCATGACGGGAAGGCGCTATCTGAATTTCATCGCAGGGCTCTACTTCAAGGAGGAAGAAGAGCAGGAAGCCTGCGTGAAGCTCGGTGAAGAGATCTGCGGTCTCGGCGATGCGCTCGATCGGAAGATCTCCACTTACAGCCGCGGCATGACCCGCAAGCTCGTGCTGGCACGCACTGTCATGCCCAAGCCCCGTCTTGCCATTCTCGACGAACCGACCAGCGGTCTGGATGTGCTCAATTCCCTCGACATCCGCAAGACCATCCGCCGCTGTGCCAAGGAATACGGCACGGCATTCCTGCTGTCCTCCCACCACATGCTGGAGATTTCCACCACAGCCGATCGCTGTGCGATCATGAAGGAAGGGGTTTTCATGGCGGAGGGCACACCGGACGCCCTTCTGCAGCAGTTCCACGCCTCCTCGCTTGAGGAAGTCTTTGAAAGGGCGGTGACCGGACAATGATGCATCTTCTTCGCAAAGAACTGGGCGAACTGATCACTAAGCAGATGCTGCTGGGTCTGGCCGCTATGTTTCTCGTGATCGTCATGATCGGCATGGTCATGACTTCCGCAGTCAGCGATACGATTCTGACGGGCGGTGAACTTTCCATCATCGACCTCGATGAGACGGCATTCACAGAAAAGCTCATCGCGGCACTGGAAGACGACGGCTATACCGTCCGTGTGGAGAAACCCGGTGCGGATACCACTGATTTTGCTTCCATTATGGAGAAAAACGGCTGGAAGGAAGCCGCTGTCATCACAAACGGCTTCACATCACAGCTTCTGGAAGAACAGGTGGCCGGTGACCTCTATACCGTCAGTGTGCTCTCCTCAACCTCGGCACTCAACGCTGTATCGATGAGCGAATCGAGTGCGGACATTGCCGCCGCCAAGATCCGCTCGCTTCTGATGGAAGAAGCACTCGGCAGCGATGCACAGCGTCTGAGCAAGCCCGCACAGATCACGCCCTACACCGTTGCCAACGGCAAGCAGGCACAGGCGGACAGTTATGTGCTTGTCAACTCCCTGTCACTGTTTGACAGGCTCATGCCGCTGGTGCTGTTCATGCTGGTCATGCTCACCTCACAGACGATCATCACAGCACTTGCCGCAGAAAAGACGGACAAGACGCTCGAGGCACTGCTCTCCTCGCCCGTGCCCCGCTCCTCCGTGCTCATCGCCAAGATGCTGGCGGCACTGATCGTGGCAGTACTCTATGCACTCGTTTACGGCATTGGCTTTGGCATTGCAATGATGATGACAGTCAGCGGCTCAGGCGATTCAATGGATCTGAGCAGTGCCCTGACAGATATGGCACAAACGAATGAAGCTATGATCACACTGGGTCTGCAGATTGATGCAATGGGCTGGGTAATGACTGTGCTGCATCTGATTCTGACGATCTGCATTTCTCTGGTGGCATCGCTGGTGCTGGGCGCACTGATTCAGGATGCCAAGGGGGCACAGACCGCAAGTCTTCCGATTCTGTTCACGACCATGGCACCCTATATTCTGAGCATGGTTTCCGACATCCGTCAGCTTGAACTGCCGGTGCGGGTACTGCTGTATCTGATCCCGTTCACGCATACCTTTACCGCAACCTCCTGCCTGCGATTCCATGAGATGGGTCTGTTCTGGGGCGGTCTTGCCTATCAGGCGGTATTCCTTGCCGTGCTGTCACTGATTGCTCTGAAGCTGTACCGTTCCGATATTCTGTTCATCGGTTATCAATTCAAGAGAAAAAAACGGTAAAAGAAAGCCCGCCATACGGCGGGCTTTCAGCTTGTAGAAAAAGTCTTTTTTCTGGGGTTAGCGCCCCAAAGCCTGCCCCCACCTTACAGGTGCCGTCCCCTCTGCCTCACTTTGTTCGGCATCTCCCCACCCCGTGGGGAGTCGCCCCAACCCCTCCCCCGAAGGGGGAGGGGCTATATTGCGAGGGTACTG
>SVNX01000025.1 GCA_015066665.1 Ruminococcus sp. | reverse complement strand
CAGTACCCTCGCAATATAGCCCCTCCCCCTTCGGGGGAGGGGTTGGGGCGACTCCCCACGGGGTGGGGAGATGCCGAACAAAGTGAGGCAGAGGGGACGGCACCTGTAAGGTGGGGGCAGGCTTTGGAGTGCTAACCCCAGAAAAAAGACTTTTTCTACAAGCTGAAGCCCCGTCAATGACGGGGCTTTTGATGTATTATTCCTTCTCGGGTGCGAGAACGGCATAGCCGCCGTCGGCACGCTGATAAACAACATTCACATCACCGGTTTCCGCATCGGTGAACATAAAGAACCCATGACCCAGCATATTCATCTGGAGAATGGCCTCCTCCACTGTCATGGGACGGAGCACAAACTTCTTGCGGCGGATGACCTGGATGTCGTTTTCTTCCACAATATCCTGGAACTCCTGCTTGAAGGCGGTGTCCTTCAGTCTCTTTTCCAGACGGGTCTTGTTCTTGCGGATCTGACGGATGATCTTATCAATGGCAGCATCCAGAGCGTCGTTCTTGTCCACTGCGGACTGCTCTGCACGGTACAGCATATGGTCATAACGAACAGTCAGCTCGACAATAATCTGATTCTTCTGTTCGGTCAGGACGATCTTTGCTTCTGCCTCATCGCCGAAGAACTTATCCAGCTTTGCATCCAGCCTCTGCTGTGCATGATCGGTAAAGGATTGGTTGATCTGCATTTTTCTTGCGTTTACTGTAATTTTCAATATAGTTTCCTCCTTTACACGGAAGCGCTGCCGCCCCCGCTCGTGATGGTTATATTATAACACATTTCACTAAAAATTGCAAGGGGGTTTGGAAAATTTTCTTCAATTTGTATATATTGACGAGAAATACGGCCCGGGAACAGATTTTAAGGGGGAGGCTGCTCCCCCTGTTACTCCAGCGAATCCTTCAGGCTCTGCAGGAGTGCTGCAGCGATCTGGCTTGTGCTGACTTCGCCCTCACGGCGATCCTCGATCACAATACAGAATGCCACAGGGAAGGAAACATCGTTCACATACCCCGTCAGCAGCGAATTCTCATGCTTATCCGCACCCACCTGTGCGGTGCCGCTCTTGACGCCGACCACGGTGCCCGGCAGCAGGCTGCTGTAACGCTTCTCGCCGTTTGCATTCATGATCGTGCGCATGGCCTCGGCTGTGGTCTCGGTGAAGAGCTGGCCGCTGCGCTTGGTTCCGGCCTTGGCGGTGACATCGCCGTTCACCTTGGTGGCATGGTCGATGAGGTAGGGCATGGTTGCCCTGCCCGTGCCGGTGGCCACGGCGCTCTGCCAGACCATCATCTGCAGCGGACTGACCACGGTCTCGCCCTGTCCCATGCAGCCCCACTGGGTATCAAAATCATCCGCATCCTTCAGGGTCGTCGAGCCGCCCGCACAGGCAATGCCATTCACATTGAGGGTTGTGCCCTCGCTGCCGTTGACGGCATAGCCCATCTGCTTATAGGTATGGATGATGTCATCCAGAGGCAGATCCTTGCTCTCCACGAGCTGGGCATAGAAGGGATTGCAGCTGGCAGAGAACGCTTCCATCACGTTCTGATTGCCGTGGCCGCTCTCCTCATGGCAGTTGATACGCTGGCCGCTCACATTGAGATAGCTGCCCTTGCAGTCGTAACGGTGCTCCATGAGGGCGTCATAGCCCATGGTTTCGAGGGCGGCAATGGTGGTCGAAATCTTCTGGGTGGAACCGGGCACGGTCGGATAGAATACTTTACAAAGCAGACTGCCGGACTCGAGCGAATCAATGTCGGCATAGTTGTTCAGCACATTGACGCTGGGCTTGCTCAGGCACACATAGATCTCACCCGTCACATAGTTATAGGCCACCGCACAGCCGTTTTTGCTGCCGAAGGCATTGTAGACCCTCCGGTTCACAGCATGGTCAAGGGTGGTATGGATGGAGGACTTGCCGTCCTTATGCTCACCGAGCATGAAGCTGAAATTTGCGAGCAGATCCATATTCTGCGACACGAGCGTATTGGTCATCTGGCGGCTGTCATCGCCGATGAGATTGCCGACATCGATGAAATGATCGGAAGCATAGGTCTCCTTTGTGGCATCCGGATCGAACAGGACATCGCCGTTCCGGTCATAGACACAGCCGAGGGTTGTGGTAGAGGCATGGGACATATAGAACGAGGCTTCGCTCTGGAGCTTCCAGATCAGGAACGCCATGCCGGCCAGAAACAGCAGGAGCATCAGGGTAATGAGGTGCTGGCCTCTGCGGATACTTTTCATGCACTCACCTTCCTTGCTGCGATTTTCCTCGGGGCGGATTTCTTCTTTGCGGATTTGCGTTTCTTCGGCAGATCCTCCTTATGACGGAAGATGGGGGACTGACCGGCCTTGAGCATGCCGACGAGGAAGCCGCAGGTCAGCATCGAGCTGCCGCCCATGGAAATGAAGGGCAGCGTCACGCCCGTGAAGGGGATCAGATTGCAGGAGCCGAAGATATTCAGTGCCATCTGTGCGATGAACACGGCCACCACACCCGTTGTCATTGTGGCGTGGTAATAGCTCTTGGGGGGATTCATGAGGACGGTTGTGAGCATGAGCAGGATGACGAGCACCGTCAGGAACGCTGTCAGCAGACCCCACTCCTCACAGATCGTGGCAAAGACGATGTCGGATTCATAGGCGAACACCTTGTGGAGATGACCCTGTGCAGGGCCAAGACCCAGCCAGCCGCCGCGTGCAATACCGATGAGTGCCTGACACTGCTGATAGCCATCGCCGTACTGGTCGGCCCAGATATCCACATGGAGACGATCCTGCACATACGCAGGTGCCAGATTCCACGCAAGAATCAGCACAAGCACGCCGACCGTACAGGCAATGCCGACACCGAGCCGGGAGATCTTTGCCTTCGGGTAGCACAAACGGCAGACCAGTGCACAGCCGAACACTGCGGCAAAGGTCGGCAGGCTGCCGAGGTCACGGCACCACCACTGCAGACCGAAAATCACAAGTGCGGCCGCACAGACGCAGAGCGTGTCCTTTGAGACATAGAAAAAGCCGATCTTGATTTTCTTGTGCAGCTCCACAATGGATGCGGCACATACCAGCACAAAGCAGGGCTTGATGAACTCCGAGGGCTGGATGGAAAACGAACCGATATTGATCCACAGTCCCCTCTTGCCGGTAAAGCAGAGGATGCAGAGGATGAGCACACCGATGATGGCATAGATGTATTTCTTTTTCGTGCGGATCCATTCGTGGTTGCGTGTCAGCAGGAAGCCTGCCTGACAGGCGGCATAGGCTGCCGCACAGGTGATCAGATGCTTGACGGACAGATGAATGCTGCCGAAGCACGACTGAAAGATGAGACTCAGATTCAGAATGCAGATGAGCATGAAATCAAGGGTATAGGTCATCTGCCGGAAGAAAAGCGTCACAGCAATGCAGAGCACATCCACACCGATGACCGTGCCGGCCAGCACGGCAAAATCGCTCATATTCTCGGCATTGGTGCTTCTGACAAGGACAATGCCCAGCATGGAAAGATGGGTCAGCAGCATCAGGACAATGACGCGGACATAGGACAAACCGTTTTTAAACATGGGCACCTCCTTCAGGCGGCATCTTGCTTCAGGCGGACAAGGCGGAGTGTGGCGTTGCCGAGGCGGATCTTATCGCCGGGCAGGAGCTTTGCATGCTGCACACGCCGGTCATTGACAAAGGTACCGCCCTTGGCACCGAGATCGGTGATCGTCCAGACGCCGCCCGTCACGGTCATGACGGCATGATAGCGGGAAACGGAAGGGTCGGGAATGCGGATATCGGCCGAAAGATGACGGCCGAGCAGGATCTCGTCAGCTTCAAGCGGAAACTGGAGCTCCTTGCTGCGCAGCACAAGTCCGGAGCTGATTTTCTGCCAGCGTTTCTGACAGAGCCTGCTCTCACGTCCTGCGGCCATAAGTATGGCGATCGCAAAAAGATCGAAAATCACCACCGCAACACCGCAGAGCAGCAGCTCGGGAATCTCGACGGATGCGAGCATATTGAGAAATTCAGACATATATGACCTCCTTTATGGGATAAAGCCTTACAGCGGGACAGGCATTGCCTGCCTACTCTATTATAATATATCCCACCTGATTTTGCAACCGCTGCACAGGATTGTCAGCGAATTGTGACAATTCTTTCATCATTCTTTACCGAATTCTAACAGGTTGACTGTCACTGCTGCCCCATGCCATCAATTCCCTGTTCCCCGCTTTGACATCCCCCGCAGAATATGTTATAATAGAGTCATACTTTTTTTCGAAAGGAGGGAGATCCATGAACCGCACCGCACGCAAGCAATTTGCCATGTCCGCATACACCCGACTGCTGCAGACGCTGCCCCGGGCGCAGGCCGGTCTCTGGCTGGACAGGCTCGCTGCACTGCGCTTCATGGAAGTGAACGGCTTTCTGCCGGTGCTGACACCGCATGCCATTTTGGATACCTGCCGCACGCTCGGACAGCATCCGGCACTTGCGCCGCTGTTCGGTGAAGCCCTCCCCCTCCCCGATTGCTTTTCCGGTGAGGACGGCCTTGTCCATGCCATCCGCTCGGCCATTCCGGCGGCGGACTGGCTGCACCATCCGGAAATGACGGGCTGGCTCATGCAGTACCGCAATACCGATGAAAAAGAACGCATCTTTGCCGATCTGCGAAATCGCATCAAGATTTCCGCAGCGGATATTCCTGCGGCTACCCAGATGTTCACCCCCGACTGGATTGTTGCATATCTGACGGAAAATGCCATCGGCCATCTCTGGCTGGATGCCCATCCGGATTTCATCGTGCCGGACAGCTGGCAGTATTTCCTGCCCGATGCCGATCCCGCCTCGGATGCCCCCGTGTTCTCCGGCACGCTCACTTCGCTCACCGTACTCGACCCCTGTGCGGGCACCGGTCACATTCTGGCACACGCCTTTGACGTGCTCATGGATCTGTATCGTGCCGAGGGTTATGCGCCCGCTGATGCGGCCCGCTCCATCCTCCGGCACAATCTCTCCGGTGCGGACATTGACAGTGCGGCCTGCCGGCTTGCCTCGTTCGTACTCCTGATGAAGGCACGGCGGCATGACCCAGAGATTCTTGAAAGCGGCATCGTGCCGGCCATCCATGACTGTGCCCGCCTGCCGGATGCACAGGCCATGCTCGGCACGCTCATCGATCTGCCCTTCCTGCATGCCCCCTATGATGTGGTCATCACCAATCCTCCCTACATGGGCAGCAGCAGCATGAATGCCATGCTGCGAGGTTTTGTGCGGCAGCATTACCCCGACAGCAAGTCCGATCTCTTTGCGGTGTTCATGGAACGCTGCGCTGCACTGACGGCAGCCCACGGTCATTTTGCGATGATCACGCCGCATTCATGGATGTTCCTCTCGAGCTTCACATCGCTTCGTGAGCGCATGCAGCAGCACACCCTGCGCAGTCTTCTGCATCTTGGTGCCAAGGCTTTTTCTGTGACAGATGTCGGCACGATCGTCCGGACGGCGGCCTTTGTGGCAAGGGGCTGCGTGACACCGGCCCGCACACTGTATCTGGCACTGGACGAGGCCGAAGAAAAGAGTGCTGTCTTTTTCGAGGAAGACAGGCGTTTCTGCTGCACGCCGGAGCGATTTTCCGGTATTCCCGGCCAGCCCCTCTGCTACTGGATCAGCGATGCAATGCTCAAGGCTCTGCAGCACCCGAAGCTCTCTTCGGTCTGCAGGATCTGTCAGGGCATGACGACCTCGGACAACCGCCGCTTTCTGCGGTACTGGTTCGAGGTGCCAAGGGCATCGATTGCCTTCGGATGCCGGAATCATGAGGAGGCCGCCGCTTCGGGCAAGCGCTGGTTCCCCTACAACAAGGGCGGCAAGCTGCGGAAATGGTACGGCAACAATCTCCACATCGTCAACTATGAAAACAACGGCGAGGAGATGCGTGCCTTCCACGCCGAGCTGAACCGCACCCATGCGGGCGGCCGCATCAAGAATGCCGACATGTTCTTCCGCCCGGCCGTGACATGGCCGTTCATCACCGAGGTTACACGCTTCGGCGTACGCAGACAGCCGGCGGGATTTCTGTTCGATGTCTCCGGCTCATCGATGTTTCCTGATGCCTCACAATGCGGCTGGCTGATGGGTCTGCTCTGTTCACGGGTCGCGCTTGAAATCATGAAGATCTACAACCCGACCATGAATTTTCAAGTGGAAAACGTCGGCAATCTGCCGATTATTTGGGAGGAAGCCCTGCGTCCCGCCGTTGAGCGGCTGGTTGCGGAAAACATCGCCATCGCACAGGCAGAATGGGACAGCTTTGCACTGAGCTGGGACTTTGAGACGCATCCGCTTGTGCAGTACAAAACGGATTCCGGCCGTCTGGCAGATGCATTTGCGGCTTGGGATGCCGTCTGTGAGGCGCGTTTTGCCCGCATGCGTGCGAATGAGGAAGCCCTCAACCGCATTTTCCTGCGGCTCTACGGACTGGAGGATACACTTTCGCCCGTGGTTGAGGACAAGGAGATCACCCTGCGCAGAGCGGATGCATCCCGTGACATCCGCAGTCTGCTGGATTATGCCGTGGGCTGTGCCTTCGGGCGGTACGGCGGACGGACTTCCTGCGGCTTTCTTCCGCTGCAGGGGGAAAGAGATGCATGCACAATGCTCGAATCGTTCCTGTGTACCCATTTCGGAAGGAAGACTCTTGAGGAAAATCTGCGGTATATCGCCGTTCTTCTGGACGGCGGCACGGATGCACGCGCGGCCGTCCGGCGGTATTTCCGTTCCGAGTTCTACACCGACCACTGCCGCAGTTACCGCCGCAGGCCGATCTTCTGGATGGCTGACAGCGGGCGGCATCAGAGCTTCCGTGCACTGGTGGATGCCTCGCAGCTCTCCCCTGCGCTGCTGCTGTCACTTGCCGAAGCGGCGGCCGCACAGCGGCATGACTGCGAAGCGGCACTCTCCTGCAGCAAGGACAGGACGCATCGTACGCAGCTGCAGCAGAAGCAGGCCGAGACAGCACGCTTTGAAGAAACCTGCATCGCACTTGCAAAAAGCGGTGCCGTATTTGCACCGGATGACGGCATTATCTCAAATTTCGTGCGGTTTTCCGCTGCATTTGCACGAATCCGGACATAACACAAAAGACCTGAACGCAGATACGTTCAGGTCTTTTTTGCAAGGCATCACTTCATCAGAAGGAAGCCGATGGTATTGATGGCGAAATTTGCGCACATGTGGACGAGCCATGAGGCGTAGACGCTTCCTTGTTTTTCATTCATATAGGCAAAAATCATGCCGCCCGCCGCAAGCCCGATCATGCACAGGAAGAACGGCAGGAACGAGAACCATCCGATCATCATCGCCACATGGTACATCGCAAAGGCGAATGCACTGATAAGATACGCCCATCGGCGTGAGAGGCTTTCTTTCAGATTCACGAACAGGAAGCCGCGGAAGAAGAACTCCTCTAAGAGGGAATTGGCAAACGAAATGTACAGTGCCACAAACATGAAATTCTCCCGGCTCACGCCCGCATTCTGAGAGAGAGACGCCGCAATCCCCGAAAAATCGAAGACATTGCGGAAGATGGCATAGGCGGCCAGAATCACACCGAAGACCCCGCCGCCCAATAGCAGCGGCAGCAGAATGCCGCTCTTCTGAAAACGGAAAATCTCACGGAACTGCACATCCCTGCACAGAAACGACAGCCCCAGCGGTGCCAGCATGAACAGCACGATCTTGCAGATCGATTTCACCGCATAGCCCGGCATCAGGACGCCGTCAACAACAGCCATGATGCCGCAGCAGAGAACTGCCGCCGCAATCAGGCAGGCAGCGGTTTGTTTTTTTCCGGATATCTGTTTCATGCTGTGCCTCCATTTTTACTTATCTTCAGCCGGATGCAGCTCCTCCTGCACGTTGCCGCACTTATAACAGAACTTCGCATCGGGATTGACCAGCGGGCCGCCGCAGTTCATGCAGAAGCGTCGCAGTGCCGGCTCTTCCTCTGGCTCGGCAGCGGGTGTTGCCTCTTCAGCCGGTGTCTCCTCTGCTGCGGGTACGCTATCCTCTTCCGGTACGGATTCCGTCACCTCGGCAGCCGGTTCCGGTGAGGGCTCTGCGGTCACGGCAGCAGGCTTTTTCGCCATGCGATTCATGAAGAAGCCGATCGCAAAGAGCAGCACGGAAACAAGGCTGCCCACTGCGGCAGTGACGGCCACGCTCTTTGCGAGGGGGGCGGCCACGCCTGCGGCAAAAATCGCTTCCAGTGCCTTGAGCACCGGCACACCGGCCAGTCCGCAGATGACCAGCAGAATACAGGGAATGAACGCAGCCACGCCGTAAACCTTGAGGGCTGTGCCCACACGGCAGCTGCGGCGGACATAAAGGACGATCATCCAGACGAGCAGAGCGATCAGAACAAGTCCGAGCACAACCTCCAGCCAGACGGACACTGCGGCTCTTGCACCGAAGCCGCCGATGCCGCTGCCCACACTCTGCTTGAGTTCCTGATTATAGGAATCGATGGAGGCGGAGAGATTCGCACGGAGCTTTTCCTTGTCCGGCTCGAGGAATTCGAGACCGGTTCTCTCGAGGATCAGATCCTCATTCTGCTCGATCAGCAGGACAAATTCATTGACATTGAGCTGCGGAAATTCGCCGCCCTCTGCAAGATATGTGTTATAGCGGCCAACCAGATCGGCACCGTATTCGGAGAAAGTGCCCTCCTCCATGAGATGCTCCACATCTTCAAGGGTCACACGGTCATCGGCGATGAAATCCTCGAGCACAATCTGTGCAGCCGTCCGGCCGCCGATGTTGAGCTCGGCAAAGGAGGACGCCGCCACGGCCTCGGGGAATGCACGGGTGGTCACGCAGTGCCGTGCGCTGACGGCGATCACAAGTGCGAGTGTGCAGATGAGCACCAGCACAAAGCAGAGGATCGAAACGAGAGCAACGGCCGCTCTGCCTGTTTTTCTTTCATTCTTCATAAATCGTATCCTTTCCATTTTCTCTGATATTTTGCGTGCTTACTTCTTTTCCTCACGCATGGACAGGGAGATGCGCTTGCGCTTGACATCGACATCGAGCACAGTCACCTGCACCACATCGCCGACCTTCACAGCCTCAAGCGGATGCTTGATGAAGCGGTCACAGATGCGGGAGATGTGCACAAGTCCGTCCTCATGCACGCCAATGTCCACAAAACAGCCGAAATCCACGATATTCCGCACCGTGCCCATGAGCTTCATACCGGGCTTGAGATCGGACAGCTCCATGATATCGCCGCTGCGCATCAGGGGCGGCGGCAGCAGGTCACGGGGGTCACGTCCGGGCTTCTGCAGCTCCGCTACCATATCCTGCAGGGTGTAGCTGCCGATGTTCAGTTCCTTTGCAAGGGTCTCCATGCCGTGCTGCTTGACCTGTGCGGACAGGCCCTCCAGCCGGCCGGCAGCGGCATCTTCGAGTGCATAGCCGAATGTGCCCAGCAGGGACTCGGCGGCGGCATAGGCTTCCGGATGTACAGCTGTATTATCGAGGGGCTGCTTGCCGCCCGGAATGCGCAGAAAGCCCGCGCACTGCTCGAAGGCCTTGGGGCCGAGCTTGGGCACCTTGAGCAGCTGACGGCGGTTTGTAAAGGCACCGTTCTCTTCACGATACTTGACGATATTCTTCGCCACAGTCGGAGAAACGCCCGCAATATGGGACAAAAGCGGCCACGATGCCGTGTTCACATCCACACCCACGGCATTCACGCATTCCTCCACAACGCCGTCAAGGGCAGTCTGGAGAGCGGTCTTGGGCATGTCGTGCTGATACTGGCCGACGCCAATGGCCTTGGGGTCGATCTTCACAAGCTCCGCAAGCGGATCCTGCAGGCGTCTTGCAATGGAAACGGCACTGCGCAGGGAGACATCGAATTCCGGAAATTCCTCTGCGGCCAGCTCCGATGCGGAATACACCGATGCACCTGCCTCGGATACGACCATGTACGCCACCTTATGCGGCAGCTCCGGCAGAAGTCCCGCCACAAAGGCCTCGGACTCTCTGGAGGCGGTACCGTTGCCGATGGAAACGGCTGTGACATGGTGCTTCTTCACGAGGGCCGTCAGCTTCTGGGCGGCTTCCTTCGTGCGGTTCTGGGGCGGTGTGGGGTAGACCACAGTGGTGTCAAGCACCTTGCCCGTGCCATCCACAACGGCGATCTTGCAGCCCGTCCGGTAGGCGGGATCGAGTCCGAGTGTGACTTCATTTTTCAGCGGCGGCTGCATGAGCAGCTGCTTGAGATTCGAACCAAACACACGGATGGCATTTTCACAGGCATCCTCATGAAGGGCACTGCGCACCTCACGGACAATGGACGGGAGAATCAGACGCTTGGCACTGTCGCAGGCGGCCGCCTTCACGAGTTCTCCGGCGGGGCTGTTGTTCTTCACATAGGCATGGATGCACAGACGGTCGCTCTGTTCGGGATCAACTGTCACATTCACCTTGAGAAAGCCCTCCTTCTCGCCCCGTGTGATGGCAAGGATCTGATGACCGGCCATGCGGGCAACGGGCTTTTCGAATGCATAATAATCACGGTAGACGCTGTCCTTTTCTTCATCGGATGCCGTGCACACCATCATGCCGGCACGCTGGAAGAGCGCACGCATGCGGGTACGCAGTGCGGCATCATCCGAGATCTCCTCGGCGATGATGTCCATGGCCCCCTGCAGGACGGTCTGCACATCGGGCAGCTCCTTTTCGGGGTCGATATAGGACACGGCGGCCTGCTCAGGATCAAAATCCCGCTTCTGGGCGAGGATGTCCTCGGCGAGGGGCGTAAGACCGCGTTCCCTTGCAACGGAGCCTCGGGTGCGGCGTTTTTCCTTGAAGGGACGGTAGATGTCCTCCGCCTCCACAAGGGTCTGCGCTGCTTCGAGTGCCTTGGCGATGGCCTCGGTCATGGCACCCTTTCCCTCGATGGCACTGCGGATTTCCTCCTTGCGTGCTTCCAGATTCCGCAGTGCCTGCAAGCGCAGTGCCATGCGGCGGATGGTCTGGTCATCGAGTGCGCCCGTCATTTCCTTTCGGTAACGGGCAATGAAGGGGACGGTCTTGCCGTCATCAAGCAGGGCAATGACATTCTCTGCCTGCTGTCTTTTGACGGAGAATTCCTCCGTCAGCATCTGTATCATATCCATGGTGTTCTCCTTATGATTTCTATATGGTCAGGTATTTTCCCTGATGACCTTCATGAACGCATCGCCGTACTTCTCGAGCTTCACCCGTCCCACACCGGAAACGGATAAAAATCCCATGTCATTCTGCGGCCGCTTTGCCGCCATATCCCGCAGGGTGGCATCGGTGAAGATGACATAGGCGGGCACACGCTCTTTGGATGCAATGGCCGCACGGCAGGCCTTGAGTGCCGCAAGCAGTGCGGGATCCACAGCAGCATCCGCCGAGACGGCTGCCGCCTCGGGCGGTGCCTCCTTCACCACGTTGATGGTGATACGGCAGTCCTCCCTGAGGAGCTTTACAGAATTCATGTTCAGCTGCAGCACGGGGAATTTCCCCTCCGACTGGGTGATCCATTCCTCCGAAAGCAAGTGGCGGATCATTTCACGGCAAAGCTTTTCCGAGGTCTCCTGCATGATGCCGAAGGTGGAAAGCGTCTCGGCAAAACGATAGCGGGTGTACTTGTCCGCCTGACTGCCCCGCAGAATGTCCGTCAGTCCGCCGATGCCGAAATGCAGATCACGCTTGTGCAGACGATAAATGCACGAAACAATCTTCTTCGCCTCGATCGTCATGTCAAGTGTTTCATAATTCGTCCGGCAGCAGCTGCAGTTGCCGCAGTAATTCTCCGTCGTTTCGCCGAAATACCGCAGCATATAGCTGCGAAGGCATTCCTGCCTTGTGCAGTAATAGGTCATGAGCCGGAGTCTTTCCTCGTCGAGACTGCGGATGCGTGCCCTTGCGGCTGCATCGAGCATCTCATTTTCGGATGACTGCTCAATCATGAAGCGGTTCGTACGGACATCCTGCCCGCTGTAGAGCAGAATGCAGTCCGCAGGGCTGCCGTCACGTCCGGCACGGCCCGCCTCCTGATAATAACTCTCCATGTTCTTGGGCATGTTGTAGTGCACCACATAGCTCACATTCGACTTGTCGATGCCCATGCCGAAAGCATTGGTGGCGACCATCACGGGAATCTCATCGCAGATAAAAGCGTTCTGGTTGCGGGCACGCTCCTCATCGGGCAGTCCCGCATGGTACCGTGTGGCGGGGATGCCGTTGGCACAGAGCTTCTCGCAGACCTCCTCCACAAGCCGGCGGGAGATGCAGTAGACAATGCCCGACTGCCCCGCACGTTTCTTCACGATTGCATAGAGCGCACGGAATTTGTCCCGCGGCTGCTGCACGCCGAAATACAGATTCTCACGGTCAAAGCCCGTTGTGAGCGTGAAGGGCTTATGCAGTCCCAGAATCCGCACAATGTCCTCACACACCTCCTTTGTGGCAGTGGCCGTAAAGGCACTGATGCGGGGACGGCAGGGCAGCTGTTCGAGAAATGACGCAATCTTCAGATAACTCGGACGGAAATCCTGTCCCCACTGGGATACGCAGTGTGCCTCATCCACTGTCACCATGGTGATGGGGATTTCCTTTGCAATATTACGCATGCTTTCGGTTTCGAGACGTTCGGGGGCGGCATAGAGGATCTTCACCCGACCGTTGTAGACATCGGACAGGGTACTGCGGTAGGCCTCCGCCGACAGGCTGCTGTTGAGATAGGCGGCCGGAATTCCTGCCGCACGCAGTGCCGCCACCTGATCGTGCATGAGCGAAATCAGGGGCGAGATCACCACCGTCATCCCCGGCAGCATGAGTGCGGGCACCTGATAGCAGATGGATTTGCCGGCACCCGTGGGCATGATGCCGACCGTATCCTCTCCGGCAAGGATGTGGGCGATCAGCTCGCCCTGTCCCTTCCGGAACGTATCATAGCCGAAATACTGCTGTAAGACATCCTGTGCAGTCATGCTGTTTCTTCTCCGTTCCATAAACATTGTTCAAAATCGACCGAGCCGTCCGCACGGAACACCACGCCCTCCGCTTCCAGCAGTGCACGCTGTCTGTCCGGCCCGCCGAAGGCAAAGGCCGGTGCCATCTGCCCGAAGCGGTTGACGACCCTGTGGCAGGGTATCACGCCCGGTTCGGGATTCTGATGGAGGGCATAGCCAACGGCTCTTGCCCAGCGTGGATTGCCCGCCATCCGGGCGACCATGCCGTAGGTGACGACCTTCCCCTGCGGGATACGCCGCACCACGGCATAAATCTGTTCGAACGCACCCATTACGGCTTTGCGATCTCGTAGCTCTCACCCGATGCGGCACGATTCATCGCATCCATCATACCCGGATGGAGCACGGCACCGGAATTGCGGTCGATGAGTGCGAAGCCATAGTCACCGTTGTAGCCGTTGTCCCAGTACACGGGCACAAGGCCTCTGTCACAGGCGGACTTCGTCACATATTCCATATAGTAGTTGCGGTAGGGGTCATTGTGCTTGTTGATGGCACCGTATTCGCCGACGATCACGGGGATGCCATTGGCGAGATAGGTCGTCACGAGCTTGTCAAACTGCGCATCGACAAAGTCCTCGTTGCCCCAGCCGCAGTTGCCGGGTGCACCGTTGCCCCAGGTATTGCACTTCATCTTCTCCTCGAGCGCATACTGGTAGGGATCATAGAAATGCACGCTCACCATCAGGCGATCTGCGGCGGAATCCTCCGGCAGCACAAAACCGGCAATGGTGTAATCGATATTGGTGTTGTAGCCGGGCACCAGCAGACAGCGGTCGGCATTCTTGCCGCCGCTTTCACGGACGGTGTCGACAAAAATCTGGTTGAGGGCATTGATATTTGCATTCATGGTCTTGCCGCTCTCGCCGGAAGGAGCCTGATAGGAGCCATCATGGATCTCGTTCATGGACTCGAATACAAGCCGCTGGTCATAGTCGGCAAACTGTGCTGCAATCTGTGCCCAGATCTTCTGAAATTTCGCCTGAATGGCGGACTGGTCGGGGTTTGTCACATCGATCCATGCACCGTTGCCCTTGTCGTTGTTGCCGTCGTGATGGATGTTGATGATGACATAGAGATCGGCCTCGAGGGCATAGTCCACAACCTCCTGCAGACGGCTGAGCCATGCGGACTCAACGGTATAATCGGGTGCCTCGCCGACCTTGCCGAGATAGCTCACGGGAATGCGGACGGTGTCAAAACCGGCGGCTCTCACAGCATGCATCAGCTCCTGTGTGGCGGAAGGATTGCCCCACGCATTTTCACCGGCAATGCCGTTGCTGTAGGCATCGAATGTGTTGCCGAGGTTCCAGCCAAGCTCCATGTTGCCGGCCATTTCCATGGCAGTGAGTGAACCGGATGCGGTTTCTGCCTTCGGGGAGCCGTCCTTGCGTGCACTGACAGCAGGGGTCTCGGGTGTGCTTTCTGCATCCTTGCTGCTTTCGCTGCTGCCGCCGGCAGAACAGCCCGTCATGGCAAGCATGACCGCACAGAGCAGAAGCAGACCCATCTGCTTCATCTTCATTTTCTTCATCTTTCATTTTCCTCCAGCTTCATTTTCATTTCATTCTCATTCCCAAAATTGTGATACACCTTTCATTATACTATATTTCACACGGGTTTGCAAGAGTTTTTGCGATGAATGAAGCTAGTCGGCTTTTCTCTTACCGGGCACACCAAAATCAAAAAAGGCTTGACAATTCAGAAAGAGTATGCTATAATATACCCAATCTTACAGAAAGGAAGGTGAACGGTATGTTCAAACACTATGATTTTACGCATTACACAACAGAATACACACGCAATACAACAGCCGTATGCCTTTCGGACAAGTCTGACGCATAAGGATTCCTGCGGGAATTTTTTCTTTGCATCACCGGCATCCCTGTTTGTACGGGGGTGCCTTTTTTATTGTCCGAAGGACAAGAAAGCGGCAGAAACGGAGCAATTATGTTTGAAATTCAAGGCGCATACACCTCTGCAAAGGTCTATGCAGAACAGGCGGATCCTGCCGCCATGGCACAGATTGCCGCTCTGTGCAGTCAGCCCTTTGCGGAGGGTGCCAGAATCCGCATCATGCCCGATGTGCATGCCGGTATGGGCTGCACCATCGGCACCACTATGACCATCACCGACAAGGTCGTGCCCAATCTTGTGGGCGTGGACATCGGCTGCGGCATGGAGACTGTGCGGCTGCGGGAGACGCATTTTGAACCGCAGAAGCTCGACAAGCTCATCCGCTCGGAGATTCCCTCGGGCTTCGGCATTCGCAAAAAGCCCCATCATTTTGCCGAAAAAGCACGACTGGAGGAGATGCACTGCATCCATCACATTCAGCTTGCAAAGGCGGCATGCAGCATCGGTACACTCGGCGGCGGCAATCATTTCATCGAGGTCGACAGGGGCAGTGACGGCAGTCTGTACCTCGTCATCCATTCCGGCTCACGTCATCTGGGCGTGGAGACGGCATCATGGTATCAGAACGAGGCCTACCGCCGCCTGAATCGTTCCGATCGTCAGGCCGAACGGGAACTGGCGGCTTCTCTCCGTGCACAGGGACGGCACAGGGAGATTGAAGCGGCATTGAAGAAGCTGAAGTCCACAAAGCGCACCGCCGTCCCGAAGCTCCTCGCCTACTGCGAGGGTGAGCTGTTTGCACAGTATCTCCACGACATGGCCATTGTACAGGCGTTCGCCCTCCTCAATCGTCAGGCCATGGTACAGACCATCCTCAAGGGCATGAAATGGCATGCCGAAGACCAGTTTTCCACAATCCACAACTATATCGACCTGGAGCACAGCATCCTCCGCAAGGGAGCGGTTTCCGCACAGGCAGGGGAAACGCTGCTGATTCCCATCAACATGCGTGACGGCAGTCTGCTGTGCACCGGCAAGGGCAATCCCGACTGGAATTTTTCCGCACCCCATGGTGCCGGCCGTCTCTGCTCCCGCAGTGAGGCAAAGGAACGCTTCAGCGTGCACGAATTCAAAAAGCAGATGGAGGGCATCTACACGACCTCCGTCGGCAGGGACACGATCGACGAATGCCCCATGGCCTACAAGGACATGGCGTCCATTGTCAGCCAGATTTCTGAAACAGCCGAGATCCGCGATGTGCTCAGACCCGTCTATAATTTCAAGGCAGGTGCCGAGCAGGCATAAGGAGGTATGTCATATGGAGAAGTTCGTACCCTATGAGAAAATGAGCAAGAAGGCAAAAAAAGAACTCGATGCCAGAAGACGGGGAGACTGGGGTCTCTGCCATCCTGCCAGCCGGCAGGAGGAGAACCGGAAGGCCTACCGCCGTCATGAAAAGCACAAGAAATCAGCATTGGAGGAATGAAATGTATGCATGAAATAGAACAGGAAACCCAGAAGCCCCGTGTCATCCTTGTCGGGATCGACACGGGTGAATATAACGCACAGCAGTCCATGGCGGAGCTTGCTGAGCTTGCCGATACGGCCGGCTGCGAGGTCGTGGCCACCGTCATCCAGAACCGGCCTGCGCCCGAATCTGCGACCTGTGTCGGTGCCGGAAAGCTTGAAGAAATCGCAGAACAGGCAGAGATTCTTGCTGTGGACATGCTGATTTTCGACCTTGAACTGACCGGCATGCAGATGCGCAACATCTCCGATGCCACGGACAAAAAGGTCATCGACCGCACCATGCTCATCCTCGATATTTTCGCAGGACGTGCCCGCACGAAAGAGGGCAAGGTGCAGGTGGCACTGGCACAGTACAAATACCGCATGACCCGCCTGACCGGCATGGGCACGGCGCTCTCCCGTCTCGGCGGCGGCATCGGCACCAGAGGCCCCGGCGAAACCAAGCTGGAAACCGACCGCCGTCACATCCGCAGCCGCATTGCACAGCTCGAAAAGGATCTGCGGGAAATGGAACAGCACCGCAGGTTCATCGGCAGCCGCCGCAAAAAGGACGGCGTACTGACCGTGGCCATCGTCGGCTATACCAATGCCGGAAAATCCACACTCTTCAACATGCTGACGGATGCGGGCGTGCTTGCGGAAAACAAGCTCTTCGCCACACTCGATGTCACGGCCAGAGCACTTGAGCTGCCCGACGGCCGGAGCGTGCTGCTGTCGGATACGGTTGGTCTCATCCGCCGTCTGCCCCATCATCTTGTGGAAGCGTTCCGCTCGACGCTCGAGGAAACCGCACAGGCCGATCTGATTCTGCATGTACTCGATGCCTCCGAGCCGGATATCGAGGAGCGCATGCACATCACACAGGAGCTGCTCAACGATCTCGGATGTGCAGAGATTCCGCAGATCCATGTACTCAACAAGGCGGATCTCGTGGATATGCCGCAGCAGAACGATGCAGAGACCGTCTGGATCAGTGCCAAGCACGGTGGCGGCCTTGATGCCCTGCTGCAGGCGATCGTCAAGGGCCTGCCGGAAACGGCCAAGCGCATGAAGCTCTGCATCCCCTATGCAGAGGGCAGCTTTTTGCAGCTGCTGCGTGAGGAGGGCAAGCTCTTTTCGGAGGAATACACAGCCGAGGGCACGCTTGTGGACATCATGGTGGATGTCAAGCGTCAGAAAAAGGCCTCTGCCTTTCTTGTGGAATAAAGCGGACAGCATCCCGCAGAGGGATGCTGTTTTTCTGTCCGTTCCCGCAGAGCGTTCCGCTTTTTTCTTCAAGGCAACAGCATTTACTTTCAAAAATTGGGGTGCCTTTCATAAAAAGCGGGACGCAGACATGGGCTGCAAAAGCAAATGCTGTTTGCCGCTTTTTTCTTTCAAAGCCCTTGCAATTTATACGCAAATGCTGTATAATAAAAATAACTATGTAAACAAGGAGGGGGAAGCATTGGCAGAGACACTTCGGATTGAAGGCACGGTGGAATCCGTCCTGTTCCGGAACGAGCAGAATGGCTATATTGTGCTGGATCTGAATGCCGGCGGCGAGCCGGTCACAGTCGTCGGTGAGCTTGGCGACATCGATGAAGGCGAATGCCTTTCCCTGCAGGGCGAGTACATCACCCACCCACGCTTCGGCCCCCAGTTCCAGGCGGAATCCTGCGAGCGGCGTCTGCCGAACACAACCGACAGCATCCGGCGCTATCTTGCCTCCGGTGTCATCAAGGGCATCGGCAAGGTGCTGGCCGACAAGATCGTTGAGACCTTCGGCGCACGCACGCTGGAGATCATGGAACACGACCCCATGCGCCTGATGGAGGTGCGAGGCATGTCCCGCCGCAAATGCGAGGAGGTCGCCGAGGAAGCCAAGCACATCTTCTCCCTGCGCAGCGTCATTTCCTACTTTGAGGAATACGGCATCAAGTCCCGCTACGCCATGCGTGCATTCCGTGTCTGGGGTGAGAACTGCCGTGAGGTCGTTGAGGACAACCCCTATCTCCTCTGCCGTGAGGAGATCGGCATGCCCTTCCGCCATGTTGAACCATATGCCCACGATCTGCACATTCCCAAAGAATCCACCTGCCGCATCGGGGCGGGCATCCAGCATATTCTCCGGCATAACACCGGGCTGGGACACACCTGCCTGCCGCTCGACCGGCTTGCCGAAACCGCCAAGGGCTTTCTGGCTGTGCGGGAATCCGCCTTCTACGAGGCCTATCAGGAGATTGTACAGGAAGAGCTTGTCATTGAATATATCAAGAACGAACGGGAATTTGTCTATCTCCCTGAATATTACGACGCCGAGCGCTACATCACCGACCGCATCGGCGTGATGCGGGATTTTAATGCCCGTGATGACCACGACTACAGCGATATGATCTCGCAGGCCGAGCATAACAGCGGCATGCACTATGCCGAGCTCCAGCGGGCCGCCATTCAGGCGGCACTCTCCGGCGGAATGCTCATTCTCACCGGCGGGCCGGGTACCGGTAAAACGACCACCCTCAATGCCATCATCTCCCTCTATGAAAAGCAGGGACATCGTGTCATGATCGCCGCCCCCACAGGCCGTGCTGCCAAGCGCATCTCCGACCTCACGGGCTACGATGCCAAGACCATTCACCGTCTGCTGGAAGTGCAGTTCGAACCGAGCGGCCTCCAGAAATTCATCCATAACGAGGAAAACCCCCTTGCCTGCGATGTACTGGTCGTGGATGAGATGTCCATGGTCGATGTGCTGCTGTTCTCAAGTCTCCTGCGGGCTCTGCGGCTCGGATGCAAGGTCATCCTCGTCGGTGACAGCGATCAGCTGCCCTCCGTTGGTGCGGGCAATCTCCTGCGCCACCTCATCGACAGCGGCAGCATGCCCGTGATTGCACTGACCGAAATCTTCCGGCAGGCACAGCAGAGCTGCATTGTCACCAATGCCCACAAGATCGTGCATGGCGAAATGCCCGATCTGACGAAGAAGGACAACGACTTCTTCTTTTTCCACCGGATGGAATTCCCGCAGGCGGCCGAGCTGCTGCTCGATCTCGTCTGCCGGCGTCTGCCCAATGCCTACCAGTACTCCCCCACCCGTGATATTCAGGTCATCTGCCCTTCAAGGCGTGGCGTGCTGGGTGTGGTGGAGCTGAACAAGGCACTGCAGGGGCGGCTCAATCCCCCCACAGCGGAGAAGGCGGAGATGAAATCCGCACTCTACAGCTTCCGTGAGGGCGACAAGGTCATGCAGACAAAGAATAATTACGATATCACCTGGACGAAGGACGGTGAGAACGGCACCGGCATCTTCAATGGTGACATCGGTCACATCCGTTCCATCAACCGCCGCCGGGGCGAAGCGGTGATCGATTTTGACGGCCGCATCACGGTCTATCCTTTGATGCTGCTCGATCAGCTCGAGCTTGCCTATGCCATTACCGTGCACAAGAGTCAGGGCAGTGAATTCGAGGCGGTCATCATCCCGCTTCTGGGGAAATTCGAAAAGCTCAGCTATCGCAATCTCCTCTACACCGCCGTCACCCGTGCCAAGAAGCTGCTGATTGTGATCGGTTCGCCGACAAAGATCGAACAGATGGTCAGCAACAATCGCCGTACCAACCGCTATTCCTGCCTCAGGCATATGCTGGAGGAGAGCATGCATCATGACAATGACGCAATGGACGAAATCTTTACTTAATGTCCTCTACCCCAACCGCTGCCCCGCATGCGATGCGTTTCTCGATGCGCATACGCTGACCTGCGCACAATGCGGAGACGGCATGATGCTGGGGCAGGACGATTACTGTCACCGCTGCGGCAAGGTGGCCTGCATGTGCAAAACCACCACGCCCGCCTATGACTGGGCGGTCGTCAGCTGCCGTTATGCGGACGCTTCGATTCCGGCCGTGGTCGAGCTCAAACAGTCCCGCAACACGAATTTTGCTGATTTTTCGGCACGGATTCTTGCGGAACGACTGCGTGACAGCCCCTTCTACGGACAGATCGACTGCATTGTTCCCGTCCCCATGCACAAAAGCAAGCTGCGTGTGCGAGGGTATAATCAGGCGGCACTCATTGCCCGTGAGATCGGGCGGATGCTGTCAATCCCCTGCCGTGAAGACATCCTCTGCAAGGCCTTTGCCTCAAAGGCGCAGCACACACTGGGACGTGAGGAACGCAAACTGAATGTCGATGCCTTCCGGATCGGCAATGAACGTCTTGACGGACAGCGGATTCTGCTGTGCGATGACGTGCTTACCACCGGAAGCACCCTGAGCCGCTGTGCGGCATTACTGAAAGAAAACGGTGCGAAAACCGTGATTGCCGCTGCGGCGGCAACGACCATCCCGAAACAACAGGAGGAAACAAAATGAGTACACCGGATATCGGTATTGATCTGGGCACCACAAATATGGTCATTGCAATGGGTAAGAAGGGCGTTGTGCTCTCCGAGCCGTCCGTCATTGCCTATAACAGCTGCACGGAACGCATTCTGGCTGTCGGTCAGGAGGCTTACCGCATGATCGGCAAGACGCCGGCCTACATCAAGGTCGTGCATCCCCTTTCTGACGGCGTCATCTCCGATGATCTGCTCACACAGTGCATGATCCGTGAATTTCTGATTAAAGTTGCAGGCCATCAGCTTGTCAAGCCCCGCATCATCATCTGCGTGCCGTCCTTCATTACGGAGCTGGAAAAGCGTGCCGTGGGCGATGCGGTCATGAGTGCCGGCTGCCGCAAGGCCTTTCTCATCGATGAGCCCATTGCAGCGATGCTGGGTGCGGGCATCAACATCGGCAAGGCACGCGGCCACATGGTTGTGGACATCGGCGGCGGCACCACGGATGTAGCGATCGTCTCCATGAACGGCATTGTCACCTCGCACTCGGTCAAGAGTGCCGGCAACAGCATCGATCAGGCCATCATGAAATACATGCTCAACCGCTACAAGCTGCTCATCGGTGAACAGACTGCCGAGCAGATCAAGATCCGCCTCACCAATCTCTATGATCCCCGTGATGATGTCACCATGCTTGTCAAGGGCCGCAGCGTGATGCGCGGCCTGCCCGATGCCGTTGAAATCAACGAGATGGAGCTTTTTGACGCCATGGAGGACGATATCTTCGCCATCATGGAAGCCATCAAGAAGGTACTTGAGGACACACCGCCTGAGCTGGTCGGCGACATCTACGAAAACGGCATTCTGCTGACCGGCGGCGGTTCGCTCCTCGGCGGTCTGCGTGAGCTGATTCATCGTACCCTGAATGTCAACTGCGTACTTGCAAAGGACGCCGTGCACTGCGTGGCCAAGGGTACGGGTCTCGCCTTCAAGAAAATCAACCATCTGCTCGATGGCTTTGAGGGCGTGACGGTTTACAAGTACCGCTGATGCGACGGAAAATCATCACATTTCTGATCTGGCTTTTCTTTGCAGCTGTGGTGATTCTGATTGGCTGGCTGCAATACAGGGCGTATCACAGGGATTTTTCCACTGTCACGCCGCATGAGCACGACTATACGCTGTCCATGCCCGATCGGGCTGTAATCTACGATCTCAATGAGATCTCCCTGTCCGAGCTTGCCGCCATTCCCGGTGTGAGCAAATCACATGCCGCGGCAATTCTCGCAAAACGTGATGCGCTCGGACGCTTTTCGGATGTCGCTGAGCTTGACACGATCGACGTCCTGCCGCCGTCTCTTCTGGAGACGCTGCACAGCTTTCTCTATGTGCTCACGCCCGAGACCACAGCGGCCACACCGGAGACTGTGACATTCCCGCTTAACCTGAATGAAGCGGATGCATCCGCTCTCTGCCAGATTCCCGGCATCGGCGAAAAGACCGCTGCGGCCATTCTCGCACTGCGGGAACGCTATGGGTGCTTCACAAGCCGTTCGCAGCTGCTTGAAGTGTCCGGCATTGGAGAGCATACGCTCGCCGAGATCATGAATTATGTCTATATTCCAAACGAAACCGAACCGACAGAGCCGCCCGCGGAGGCGCCGACCACGCCCGCTTCTCCACAGTCCGTGCCGCCCGTGGAAACACTGCCGCCGGAAATCCCGATCATGGATCTCAATACAGTGACGCTTGAAACGCTGATGCTGCTCCCCGGCTGCACGGAATCCATTGCCCGTCAGATTCTCGAACTGCGTGACAACATCCATTACTACAGCAATCCGCTGGAGATCAATTACATCGAGGACATCACGCCTTCCATGTACGGCACATGGGAGCCGTATCTCTTCGCCTGTCCCCCCACAACAGAAACAACCCCTGCATCGGAGTGATGCGGGGGTTGTTCGTTTATTCTGCAAACATGGGTGTGGAAAGATAGCGGGCGCCGGTGTCGGGCAGGAGCACGACAATCCGTTTGCCCGAATTTTCGGGGCGTTCTGCCAGAATCACAGCCGCATGCAGTGCCGCACCGGATGAAATCCCGACAAGAATGCCCTCACGCACGCAGATCTCACGGCCGGCCGCATAGGCCGCCTCGTCGGAAACGGTGATCACTTCATCATACACAGCAGTATCGAGCACCTCGGGGATAAATCCGGCACCGATGCCCTGCAGACCATGGGCACCTGCCCTGCCGCCGGACAGCACCGGAGAACCGGCCGGCTCCACAGCCACGATCTGAATCTGCGGATTTTGGGACTTGAGATAGGTACCGACACCTGTGATCGTGCCGCCCGTGCCGGCACCGGCAACGAAAATGTCAACATTGCCGTCCAGATCGTTGTAGATCTCCGGACCCGTGGTCAGGAAATGCGCACGGGCGTTGGAGGGATTGGTGAACTGGGACGGAATAAAGCTGTCAGGAATCGCCGCTGCCATTTCCTCGGCCTTTGCGATGGCACCCTTCATACCGAGGCTGCCATCTGTCAGTACAAGCTCCGCACCGTACGCCTTCATCAGAAGCTGACGCTCCATCGACATGGAATCGGGCATGACAATGATCACCCGATAACCCCGTACCGCACCGATTGCAGCGAGGCCGATGCCCGTGTTGCCGCTGGTCGGTTCGATGATGACGGATTCAGGTCTCAGAAGTCCAGCCGCTTCTGCATCGTCAAGCATCTGTTTCGCTGCACGGTCCTTGACGGAGCCAGCGGGATTGAGATACTCTAGCTTTGCAAAAATCGAAGCGGTCAATCCCTTTGCCTCACAGAAGCGATCGAGGGAAAGCATGGGCGTGCAGCCGACAAGTTCATCAAAAGAATGGAAAACAGCCATATTAAGCCTCCGTTGAAATAAAAACAGGGCGGATTGCTCCGCCCTGTCAGTTTTAATTATCAGAAATCAATGCGATCGATTACTGGCCAACAGGCAGCTCAATCAGATCAACGAGAGACTTCAGGATGTTCAGAGAGTCACCTGCGTCAGCTTCGCCGTTGATATCAACGTCAGCATTGATCTTGCCCTGTGCGGACAGCTTCTCTGTACCCATTACAGACTTGTTCAGGAAGATAACGTCAACGATAGATACATTACCATCGCAGTTAGCGTCACCGTACAGAACGTCGCCAGTGGTCTCAGATGTAGTGGGTGCTTCTTCACCATAGGTGATTGTGGGAGTCATCTCAGGATAGAGCTCAGCCATTACACCGAGAGCCATCAGGATGTCACCAGCATGCCAGAATCTGTGGTACTCGAGCTCTACTGCGCCTACATTCTCGAAGCCAGCCAATTCAGCCTTACCTTCAGCAGAAGAAGCAGAGTTCTTGCCGCTCCAGCTTGCGCCGGCAGCTACGTCCTTCTCATAAGCAGCCTGCAGCTCCTTAACGAGAGCAACTGCCTCGTCAGAAGTCTTAACGCCTGCGCACTTGCTGGAATCAACGTACATGGAACGGATATCCAGGAAGGTGATGCCATTCTTGATCTCGTCCTGGTTGGGCATCTTACCAGTGTAAGAAGACGGAACGTGAACGGGCTGAGCAAACATTCTTGCGAAGGAACCGTTGTAGTCAACTCTTGTCAGACCGATATCGTCACGACCGATATCCCATACACGGTCAACCAGCTGCTGAGCCAGGTACAGGGAAGCAGGAGCCATATCGCCAGCTGCTACGCCGGAACCAGAACCAGCTGCTACAGCATCATTGATGCCGCCTACTGCCTTGGAGCCAATGCCAGCATAGGTCTTGCCTTCGATATCAGCAGCCTTAACGCCCTTAGCCTTTGCATAGTAGATCAGAGTATTTGCGAGAGATGTGATACAACCGAAGTCAGCGTTACCATAAGCAGTAACTGTGCAGGTCAGACCTGCGTTAGAACCCGGATTAGAAGGATTCCACTTGTCGGGCTGGCCTTCCCAGTCGAGAGTTGCAGGAATGTAGAAATCGCCGTCATCAGTCAGAACAGTGTTGTTGAGGAACCACTCAACCCACTTGTCCAGAATCTGCTCAAGAGCAGCTTCCAGAGTCATGCCGCCGGGCTTAACACCAGTGGTATCGCCCTCGGTCTTTACCCAGTAGTACAGCTCAGACAGACGCTGAACAGCCCATACCTGGTTACCAATCCAGTGGTTGGAACCGGGGTCAGCATATACAGGGTGAGGTGTGTACATCATGCCATAGAATGTGGAAATGCCAGAAGGATAGGGTTCATAACGACCCTTATAGGAGTTCGTAGCACCACCAGCGATCGGGCCATCAGCAGACTGCAGCCACAGATAGAATTCCATCTGTCTTTCGAGAGACTTGGTGTAGTCAGCATCAGCACCGGTAGCCTTCATGCCAGCCTTCAGGTCAGCGTCCTGAATCAGAGCGAAAGCAGCCAGGGGGTTCTGATAGAACTCATGAGCGTGAGAGCAGCCGATCTGCCATACCCAGCTCTGGCCGGTAGAAGCAAGCGCGCCGCCCCAGGATGTGTACCAGTTCATCAGGTAGTGAGCAGAAGCGTCGCCGGCATTGCCGTTGCTCCAGCTTGTGGTCTCACCGATTGCCTGGTAGTACTTATCATACATGTTGTTACGCAGCTGGTCACCCATCTTAGCAGCCAGTGCAGATACATTTGCATCGCCTACGTCCCAACGGTTAGCGTCATAAACACCCTGGATTGCACGATCCTCAGCGTCAGGTGCGTTTGTGTATGCATACTGTGCGGTAACGTTTGCATCTCTGTTGAAGATACCCTTCATACCCTTTGCCTCGTTACCATACTTCTTCTCTTCTACGCAGGGATGAGGAACTGTTTCCCAACAGGACTCCTGCTCACCACGCTGGAAGGTGTTGATGAATGTGAAGTTTGTGCCTTCGCCGAAACCATACCAGTTGTCAACGTCGCCCAGCCAGTGCATCAGGTACAGACCCTTATCGCTGGAGTAAGCAGATGTGAACAGGCTGTGGATCGGGTTGGAAGCAGTCTTGCTTGCATCAGCAGCGTGCAGATCAGGGCAATCCTCAGGCATATCGTACTCACCGCAGTACTGAGCGCTTACCTGTGCGCCCTGTCCCCAGAAGTTATCCTGAACTGTGGGAATCATCTTTTCCATTGTTTTCCAAGCCTTAGCCAGGTCAGCAGTGTACTCAAGATTACCCTCGTCTACCAGATCGGTCTTGTTCTTAGCAATGTTATCTCTCATTGCTGCGATCCATACCAGGTAGGACATAGCCTCAGATGTGTTTACGTGACCGTAGTCAGGAGCCTCAACGATAACTTCCTCAACAGCATGGTAAGGAATACCGAAGCCGCCGGAAACAGTGTTCTTGGAGCTCAGATAGCCGTTAGCCTGACCATTGGTCATAACGTCGTCGTACAGAGACAGAAAACGCTCTGCATAGGTGTCGTCACCGAAAGCCTCTGCCTTTTTACGCTTGCCGGCTACTTCTGTGCCGTCAGCAGTTGTAGCTGCAGATGCAACGGTTCCCATCATTGTGCTGGCTACCATCATAGCGGACATTGCAGCAGCAATCATGGCCTTGTTCTTCTTAAGAAGCATTGTAATTTCCCCTCTCGTTAATAATTTGGGCTTTTGCCCTGAATTTTGCGGTTTCCCGCGCGCAATTAGAATCCTGCAGTATCCTCTTATTGTACCGCAGCATCCTAATTCAGAACGTAAATGCTCGCATTCTACTGACAAACGCTCTGCGTTTACAGTATCTGCTTAGATTTATTATATCGGATATCTATTTTTTTGTCAAGCGTTTACAGAAAATCTCCTATTCAATTACAATTTTTTCGTCAACTCGCACATGCTCTTAGTTATTGTTTTGGTCACTTTGACGATGTTTTCAGATTATTTCTAAACATTCTGCGAATCGGGCGATCCTTTTCTTTCTTTTCAGCAGTTTCACCAAAAACTTTCACAGATTCTTCACGTTCATCCTGTACCATGTCAATGGTCTGTGTTTTTCCATTCATTTCCCGGCATGTGCATCATCTGCCGCAGGCCGGTCGTCACATCGGTGCATAAAACTATACAATCCGACGAAAATTGAACGTGAATACACAATATGTTCATATCCAGTACATGTTTTTGTGCAATAATATTCATGTGTGCCCTGATTGAGGGCTGCAAAGTTCTGCGAAAGGAGATTTTTATGGTTGAAATTAAAAATCTGACGAAGTATTACGGTAAAAATCCAGCAGTCCGTGGTATAAATTTCGAGATCCGTGACAATGAAATCCTTGGCTTTCTCGGCCCGAACGGTGCCGGTAAATCGACGACAATGAACATCATTGCCGGTTATCTCCCTTCCACGGGCGGTACGGTCACCGTGAATGGCTTTGACATTACCGAGCAGGCCGCTGAAGCGAAGAAGTGCATCGGCTATCTGCCCGAGATCCCGCCGGTTTATCCGGACATGCGTGTGGAGGAATATCTCTATTTCTGTGCAGGCATCAAGGCTGTGCCCCGTAAGGACCGCAAGGCACAGGTAGAATCGGCCATGGCACGGCTCAACATCACTGACATGCGGCGCCGTCTCATCCGCAATCTGTCCAAGGGTTACAAGCAGCGTGTGGGCTTTGCACAGGCACTGCTGGGCAATCCGAAGGTACTGATCCTCGACGAGCCGACGGTTGGTCTTGACCCCACACAGGTGATGGAAGTGCGCAGCCTGATCCTTGATCTGAAGAAGGATCACAGCATCATCTTCAGCTCCCATATCCTCGGTGAAGTCAGTGCCATCTGTGAGCGTGTTGTCATCATCAATAAGGGTAAGATCGTGGCGATTGACACCATCGAGAATCTTGAGAACAGCATGGTAGCCAAGACGCAGCTGCAGCTCAAGGCCGAGGGCAGCAAGGACACTGTTCTTCGTCTGCTCAAGGACATCCGCGGCGTCAAGGATGTAACCGATATTACATACCACTCCACCAATCTCTATGGCTATGCCATTGAGATTGCGTCCGAGGATGTCAGAAACGAGATCCTTACTGCACTCGTGAACAACAAGTGCAATGTGGTCGAACTGAACATGGCCAAGCTCAACCTCGAGCAGGTCTTCCTCAAATATGTCAACGACAAGACAGAAGGCACCTCACTGCAGGATCTGCTTGCCGAAACGCCCGACAACGGGGATGCACAAGTCAATCCCTATGATACATTATATAATGAGGAGGAAGCCTGATCATGTTTGCACTTTATAAAAAGGAACTGCAGTCATTCTTCTTTTCCCCGTTTGCGTATGTACTGACTGCGCTGTTCATGTTTGTTTTCTCCATCAGTCTGGTTCTGTCCATTGCAATGATGGAGGGCACTTCACTGCTGAAGTTCTCGTTCCCGAATGTTTTCTACAACAATTTCTTCTATTTCATTCTGCTGATTCCGCTGCTGACGATGCGTACCTTTGCCGATGAGCGCAGAGGCGGCACGGAGGTGCTGCTGTTCTCGAGTCCGCTCAGCGTTCCGAAGATCGTTGCAGCCAAGTTCCTGTCCGTGGCAACCGTCTTCTTCTTCATGATGGTGGTTTCCCTGTTCTTCCCGATCGTTACAATGATCAAGGGTGAGGTCATGTGGTCTTCCCTGATCTGTGCGAATCTCGGCTTCTTCCTCTGGGGTCTGGCCTGTATTGCTGTGGGCGTGCTGCTGTCAGCACTGACCAACCACGCCATCATTGCAGCGATCCTCGGTGAGATCATCATGGAAGGCCTGATCTTCCTTGACAGCTTTGCGGGCACCGCTCTGGTGGAAACCTATCCCCAGGTCAATTCCGTTGTAGAATGGTTCTCCATGCAGCGTCGTTTCGTTTATTTCTCCCAGGGTCTGTTCCGTCTGGAGGATCTGATCTTCTACATTACCGTCACGGTGCTGCTTCTGGTCTGGACGATTCTGATTATCGAAAAGCGCCGCTGGACCAGAGTCTGACCAATTACATTATGAGAGGGGCCATATTATGGAGCAAAAAGTAACGCCTGAAAAGCAGGCAGTGACTGATATCAAAACGATCAAGAAAAAGTCCTTTACGGGATATGCCCTGGTGCTGGCTGCGCTGGCACTGGCGATTGTGATCGTGCTGAATCTGCTGGCATCCCGTCTGGATGTCACATGGGACATGACACCGGCCAGCCTGTACAAGCTGTCCGATACTTCCACCGATTATCTTGACCTGCTCGAGGAAAGGGGCGAAAAGGTGGATCTCTACTTCCTCGTTGACATGGATCTGCTGAGCACCAGCAATGACGACATGGCACTGTACTATTCCATGCTCGAATACGACAGCTATGACTGCGTCAATCTGGTTGCCTTTGACCCGAATGAGGATCCGGGCATGCTCGACGAAATCAATCCCGACGGACGCTATGCTCTGCAGGAGGGCGATATGCTCTTCCGCTGCGGCGAGAACACCAAGCATGTATCCGGTACAGAAATGTACACCTATGAATATACCCTGTCCGATGAGGGCAATCCCGTTGTACAGGCCGCCTACTTCCACGGCGAAAACCGCATCACCGGTGCCATTGATGCCGTAGTGACAGGCCGTACATCCAAGGTATACTTCCTGACCGGTCACGGCGAGAAGAGCCTTTCCGGGGATTACACACGCTTTGATGCGAACCTGACCAACTTCAACTATGTTGCTGAAGAGCTGAACCTCAGCAATTCCGAGGATGTGCCGGAGGATGCTGCAATGATCATTGTGGCTGCACCGAAGCTCGACATCAGCAACGACGAGATGCGTAAGCTCAATGAGTATCTCGATCAGGGCGGCAACATTTCCTTCCTGATGTCTCCCAACGAGGAAAAGCAGGCCTACAAGAACATCTCCGCCATTCTGGAGGATTTCCAGATCGGCATGGACTACTCCATTGTCAAGGAGACCGATGCCAGTCTCTATGTCAACAACGATCCCTACATGTTCCGTGTGAACATGGTGGCATCCGACACAGAATCCAATGAAGACATCACCTCTGAAGTGCGTGAAATGACCGAAAACAACGGATACATCGCCTTCATGTCCGACACCCGCAGCTTTTATCAGATTCTCGGTGCCGAAGGCGGCATCGTAGAAGTTGGTTCCCTGATGCAGACCGTACCCACAACCGATGCTTCCGGCAACAACGTCTCCACGGCCATTGGTGAAGTATGCGGCAATCCCGATATCTCTGCCAAGGATATCACCGGCGAAGTGCTCGACCTTGCCATGTATGCCAAGGATCCCGCCAGAAACAATGCCAAGATCACCGTATTCGGCAATGCCGATTTCATCGATGACAACGGTACAGCAACGGACTATATGATCGTACCCGTATATCTGTACCTGAGTACCATCACCTGGATGCATAACAGTGATCTGGATATGGACATGGGCATTGCAGACAAGGCCAAGGATTATGATTCCATGACGCTGGCTTCTGCCACTGAGGCCAATACCCTTTCCGTGATCTTCATTGTCGTACCGCTGCTGGTGGGTCTCATCGGCGCCGGCGTATGGCTGGGAAGGAGATATTCATGAGTTCAAAAAAAATACGTCTCATCACCATCGGCACGGTCGTTCTGCTGGTGCTGGCACTGGCCGGTTATTTTGCAGCTGACTTCTTCATCGGTCAGAAGGAAAAGGCCGAAGCAGACGAAGCCGCTTCCCTGCAGCTTTTCACTTTCGATGCCAATTCCATCAACAAAGTCGTGTTCGATACGGATGAAGGCTTCTTCCAGATGGAAATGGTCAACAGTAAGTGGGCCATCACCGAAAAGGAATATCCGCATGATTTCATCCTGAATTCCGGCTATATTTCCGTTGTCTGCTCCTACATGAGCCATCTGACTGCGGACAAGAAGTTCGACACCGAGGGCAAGGATCTGGACGCCTATGGTCTTGCCACCCCTTCCGTTCTCACCTGCTATGCCGGTGACACGACCTACACCCTTGAGGTCGGACAGCCCTCCGCCACACAGGAATACTTCTATGTCAAGAAGCCCGATGACGAGACTGTGTTCGGCATCAGCTTTGAAAAAGGCTCCGTCCTGAGCGGCGACACCTCAATGCTCAAGAGCCCGTTTCTGATCAATGCGCTTGATATTGAGATTGCATCGATCCGTCTGACCACGGGCAAGGATGTGAACTTCGATCTGACCCGCACCGACTCCGTCTGGGAAATGAAGACACCGCTGCCGAACTGTTCTCTTGACTACACACAGATCAACTCCATGCTGACCGCACTTGTCCGCTATGAGCTGGACAGCTTCATCACCATTGCGGATGAAACCGTGGATCTTGCACAGTTCGGTCTCGACAAGCCGTCCCATACACTCAAAGTCGTGACCCTGGACGGTACAACCACTACCATTCAGTTTGCGCCCAAGAAGGAGGCCGACAATTTTGTTTATCTGATCTATGAGGAATCCGGTCAGATTGCCACACTGTCTGCTTCCACAGCAAACTTCCTGAATACCCGTGCCACAGAGCTGATCCCCGAGGAAGTGCTTTTCTTCCGCTATGATGAGGTCAAGGCTGTGGATGCGGTTGTGGATGATATCACCTTCCATCTTGAGATGGATTATCTCAACGGTCAGTACACTTTCGATGAACTGGACATCGATGCACTGGGCGAGGACGCCTGCACGCAGGCACGCTACCTCATCGATTCCATGACGAATCTGAAGTTCGAGGAGATGGATGTGGAGGCTGTCATCCCGGACGAAGCGGAACCGACCATTCTCTTCCGCTACACTCTGACAGATGATTCTGTTTCCGAGCTGTCCCTCATCCCGATCGATGAATCGACCTACTGGGCGATGATCGACGGCGAATACACAGGGCTGATCGTCAGAAGACGTGCCGTCAGCGGCAACACCGGCGTGCTGACCTTCTACGAGAAGATGATGGACTTCCTTGCCAGAACAAATGAAAGCTAAGTTAAAATCCCCCTCTATGAGGGGGATTTTCTTCATCAATTTGTATCCGCCATGTTATTGAATTCTCTTTCCTTATATGCTATAATGGAATCAATCAATCACAAGGGAGGACACTACCATGCGACATACAACGAAAATGACTGCTCTGCTGCTCATCGCCATTCTTTCGGCTATCGGACTGACCGGCTGCGGCTCGCAGACAGAATCCACTGAATCCGCTTTCATCCCCTTTCAAGCGGAAACAACTGCCCCGACACCACCGCCGACCGAAGCACCTACGGAAATCCCCACCACACTCCCCCCTACCGAACCTCCGACAGAAGCTCCTACCACACAGGCAGGACTGTCCATCGGCATCCAGATCGGCAAGGAGACTGCAGCACCGTCCGGCGGCTACCATGAAGCGTACAGGGAGATTGTGGAGCGTTTTGCTGCTGAGGGCTCGGACTATCATTATGATCTCGTCTATGTGGATGAGGACGATGTGCCGGAGCTTCTTGTATCCGGGATGGCCAGTGACTTTTTGTATATGTATGATGACGGCTCCGTTTTTGAACTGATGGGCGGCTGGCCCTGGGGTGCAATGGGCAATAATGGATACTATTACATGCCCCGTGGCAATCAGATCTATAATTATAACCACGACTATGCAGGATTGCTTGGCTATGCATCCTATATGAAAATCGATGCAAATCACGAGATCGTATCGGACTACTATCTCGAATTGTATCACTTTAATGATCTGAACGAAAACGATCAGCCCGATGAAGGTGAATACGAAGCCTGGGTGGCAGACGGTGAGCATACCATCTACTACATGAACGGTACGGAACGCATCAGCGAAGAGGAAGCCCTCTCCTATGATCCCATGGGACAGAAGCTCACATTCCTCTACGCCGAATCCACCTATGATCAAATCATGGCACAGCTGAAATAACCAAAACACCCCCGATGCGTCGGGGGTGTCAGTCTGTCAAAAATCCTTATTAGGTTCAAAGGACGGTAACCGCCAACCACACCCTAACGTTGATTCGGCACTAAAAATGTGATAAAATAGTTCCAAAGGGATTTACCCCGAAAGGAGCAGAGAATATGCCAACGATCAGAGAAGTAAAAACCGAGCTTCGT
>SVNX01000024.1 GCA_015066665.1 Ruminococcus sp. | reverse complement strand
GTAAGGTATCAATTACAATCAGCTTTGTGTCAGAATGCTCTGATTTGAATTTTTCAATCTGCGACTCCAATCCGTTACCGAGAGATTCCGACATGATTGCAAAATACAGATTCTCTGTTGGTTCATCCGTCAGCTCATACAAACGATTCTGAATACGGTGGTAGCTGTCCTCAAGGCAAAGATAGAGTGCAGTGCCGATGTTCGTCCGGTGTTTCAGCACATCTTCACCTTTTGCAACCGAAAGACAGATGTCAAGAGCTAACCACGACTTACCGACTTTCGGCGCACCTGCAAGAATATACAATCCCTGTGTAAGCAAACCGTCAACGCAGTATTCAAGCGGTTTGTATGCAGTGCTCATGATTTCTTCGCAGGATTTTATTTCGAGTTTTTTCATGTTATCACGTCCTTTCGAATTTTTATTAACACAACCTCCTTTTTTCAGATTTCTTGCAATTTACAAATGCATAATGCCTTTCACGCTGTCGGGAGGGTTCATTCACGACCACTCCGCTCTGACTTTCATCGCCTGCTGCATTGGCTGTGCAGATCTGAGAATATATTGTTCGCTCGCTCTTTCGAGGTCATGGCGGATTTCTCATGCGGCTGGTACGGCTCACCACCCCACCATCAGAACTTCGTTTTGCAAATTGTGATATTCAGTTTTCAAGATGCTGTTTATGCAGTTAATTCTGTTCATTGCCTTCTACTTAAGAGGAGCGATACGCTGCCAAAAACCACCCCTTTTGAAACAAGTTCAGTTACCTGCACAATCGGACACCATTTCAAAATCGTTCTTTTTATTTCCCATGCACAAAAATCGAACATCTGTAACACCTGATTTTCGATTGACAGCGTGCAATTCTCGTGATAAAATAGAATTGGTCATATTACGTTATGACAATTTGGAGGTACTGAAATGAAATTGAATATACAGATTCACTTGGAAGAGTTACAGCGCAGAATCACATCTCATCTGCGTAGTTGTATCGAGAATCATGTGCGTGACCGTATTATTAAAATATGCAGCATTTCGGGAACGGGCAAGACACAGCTTGCGCTAAGCTTTACACAGAATACAAAATGCAATATGTATTTCAGCTTTCGAGGACTTGACCACCGCACTGCGCTTGCACAGTTTAAGCGCACGTTCAGTGTGTGGTGCGACTTATCCTCTGCAATGACGTGGCAGGAAGCATTTCGGTGCCTTGTTCCATTTTTCAAGAAGCACTATACCAAAGTCGTTCTTGATGATCTGGAACACAGCAAGTCTGAATCTGAAGTTATCACTGCAATTGAACAGCTTTCCGAATCGTTGACGGATATGAAGAACCTGTTTTTATTGCCTTGTCGATGCGAGGCTTCGTTCGGGAAACATGAGCTATTCAGAGTACCATTGTACACATCAGTGGATATAAAAAAACACGCTCAAAAAATGAGCGCAGTGGATGTTGCAAGGTTGTGTGCTGTTACAGGTGGTCTGTCTGCTTTGCTGAATGATTATGATGAGACTAAGTCTTTTTTTGATAATCTAAACGGCTGGATTTCAACAGACTCCATGTTGTATCATTTGATGCCACAGATGTTAAGCGAGCAATTCCGTACGCCTGAGTCTTATCATGAGATTCTGTATGCTATTGCAAGAGGGAAGCACCGCTTGAGTGAAATCGCCAAGCACATGGCTGTTCCGAATAATCAGTGTAAAAAATACCTTGATGCACTAATTGCTGTTGGGTTGATTGAAGTCAAGGAGCACCACTACTCTATCCTCAACTCCTATGTGGATTTCTGGCATAGATTCTTTTATCTGAACGTGAGCAGATTGGTTACAGCGCCGAGTGACGTTGCAAATGGAATTCTAACTCAGCTCAATGAATTCGCTCTGGAGAAGCAACTTTCTGAATGCATAAAGAAACTGCCGTTTCACATCCCGAAGGACGCAAAACGGCAGTATAACGATATTTTTGATTATGTTTTCCAAAATGGCAGTCACACAGTTCTGGTGAAACTTCCCGAATCGCTCGACTGGCACTGCACAAAGCAGGAGCTTGATAAGCTGTTTGATAGTGTTACCGATTACTGCGATGCATTTTATGAAGCGGAGATCTGTGTTGTCAGCTTCAACAGGTTCAGTAATTATTGTGTGAGGCAGGCAGGGTAGTTAGATAATTTGCATTTGGTGGTGGGGTGAAATTATAGTGTATCCTAATGATATATTGCACTATAATGTTATTAGTGGTGACTGATCTATTTTCCTTATATATGAAAATGGGCTCTGCATCATTTTCAGCAGAGCCCACCTTATGTAGATTTGATTCAATGTTGCAGAAACCACAATTTTAATGCTACTAATGCATTTTTAAGACTTGTTTAATCAGATATCAATATTTTTTCATGTTGACACTATTGCAGTTGCATTTTGCCAAAGGATTTCTATAGTTCTCATATAAACTCACTACTATTTGCTGATAGTTGATTTTATCTATCATTTTAGGGAGTTGCATTTTAGGTCGCTTTGTATTCATTAATTACACCTCCTTTGTTTAAGAGTTTAATACCATCTTGGCTTCTGCAAATCTACATGCTTCATCGTATTTTTGCAACCAATCACCAGACTCTAACAACGCACTTCCGGGGCAAAAATCACAAAATTTACTTTTTTCACATTTCTGAAGACACTTTATGTCTTTCTTTTTTAAACGTCTTATTTTATTTATAATCTCTGAATTATGCCATATCTCTCGGACTGATTTGTCTTTTATATTGCCACACGATAGTATCAGGGAATTGCAAGCAAAAACATCACCATATGGATTAATATATATAGTAGAAGTACCTGCGGTACATATAGGATCTTCATCGGTGAAAGGATCTACCGGATAATTATTACTGTGTGTATATTTATTAACAAGTTTCATTGCATCAATATAGTCCTGTGTACATTCAAAACGGTATTTTGTCGGTTTTAAATCTCCATTATTTGTTGCGCTTACATACATACCAACTTGTATAGTGGCGCCAAGTTCTTTTGCTAACAATAGAATATTTTCAAGATCATCTTTGTTGCATTTCATTGCCATAGCTTTTATATTGACAGGTATACCTAAAGTTACACATTTTTTTATGGTTTTTATGGTTTTTTCAAAAGAACCATTTACTTGAGTAAAAGCGTCGTGTTTTTCAGGGATATGACTATAAATAGTAAATTGTATTGAACGCAGATGCAGTGATTTGAGGTGAATTAAATCCGCATCCGTTAAAGCGATCCCATTTGTAAATACATCAATAAGAAAGCGTTTGCTATGTGCATAATCTAAAAGCTCAAATGCATCTTCACGAACAAACAGGTCTCCTCCAGTAAAAATAACATCAAGAACATTCATATCAGACAATTCATCTAAAAGCCGCTTGATTTCAGGTGTACTCAGTTCTTCCCTTGTGGGCTTATCCGTTACGCAATAGCAATACCTACATCGTTCCTGACATCTATATGTAAGCTCAATTTGAGCTGATATTAGTTGTGCATCAGGTATGTGAACTCGTCTTAAGCTGAATTCAAAATCATTTCCATTATTTTCTGAGAGTTCGTTTTCCTTTACGAGAATATTTTCTGTATGCAAGTTTTTAATAAATCCTTCGATTTCATTCTGAACTTCATAATCTTCTAAATCTCCAAAATCAAACATTTGGATAAGATGATCTGAAACCTCTCTTGGAGATTTATACTCACAACAATCATCTAAAATATACTTTACGATTGCATTGAAAACGAAAGTTTGTGATGCTTCTGTGTTATATACAAATGTTTTATCGCCATAAAGCCTATAGAAGACCCAATCCGGAACTTTATATTTCTGCTCTAAATTTTCATTATAAGATCCTTGCATGTTATAGTTCCTCCATTTTTCAGAAATTATTGCCAATTCTACACAGAATTAATATGCACATTTATTCGTTCTCCCTTTTGTCACAAAACAACTCTGGAGTTAATGTTTTAACCTTGCACAGTAAACATCCATAATCACTATGTGTGCCAAGCGTATATAACTTTACAAACTCGTGGTTGCAGAGCTCTGGCTTTTTTGTAGCCTTGATTTTATCAAATTCTTCTTCCTGCATTTTATACATAGAAATCTCCTTTAGTGACACATTAACATATACCATGATCGGAAAGTCTTTTCTCTGAAAAATCCAATGTGTCTTTTTTCTTAATTTGAATTTTATAGATTCGACCAAATTTCCTTCTTCATAGCGTTTATAAGCATATCAAACAGTATTGTTGTCGAACTTGGCACCCAACATTTTTATTATACCACATTTCTTATAAAATTTCAATGCTTTTCGATGAAAATGAGGTGTGTTTTGACGAAATTTAAAAAATATTCATTTTAGCTGTGTAGATCCTCTTCCATGTTTAAAATAGACATTACGTTGTCTAGTTTCTACACTTGCTTCGAACTTAATCAACAGTTAGGTAGTTATCACAAATTACTAAGTTGCAAAAAAGGACTGAAACATGCCATTGAAGAAAATAATGAGGGAAAAATGAGTTTTTTAAAAGTTTATGTGAATAGTGATAGCATTTCGTTTGTATTAGACAAAATTGTATTATCATAATTTAATTAGCTCCACTAACACGACTCTACGATTGGTTTCCATCATAATGAATGGGCTGAATGAAGCGTTCTGGAACACCGATAAGAATGAAAATACCATAAGTCCTGCGAGAAGAAAGCTTAAAAATCGGTTGCGTTTTGTACTAAAACCTCCCACAAATAGAATAATAGAAATAAAAGAGTACTCAGAAATAATCACATCTGACTATTCTTATCTATATTATAATCTATTTAAGCTGAAATGTCAATACCTTTTAGTCATATGTGATAAAATCTTTATAGAAGGGAGTGTCATTTATGGCTTTGTACAAACGGATTCGTGATTTGAGAGAGGACTCTGACAAAACACAAACAGAGGTTGCTGAATTTTTAGGCACAACAGCACAGTATTATGGAAAATATGAAAAGGGAGAACGTGAACTCCCATTTATGAGAGCGATTCAGCTTGCGGAATATTATGGAGTAAGCCTTGATTATCTGGCTGGTCATCAAAAGCATAGAGACGAACAGTCACTCAGCGAAGATGAACAGAATCTGTTGCATAGCTGGCACTGCTTATCAGAACGGGATAAGGGGAAAGTAGAGTACCTCATCGCAGAACTTCTGGAGGCACAGGCTCAAAGAAAAGAAGCCAAATCACCATGAGTGGAAAATAGAATGCAACTTTTATTGATCAGAAAAACCCGTGCAAGATCGCAATGATTCTGCACGGGTTTCGTGTCCTATTCGGTTGTTTTCTTATTCTCCGTTAAGAGTATCAGGCATTGGCGGGGTGTTTCAGCTTGTCGAAAAGACCAATTTATTTTATGGGACAATGGGACAGTGCGTCTGCTCGCTCACGCATCGCAGAGGAAGGTAAACCAAGACTAAAGACTGAGGACATTTTTCAGCCAAATATAGAGGCTATTTTTGCAGAACCATGCAAGGGGGACTCTGTCCCCCTTGACCCCCTGCCAAAGGGAATGATTCCCTTTGGAATCCTCAGGCTGCTCCGCAGTATCTTTTGAAGTTTTTTCGACAGTCTCAAACACCCCGCCATTGGCGGGGTGTTTTTCAATCGTCTGAGAATGGAAAATCCGGTGTTCTACTCCGCATAAACGGACGTAATGCCAAGATATTCCTCCAGGCACATGCCGCTCTCATAGACCGCCTGCGCGGTTTCAAGCCCAAGATACCGGATGTGCCACGGCTCGTACTTGTAGCCCGTGATCTGCGTCTTGTCCTCCGGATAACGGATGATGAAACCGTATTCGTGCGCATGCTCCGCAAGCCAGATGGCCTCCGGTGTGCCAATGAACCGGTCGCTCACGATGTTCACATCGATCGCCAGTCCCGACTGATGCTCCGAATGCCCCGGCCTTGCCGAGAATGTATCCGCCAGCTCCTTGCCGCATCGCTTCACATTGTTATGATAGATATAACTCTGTGAGGTGTATGAGCGGAAGCCCGATGACAGATAGATGTTGATGCCATCCTCCTTCGCCCCCTTCCGCAGCAGGGCAAACTGCGCTTCGCATTCGGGATCCATGCCGGGGTTGTAGTCCTTCGGCAGGGGATAGGTCTTGTTCACGACCAGAATGCCGTCGATATAAGTCGGTGCGGCAGCGGCTGAAGTTTCCGTGGTGGTTTCGGCAGTGGTGGTTTCGGCAGTGGTGGTTTCCTGCGTGGTGGTCTCCTCCGGCATGGCAGTGGTCTCCGTTTCTGAGGCAGTGGTTTCCGTTTCGGTCGCAGCGGTGGATGTGACGGAAGGGGTCGTTTCTGTGGAAGTTGTCGTTGTAGAAGTGTATGTGGTTTCGGTCCGGGTTATGCTTGTGTCCGTGGTTTCGGCTGCTGTGGTCTCGCAGACGGTCGTCTCGGCGGGAAGCGCAGGCTGTTCCGCAGGACGATTCGTGTGCAGATAGAAAATGACCGTCCCCGCCAGCAGAAGCGGGATGCCCGCACAGAGCAGACCGGCCGCAATTTTTTCAGGATATGCCATCGGATACCTCCTTTGAGGAATGAAGGGAAGAAGAAAGCGGCATGTCTGCCGCTTTCTGTATTGCTTTTATTAGAGATTGAACATGATGTTGTTCATGATGCTCTCGAGCTTTTCCTGGCTGCCGCTTGTGAGGGAAGCAGTCACTTCGCCCTTTTCAAGTGCGTAAGCCTCGAGATCGGCCAGAGTTGCCTTACCGCTGATGATGTCTGCACCGATGCCGGTGTTCCAGCTTGCATAGCGGTCAGCTACGAACTGATCTAGTCTGCCGTCGGAGATCATCTTGTCCGCAATGCGCAGACCCAGTGCAAAGGTATCCATACCAGCAATGTAGGACAGGAAGATGTCTTCCATTGTGTAGGAACCGCGTCTGGTCTTGGCGTCGAAGTTCAGACCGCCGTTTGTGAAGCCGCCGGCCTTCAGCACTTCATACATGCACAGAGCAGCCTCGTATACATTGGTCGGGAACTGGTCGGTATCCCAGCCGAGGAGGGTATCGCCCTGGTTGGCATCGATGGAACCGAACATGCCGTTCACTCTTGCCACTCTCAGCTCATGCTGGAAGGTGTGCTGTGCGAGGGTTGCATGGTTTGCTTCGATATTCAGCTTGAAATCATCTGCAAGGCCATACTTGTTCAGGAAGCCGATGACAGTTGCAGAGTCGAAGTCATACTGGTGCTTTGTGGGCTCCTTGGGCTTGGGCTCAACGTAGAAATCGCCGGTGAAGCCGATGCTTCTGCCGTAATCAACAGCGAGCTTCATCAGACGAGCCATGTTGTCCAGCTCCAGACCCATGTCGGTGTTGAGCAGGGTCTCATAGCCCTCACGGCCGCCCCAGAATACATAGCCCTGACCGCCCATGGCAACTGTTGCTTCCAGAGCCTTCTTGATCTGAGCAGCTGCAAATGCGAATACATCAGCGGAGGGAGATGTGCCTGCACCGTGCATGTATCTCGGATGATCGAAGCACTTTGCAGTACCCCAGAGCAGCTTCTTGGAAGGATCCGCAGCCATCTTTTCCTTGACATAGGCTACGATCTCATCAAACTTCTCGTTGGTCTCTGCCAGAGAACCGAACTCAGGGGAGAGGTCACGGTCATGCCAGCAGAAATAGTCGATGGACAGCTTGTCCATGATTTCAAATGCGCAGTCAACCTTAGCCTTGGCCTTAGCCATTGCATCGGTCTCGCCCCAGCTCTTATCGGTGGTGCCGCAGCCGAACATATCGGTGCCGTCACCGCCCATGGTGTGCCACCAGGAAAGAGCAAACTTCAGATGCTCCTTCATGGTCTTGCCGGCGATCACCTCGTCGGGATTGTAGTACTTGAATGCCAGGGGATTTGTGGAAGCCTTGCCCTCATAGGGGATCTTTCCGATGTTTTTGAAAAATTCGCTCATAACGAACCTCCTGATAATATTTTGTCTTTTTATAATGAACCGACGGTTTTCCGCCGGTTGCTTGCGTTTAGAAGAAGCCGATCTCCTGCTTGGAGAGGGCAAAGTATTCCTCGAGAATGGCAATGTAGTAACGGAAGCAGACCTCGCCGTTGCAGTACATGACATCGCCCTCCTCCGGAATGCCGAGCTTTGTCAGATCGTCATCCGTCAGGGAAGTGAGGGGAATGGTGCGCAGATCGGTGATGGTGATATCGAGATAGTCAAGCTGCTTTTCATTCAGGGCGTCAAGCTGAACTGTGGACTCTTCAATCTCGCACATGGCCATCTGGTCAAAAGAGAGCGAGAGGGTCTTGGCGTGGTATTCTTCCGCCATCATTGTGCCGTCACCAAGGAGATCGGAATCGATCTTGTAGCAGGGGCGGCCGAGCAGGGTCATCTGGTTCTCGCTGAGGGTCACCTCGACCTTATCGGAGATGTTGTGGATCTGGTTTGTGATATCCACACGCTTTTCGGTCTTCCATTCCACAACGCTCTTTTCCTGCATGGGGCGGGTGAGCATTGCGGTGCGGCTCAGTCCCTTGATCTGGAAGAGAATGAGGTCATAATCCTTGTTGTGCTCGTTGGTTTCGATGGTGATGGTTGTGCTGCCGTCGGAACGATCCGCCGTATTGACCACCTCATAGCGGTACAGACCCGAGGGAGAAACACCGGATTCCACAACCGTGGAGACCGTGGAGGGGGCAAAGAGCGTGGTCATCAGGAAGTAGCCGAGCGAACCCATCAGATAGAGCAGCAGGAAGCAGGTGCCGAAAATGGTTTTCGGCGTTTCACCAAGGCCCGAGAAAAAGAACATCACCAGTGCCACCACCAGCGGCGGAATCAGCACATACCATTGTCCGAAGTAGAAGAGCACCGCCGGCAGGAGTGCGGGCAGCATCAGGAGACTGACGATGATCGTGATGACCTGTTCACGGGTATAGAGCATAATGACCGCAGCGATCAGAGAAACGGCCGAGACCATCACGCAGACAGAAACCGTGTTCTGTACGATCATATCATAGAAAATCGAGAAGTACGAGAGAATGACGATCATTGCACAGTAAAGGGGACTGAGCAGCGATACAACACGTTTTGTCCATGCATTTGAGAAAAATTCACCCATTGTCCAAACCCTCAGCCGTCATAACCGGACGGCATATCCTTTCTTGTAGTACGTTTTATTGCAGATCTGAAGCTGTAAAACAGCTGTAATGAACATGTGTATACATATTATATCATTTTTCTTAACAAATTACAAGGGGTTTGCGGAATTTTTTTCATGGAAAGGGAAAAAACAGACAGGGTGGGAAGGATGTTTCCCAAAGAAATGCTTTTGCTTTTGCTTTTTGGGGGATAATTCTCCAATCATCGTGCATATAGTGGAAAGAGACCGGAACCGGTTCAATCCATGCCGGCCAGACCGGCACCAGAGTGGGAGTGAGAATATGCACAGTCAGCCGAATGACAGGGCCATTGCACTCGGATGCTATATTGTGGATCACTGCGCCACAGTCAGAGCCGCCGCAGGGCAGTTTGGCATCTCCAAAAGTACCGTACATAAGGACGTCAGCGAACGTCTCCCCGAAATCCGTCCGCAGCTTGCGGCACAGGTGCGTGAAATCCTCCAGCGGAATAAGGAGGAACGCCACATCCGCGGCGGGCTTGCCACGAAAGAGAAATATGCCGCAAGACGCAGAAATGCGCAGAAGGATGCCGAAAAATACAATCGTTAGACCCATGCCGGTGCCGGATTTCGTTTCCGTCACCGGCCATATTTTATGCTTTGTTCACGTTTGGGACATGTTCTGTTCATGTATTAAGGAGGAATCTATAGTATACTGGAGATAAGGAGACATGCGGCATGATGCGATTTCCGTGCAGATTGGGCGGCATGTCGTGACGCAGAAATGAGGAAGTCCAATGAAACTACTGACTGTTGCCGTTCCCTGCTATAATTCCGCGGCTTACATGGAGCACTGTCTGGATACGCTTCTGACGGGCGGCGAGGAGATGGAGATCCTGATCGTCAATGACGGTTCCACAAAGGACAATACCGCCGAGATTGCCGACCGCTATCAGGCGGCATATCCGACCATCGTCAAGGCGATTCATAAGGAAAACGGCGGCCACGGTTCCGGCGTCAATGCCGGCGTGCAGCATGCAGCGGGCATGTATTTCAAGGTTGTCGATTCCGATGACTGGGTGAATACCGATGTCCTGCCCCAGATTCTGGCAAAGCTCCGTGAGTTTGCGGCAAGTCCGGAGCCTGTGGACATGCTGATTTCCAATTATACCTATGAGCATGCGGAGGACGGCACAAGCCGTACCCTGAAATATACCGGCAGACTGCCGGAAAATCGTGTTTTCGGCTGGGATGAGGTCGGTCATTTCCGTCCCGACCAGCATATTCTGATGCATTCGGTCATCTACCGCACGCAGCTTTTGCGTGACAGCAAGACCGAGCTTCTGCATCACTGCTTCTATGTCGACAATATCTTCGTCTACCAGCCTCTGCCGTTTGTGAAGACGATGTATTATATGGATGTGAACTTCTACTGTTATTTCATCGGCAGAGAGGATCAGTCCGTCAATGAGGAGAACTTCATCCGTCAGGTCGACCAGCAGCTGCGAGTGATCTATCGTCTGCTGGAGGTCTGCAATCCCATGACGCTGGAAGGCCCCCGCCGCCTGCGCAATTACATGCTGCATTATCTGTCCATGATGATCCTGATTGCGTCCGTATTCCTCACACTCGGCAAGACCGAGGAGAATGAGGCCAAGCGCCGCAAGCTCTGGATGGATATTCATGCCATGGATGAAAAGCTCTACCGTCAGCTGCGCTACCGCTCCCTCTGCGGCTTCGCCAGCATGCCCGTGGTGCGTAAACGCCAGATCCTCGGCAACGGCTACCGTCTCGCACGGAAGATCTACAAATTCAACTGAATCCTGTGCCGCAGCGCACGGCTTACCGTGATGTCCGCTGGAGCTTCCTGCCGGATGCGGGAAGCTCCTGCTTTGCTTTAGTGCGGTTTTATGCGGTTTTGCCGTCGTTTTCCATTGCTGGAAAAGCCTCCCGGAGGGGGCTTTGCAATTTGCATAAATTCTTGTTCCGGCGGCAGAATATTATAGAGAAAAAGCAGAATGTCCCCGGTGCACCGGGCAACTTTGTTGACAAATCATCCGAAAAGTTGTATCATAGACTTGTAAAGATAAAAAATTATCGATTGCAAAATCACACATCCGGTCCCGCACAGAGCGGGCGGATGTGAATACAGGTGAAAGGAAGATGTCAGATGACAAATATCTTTGAACCCGAGTGGGAAGGCTTTACCCCCGGCCGATGGAGTCACACCTCCATCAATGTGCGTGACTTCATTCTGAAGAACTACACGCCTTATGACGGCGACGAAAGCTTTCTGGAAGGACCGACTGAGGCGACCACAAAGCTCTGGGAACAGGTCATGGATCTGTCCCGTCAGGAGCGTGAGGCAGGCGGCGTGCTGGATATGGATACAAAGATCGTGTCCACCATCACTTCCCACGGCCCCGGCTATCTGAATCAGGCGCTTGAGCAGATTGTGGGCTTCCAGACGGACAAGCCCTTCAAACGTGCGCTGCAGCCCTTCGGCGGCATTCGCATGGCACAGACAGCATGCAAGTCCTATGGCTATGAAGTGGATCCGGAAATTGTTGACATCTTTACGAAATACAGAAAAACTCATAATCAGGGTGTTTTTGACGCATACACGCCCGAGATGAAGCTGGCAAGAAAGTCCGCCATCCTCACAGGTCTCCCCGATGCCTACGGCCGCGGCCGCATCATCGGTGACTACCGCAGAGTGGCACTCTACGGCGTCGATCGTCTGATCGAGGACAAGAAGCATCAGCAGGATACCCATTTTGTCCGCATGACCTCCAAGAACATCCGTCTGCGTGAGGAACTGTCCGAGCAGATCCGTGCACTCGGAGAACTGAAGGAACTCGGTCAGATCTATGGTTTTGACATCTCCCGTCCCGCAAGAAACGCCAAGGAAGCCATTCAGTGGCTGTACTTCGGCTATCTGGCTGCGGTCAAGGAGCAGAATGGTGCGGCGATGAGCCTCGGCCGTACCTCCACCTTCCTCGATATCTACATCCAGCGTGATCTGGAGAAGGGCCTCATCACCGAGCGTGAAGCACAGGAGATGATCGACCACTTCATCATGAAGCTGCGTCTGGTGAAATTCGCAAGAACCCCCGAATACAATGCCCTCTTCTCCGGCGACCCGACATGGGTGACCGAGTCCATCGGCGGCGTATCCGTGGACGGTGCCCATCTTGTGACGAAGAATTCCTTCCGCTATCTCAACACCCTGAACAATCTCGGCACAGCACCCGAGCCGAACATGACCGTGCTCTGGTCGGTGCACCTGCCTCGCAATTTCAAGAAGTTCTGCGCAAAAATGTCCATCAAGTCCTCCTCCATCCAGTATGAGAACGACGACCTGATGCGTATTACCCACGGTGATGACTATGCCATTGCCTGCTGCGTATCCTCGATGCGTGTGGGCAAGGAGATGCAGTTCTTCGGTGCGAGAGCCAACCTTGCAAAGTGCCTGCTCTACGCCATCAACGGCGGTGTGGACGAGGTCATGAAGGTGCAGGTCGGCCCGAAGTACAGACCCGTTGAGGGCGATTATCTCGACTATGACGATGTTATGGACAAGTACGACCAGATGATGGAATGGCTCGCAGGGCTGTATGTGAACACCCTCAACGTCATCCATTATATGCACGACAAGTACAGCTATGAGCGCCTGCAGATGGCACTGCATGACCGTGATGTCAAGCGTTATTTTGCGACCGGTATTGCAGGTCTGTCCGTTGTGGCGGATTCTCTGAGCGCCATCAAGTACGCCAAGGTCAAGTGCGTGCGTGATGAAAACGGCATCGTGGTGGACTATGAGGTGGAGGGCGACTTCCCGAAATACGGCAACGACGACGACCGTGTGGACAGCATTGCAGTGGACATCGTCCGCATCTTCATGGACAAGATCCGCAAGCATCACACTTATCGTGACGGCGTGCCGACCATGTCCATCCTGACCATCACTTCGAATGTGGTTTACGGCAAGAAGACGGGCAACACCCCCGACGGCCGCAAGCAGGGCGTACCGCTGGCACCGGGTGCCAATCCCATGCACGGCAGAGATACCCACGGTGCAGTGGCATCGCTTTCTTCCGTTGCAAAGCTGCCGTTCCGTCATGCACAGGACGGCATCTCGAACACCTTCTCCATCATCCCCGATGCCCTCGGCAAGAGCACCAAGGTGTTCTCGGGCGAGCTGGATCTGGATGCACTGAGAGCGGAGGCTGCGGATGAACAGAATGCCGAATGAGCCGGATGATCTGGAGGCACAGGCCGAAGAACTGGCCGATATGATCGATGCGCTCGTTGCGGGCGGCTCCGGTCACATCAACCTTCAGGTAGGGGAGAAGACCCATGTGCAGACCGTCAACAGCACGGACTGCTCCGGTACGGGCGCATGTGCCGTACCGACCTTCTTTGACAATGAGGATGGGGACACAATGCAGAAACAGTATGAGTCTGACGAATCCGATGACGAGGATTTCTTCTGATCACCGAGGAAATCCGCTGCACATACAGGAGGAGAGAATTATGGCAAATATTGAAATCAATGATGCACAGGCAGACAATCTGGTGGAGCTGCTGGACGGCTATGTCAGCAAGGGCGGCCATCACCTGAATGTCAATGTATTCACCCGCGAGACACTTCTCGATGCCCAGAAGCATCCGGAGAAGTATCCGCAGCTGACCATCCGCGTCTCCGGCTATGCCGTGAACTTCATCAAGCTCACCAAGGAACAGCAGGATGACGTGATTTCCAGAACCTTCCATTCCGGAATCTGATGGAAAAAGGCCGGATCATTATCGTGTAAGCAATGGGTGCGGCAGCATGCCGCACCCTCTGCGTTTTTGAAAAGGAGGCATCCGATGCAAGGCTATGTACATTCCACCGAGAGCTTCGGCACGGTCGACGGCCCCGGAGTCCGGTTTGTCGTATTTTTTCAGGGCTGCCCCATGCGATGCCTTTATTGCCACAATCCCGACACATGGCAGCCGGCACAGGGCATGGTTATGACCACGGAAGAAATCCTCATGCAGTACGAACGCTACAAAGAATTTCTCAAAAGCGGCGGCATCACGGCAACGGGCGGCGAGCCGATGCTCCAGATGGATTTTCTCACCGATCTGTTCACCAAGGCAAAGGCAAAGGGTATCCACACCTGTCTTGATACCTCCGGCATCTGCTTTTCGCCGGAAAACCCGGACGCCTGCCGGCAACTTGCAGCCGTGACCGATCTTGTGATGCTCGACATCAAGCACATTGATGATGAAAAGCACCGCCGGCTCACAGGGCAGAGCAACCGCAATATTCTGGCATTTGCGGAATTTTTGGCCGCAGAGGGCGTACCGCTCTGGATCCGGCATGTGGTCGTGCCGGGATGGACGGATGATGCAGCATCCCTCGAGGCACTCGGGCATTTTATCGGGGGTCTGAAGACGCTGAAGGCACTCGATGTGCTGCCCTATCACGATATGGGCAAGGCGAAATATGAAGCCCTCGGCATGGACTATCCCCTTGCCGATGTGCCCGCACTTGCAAAGGAAGACGCAGAAGCCGCCCGTGTGCAGATCATGAAGGGTCTCAAGGCACGGCTTTTGGAGAAATAGCGGATTTATCCCCATAAACAAAAAACGCATCGCTTTCGCGATGCGTTTCTTTTGGTTATCTTAGTTGTTTACAGCGTCCTTCAGGTTCTTGCCAGCCTTGAAAGCGGGAGCCTTGCAAGCCGGTACATCCTGCATTTCGCCGGTGCGGGGGTTCTTGCACTGCTTAGCGCTGCGCTCACGAACCTCGAATACACCAAAGCCGGTCAGGGAAACCTTCTCACCAGCAACCAGTGTCTCCTTAATGGAATCCAGTACTGCGTTTACTGCGAGATCTGCGTCCTTCTTTGTGCAGTCGAGCTTCTCAGCAACTGCCTGAATCAGTTCAGCCTTTTTCATCGTTACATCCTCCAAATTAAATAATATATCTGTATTATATCCCATTCTCGGGCATTTGTCAAGGTTTTTCGGGAAAATTGTCATTTCCACAGAAATTGGCGGGGTTTACCGGCAGAATTTTGATGATATGATAGAAAAGAGGGGAATTTTGGCAGTTTTTCAGCATTTTGCCGAAATTCGTTACCGTCTTGAAGCATTCATTGCATCCAGCAGGCACACAGCATGTGCATTGGCTTCGTCCGCTGAGCGGCCGCCCACAGTCAGTGCGGCTCTGTCACGCTCATAGACCGCAGCGCAGACCAGCGGACGCAGATCTTCTCTGCCGCAGAAATCCATAAAACCGGCTGTGCGGAGCGATTTGTCCGTATCGGCAATCGGGAACCAGCCAAGCAGTGCACCTGTGTCCTGCTTCTGGTACAGAAGACCGCCGCCGTTTGTCATGCGGCGGAGACGGCGATAGACCTCAAAGCTGTCGGGGGCATTGTCGATTGTGACCGTGTGCTGGGCGCAATCATGCTCCGTGATGGGGAAGGCCGCATGGACGGGCGGCTTGTCATCCCAGTACTGGGGCTGTGCCCGATGGCGGTCGATGCGTGCGCCCAGCTCAGCCGCACGGATTTCAGCGGCCTGATACTGCGCACCAAGATCGGCTGTGCTGTGGATGGGCAGCACGATGGAGATGGTTTCATTCATGCGGTCATAGACAGCCAGCTCCTGAAACTGGCAGAGCAGGCCGTTGCTTCCCTGTGCATCGGGGCAGCAGCCGGTGAGACCGCCGCTGAAAAAGGGCTGGCACGCAGGTGATGTGCAGGCGTTCCGGAGTGTGTGCAGGAAGTCAGCGGGTGCGGCATCGGGGAGTGCGGCCCATTCTTCGCCGTTTTTAAGGCTGACGGCAGCATTCTCCATGCGGACTGTCAGTGCGGGGGCAGCCGCAGCGATGGCATAGCGGCCGTTTGCGGCAAAATCACCTTCGAGCAGCAGGGCATAGGGTTCGCCCTCCGCCAGTGCCTGATACATCCCGAGGGGGCTGCAGTGGTCGGCAGCAAAGGTGAAGCAGACAGGAATGAGAGTGAACTGTGCAGACAGCGCCTGCACCTCTTCAAATGACGGAAACAGCATGAAAATTCTCCTTTTTTATATGATGTTGATTCGGGTATATTATAGCACAGAGCACGGTGGATTGTCAAGGATGGGAGAGAAAGCAGCAGGGCAGTTCAGGGGAAGCTGCCCCTTTTTCGTTTCATGCGCAAGCACCAAAAAATCTCCTGGCGGGGGCGGGGGGCGCAGCCCCCCGCATCGAATCCCCCTCCCTTTGGGAGGGGGTCAGGGGGACAGTTCAGGGGGAGTTACCCCATTTTTACGTTTCATGCGCAAGCACCAAAAAATCACCTGGCGGGGGCGGGGGCGCAGCCCCCGCATCGAATCCCCCTCCCTTTGGGAGGGGGTCAGGGGGACAGTTCAGGGGAAGCTGCCCCATTTTTACATTTCATGCGCAAGCACCGGAAAATCTCCTGCGGCAACAGCATGTACTTTTCAAGGATCAAAGGGCTGTTTCCATTGGCGGGGGCGGGGGCGCAGCCCCCCGCATCGAATCCCCTCCCTTTGGGAAGGGGTCAGGGGGACAGTTCAGGGGAAGCTGAGCCATTTTTATGTTTCATGCGCAAGCACCAAAAAATCTCCTGCGGCAACAGCATGAACTTTTCAAGGATCAAAGGGCTGTTCCCATTGGCGGGGCGGGGGGCGCAGCCCCCCGCATCGAATCCCCCTCCCTTTGGGAGGGGGTCAGGGGGACAGTTCAGGGGGCAGCTGCGCCATTTTCATGTTTCATGCATAAGCACCCAAAAATCTCCTGGCGGGGGCGGGGGGCGCAGCCCCCCGCATCGAATCCCCCTCCCTTTGGGAGGGGGTCAGGGGGTGGGGCAGTTCAGGGGCAGCTGCCCCATTTTTATGTTTCATGCGCAAGCACTGGAAAATCACCCCCTCCGCACTTGACATATTCCTGAAATGTGGTATAATAAAAATAAGTGTTTCCAGTCGCAGACAATGCACCCGCCATCTTTGCAGATGCGAATAATTCCGACCGTTTCCGGCATACTGTTTCTGTAGCAATCCTACAGAAAGGACGGTGGTTCCATGCACGGAAACTGCGGAGAATATACCCCGCCGCAGGAAGCACGGCCGGATGCCGGTGATACCGCATCCGATACCGAACAGCAGCTTGATGCCGCAGAGCTGATTGAAAAAAACGGGAGCATTCAGACGCAGAATGCCGCACATCTCATCCATTGCCTCACCATCATCGGGCAGGTCGAGGGGCATTATGTGCTGTCCTCCCAGAATAAAACAACCAAATATGAACACATCATCCCCGCACTTGTGGCGATCGAACAGGACAGTACCATCGAGGGGCTGCTCATCATCCTCAATACGGTCGGCGGTGATGTGGAGGCGGGACTTGCCATCGCAGAGCTGATTGCCGGCATGCAGACGCCCACCGTGTCCCTTGTGGTCGGCGGCGGGCATTCCATCGGCGTGCCGCTCTCTGTAAGCGCCAGACAGTCCTATATCGTCCCGTCCGCTTCCATGACCATCCATCCCGTGCGGATGAACGGCATGATGCTCGGCGTCCCGCAGAGCCTGTCGTATATCGACCGCATTCAGGACAGGATCATCGATTTTGTCACACGCAACAGCCGCATCTCCGAGCAGGCATTCCGCCGGCTCATGACCAATACAAAGGAACTGGCCACCGACGTCGGCTCCGTGGTCTCGGGGGAACAGGCTGTGGAAATGGGTTTGATCGACCGCCTTGGCAGCCTGTCCGATGCCATCGGTGCGCTGTATGCCATGATCGAATCGGAAGACACCTAATCCATCCGCCATGGGGCGGATACATATCCGGAGGTTTTTTTATGTCTATTTTAGATGCCATCATTCAGGGAATCATTCAGGGGCTGACCGAATTCCTGCCCGTATCCAGTTCCGGTCATCTCCAGCTTTATGCCTATGTTACAGGGAATCCGGCAAGTGAGACGGGGTTTCTGTTTTCAGCATTTCTCCATCTTGGCACTTTGCTTGCCACCTGCATCGCCTTCTGGAGCACGGTCAAGGCACTGGCCGCAGAGCTATGGCATATGGTGAAGGATCTCTTCACCGGCAAGCTCTTCAAGGAGGGTCTTGCCAATCCCGAGCGCCGCATGATCGTGATGCTGCTGCTCTCGCTCGTCATTCTGGTGCCGTTCTATTTTCTCCGCGATGCCATCGAATATGTCGCCCAGACCTATCTGATCGCACTGGGCTGCTTTTTCCTTTATACCGCCGTGATCCTCTTCCTCTCCGACCGCTGTAAGAAGGGTCAGAAGGAAGCGGGCGAGCTGACATGGAAGGAAGCACTGACGGTCGGCGTCTTTCAGGCGCTTGCCCTGTTCCCGGGCATTTCCCGCAGTGGCTCGACTATCTGCAGCGGCCTCTTTGCCGGCATGAGCCGTGATATGGCTGTGAAGTATTCGTTCATGCTCGGCATCCCGACCATTCTGGCGGGCTGCCTTGTGGAAATCAAAGACGCCATTGCGGAGCGTGCCTTTGTTCCGTCCGAGATTCCGTCCTATATTGTGGGCTTCATCGTGGCCGCTGTGGTTGGCGTTCTGGCCATCCGTCTGGTCGATCTGCTTGTGAAGTCCAATAAATTCAAGTATTTTGCCGTGTACACCCTGCTTCTGGGTCTGGTTGTCATCGGCTTCGGGGCTGCAGAGCTGATCCGCTGATCTGCAGCAAAAATGAAAGGAGTACATAGTGGCTGAACAGAAAAAGAATACCGGCCGTAAACCCAAAACACCCGCAAAAAAAGAATCCAAACCCGCAGCAGAAAAGAAGATCCGCCCGAATGTGAACCAGCAGTGGTCGGTGCTCCTGTTTGCACTGGCCATTCTGATCCTGCTGCTTGCCCTCATTCAGGGCAGCTCCGGATGGTATCTGATCCATCAGGTGCTCAAGGGCTTTTTCGGTCTGTCGCTGCTGTTCATTCCGGTCATGCTCTGCTATACGGCAGTGATGCTCGACAAGGATGAAACCCCGCAGAAAATCATGTACCGTGCCCTGCTCGGGCTGATCGCGACTGCCGTGTTCAGCGGCTTTCTCGAGATCATGTTCGGCGGCGGCCGCCTGCAGGGGGAGGGGATTTTCTCCTCGCTCAAGATGCTCTATCAGGAGGGCATTGAATGGAAGGGCGGCGGCGTCCTCAGTGCGCTGATTGCCATTCCGCTGCTCGATCTGTTCGGCGACATCGGCTCGAAAATCATCATCTGCCTGCTGCTTTTCGTGAGCATCATGTGGCTGACCAAGAAGAGCCTGACCGAATTCTTTGCCATGCTGGCAAGCCCCTTCCGCAAGGCGTGGGGCGTGCTGCGTGAGGACAGGGAGGATGCCGGCATCCTCAAGGATTTTGAGGCCGAGGAGCTGGAGAAGGAGATCCGCTCCGAGCGTGAGGCACTTGCCATTGCCGAGGACGGTGCCAAGAAATCCCGAAAGAAGAACGAGGAACCGCGGTTCCTGATGGACGTGCCTGTGAAGCAGGACGAGCCGGCTGTGTCCCTGAAAAAGAAAAAGGGACTGGTGCCGATTTCCGGCGTTGTGAACGATGTGATGGCCGATATCCCGAACGAAACCGTCGAGGAAGAACCGGCTGAAAAGAAGGATCCGGCACTGGACGAGCTGATCCGCAAGGCCACAAAGCCGAAGAAAAAGACCAAGGAGGAAGAGCGGCAGGAGGCTGTTTCCGAGATCGCCGATGAGATTGCGCAGCAGGCGGAGGAAACACCTGCGCCCAAGGCCGTTTACCAGCTGCCGTCCCTTGACTTTCTGAATAAGGGTGAGAGCCATGCCGATGATCCCGGCGCCGGCGCCGAGCTGCGTGAGAAGGCCGATGTGCTGACTTCCGTTCTGCAGAGCTTCAATGTGAGCGTGCGCATCATCAACATCGCCAGAGGCCCCGCCGTCACCCGCTATGAGCTTCAGCCCGCAGCCGGTGTGAAGGTCTCCAAGATCACAAGCCTTGCCGATGACATTGCACTGAGTCTGGCGGCGGACGGCGTGCGTATTGAAGCACCCATCCCCGGAAAGGCCGCCATCGGCATTGAGATCCCCAATTCCAACAGGGATACCGTGTCTCTGCGTGAGCTGCTTGAATCCCCGCAGTTCCAGGAATCGAAGAGCAAGCTGACCTTTGCTGTCGGCAGGGACATTGCCGGCAACGCCATCATCGGCGACATTGCCAAGATGCCCCATATGATCATTGCCGGCACCACCGGTTCCGGTAAATCCATCTGCACCAATTCCATCATCATGAGCATTCTCTATCATGCGACCCCCGCTGAAGTCAAGCTCATTCTGATTGACCCCAAGATTGTAGAATTCCGTGTGTATGACGGCATTCCGCATCTGCTCATTCCCGTTGTGACCGATCCCAAGAAGGCCGCCGGTGCCCTCAACTGGGCCGTGCAGGAGATGCTCCAGCGCTACCAGACCTTTGCGGAGACCGGTGTGCGTGATCTGGGCGACTATAACCGCCTCTGTCAGGAGCGTACGGATCTGACGCCCATGCCGCAGATCGTCATTGCCATTGATGAGCTGGCCGACCTGATGATGGCCGCCTCTAAAGAGGTCGAGGATTCCATCTGCCGTCTCGCGCAGATGGCCAGAGCCGCCGGCATGCACCTGATCATCGCCACACAGCGTCCGACCACCGATATCATCACGGGTCTGATCAAGGCGAACATCCCCAGCCGTATTGCACTGACCGTAAAATCCAACATCGACTCCCGTACCATTCTGGATACCGGCGGTGCGGAAAAGCTTCTCGGCAAGGGCGATATGCTTTACATGCCCAACGGCCAGCCCAAGCCCGTCCGCGTGCTTGGCTGCTATGTCTCCACGCAGGAAATCGAGCGTGTGGTCAGCTTCATCAAGCAGGGTGCTGACAGTGAGTACAACGAGGAAATCATGCAGGCCGTTGACCGCATTGCGGCATCGAGCGAAGAAAAGAAGCCCGCCGAAATCGACGACAGCGTCCCAGAGGGTGACAATGAGCTGCTCGAGAAGGCGATTGAAGTCGTGGTGGCAGCCGGACAGGCCTCCACCAGCAATCTCCAGCGCCGCCTGAAGCTGGGCTATGCAAGAGCCGCCCGCATCATGGACGAGCTGGAGGAAATGGGCATCATCGGCCCCTATGAGGGTGCCAAGCCCCGCCGTGTACTGCTCACGCAGATGCAGTACGAAGAGCGCAAGCTCCGGAAAATGAACGAAAATGACTGACAGGAGGGCCCCATGGCACAGAGAAAGCGCAGACAGCTGCCTAAAAAGAAGAAAACCAAAAATGTCGTGCTGTACTGCATCGTGGTGACAATCCTGTTTGCCGTTGCATGCATCAGCGGACGATATGCCATGCAGCATCCGGATTCACTGAAGTCCGCATTAGCCGATACCGAGCTGCAGGTGCATGTGATCGATGTCGGACAGGGTGACAGCATCCTTGTCATCGCCGACGGCGAAGCCATGCTTATCGATGCGGCGGAATCCGGTGCAGCCGATGCCATCGTCACTTACCTCGAAAAGCAGGGCGTCACAAAGCTCCGCTATGCTGTGGGGACACATGGCCATTCCGATCATATCGGGGGCTTTCCGAAGGTGCTTGCCGCCGTGCCCGCTGAGCGTGTGATCGAGCCGGTGTATGACGATGCGCTCATCCCGACCACCAAGACCTATGAACGCTTCCTCGATGCAGCCGATGCCTGCGGCGCATCCTTCAGTGCCATGCAGGCAGGGGACAGCTTCAGGCTCGGCGGTGCAGTGGTTGAGGTGCTCGGTCCCGTTCCGGGCAAAGCGAAGGATCTCAACAATGCATCCCTCGTGCTGCGTGTGACCTATGACAAGGTGAGCTGCCTGTTCACAGGTGACATGGAGATTTCAGAGGAAAATACAATTCTCGAAAGCGGTGCCGCTGTGTCTGCGGATTTCCTCAAGGTGGGACATCACGGCAGCGATACCTCCTCCGGTGCAGAGTTCCTTGCTGCTGTCCGCCCGAAGTATGCGGCGGTGTCCTGCGGTGTGGACAATGACTACGGCCATCCCTGCAAGGAGCCGATGGATTCGCTGGAGAGAATGAATGTCGAAACACATATCACAGCCGAGGAGGGCGATATTGTATTCGCCTATGATAAGGAAACCGGAAGCTGCGGCTTTGTCGGTGCAGAAACGGCTGAAAAATAAAGGCGTGAAGGAAGGAGCCTGACATGTACATCATTGACCGATTTGAGGGAGAGCTTGCTGTGATCGAGCACGGTGAGGATTTCCTGCAGATTCCCCGGCATGAACTGCCGGCCGATGCGGAAGAAGGCAGTGTTCTGGCCAAAACAGAACAGGGCTGGGTGCGTGATCCCGAAGCGGAAGCCGCCCGCCGTGCTGCCATTGCCGCGCGCAGAAGACGCCTTAGGAGGGGTTGAATGAGGAAAACCATCATCATCGGCGGCGGTGCCGCAGGGTGCTTTGCTGCCGTGCAGGCGGCTTCCTGCGGGGAACAGGTGCTGCTGATCGAAAAGAACAACCGCCTCGGCAAGAAGCTGCGCATCACGGGCAAGGGAAGGTGCAATCTCACCAATGACTGCACCACCGAGGTGCTCATGCAGAATATTCCCTGCGGCGGCCGGTTCCTCTACAGTGCTTTTGCGGCCTGCTCACCGCAGGATGTGATGGCGTATTTTGAGGGGCTGGGTGTGCCACTGAAGGTGGAACGCGGCAATCGTGTGTTCCCGGTCAGTGACCGTGCCGAGGACATTGTGGATGCACTGCGCCGTGCCATGCAGCGTGCGGGCGTGGATGTCATCTGCGACCGTGTGACGGATCTTGTGATCGAGGACGGCGTCTGCAAGGGCGTGCGCTGCGGCGGCAAGACCATTACGGGCGACCGTGTGATTCTGGCTGCGGGCGGTGCCACCTATCCGGCGACCGGCTCGGATGGTGACAGCTATCGCCTCGCAGAAAAGGCCGGCCACACCATCAGTACGCTGCGGCCTTCGCTTGTGCCGCTGGAGACACTGGAACGGGATTGTGCCGAAATGATGGGCATTTCCCTGAAGAATGTTACACTGCGCCTCAAACGGGACGAAAAGATCGTCTATGAGGAACTCGGTGAGATGCTCTTCACGCATTTCGGCGTGTCAGGGCCTCTGGTGCTGAGCGCCTCGGCTCATATGGATAAAGAGGGAACCTACACGCTTCACATTGATATGAAGCCTGCACTTACGCAGGAGCAGCTCGATGCAAGACTCCAGCGTGAGATCAATGCCCAGCCCAACAAGCAGCTCTCGACGCTCATGCGCAAGCTTGTCCCTGCCGGCATGATCCCGCCGCTGCTCGGACGATGCGCCCTGCCGCCCTATCTCAAGGGCAATTCCCTGACAAAGCCCCAGCGTCTTCGTATCTGCAGTGAGCTGAAGAATTTTGCCTTCACAGTGCGAGGCACCAGACCCATCGCCGAGGGCATCATCACACGGGGCGGCGTGCTCTGCAAGGAGGTCTCCCCGAAAACAATGGAATCAAAGCTCGTACAGGGCTTGTATTTTGCCGGTGAAGTGCTCGATGCCGATGGGTACACGGGCGGCTTCAACCTGCAGATCGCATTCTCGACCGCCTATCTGGCGGCGCATGCATGTGAGTGAGGTGCACCATGCACTCACCCTGGACGCTGTCCAGGGATCCTGCATGGTGTTGCCCCACCCCCAACCCCCTCCCCACAGGGGAGGGGGCGCCGTCCCAAGAACATGATCAAAGGAGTCAGTTATGAAAACCTATAACATCGCCATTGACGGCCCCAGCGGTGCCGGCAAAAGCAGTATCTCCCGTGCCGTTGCCGAGGAGCTGGGCTTCATTCATGCCGATACCGGCGCCCTCTATCGTGCCATCGGCCTGTATGCCCTGCGCAACGAATGCCTCGAGGAAGAGAAAATTACGCAGGAAATCGACAATATCCATGTGTCTCTGAAATTCATCGGCGGCGTGCAGCGTGTTATCCTCAATGATGAGGATGTCACCGAGTACATACGCACCCCCGAGGTCTCCATGGCCGCTTCCAGGGTCTCCGCAGTCGGTGCCGTCCGTGCCCTGCTGCTCGGCCTCCAGAAGAAAATCGCTGCCGAAAGCAATGTCATTATGGATGGCCGTGATATCGGCATGGTCGTCCTGCCCGATGCCGACCTCAAGATCTTCCTCACCGCTTCCGCTGAGGAGCGTGCCAGCCGCCGCTACCTCGAGCTGCAGGAAAAGGATGAGAACTGCCCGCCCTATGAGCAGATCCTTGAGGATATCCGCCAGCGTGACTATAATGATTCCCATCGTGCCATCGCCCCCCTGCGTCAGGCAGAGGATGCCGTCCTCGTCGATTCGTCCCATATGGGCTTCAATGAGGTCGTTGAGCATGTGACGGCACTCATCCGCGATACGCTCGGTCTGTGAGAGGTGCAGCATGTTTTATCGATTCATCGTTTTCATCGTGCGCATTGCCATGCATATCTGGTATGACCTGCGCTTCGAGGGCAGGGAAAACTGCCCCAAAAAAGGCGGCTATGTCTATGCCTCCAACCACAGAAGCTATGTCGACCCCGTTGTGGTCGTGCTCGGCGGCCACGGGAAATTCAATTTCATGGCCAAAACTGAGCTTTTTGAGGGCAATAAGCTCTTCTGCTGGCTCATCAAGGCCCTCGGTGCCTTCCCCGTAGAACGCGGCAAGGGCGATTCCGCAGCCATCAATACTGCGATCGATAAGATCAAAAGCGGCCATAATCTGCTTATTTTCCCCGAGGGTACCCGCAGCAGGACCGGCAAGGTCGGCAGAGGCAAAACAGGCGTGGCGCTCATTGCTGCCATGGCCGGTGTCGATGTCATCCCCGTCGGCATCAATTTTGAGGGAGAAAAGCTCCATTTCCGGAGCAAAATTATCGTGCGCTTCGGCCCCGCCATCCCCGCCTCCCAGCTCGAGCTCCCCGCAGAACCCAACCCCCGTGACCTGCGTTCGCTCAAGAACAGCATCATGGACGGCGTGCGTGCACTCGTGGATGAGCCGGAGGAAGTGCCGAAATTAACCGAGAATCAGGAGGAAACCGCATGAAGCTCACCGTCTCTGAATCCGCAGGCTTCTGCTTCGGCGTCGACCGTGCCGTGCAGATGGTCTATGAAGCACTCGAAAAGCATGTGCCCGTTGCGACCCTCGGCCCCATTATCCATAACAGCGATGTCGTCAATGATATGGTCGCCCGCGGCGCCCGCATCATCCATGAGGTCAGCGAGCTGCGCCCCGATGAGCATGTGGTCATCCGCTCCCACGGCGTCGGCCGCAAGGTCTATGAGGAAATCGCGGGGCTCGGCAACCCCCTGATCGATGCCACCTGCCCCTTTGTGCAGCGTATCCATAAGATCGTCGCCGAGAAAACGGCGGAGGGCTATTTCATCCTGATCGCCGGCGATGAAAGCCATCCGGAGGTGCAAGGAATCGTTGGTCATTGTGACGAAAATTACTTTGTTTTCAAGGACGAATTTGTGCTAAAGGCATATTTTGAAAAAAATCCGAAAATTTTTGAAAAAAAGCTTGCAATTGTTGCGCAAACAACGTATAATAATATAATATGGGGAGAGTGTTTAAAGGTTCTTCCTAAAGATGATCCGAATGTAGCCTTGTATGATACCATCTGCAGTGCCACAGAGAAGAGGCAGACCGACACCGCAGCACTGGCGGCACAGTCCGACTGCATGATCGTCATAGGCGGCAAGCACAGCTCAAATACTGTGAAGCTCTATGACGTCAGCTCAGGATACTGTCCGACCTATCATATCGAAAATGCGGACGAGCTTAACACTTTAGACCTGTTTCATGCTGAGAAAATCGGCATAACTGCCGGCGCATCAACACCGGCGCATATAATTAAGGAGGTAGTAACGACCATGGAAGACATGATCAAGAACGAAATGACTGAGGAGGATATCGATTTTGCACAGGCAATCGATGAGACCTTCAAGAAATTACATACCAATGCAAGGGTAAAGGGCATCGTAACCGATATCGGCAGCACAGAAGTGACTGTGGATCTGGGTGCAAAGCAGACCGGTTATGTTCAGCTGTCCGAGCTGACAAACGATCCCACAAAGAAGCCTTCTGACATCGTTTCCGTAGGCGATGAGATCGATCTGATCGTTATCAAGGTCAACGATCAGGATGGTACCGCTGCCATGTCCAAGAAGAGAGTGGACGAGCAGGTTGGCATCGAAAAGGTGATCAAGGCTAAGGAAGAGAAGACTGTTCTGACAGCTGTTGTAAGCGGCGTTGTTAAGGGCGGCGTGAACGTATACTATGAGGGCGTTCGCATCTTCATTCCCGCTTCTCAGACAGGTCTGCCCCGTGAGGCATCTCTGGATGCAATGAAGGGTCAGGAAGTCAGCTTTGTGATCCTTGAAGAACCCGAGCGCAGAAAGTCCGCTGTTGGTTCCATCAAGGAAGTACTCCGCAAGGAGAAGGAAGCTGCAAAGACTAAGTTCTGGGAAACTGCTGAGATCGGCAAGGAGTACGAGGGCGAGGTTAAGTCCCTGACAAGCTACGGTGCATTCGTAGATCTGGGCGGCATTGACGGTATGGTTCACATTTCCGAGCTGTCCTGGAACAGAATCAAGCATCCGAGCCAGGTTGTTGCAGTAGGCGACGTTCTGAAGGTATACATCAAGGATCTCGATCAGGAGAACGACCGCATTTCTCTGGGCTACAAGAGAACTGAGGACAATCCCTGGGAGAAGTTCAAGGCCAACTATGAGGTTGGTGATGTTGTCACCGCTAAGGTTGTATCCATCACTTCCTTCGGTGCATTTGCACAGATCATCGACGGCGTTGACGGTCTGATTCACATTTCTCAGCTGGCTGACCGCCGCGTTGAGAACGTGAAGGACGTTGTATCCGTAGGTGACGAGGTTCAGGTTAAGATCACAGGCATCGATCTGGACAACAACCGCATCTCCCTGTCCATCCGTGCACTGCTCGACGATGCAGATGTTGAGGATGAGGACGAAGCAGAGGATGAGGAATAATTCCATCTGAATAAGAAAACCGCCCGTAATGGGCGGTTTTTTGTTTTCTGCGGATTTGGCAGGCGCAGCAATTGGAATCGGGATCAGGCCCGGATTGTGTCCGCAGTATCCGTCTGTTCCTGCTGGGACTCGCAGGGCGGCTCCTTGGGGGTGTCCGGCGGGACATCCGTCTGCATCCCTGTGAGCATGGCAAAAAGCAGGGCGGCAAACATGTTCTGTTTCATTGAATCCATCCTTTCCGTACAAAGCGTTCGCTTTCCATCATAGCACAGATGGGGCGGTGCCGTCAAGACGGCATGACGCTTTCCGACAGGAATCGGGCGGATTTGCAGAGAAAAGTGTCGAAACAGGGGGAAACCTGTGCAGGCAGATGCACTGTGCTGCGGAACAGAACGGACTTTTCCGGCAAACCAAAACGGCCGCATCGCAGGATGCAGCCGTATTGTTGTCAGATCTTCTCAACCTTCATCATGTTTGTGGTGCCGGTCACGCCCAGCGGAACGCCTGCGGTGATGACGACGATGTCGCCCTCTTCCACAAATCCGTTTTCCTTCGCTGCGGCAACAGCCTTGGCAAACAGGGCGTCCGTGTTGTCCTCTTCATCGATGATGACGGGCTGTACACCCCAGCTCATGTTCATCTTGCGCTGGTAGTGTGCCTCGGTTGTGCAGCCAATGATCGGCACAGCAGGACGGTACTTGGAAATTAGTCTTGCGGTCTGACCGCATTTTGTAACCGTGATGATGACCTTGGCATCCAGATCGTGTGCCGTGGTCACGGTCGCATGGGCAATGCCCTCGGCAATGCTGGAATTCTCCGTCTCACGGCGGATGTCAAACTCATGCTTGTAGTCGATGTTCTTCTCCGTGGAGGAAGCAATCAGATCCATCGTGCGGACAGTCTCCACGGGATACTGACCCGCTGCGGTCTCGCCGGAGAGCATGATTGCACTTGTGCCGTCATAGATGGCATTCGCCACGTCCGTGATCTCCGCACGGGTCGGACGGGGATTGCTGATCATGGATTCGAGCATCTGGGTCGCAGTGATGACCTGCTTGCCGGCGTTGTAGCCCTTCTGGATCAGCTGCTTCTGGATGGCCGGAATCTGTTCGAAGGGAATCTCGACGCCCATGTCACCGCGGGCAACCATGATGCCGTCGGCAGCTTCCAGAATCTCGTCGATGTTCTGCACGCCGTCGAGGTTCTCGATCTTGGCGATGATGCGTACATCGAACCAGCCGAGGCTGTGGGTGAACTTGCGCAGGTAGTTGATGTCAGCGGCGGAGCGGACGAAGCTGGCGGCGATGAAGTCATAGCCCATCTTGGCACCGAATTCAAGGTCGCTCATGTCCGCATCGCTCAGGTAGGGCATGGACAGGCGTACGCCGGGGACATTGATGCCCTTGTTGTTGGAGAGGGTGCCGCCGTGGATGACACGGCAGATGATGTCGGTCTTGGTGGTCTTTTCGGCGACGAGCTCAATCACGCCGTCGTTGATCAGAATGCGGGTGCCGGGTGTGACATCCTGCGGGAGCTTGGCAAAGGTCACGCTGCCGACTTCCTTTGTGCAGGGGACATCGTTTGTGGTCAGGGTGTAGACATCGCCGTCGCTGATCTCCACGGGCTTGTCATCCACAAAGCGGCGCAGACGCACCTCGGGGCCCTTTGTATCGAGCAGTGTGGCAACGGGCAGTCCCAGCTCCTCACGCAGCTGTACAATCTGCTTGAATCGCTTCTCATGGGTGGCATAATCGCCGTGGGAGAAGTTGAATCGTGCGACATTCATGCCCGCCAGCATCATATCACGCAGGACGGTACTGTCGTCCGTTGCGGGGCCGATCGTGCATACAATCTTTGTTTTTCTCATCATCAGCACTCCATTCTCTGGATATTTGGTCGGGGGCGGCTCTCCGATTCCGGAAAAGCCCCGAATTTTCACCATTATATATTATACTGCATCCCTGTGTCAAATTGCAATCGCATTTCTGTTAAATCTATGTCAAATCGGTAAACTTTGTACGATGGCAATGCATTCTTCCCTCATGCCATGGCAATTTTGTGTAAAAAAATATGCCGATGGGGCTTTTCAAACCCGCCGAAATGGTGTATAATATAAATATGTAATCAATTTGCGGAAGGGTGATGTGAAACGTGAGACTGCAATCATTTCTGAGAGCGCTTTTCCCGAAGCTCAGAGAATCCGTCATGGCCGCACTGCCGGTGTGCATCATTGTGATTGTGCTGTGCGGAACGCTGCTGTTCGGGCAGATGGCACCGGCGACCATCGGGGCATTCGGCATCGGTGCAGTGATGCTGATCATCGGCATTGCACTCTTCACACTGGGTGCGGATGTATCGATGATGCCCATGGGCGAACAGGTCGGACGGCATCTGACCAAATCACGCAAGGTCTGGCTGATCGCACTGCTCTGTTTTCTGATCGGCGTGATCATCACGATCGCCGAGCCCGATCTCAAGGTCTTGGCCGATCAGGTGCCCATTGTGGATTCGATGGTGCTGATTCTGGCCGTAGCGGTCGGCATCGGCTTGTTCCTTGTGATTGCCTTCCTGCGTATTCTGCTGCAGATCCGGCTTTCCTGGATTCTGATCGGCTGCTACATGCTGGTGTTCGGGCTGATGCTCTCGCCCCTGATTCCGGACAATTTCACCGCCATTGCCTTTGATTCCGGCGGTGTGACAACCGGCCCCATGACTGTGCCGTTCATCATGGCACTGGGTCTGGGTCTTGCCTCGCTCCGTGGTGACAAGACCTCGGAGGAGGACAGCTTCGGACTGGTTGCCCTCTGCTCCGTCGGCCCGATCCTGACGGTGCTGCTGCTGGGTGCGTTCAACGATACCTCCGGCATGACAGCGGAAAGTGCAGCCCCCGTGATGTATGACAGCATGCGTGATGTGGTGATGGCATTTTGGCATGCCCTGCCGGAATATGCCGTTGAGGTGGCCGGTGCACTGCTGCCGGTCGTGGGCTTCTTCATTCTCTATCAGCTCTTTGCGCTGCGCTTGCCGATGCGTAAGCTTGCAGGTATTGCCGTGGGTCTGGTCTATACGGCACTGGGTCTGATCATCTTCCTGACGGGCGTCAATGTGGGCTTCATGCCCATGGGCTATGAGATCGGCCGGCAGCTGGCAGGGGGCAGCTTTGCATGGACGCTGGTGCCGCTGGGCGCCCTCATCGGCTACTGCATTGTTGCGGCAGAGCCGGCGGTGCATGTGCTGAAAAAACAGGTCGAGGACATCACCGAGGGCGGTATTTCCGCCAAGACCATGGGTCTGGCGCTGGCCATCGGCGTGGCCGTCTCGGCGGGCGTGTCGATGCTCCGTGTGCTGACGGGCATTCCGCTGCTGTACATCCTGCTGCCCTGCTATGCGGCAGCACTTGTGATCACATTCTTTGTCCCGCCGATCTTTACTTCCGTATCGTTCGATGCGGGCGGCGTGGCATCCGGCCCGATGACCGCCACATTCCTGCTGCCGCTGGCACAGGGTGCCTGTGAGGCCGTGGGCGGCAATGCCCTGACGGATGCATTCGGCGTGGTGGCAATGGTGGCAATGACGCCGCTGCTGACAATCCAGATGCTGGGACTCATTGCAAAGCTCCGCAGCAGAACACACACAGCAGCACCGCTCATCGATCTGTCCGAGGGTGCACTGCTTGAATTTGAGATTGACCTGGATGAACCTGTGAAGGGAGGAATGCCGGATGAACAGTCAGTATAAACTGGTTGTGACGATTGCCGATTACAGTCTGCACGACAAGCTGCTGCAGGTGATGCGGCAGTATACGCTTCTGCCGAAGGCCGCCACGCACGGTCAGGGCTTTGCCGACTCGGAGCTGCTTGAGGTGCTGGGCTTTTCGGAGAACCGCAAGGCCGTGGCACTGTTCACGATGGATCACAGACTCATCAGCGGCTATTATGAAGCATTGGAGACATCACTGCGGATCTCGAAAAAGGGTATGGGCATTGCCTTTACCGTGCCGGTTTCCGCATCGAGCGGCTTCTGCGGAAAGCTCATGCAGCTGACAGCCGCACAAGCATTGAAGGAGGGGACACAACCCATGGCAGAACAATTTCAGTATACACATGAGCTGATCATTGCCATCGTGACGCGAGGCAATGCAGAGCAGGTCAAGGAGGCGGCCAAGAAGAGCGGTGCCCGAGGCGGCACCATGCTGCACGGCCTTGGCATGGGCGGCGAGGAGGCTGCCCGCTTCCTCGGCATCTCCATTCAGGAGGAGAAGGACGTTGTGATGATGGTGGTACCCCGTGAGGATCGTGCCGCAGTGATGCAAGCGATTGTGGATGCGTGCGGCATCGAAAACGAGGCGAGGGGCATCTGCTTCTCCATGCCCGTGGACAGTGCCGTCGGCCTGCGGTAAGGAGACAGCTGTGACAGAACTTTTAGCCAAACTTTTTGTACGGAATCATGAAAATACAAAGGATCCCGCTGTCCGCACAGCCTATGGCAAGCTGTCGGGCTGGGTGGGCATCGTGTGCAATGTCCTGCTGTGCGCAGGCAAGTTCCTTGTGGGACTGTTCTCGGGGAGCGTGTCCATCACAGCGGATGCGGCCAACAATCTCTCGGATGCGTCTTCAAGCGTCATCAGCCTCATCGGCTTCAAGCTTTCGGAAAAGCAGGCGGACGAGGAGCATCCCTACGGCCATGCACGATATGAATATCTCTCGGGTCTGATGGTGGCCATGCTGGTCATTCTCATCGGCTTTGAGCTGCTCAAATCCAGTATCGACAAGATCATCCACCCCGAGGCCGTGGTATTCAGCTGGGTCTCTGTCGGGGTGCTGGCAGGTTCGATCCTGATGAAGCTGTGGATGATGTGCTTCAACCTGCGTGTCGGCAAGCGGATCGATTCACAGGCGCTGCTCGCCACGGCTGCCGACAGCCGCAACGATGTCATCTCGACCGGTGCAGTGCTGGCGGCACTTCTGCTCTCGGCCTTCACACCGCTGGAGCTGGACGGCTGGATGGGTCTGCTCGTGGCGGCCTTCATCCTCTGGAGCGGTGCGGGACTGGTGCGTGACGCCATGAGTCCGCTGCTCGGCAAGGCCCCCGATGCGGAGACGGTCGAGCACATCCGTGACCGGATCATGCAGTATCCGGGCGTCATCGGCACGCATGACCTGATGATTCATGACTATGGCCCGGGACGGCAGTTTGCAAGCGTCCATGTGGAGATGGCCGCCGAGGCCGATGTGCTTGCGAGCCACGATGTCATTGACAACATCGAGCGGGATTTCCTGCGTGAAGAGGGCCTGAACATGGTGGTGCACTATGATCCCATCGTGACGGCGGATGCCGCCGTGGGCGATCTGCGGCGGGAGATCACGGGCATTGTGGCGAAGATCGATGAGAGACTGTCGATTCACGATCTGCGTATTGTGCCGGGCACGAGCCACACCAATGTGATTTTCGACTGCGTGCGGCCGCCGGAATTCGGCATCCCCGACAAGCAGCTTGAGCGTGAGATCCAGCAGGCAGTGCGTGAGCGGCACCCCGATCATTTCTGCGTCATCACGGTGGAGGCGAGCTTTGCACCCATCCCGAAGATGCGTTCGGAGGAGCTTGCCTGAAGCTTCGGAAATGCCAATGACTGTGCAGTCACAGCCCGCATTCTGCGGGCTGTCAGTCTGTTGAAAAAGTATGATTTCGCTTAATTTTGCCCCACCCCCTACCCCCTCCCCAAAGGGGAGGGGGAAAGAGGGAGGGTGCTGCCGCTGAACAGCCCGTCCCCTCTGTCTCACTTCGTTCGACATC
>SVNX01000023.1 GCA_015066665.1 Ruminococcus sp. | reverse complement strand
TTTGGGTAAGCATAGCAAGCACAGAAAGAATACGTATTCTTTCTCTTCTCGCTCATTTTATTCGGCTACCCCTCAAAAATGGTTGTCAGCATATCGGCTGACAAAATGCTTGCCCCTACATTTTAGGTTGCACCTAAGACCGCTGAATTTTAAGGAGGGTGATGAAATCTTCAGAATAAATATTTCAATGAAAACTAAGAGGTATCTTAAACAATGTTATTGCCGTAAGGCAGAAAGGAGCTAAATGATTAGAAATGTATGCAGGAATACCGCCGTAGCAAGTGAGGATAACCCCTCACTTGCCACAAACATCTCCGAATACAAAATCGGACATACCACCTACATAGTTGAAACGCACTTCAACCTCGGTTGCAAGGAAACCCTTGATGATATTATCAAGCGGCTGATTTCGAGAGATGTTGAACGTCTGCAATTTGCAGTGTAGTAAAATACAGCGGATTATTTATACTTTCACGCTTTACTATCTTGAATTGTTTTTGAAGATGTGATATAATAAAGGTAACATAATCCGCTGTAGTTTTTATAGGTAAGGAGGATTATAATGTCAGATAAAATTACAGCGTTATATTGCCGCCTGTCTCAGGATGATATGCTTGCAGGAGAAAGCAATAGTATTACAAACCAAAAGGCAATCCTTTTAAAGTACGCACAGGACAACGGATTTTCCAACCCCCAGTTCTATGTTGATGACGGATTTAGTGGCACAAATTTCAACCGTCCCGATTTTATCCGTATGATGAATGATGTTGAATCAGGCAAGGTTGAAACGGTTATTACAAAAGACTTGTCACGACTTGGACGTGATTACCTTAAAACGGGTGAGTACATAGAAATCATATTTCCCGATTATGATGTTCGGTACATTGCCATCAATGATAATGTTGATACATTTAAGAGCGAGAATGAACTTATGGCATTCAAGAATATTTTTAATGACTGGTTTGCCCGTGACACCTCAAAGAAGATTAAGGCTGTTTTCAAGGCTAAGGGTATGTCAGGTAAACATTTGTCATCGCCGATTTATGGGTATATGCGGTCAGAAACAGATAAAAACCTCTGGGTGATTGACGAAGAAACTGCCCCTGTAGTACGAAAAATCTTTAAGCTTTGCATTGACGGTTACGGACCAACGCAGATTGCCCGTATTCTTACTGAGGAAGGAATACCCACGCCAACTGCTTATGCCAAATCCAAGGGAAGAAATGCAGGTCATCCTAACGCAAAACTTCATCGCTGGGGAGAACAAACCATTGACCATATCCTTGAAAAAGCTGAATACGCAGGACATACTGTGAATTTCCGCACACATATCAAATCCTACAAGAGCAAAAAGCGAATAGACAATCCCAAAGAGGAATGGGTGATTTTTGAGAACACCCACGAACCTATTATTTCTCAGCACGATTTTGATTTGGTACAGGAACTGCGTAAAAACAAACGCAGAGTTCAGAGGTGTGGAGATGTCAACCCATTTTCGGGAATGGTTTACTGTGCGGATTGCGGCAGTAAGATGTATCTTTGCAGGTCGAAATACCTTAATGACGACCAAGAGCATTTAAAGTGTTCAGCTTATGCAAGTGACAAGGACACTTGCACGGCGCATTATATCAGAACGGTTGTATTAAGAGAGATTGTTCTGAAAGAACTGAACAAACTGCTTGTTACCGTTAAGGAAAATGAGGATATGTTTGTTCGTGAAGCAATGAACTCTTCGGCAGAAAAGCACTTTTCGGAATTAAAACGTGCAAGAAAAATGCTTGCCCAAGGCGAAAAAAGAATTTCGGAACTGGACAAGCTTTTTACGAGACTTTATGAAGATAATGTCAGTGGAAAGATTTCCGATGAACGATTTGCAATGATGTCCAAGGGCTATGAGGACGAGCAAAGCAAGCTGAAACAAGTCGTAAATGAATTTACAAAATTCATCGAAACCAACGAGCAGAAACACACTAATCTGGAGCAGTTTCTGAAAATTGTCCGTAATCGTACTGAAATAAAGGAACTTACGCCAGAAATTATGCACGAATTCATTGAAAAGATTGTTGTTCACGCTCCCGACAAGTCCAGCGGTCACAGAAAGCAGAAAATCGAGATCCATTTCAGATTTAATGTTGCAAAAACTGAGGTTGTTGCGGACAGCTGGGAGTATGACAAAAAGAAAAAGGCTGCGTAGGATTACTACGCAACCTTTGATTTGATGTTTAAATACTTCTTTATCTACTGACAGCTAAATCCTCGGGGTGCTGTTTTTTTACTGAAGTGCCGCCCAGATGAGTGCGGCAATGATTGCCTGAATCATGGTGAAGCGGATGACAACCTGTGTATCGCTCCAGCCCTTGTTCTTTCTGGCATGATCGTGAATGGGTGTGCGGATGTTCTGCATGAAGCTCTTGATCTTCAGCACACGCAGTACTGTCAGCTTCAGCAGTCCCAGACCGCCGTCGATGATCAGCATCAGCGCCGCCGGAATGAACAGGAAGGGACTCCCGCTCACCATAAAGGCCATTGCCAGAATCAGACCGATCGCACGGGAACCGGCATCGCCCATGAGCAGGCTGCTCGGAGAGCAGTTGAACCAGAGGTATGCTGCCAGTACAAAGATCAGCATCCAGACCATAGTGAACATGCCGCCGTCGTAATTTGCCTGCATCAGCACGGGAAGCACAGCTGCCAGTGCCGCAATGGACAGCATGCCGCAGAGACCATCGACACCATCGGAGCAGTTCGTTACATTGATGCTCGCCCAGATGAGAATGATGCCAAGGATGATATACACCGCTGCCGGAATGGTGAATTCCACCCCGAGCAGTGCCAGAGATACGGTGCCGCCTCGGAAATAGTATACCGTACCCGATACAGTGCCTGCAACCACAAGGTCAATGATGCCCTTTTTCAGCTCGCCCCAGGGCTTTTCGGATGCGTCATCCAGATAGCCGCTCATCATCTCAATGAAAATCGCAGCCAGATAAATCGCATATTCCACAGAAAGCGGCACGAACAGGACGCTTACCAGAATAAAAGCGATGATCAGGATAATGCCTGCACCACGGGGCTTGCCCTGGGAGAGCGCACCATTCACAGCAAATTCCCTGCCCTGATCCTTCGGCAGTGCCTTGCGGAAGCATACAATGCCGAGCATCGTCAGGATGAATGCAGAGGCCGCTGTCAGAATCAGCCAGAGTCCCGCAGAAAGTCCTGCATTCTGCAATAATTGATAGATCATAAATCCCTCCTGTGATTATCAGCCAAAGATTTCACCGGCACCTGCCATTGCGGCATAATACAGAATCTCAGCTGCATCCACGGCATCGACTACACCGTCATAGTCGAAGTCCGCACGGTCGAGCCATTCTTCATCCGGCAGCTCCGGTGCTTCACCTGCGCCGACGGCTGCGGCATACACAAGGATCTCTGCCGCATCGACCGCATCAATGTGATCGTCGAGGTTGACATCGCCGACCGCCACATAGTCATACTCCTGCATCTTCATGGAAAGATGATAGGTCGAGGTCAGCAGGTTTTCGCCTGTCACTTCAATGGTCACGTCCATGTCCTCACTCGGATGGATGGTGTAGTAGTCACCGGACGGAACGGGCGTACCGTTGATTCTGATGGTTTCGGTGCTGATGGGCATCAGATTGAGAAGCGTCGGCATGCAGTCTTCAAAATAGACATACTCTGCCGTCCATGTATCCGCATCCACCTGTGTCAGCGTGAAATAATCCGCCCAGGTATCCTGATCCACAGCCAGAAGGCTGGAAAGCTGTGCATGCTGGAGCTGATAACTCCGGCTGCAGATGTCGCCGCCCTCTGTCCATGCATAGATCTTGCAGTCCTCTGTCACGGCAATGGGCGCATTGTATTCATAGGTCTCATCGCCGTTTTCATAGCGGTAATAGATCTGGCTGCCGTCATAGGAATGCAGTGTAATCTCGGTGTCATAGGGCACATACTTCGAATACTCGGAGAATTCCACAAAGCTGCCGAAGCTGCCGATGGCCTTGACGCAGACATTGCCGATAACGCTTGTGCTTTCGACATGGACTGTGTCGCCGTTTTCATCCTCATAATCGTATTCATCGTAAATGGTCTCGTAGAAGGTGTCGAACCACTCCTCACCATCCACGCTGTAGAAGCTCTCGCCGGGTGCAAAATCACGGCGGATACATTCTTCTGTGAGATAGGAGTCGTAATATTTAACGGTACCATCGGGATAGGTATCAACTGTCTCGTAGCAGGACTCACAGGTGATGCACCAGCCTGTTTCTTCCGGATCGTTGTAGCCCGTCTGCACAGCCACGGAGAAGGTCTCACCCTTTCCCACAAATACGGGGCTGTCGAGCTTTGCCGTATGGTAACCGCTGCTTGTGACAGAACCGGAAACTTCCGCACGAACCGTACCGGAGGCAGGATCGTCAGGATACTCCAGATCGGTGTACACAAGGCCGTTGTAGAAGCCCTCGTTCAGAGAAGAGCAGAACATGATCTCGGTGAGCCATGTATCCTCTTCCGCAGTGAAGACATTTGCCATCCAAGCGGAATTGTCGCCGTAGTCATCCACAGCCACGGAAGACCAGTAGCCGTAGTCATCGTGCTGATAATTCATTCTGCCCTCAGCGGCCGGCACGCCCTCGACATAGTACACATCAAAGATGCTCTCGTCATAGTAGGACATCCAGAAGTAGCCGCCATCGCCCCAGTACTGTGCCCAGCTGTTCTTACACAGCCATGCACCGTCTCCGGGCGGGGTGACAGCAAATTTGGATGCGGGGAAATTGTCATCCCAGCCGACAATGGTCACGGCATGGTAGCCACCGTACTCTTCATCATAGGCGCCATTGTAGTAATAGCTGTAATTGTTCATGTGGTAGAACTCATCCGCATCAAAGTAATTCAGTACCAGTGCATGACCGTCATAGAGCACCTGCTGAATGCGGGACACATCCTCCATGAGGAACTCCTCATCATACCAGCTGTACGTCATCAGGTTGACATCGGTCACATGGTAATCCGCCTGTGCACGGGCGGCATCGATTGTCATTTCGCCGTTGAGGACGTCCCAGTTGTCATAGGGGCAATCCGCCTCATCAACAACGCCCACCCAGCCGGCGAGCATGGAGGATGCCATGGTATAGTTACCGCCCTGGTCGGCCCAGTCATTACCGGAATCATCCATGCGGTAGCCGAAAACATCGCTGTAATTGTAATATGCCTGATACCACTCGGAGAGGTCAACCATTGCATCACGCACGATCAGCATGCTCTCCAGAGACGCCATGGCCGCATGTGCCCAGCAGGTACCATAGGGGTTCTGGTTCTTGACAGAGCTGACAAGGCCCTCAGATCTGAGGTCAAACTGATCGGGCAGATCATAGGAAACGGCCGTCTCGCCGTTTGCGATGGCAAGCGGGCTCAGTGAGGATCCGTTCAGCTTTGCCTTGCGGATGTCCTGATAATTCTGGTATCTCGGCTGATTCAGACCGTTACCGGTCTCTTCCTGTGCAAAGGATGCCATCCCCTGCAGCACGGGCATTGTCAGTGCCATGCTCAGCAGCACAGCAAGCAGTCTCTTACTTCTCATCTTCTCTTTTCTCCCTTCATGATCAGAAAAGGTTCCTTTACGGTCACAGCCGTCTGCGCAAAGGCATAGCTGTCACCGACTTCTCGCAGGCAGGCCTTGGCCTCGCCCATTTTTTCAAAAATACCGAATACGGCCGAACCGCTTCCGGTCATCACCGCACATTTTGCCCCATGTGCCAGCATTTCTTCCTTGGCTCTGGCCACATCCCTGCAGTCGGCCGCTGCGGCCTCGAAGAGATTGGCACAGGTTGCCGTCAGAAGCGGAATATCCCGTGATTTGATGGCTCTGAGCATGGATGCGGTATCCGGATGCACCGGATTTTCAAGGCCATCAATGGCTGCATATGCAGCGGGGGTGGAAATGCTCTTCTTGCCCTTGAGAATCAAAAGGGGCAGACCCGCCATAGAACGCAGGGGCGTGAGGATCTCTCCCACACCGGCAGCAAGTGCCGTGCCGCCCATCAGCATGAAGGGCACATCCGCACCGAGCTTCACGCCGATCTCACGCAGCTTCTTGTTTGAATAGCCGCAGTCCAGCAGCAGATTGAGTCCGTACAGCACCCCGGCTGCATCGGCACTGCCGCCGCCCATGCCCGCACCCGAGGGGATGACCTTGCGCAGGTGCATCTCCACATGGCACTGTCTTCCGCATTCCGCCAGAAAGGCTGCTGCGGCACGATAGGCCAGATTGCGTTCATCACGGGGAATATAGGGCACATTGCAGTAAAGGGAGATGCCCTCCCCTTCCGTTACGGTCAGTTTCAGCGTATCATATACGCCCACGCTCTGGAAAATGCTCTCGAGTGTGTGGTAGCCGTCCTCACGTCTGCCCGTCACATCGAGGGACAGATTGATTTTGGCAGCACAGCGGAGCGTCAGTGTCTTTTCCATGGCAAGCTCACTTTTCCAGTGTTTCGAGGAAGTGTGTGATGCGCTTCACAGCTTCCATCAGGTGCTTGAGGGAGTACGCATAGGACACACGCACAAAGCCCTCGCCGCTCTCACCAAAGGCATTACCGGGCACAACAGCCACCTTTTCAGCCTCCAGCAGACGCTCGCAGAATTCCTCGCTGGACAGCCCCGTGCTCTTGATGCAGGGGAATACATAGAAGGCGCCCTCCGGCTCAAAGCAGCTCATTCCGATGCGGTTGAAGGCCTCTACCAGATAGCGGCGGCGGCGGTTGTATTCATCGACCATGTGGGCAACATCGTCATCGCAGTGCTCAAGTGCCTCAATGGCAGCATACTGGCTCACGGTGGGCGAGCTCATGATGGCGTACTGGTGGATCTTCACCATCTGTGCAATCACAGGCTCGGGGCCCGCCAGATAGCCAAGACGCCAGCCCGTCATGGCAAAGGCCTTGGAGAAGCCGTTCACGACGAGTGTTCGCTCACGCATGCCCTCCAGCTCTGCAATGGAGCAGTGCTTGCGGCCGTAGGTCATCTCGGAATAGATCTCATCGGAGAGTACCATGATGTCAGTGCCGCGGAGCACCTCAGCAATGGCCTCAAGATCCTCACGGGTCATGATACCGCCGGTGGGGTTGTTCGGGAACGGCAGAATCAGGAGCTTTGTCTTATCCGTGATCTTCTCGCGCAGTTCCTGCGCGGTGAGCTTGAACTTGTTCTCGGCCTTGGTCGGGATCGGAACGGGCACGCCGCAGGTCAGCTCCACAATGGGGCCATAGCAGACGAAGCTCGGCTCGACGATGAGCACTTCGTCACCAGGATTCACCACGCCGCGGATGGCCATATCGATGGCCTCGGAACCGCCGACGGTCACGATGATCTCGTGCTCGCCGTCATAGGAGAGATTGTACTTGCGGTTGAGATAGCCGGCAATGGAATGACGCAGCTCGAGCAGACCCGAGTTTGCGGTATAGACAATACGCTTGCGTTCGAGGACATTGATGGCCGTTTTGCGGATTGACCAGGGGGTCTGGAAATCAGGCTCGCCCACACCCAGACTGATCACATCGTCCATCTGTGCAGCCAGATCGAAGAACCGGCGGATGCCGGAAGGCTTCATATCCAGCACACGGCGGGATAAAATGTTCTCATAATTCATCACGGGCAGACCAGACTCCTTTCGTCCTTTTCTTCTTCGTCAATCAGGATGCCCTTTTCCTTGTAGCGCTTGAGCACAAAGGATGTGGCAGTGGAAACAACGCCCTCCAGGGCGGACAGACGCTGGGAAACAAACAGGGCGACTTCCTTGAGGGTGCTGCCCTTAACACAGATGGACAGGTCATAGGAACCGGACATCAGGGACAGGCTCTCGACCTCATCGTACATCATGATGGTCTTGGCGATTTCATCGAAGCCGCAGTCACGCTTGGGGGTCACACGCAGTTCGATGATGGCTTCCACCTCATTGGTTCTGGCCAGCTCCTCGTTGATGATGGCACTGTAGCCGCGGATGATGCCCTGCGCTTCCATGCGCTGGATCTCCATCATTACGGCCGCCTCGGTTGTGCCGAGCATATCGGCAAGCTGGGCGTTGGTCAGTCTGGCGTTCTGCTTGAGCAGGTGCAGTAATTCATTCATCAGATGTATCCTCCGTTCTTCGTTTCAGATTTCTATAAAGTGCGGTTCATGCCGCAAGAAATAGCATACCTTGTCAAATCCCGCTGCCTTTGCTATCGCCGCACCCTGTGCGATGCCGCCGCCGAGGTCTGCGGGGCTGTGGGCATCCGATCCAAGGGAGAGCAGTCTTCCGCCGAGATCCCGATAAAGCTGTAAAAGCGTCTGGTCGGGGAAGGGCTTTCCGTATGTCTGGCGATAGCCCGATGTATTCAGTTCAATGCCCCTGCCCTGCCGGATGAGTGCCTCAAAGGCTGCTGCAATGCAGTCACGCCACGGGGACAGGTCAACGGGAATGCCCGCATCGCCCTCAATATAGCGAAGCGGATAGGTGATGTGTCCGAGCACATCAAATTTACCCCATTCGCAGATACGCAGAATGGTCGTAAAATAGTCATCGAGGAGTGCGTGCACATCCTCCTGCCGGTAATCGAGAAAATAAAAATCGAGCTTCTTTGGCAGCTCATGGAGCGAAGCGATCACAAAATCAAGCCGTTTGTCCTGCCAGAGACTTTCTGCGAGGGCAAAATCCGCATCCGGCTCACCCATTTCGATGCCGCTGATGACCTGTACCTTGCCCGAGAGCATGTCTTTTGCGAGCTGATTCTGCTGCATGGCACGTTCATAGCGCAGGCTGTAGTCGAAGAAGTCCTCGTCATTGCGTGCGGGGACATCATAGAAGCCCTGACTCCAGAAGCGGCACAGTTCGATATGATCAGTAATGGCAAAGGCCTGTAATCCGAGGGATTCCGCCTTTTTGCACATTGCCTGCCAGTCGGCCGTGCTGTCCGGCGAGCAGCTTGTATGGGTATGGCAATCCATGGGCAGCATGGAAAACGCTCCTTTCCGTTCCGGTTATTTCATATTATACCATATGTGCGGGCTTTTTTCTATAGAAATTGCAATTTTTTTTTAGTTTTCACTTATTTTGTGAATTTGCATAAAATGTACTATCCAGTTTTCAACAATCGGAGGGCTGAACATGGACGGATCGTGGCTGCTTTTACTGGGACTGATCGCAGGCATCGGCGGACTGCTGGTTTACGCCGTTGTCCCCCGCCGGCATGACGAGGGTGCAAAGACGCTGCCGGTGCCTTTTGCGGTGCTGCCGCTGGCGGATGCCTCACCCGCAGTGCAGAAGCATCTGAAACAGGTGCTTGCGCAGATGCTCTGGATGGACAGCAGCATTGTGCACAGTCTGGTGCTGGTGTACCGTGCGGAGGATGCGGAGACGGCGGCACTGTGCAGGGAACTGCATGAGCGGTATGACTTCATTCTCTGCATGACCCTGCCCGAGGCGGAAGCGCTTCTGACGGAACGACTCACACCCCAAAAAGCCGCTCCCTGAGGGGAGCGGCTTTTTCTCTATCCAAAAATTTCACCTCATTTTTTATGATACGTCCGTGACAGACTCCCATTCGGGTGAAATACTGTAATGCCGGTACAGACGCCATGCAAGGAAGGCCATCAGGACGAGAACAGCCAGATCCAGCAGTTCATAGCCGACATCGGGGAGAATCTCACTGACATTGAGCGCATGCAGGAAATTACAGAGCGCATGCAGGCCGACGGCCGCAAAAACCAGCCGGATGCCGTCGTAATGCACAGCAGCAAAGACAATCACCGACAGTGCCGCCGAAAAGATATGATCATGGATGGCATAGATCGTAAAAAACGGGACATCCACAAGCGTCATCCCATACACAATTCCCCCTGCCAGAACGGATTCTGCTGCCATATGGCCGATGCTGTAGGTCACAGCATCCTCCCATCGGTCATAATTGCGGATGACCCACAGGAACACAAGATACCGTCCCCCTTCCTCCGCAATGCCAGAAAGCAGGGCGGACAGGAGATTGTAGAGCATGGGAACTTCGGCCACAGATTCGTTCAGCACGACCACCCGTGCCATTCCCCGAAAGAGCGAAATCATGATATAGACGATCACGCCGACCACAAGCGGCCAGGCCCGTGCATGCGTTTTCTTCTTCCAGACAAGAAAGAAAGCGCCCGGAATGAGCAGATGCATCAAGAATGATAAAAGCACGGACACACCATCACTTTCCGTTCACGATCCGGCGGATCCAGCCCGTGACGCCATCGGGCAGGCGATCATCCGCCGGACGTCCGTCATCGAACCTGAGGTCATGCTGCACCCAGTTGATCATGCAGTGCTGTCCCATCTCAAAGCCATAGAACACCGAGGACACGCCGCCGTCACCGTTGTAGACCCACTCGGGGAAGAAGCAGATGCAGTTTTCAAGCTGCATGAGCTTTTCCATTCTCGGGGCGATGCATTCGTCAAACACGGCCATTTCATCATGGCGGCCATGGGCAATGAGCAGCTCTGTGCCGCCCTCTGCAATGCGGTCGAGGACGTCGTCTGCGGGAACATAGCCGGATGCGATCGGCATGGCACCGTCAAAATAGCTGCCGTAATCCTCGAGCATCTGCCATGTGAAATAGCCGCCGGAGGACGCACCCATGATGAATTTTTTTCCGATATTGGCGGCATGCTCCTGACAGACCCTGTCAAAAATCGCCTTGACGGGGGCAGAATGTACCTTGTCCCACGCACCGAGGATGGTGCCGTCCGGCAGACGTTCCTCATTGCACAGCGGCACAATGAGATACGCCCCGCCCATGCGGGCCTGATATGCGGGGGAAGCAAACTGCTCCGCACCGCAGCACATGATGCAGCCCTCCTCCATGAGGGAATTGCTGGCACCGTGACACCACATGAGGACGGGATACTGCTTGGTCGGGTCAGCACCGTGCTTCACGGGGTCATAGACATAGTAGCGCAGGTCACCCGTTTCCGGACAGGGCATGATGTACTTGTCGAACAGATCGAAATAGATTCGGGTTTTGTAGGTATTGTCATAGCTGATGAACGCACCGTCGGGCAGATCCTTTGCCCATGCAGGTACGGCGGTCTTGTTCTGCTGCAGCTGTTTAAAATCCGGTAATGCCATGAGATTTGCTCCTTTCGTTGATTGGGTCGTTTGCGTTTATTGATAGATCTTTTCGATGCGCAGAATTTCTTCCATGGACAGGCAGTTTCCCGTCTCGTCAAAGCAGAGCTTCACAACATAGGGCATTGCATCGAGGATGTCCATAAAGCGGTCGAACTGCCAGCTCGGATCATAGTAATGCAGCATCGTACTGAGGGCTGTACCGTGTGTGGCAATGGCCAGCACCTGCCCGCTGTATTTGTCGAGGGCACGCTGGAGAGCGGCGATGCTGCGCTTCTGCACATCGGCAAGGCATTCGCCGTCCATGATATGATAGGAAAAATCCGCCCACTGCTGCCGGATGAATTCCAGAAAATTTTCGCCGTGCCAGCCGCCCGCATTGCGTTCGCGGAAATCCTCATCGGTTTCGATGCAAAGTCCCAGCATATCGGCAAGATCGTCCACGGTCTGCAGGGTACGTTTATACGTACTTGACAGGATGTGCGCAATGCCGGCATCCCGCAGAGCGGCTGTGATTTGTTTTGTATCCGCAAGTCCCTCTGCGGTGAGGGGGCGTGTGCGGTCATCATGCACAAAGCGGTCGGACTGTGCATGGCGGATGAAATAAACAGTGGTCATGGTCGGCCTCCTATTCTGTGATCTCGATACGATTGCCGTCGGAATCGCACACCACGCTTTCATAGTAGCCATCGCCCGTGGTACGGGGCGGACTGACGACGGGATAGCCGTCATCGGCAAGGCGGGCGGTGAGGGCATCGACTGCCTCCCTGCTGCCTGTGCTGAAAGCAAGATGCGTCATGCCATAGCTGAGGGCATCGCTGCTGCTTTCGGTGCAGTCGGGGCGATGCATCAGCTCGAGTCTCGCACCATCACCGAAACTCAGGAAATAAGTCTGTAAACCTGTTTGGGGATTATGGTATTTTGAATTGGCCATGCCGCAGAAATAGGTTTCATAGAATTGCCGGCTCCGTTCGAGATCATGAACATAGATGGCAATATGGCTGATATGCATGAAAGATCACCTCTTTTTTTAGTATAGCATATTTTCTGAGGGAATGCAAGATGGGATGACTGTCCCCGCCAAAGGACTTTGTCCTTTGAACCGAATCAGGTTTCAGAGCAAACAAAGATCCCCGCCATAGGGCGGGGATTTTTCATTGCTTATTTCAGCGGCAGCTCGAGGATCAGATCCACCAGATGCTTGAGAATGATGAGAGAGTCATTGGCATCGGCAAGACCATCCAGATTGCAGTCGGCATTGCGTTTCTGTCCGCTGCTCAGTGTCTCGCTGCCGAGCACGGCCTTGTTCAGCATGATGACATCGACAATGCTCACACCGCCGTCGCCGTTCACATCACCGTAGAAAACCTCGTCCTCGATGGGTTCTGTGGTTGTCGTGGTTTCGGTCTCTTCCGTTGCCGATGTGGCTGCGGGGGTGGTTTCAGACGCAGTCGTTGTCGTCGTGGTCGCTGCGGTCGTGGTTGCTTCCGTTGTGGTCGTTGTGGTGGTTGTTGTCGTTGTGGTGGTTGTTGTCGTTGTGGTGGTCGTGGTTGTTGTGGTCGTTGTTGTTGTAGTGGTGGTGGTCGTGGTTGCCTCAGTGGTGGTGGTCTCTGTGGTCAGATTCCAGTTCTGGCAGGCGTGATTTGTCGGTTCCCACTGATTGATGTTGGCACCGCCGTCCATGGCTGCATTGCCGACCTCAACCAGACAGGCATCCTTGGAAGCATGTGTGATGATGCGGTAGGAGCCGTCCAGATTCTTTGTGAAGCGGAAGAGCTGGGCGCTGTCCTTGCTGGAATAGGCCACGATGTCGATGTTCGCACCGTTCTCACTGCCCTCGGCCTTGAGTGCATAGGCCTCATCCTGATAGGAACGGATCCAGTAATAATTGCCGGAACCAAAGGCCTTGAGTGTCCACTTCTGGCAGGCGGCACCATTCTGTTCCCACTGCTGGACATTGGAATTGTCTTCCATGGCACCGTTCACGATCTCCATCATCAGACCGGAATTGGCATTGGCAAAGCTGTAGATCACGGATGTATCCATTTCACAGCCGGGATCGGTAACGGGTTCGAGAATCCAGTCCTGGCAGTTCGCACCGTTGACCTCCCACTGCTGGACATTCGCACCGGAAGCAGTGGAGCCGTCTGCGATCTCCACAGCGGAAGCCTCGCCGGAAACGCGTGTGCGGATCTTGTAGCTGCCGTCACTGTTCTGGGTCAGCATGAACTGCTGGTTCGTGCCGCCGTTGTACTGGTAGATGTCAGCATTGGTGCCGTTGTCGGCCTTTCTGCCGGCGATGTCGAGCACATAGGTGCCGCCGTCGCCCACTGCTGAAACGATGTAGTAATAGCCATCGCCTGCGCTCAGGAGCTTCCATATATCATGCACGGATGTACCGTCGCTGCCCCACTGCTGGACATTGGCACCGTTTTCGGCTGCCGCACCTGCCACCTGCATGTAGAGACCGGAGTTTACATTCTTGATGCGGAAGGCCGCACCCTCTGTGAAGGTGGCTGCCACGGGGCCGTTCGGGAGCTCCGTATAGCCTGCACTGGGCACGCCCTTTGCGGCATAGCGCAGATACATCCAGTTGCCCTTGGAGGTCTGACAGCCGCTGTAGCTGTTGCAGTAGTTCTTGGCTGCGGAAGCCTCAAGCTTCACATAGCTGTAGTTGCCGGAGGGTCTCCAGGAGCTTGCCTGAGAATAGCTGGGGTTGCTGGAAGTGCCCTGACCCTGTACGGTTCTGGAGCAATTTGTGAAGATGGAGCCGGACTCGGCGTAGGCGCCGGCATAGGTGATGGAATTCCAGTCACAGATGACGCTGCCGCCGTTTTCATACACGCAGTTTTCTGCATAGATATCGCAGCCGCTGTGTACGGTATAGCCCATGCTGAACTTGTTGACATAGTTATTGAGAGAGTGGAAGTAGCCCCATCTCATCAGACCCGGTGCACGGGTATTGGTGTCATAGAACTTATTGGAAATCAGGGACATGCGGGGGAATCCATCGTAATTCTTGGCATTGGCATCATCCGCCGGATAGCCCAGAATCAGACCGTACTTGTGGCCGCCGAAGGAGCAGTCGGAAACGGTGCAGTAGTCGGCATCATAGCAGCAGGCAAGGAACTTGTCCTCGTCCACCTGACCGGTCTGGGGGGCATAGCCATAGCCGTTATGGCCGGTGAAGGTCACATGATCCACCCAGATATTCTGGCCGGAGCCGAAGTAGCAGACGATGGAGTCGTTGTTGTTCGATTCCGCATCATGCTGCATATCGAAATTCTTGATGATGATGTTATTGCCCACGCCCTTGCCGCTGGAGGTGCAGAACTGCACGTTGAACAGGGTGTTGGCGGAGTAGCTGCCGATGATGGTCTTGTTGCTGCGGACATAGATACGGCCGGCTGTGCACATGTAGCGGGTGCCGTTCATGTTCAGCTCGGTCACGCTGATGTTCTTGTTCACAACAATGGTGTAGGGGGTGTCGGACTCGGCATACTTCTTGAGATCGGCAAAGCTGGAAACCTCCACAGTCTCACCGAACAGACCGCCGATGTCGGCTGCCTTGACCTTGCCGGTGTTGTCATTATTGCAGTAGCCGGCGAAGCCCTGCAGGCCGTCGGCATTGAGCAGGAAGAGCTGGTTGTCAGCGCCCGTGTAATTCTCGAGCGTCATGCCGGATGTACCCTGTGTCAGTGCCAGAGAGGTGTTCGAATAGTTCACGATCTTATAGCAGAGATTGTTGCCCAGACGATCCTGGGAAACGGGCACCACATACCAGTGCTGGGACTGGGCGGACTCGCTGCCGTAGATGATGACGCTGTTGCCGGCGGTCACATTGTAGCCCTTGGGGGTCAGCAGGCGGCCGGACTGGGCGTTGACGAGCTTGAAGAAGGTGCCGTTGGAGTCGCTGCCGACTCTGTCAAAACGCCAGGACGGGGACAGATCGTTCCCGAGTGCCTTCATGGTCAGCGAGGAACCGTCCGCAGTGCCGTTTTCGGTGAGCACGGTGGAGGCATTCTTCGATGCCAGATTCATCAGCTGCACCGGATAGTCCACGGATGCCGCCACAGCGGGCACATCCGCACCGCTGAAGCTGAACAGCGGCAGCAGCCATGCAATCAGCAGGATGACCGCCAGAAAGCACGCATGGCGCGTCTTTTTGATTTCGTTCATGATAATTTCCCTCCATTTTTGAAACTGGGTCTGTATTTACAGTTTCATTATATCATGAACATTCTGAAAACGTCAATTGGATATTGTATGAAAAACTATCACTTTGTGCGCAGTCTTCAAGATATGTCACAAATCCATATGCTCCGCATTTTTTCTTTAATCAGAACAGTGACAGCTGCGCATAGGGTTCGGGGAAATCATGCAGATAGGAAAAGCAGTCCTCCGGCTCATAGAGAATGCCATGCGCATGGCAGGTCTGCCGGAAGAGCTGCATCAATGCGGCACTGCGGGGGCTGGGCAGCTCGTAGGCAAGGCCATACTGCCGCTGATAGACCGCCTTAAGGCCGGGGAAATGCCGATCAAGAGCGGCATAGTAGTATTCACGGTCGCCCTCACGCAGGGTCAGACCCATACCGAAGCAGATAATGCCCCGCACACCTGTACGGATACAGTCGTCAAGGATCCGGCGGATGTTGTCCTCGGTGTCATTGATGTATGGCAGAATGGGCGTGAGCCAGACCACGGTGGGAATGCCGTTGGCACGGAAGGTTTCCAGTGCAGCCACCCTCTCGCTTGTGGGGCTGACATGGGGTTCGACAATCCGGCAGAGGGCGTCATCATGGGTTGTGAGGGTCATCTGCACGACACATTTGGACTGCTCATTGATATGCCGGAGCAGGTCAAGATCCCGCAGGATACGGGTGGATTTGGTCTGGATGGCCAGCCCGAAGCCATGGCGGCCGATAATCTCAAGGCACTGCCTTGTGAGCCGGAGCGTCTCCTCGCAGTGCATGTACGGATCGCACATTGCACCGGTGCCGATCATACATTTTTTACGTTTTCTGCGCAGAGCCTCCTCGAGCAGCTGGGGGGCGTTCTGCTTCACTTCAATATCCTCAAAGGCATGGGTGAAGCCATAGCAGGTGCTGCGGCTGTCGCAGTAGATGCAGCCGTGCGTGCAGCCGCGGTAGAGATTCATGCCGTTCCTGGCGGAGAGAATGGACTTGGCATTGACAAAATGCATGGCAGCCTCCTTTATGATGTATCGGCAGAAACGCCGAAAAAGTACAGCACCTCACGGAAATAGGCATCCCCGTACCGTTTCCGGAAGGGGGCAAGAAATATGCGGTAATATGCGTCCTTCTCCCATGTATCCTCCGTGAACAGCTCGCAGAGATTGTGGACGGCATCGCAGAACAGATTGAGGCATGTGACGGCCTCGCTGTGCTTTCTGCTGCGGAACAAACGGCAAGCGGGACTGTCCTCCCTGACGGACTTGCCGAGGGAAACAGCCGTGCGGACGGCATAACCGAGCACATTCTGCTCGTCCTCCGTGCCGAATCGGCCGATCAGCGGGAGCATGCATTCAAGATCGGCAAGTATCCCATCGAACGCCGCTGCATCCTCATCCATCCCGCTTGTCAGATAGCGCAGACGCACAAAATCCATGTGCAGTCTTTCATACAGATACGGATCCATCCTCCCGCCCCTTTCGTTGTTTTTTATAGTATACCACAGTTCCGGCCAAATGACAATAGGGCGGGGCACCGGCTATCATACAGGAAAAGCCCTCCGGCATAGACTGTGCCGAAAGGCTGGTGTTGACTATGTTGCTGGAACTGCTCAGCAGACTGATTTTCTGTATACTGCATGCCGATACGCCCCATATTTTCCCCAAGCCCCTGACGGCAAAGGAGGAGCTTGCCTGCTTTACGGCCATGGCCGAGGGTGACCGCAGTGCCAAAAACCGGCTCATCGAGCACAATCTGCGTCTTGTGGTGCACATTGCCAAAAAATACCGCAGCACATCCGAAGAGCAGGAAGAGCTGATTTCCATCGGGACATTCGGTCTTCTGAAGGCCGTGGAGACCTTTGATTACACAAAGGGGGCGAAGTTTTCCACCTACGCCGCCCGCTGTGTGGAAAATGAGATCCGCATGCATTTCCGTGCCCTGAAAAAGAGTGCGGGCGACATCTGCATGAACGACCCGATCGAGACGGATAAGGACGGAAACGCCCTCACACTCATGGATCTTCTGGAGGACGGCACGGACATTGAGGCCGATGTGGAACGATCGATCCACCGCAAGCAGCTGTGCCGCTTTCTGTCGGAATGTCTGGATGAGCGGGAGCTGGAGATCATTGTGCATCGCTACGGACTGCACGGCGGCATGCCCCTGACGCAGAAGGAAGTGGCCAAAGCACTGCACATTTCCCGTTCCTATGTCTCCCGCCTTGAGAAGAAGGCACTCGGAAAGCTGCGGGAAAAGTACGAGGTAACGCCGTTCTGACTTTTCTGTTCAATATAGAAGCCCCCTCCCCGCAGGAAGGGGGCCGGCGGGACAAGGCACCGCAGGCATTCCGGCGCCGCACTCCGGGTGGGGGCGGTGCATCACTCGTGCCCCTCAGGAGATTCACGGAAGCTTCCTGAGCTCCTTGCTCCCACCGAAAATCAGGCACACGACTGTGCCGATGATGCCGATCACAAAGAATAAAAACGCTGCACCGGCACCCTTTCCACTCCCGAACAGCATCGTAAGAAGGGGATTGTCCACGGCTGCCATAAGCGGCTCACAGATCTCATCCACCAGCCATCCGCCGCAGAAATAGCCAAGCGGAATGGTGAAAAACTGCAGCGTATTGCGGACAGCATACACCCGACCCTGCATCTCCTGCGGAACACGGCTGCGCAGGATCACATCGTAATTTGCCCCCATCACCGGAATCAGAATCCATCCAAGCACCACCCCGATGCACCACAGCAGCGGGTGATGTCCCACGGCAAGCAAGAAATTTTCCGTGCTCATCGAAAAAAACAGGCACAGGCACACCACACGGATTCGGCTTCTGGGCTTTGGCAGAAAAGCGGCCAGCACACTGCCCAGCAGCGTCGCAATGCCAACAAAGCTGTTTACCACCCCAAGTACCGTTTCGCTCTCTCGTGACAGAATCATTGCCGGAAGTGCAGCCTTGTTAATGGATGCAATAAAATTGATGGCGGACAGAAACAGAATCAGCAGCAGCAGACCCCGCTCTGACCGAACATAGGAAAGCCCGCTTTTCGCAGACTGCCAGATTGTTTCTGCACGCACAGTCTGCTTTGGCACATCCGGAATGCGGATGACGCACAGAAGCACCAGAAAGGCCGCTGCAAATGTACAGAGATCGAATGCAATCACCGCTTCGATCCCTGCGAATGAGACAAAGGCTGCCGCCAGTACAGGCGTGAGAATCGATACCAGTGAATTCGAAAAATAGCGCAGACTTCCTGTTTTCTGATAGTGCACCTCGGGTGTGAGAAGCGTGGCCGTCACTTCCGCTGCGGGCGACTGCACCGCATTCATAAGTCCCACGAGAGCATTCAGCAGATAGAGATGCCACACCGCAAGACTGCCGCTTCGCAGCAGCACAAGCGTCACAACAGTGCAGACTGCGGCAAAGCTGTCGCAGACAAGCATCACAGTTTTCTTATTCCACTTGTCGCTCACCACACCCGCAAATATGCTCATGAGTACATAGGGAGCATAGGAGCACACGGTCAGCAGCGATGTCTTCAGCGCCGAACCGCTGTCCTGATAGAGCCAGATCACAAGCGCAAAGCTCGTCATGGCGCTCCCGAGTGAAGACAATGTTTGTGTTAACCAGAGCGTAAGAAACGCTCTGCAATCTTTTAAAAAATTCATATTACCCTGCTCCTTTTCTGAATGAGTTAATGTCAGAAATGCAAGGTATGACGACATAATCCTACTCCATACAGTCCGTCACGCCCTGCATGGAGAAGCATCACTGCAGCGTCTCATCACAATCACCTCCATCCTCACGCAATACTTACTTTCCTTTACCAAGGGAAATGACAAGACACACAAGGCCCGCAAGGCCGCAGAGACCAGTCAGGGGCATGCACACAGAGAAAATGCTCCAGGTGGCAGCGGTATCGGGGCGGAAAATCAGAATCATACCAAAAAATCCGCAGAAAATGAGTGCGGCCGCTGCCAGAAAAATCAGTGCAAGTTTTGCAAATTTCATGAATTTCTCCTTTATCATTCCGTTTCTTTCATGACAACATCTGCCGTCTCCGCCGGCTGGCAGCTTTCCACATAATGCCGTTCCGCCGGAAAATACCGCTGTTCGTATTTTTCCATGATCGCTTCCCTATCTCCGATATAGCCATCCCGCAGCAGCACACGGGAAAGCCGCACGGACTCCGGCACATCCAGATAAATCACCACGTCAAACACGCCGGAAAGCTCCGGCCTTTGCAGAAATACCCCCTCCACCAGCAGAACGCTGTCCTTGGGAATGCAGATCTCCTGCGTATCATAACTGTCCTTGTCCTTATTATAAAGAGAAACTTCACCGCAGTATGTGCCATCATGACGGAATGCTGCAATCAGTTCCAAAAGCGGCGCATAGTTCCACTGCAGCTCATAATAGCATCGCCATGCCGGCACATCGTCACGATAGCGCACGGCTCTTTGGTGGATGAAATCATCGATATGCAGGAGGGTGACGGGGCGTCCCTGTGCGGCAAGCGCTGCAGCGAGGGACTCGGAGAGGGTGCTCTTCCCTGCCCCGCCGAGGCCGTCAATGCCGACGATCAGGGGCGTTTTGTCGATTGCGGAAAGCTGTGCGGCAAGGCGTCCGGTCTCAGACATCGGCACGTTCACACATGGCCATGACGATTTCGGCCACACGCTTTGCGGCGATGATTTCGAACTGATCGAAGGACATGGCACCGTCATCATCGGCAAGATCGGAAATGCAGCGCACGCTCACGAAGGGCACCTTATTCCGCCATGCAGCCTGACCGATGGCAGCGGTTTCCATATCGACGGCATAGGGATCGAACTTTGCCTTGATGCCGGCCTTGATTTCACTGTCGGTGATGAAGGCATCGCCGGAGACAATCTTGCCGCTGTGGACGGGGATATTCATCTCTGTGCAGACAGATTTTGCGAGGTTCTGGAGCGCTTCATCGGCATCGAACACAGCGCAGAAGGGGGGATAATCGGCGAGGAAGTGGGCATCGAGGTCATGGGGCAGGACGGATGTGGACACGACGATCTCGCAGAGCTTGACATCGCTGTGCATACCGCCTGCGATACCGGTATTGATGATGCAGTCCACCTTGAAGTGGTCAATCATGACCTGTGTACAGAGGGCGGCATTGACCTTGCCGATACCGCAGCAGGCGGTAACGATACGGCTTTCGCCGTGGGTGCTTTCATAGAAGGAAAAGCCTGCAATTTCAGTAATTTCGGGATTCATCTGGATGGACTGGATGTCCTTCAGCTCGGACGGCATTGCGCCGATGATACCAATTTTCTTCATATCTGATACTCCTGTTCTGGGTTATGATTTTTGTAGGGGGATGGCTTAGGAAATTTTTCCGGTATCCAAAAGATTTTTGGACAAGAGTTCCTCGTGCGTTCTCCCTCGGGGTCTGGGGGCGAGTGCAGCGTTGCCCCACGAAGCGGGGGCTGACAGTTTTGCAGCACTTTCGGAGGATGTGCTCTCCCTCAGGGTTGGGGGCGGCTTCCCCTCGGGGTCTGGGGGCGAGCGCAGCATTGCCCCCAGGCGGGGGCTGACAGTTTTGCAGCACTTTCGGAGGATGTGCTCTCCCTCAGGGTTGGGGGCGGCTTCCCCTTGGGGTCTGGGGGGCGAGCGCAGCGTTGCCCCACGAAGCGGGGGCTGACAGTTTTGCAGCACTTTCGGAGGATGTGCTCTCCCTCAGGGTTGGGGGCGGCTTCCCCTTGGGGTCTGGGGGGCGAGCGCAGCGTTGCCCCCAGGCGGGGGCGGGGCTGCACAGCCCCGCCCCTTCTCCCCCCTCTCCCCGTGGGGAGAGGGGGGCAGGGGGGGTGAGGGGCAAGGCTCTGCAGGAGGCCGGTGCAGCGCACCGGTTGAGTGCAGAGCGAGCCCCCACATCACGCCTCGTACTTCCTGCTCAGCAGGCTGTGCTTCAGATCCCACAGCTTCTGCGACAAATCAACATAGTAATTCTGCGGATTCTCAAAACGCTTCACCTCATCCCAGATGGTCGCCAGCTGCGCACGGCAGTAGCACTGCACCTCGGGCAGGGACGGGCATTCATACACGCATTCGCCCTTTTCAAATACCGGCACAAGCAGACGGTGTGCACGGAAATTCGTCACCGTCTTGCGCTTGTAGGTCTGCACCGGATCGAATATCTCATAGGGTGCGCTGTCATCGATCACCTCGTCATGCAGCGTCAGTACATCCGCCAGTGCCATGCCCGTGTCACGGTCAAACAGACGCCATACCGTCTTGAACGAGGGATTCGTAATCTTGATCTCGTTCTCGGAAACCTTGATTTTCGGGATAATTTCACCGTTTTCTTCCACGGCTGCCAGCTTGTACACGCCGCCGAATACCGGCTCGGAACGGGAGGTCACAAGCCTCTCACCTACACCGAAGCTGTCGATCTTTGCTCCCTGTGCAATCAGCTCACGGATGATGTATTCATCCAGCGAATTCGATGCCACGATCTGAATATACGGCAGTCCCGCCTCGTCAAACATCTTCCTTGCACGCTTGGACAGATATGCAATATCACCGCTGTCAATACGGATGCCGCGTCCACGATGCCCCTGTTCTTCGAGCTTTTTGAACACCTTGATGGCATTCGGCACACCCGATTTCAGTACATTGTAGGTGTCCACCAGCAGTGTGCAGTCATCGGGATATACCTTTGCATAGGCTTCAAACGAGGCAAGCTCCGTTGGGAACATCTGCACCCAGCTGTGCGCCATCGTACCAAGGGCGGGGATGGAGAACGCCGTGTCCGCAATTGCACAGGCCGTACCTGCACAGCCGCCGATGTAGGCCGCTCTTGCACCATAGACAGCACCGTCATAACCCTGTGCACGACGGGAGCCGAATTCCATGACCGGACGTCCCTGTGCAGCTGTGACAATGCGGTTTGCCTTGGTGGCAATGAGACTCTGGTGATTGATGCTCAGCAGCACCATCGTTTCGATGAGCTGTGCCTGAATGGCGGGGCCGCGGACTGTCAGAATCGGTTCGTGCGGGAAGACGGGAGTTCCCTCGGGGACGGCCCAGACATCGCAGGTGAATCTGAAATTTCGCAGATATTCGAGAAACTCCTCACAGAAGAGCTTTCTGCCCCGCAGATAGTCAAGATCATCCTCAGTGAATTTCAGGCTGCGGATATAGTCAATCACCTGTTCAAGGCCGGCGGCAATGGCATAGGCGGCATTGTCGGGCGCTTTGCGGTAGAACATATCGAAGTAAGCGATCTCCTCTCCCCTGCCGTTTTCAAGGAAGCCGTTTCCCATGGTCAGCTCGTAGAAATCGACGAGCATTGTCAGATTACGTTCAGTCATCATACTGCACCTCCGCTGCAAGTTCGATGCCGGCCTGCGCCATGATCTGCAGAGCCATTGTCTGCATGAGGTCACCGTTATGGGTGGGGGCATCATAGGTTTCGACCGTATTGACGGGAACAATGATCCGCATATTGCGGTTTGTCTGATTACAGTATGCCCGCAAAGAGAGGGCAAATTGCAGCACACAGATATCGGTGCAGACACCGCACACGACAAACTGGGTACATTCGGGATGCGCATTAAGGAAATCCTGGAAGCCCTGTGTGAGGAATCCGTTTGTGGAATTCTTTTCGATGCGGACAAAGCCGCCGATTTCACAAAGGGAGGGCGCAATCTCGGACTCAGAAGTACCGGCGAGACAATGCGGCGGGAAGGCAGCAAACTCAGCACTGTCCTGTGTATGGCAGTCTGCGAAGGCAGCGGCAGGGATATGATGATCGTGAGCAAACCGGAGCAGCTGTTCAACTGCGGGCAGAACGGAAGCGGAGCGGGGACTTGCGAGAGGACCCTCGGTCAGGAATCCGCCGATCATATCGACAATGACGAGCGCTGTCGGTATCTCAGTGAGCACAGAAGCTGGCAGAGCGGGCTGTGCATCGAGCGTTGTTTTCCAATCAAATAAAGCCTGATTCATACAGAAACCTCCATTCGGATTTAATTCTTGTGGGGATGCATTTTCGTAATGGTGCATTCAGGGGGGAGTGAAGGGGTAGTGTCTATGTATTTTCTCATGTGGGATGCTGCATATCCATCAAGGGTGATGCAATCGACGTTTTGCCCCTCGGGGCGGATGGCTCCGCAGGTTTTCGGCACCTTGGGGCGGCGGGCTCCCTTTCGGGGATGGCTCCGCAGGTTTTCAGCACCTTGAGGCGGCGGGCTCCCTTTTGGGGATGGCTCCGCAGGTTTCCAGCACCTTCGGGAACGGGGGTTCTTCCCCTGGGGGTCTGGGGGGCGAGCGAAGCGTTGCCCCCCAGGCGGGGGCGGGGTGCTGCGCACCCCGCCTCCTTCTCCCCCCTCTCCCCGTGGGGAGAGGGGGGCTGGGGGGGTGAGGGGCTAACCACTGCAGGAGGCCGGTGCAGAGCACCGGTTGAGTGCAGGGGCCACCCTCCCCTAACAAAAGAAGCGGACAATCCTCCGACTGCCCGCTTCAAGCACATTGCAAAATGGATACACCAAGAGAACGGGATTACAGCTTGATAATCTCGCCTTCCAGATCACGACCAGCACCAACGGCATTGGACTCATCTGTATCAATATGCATTGCTCTTGCAAACTTCGGAGACACACGACATACAACATCACCGAGAACTGCAGATCTGCCTTCAGTCTTGCACATAACCCATACGATATCCTTATCCTGTACACCCAGCTCCTCAGCATCCTCGGGGGTCAGATGAATATGACGCTTTGCAACGATCACGCCGTTCTCCAGCTCAACCTCGCCGCAGGGGCCAACCAGCTTGCAGGCACCGGAACCTGCAACATCACCGGACTCACGAATGGGAGCAGCCACACCGATGGAACGTGCATCTGTTGCGGACAGCTCAACCTGTGTGTCGGGACGAACAGGGCCGAGAATGGATACATTTGCCAGCTCCTTCTTCGGGCCGACTACGGTGACACGCTCTTCACATGCAAACTGACCGGGCTGGGACAGATCCTTCTTGTGAGTGAGGGTAGCACCCTTACCGAACAGGATCTCCAGATGCTCCTGTGTCACATGGACATGACGTGCGGATGTTTCGATGATAAACTTCTTGGACATGATATTTTCCTCCATTTTATGTATTCGCTGCATGGCAGCGTTCTGCAATGTAATAAAACATTGTGCCATCCTTTATTGTACTACTTTTTTCGACATACGTCAAGGGGAATTTTGGTTTTTTCAGGGTGAGACGAAGGCATCTGCACTCAGCCGGTGCGCTGCACCGGCATCCCGCAGCTGCTTGGGTGCCCCTCACCCCCCAGCCCCCAAAGGAACAGCCGACCCATGATGCACTGCAAATCCTGCAGCTTCCCTCTCCACAAGGCATCCCTGCGCTTGCCCCCAGACACCCCGAGAAACAGCCAGTCCCTGAAATGCTGCAAAAGCAGGCAGCTTCCCACTTCGAAGGGCATCGCTTCGCTCGCCCCCAGCCCCCAAAGGAACGCCGGCCCATGATGCACTGCAAATCCTGCGGCTTCCCTCTTCACAAGGCATCCCTGCGCTTGCCCCAAGATCCCAGAAAAGGTCTCGCAAAACGGTTTGATGCCCCGCTCACTTTATCCCAGCGGGATCAGCTCCGAACAGATTACGTTGCCATGTACATCCTCAATCTCAAACATGCATACATATTCCTCCGGATCCTCAATCTCTGCTACATCCAGCTCCCAGCCAACATTCAGATCCTGCTCAAAGCCCATCATCCAGCCGCTCTTCTCCCATGCCGCAAACGGCTCCATGCCGCCCTGTGCATTTCTCGTAATGTACCGACAGCTGCCCACTACATTGATCAGATCATAATCATCCAGCTCCAGAAGCTGCTTGCTCGGTGCCGTGAATTCCGTGCTCTCCGCATCCGCAAGCGGTACCGCACTCAGAATCGTACCCTCCGGATACTTCTCATTCACCACAATCTGCAGCTTCGCTGCAATCGATGAGAATTCATCCAGCTCGAACAGTACGACATTGCTCGTGTAACGCTTCTCCCGCGTCGAGGAATCATTGTCCGTCATTACCATCGGAATCGGCGAACGCTCACCTGTCTCGCCATCCAGCATGTAAACCACATTGTCACTGTAATACGCATGCAGCTTTCCTGTCTCATCCATCTGCACATTGCCGCCCCGATGTACATTCAGATACATCTCTCCAATGCGGGGCTCATCCTCTGTGTTCCCTACATCCATGCTCTCTGCCTTGCGCAGAATCCAGAACGATGCCGATCCAAAATTCTCCTGCTGCGCTGCTGTCAGCTGCAGCGTAATGTCCTTGCCGCTCGTTACCGCTGTCACATTCTCTGTGCCCGCATCACGCTCGAAATCCATAACCTCACTCACTGCCTCACGGATGCTCCAGTCCACATCCGCCTGCTCGCCACGCTGAATCGCATACCAGCTCTCCAGATAATCCGCATAGGCCGGTGCAAAATCAAGCGTCTCAAAACAGCGCAGCACCGCATCCGCATAACCGTTGCGCTCCTGCTTGCGGGGGAAACAGATCGATACGCCCGTTGCATTCGTCATGTTGCTTCGGGAATAGACCACCATCTCTTCAATCGCCGAGCGTGCCGCTTCTGCCTCGTCCACAATACTGAACTGCGAAAACAGATGCATCGCATCAATGAGTCCGTAATCAAAATCCGAGCTGAACTTCGCAAACTCCCGTACACGGTCACGCTTTCTGTAACTGATAGGCAGTGTGGAAGCATCCAGATCCGGCCCCAGCGTTGCAAAGCAATTGTTGATTGCATCCTCCGCAGCCTGATATCTCGCCAGATCCAGACACGACAGCGTCAGGTCAAAGCGGTCAGCATAGCCCGTGCTTTCAAAATAGCCGAAATAACTGTCCACAATCGCCGCTCCCAGATGCGCACCATCCATGCCCGGCTCGTCAAGCAGCTCGAGAAATCTGTAATCCCAGCCCACGCCCGGTTCGGTTTCCTGCGATGCCACAAGATAATCCGTACATTCCGACATCACATCCGCAATCTCCAGCGTGCTCATCAGGCATGCATCAAAGCCGATCATTTCAAGACGCTTGCCGGTCTCCCCTGACGCATTCAGGATGGCCTCCTGCATCTCCGGCAGATGGAGCGAATCATTGTAATTCTCATCCATGCCATAGCCCAGCACGGGGCCGCCGCCGTGATCCCAGAGAATCAGGCTGTACTTGTCGGTATCATATTCGCTCATGCCATAGGTCAGAAATTCCTGCAGCACTGTGGTCTCACCCATATTGGCCTCGGCCTTGCTGCCGATCACCTCAAAGCCAAGCGGCCCGAGCCGCAGCAGTGTCATCTCGTCCTCGGCAGAAACAATGTCATTCTGCCATGCGGATGTACCGCCGGCACAGACGAGAATGTTGTGGCGTGCGGTATCCGGAATGCCCTCCAGAATTTCGTCGAATTCCTCCGTTGCACAGCCGTGGCGGCTTTCGAGATCGGAGCCGACCATGTAGATCATCACCGTCTGGCTGAAGACCTCATCGGACTGCGGCCGGCCGTCCAGATTGTCAACAACGGACGAGGTCTCCCCGCCCCAGTCAGGGCTGCTCTCATCGGACTGCCCGATGAATGCACTGCTGTCCTCCTCACCGCTGCCGCCGCCGGAAAACAAAAGCGTCCCCAGCGCACCGCATCCGGTCAGACCCGTGGTCATCCATGCCGCTGCCGTCAGCAGGGCTGCTTTTTTCAGAAACTGTCTTTTCATATCCTTCTCCTTATAAAAATAGATCATTGGTCAGTTTCCGTCCCGCTGCGCTTTCTGTAAATGCGGCTGGGACGGTGGGCATTGCCCGTGATCATTTTTTCTGTTTCAACGATTTTATGCGCAATCTTCTTGCGGAAATTCGCCTTGTACAAAGGCTGGTCAAGCAGGATCTCATAGACCCGCTGCAGCTGCGGCAGCGTGAATTCCTCCGGCAGAAGAGAAAACGCAATGTCCGACCAGTTCACCTTGTTCCGGATCCGCTCCCGCCCATAGGCGATGATGCGTGCATGGTCAAAGGCAAGCCCCGCATCCTTTTCGATCTCATCCACCGGACAAAGCCATGTGCCCTCCCCTGACACTGCCAGCGATGCCGCCGGTACCAGTGCATAGTACGACACCGACAGAATCCGCATCCTCGGGTCACGGGCGACATCGCCCCATGTATAGAGCTGCTCGAGATAGATGCCCTGCAGCCCTGCCTTTTCCCGAAGTGCCCGCATGGCTGCCTCCTCAAGGGATTCCTCCACACCCACAAACACGCCCGGCAGTGCGGGGCAGTCCCTGAACGGGTGCGCATCCCGCCTTGTGAGCAGCACCTGCAGTCTGTCCTCCAGAATCGTGAACAGTACAACATCCACCGCCACCGATGGCCTTTCAAAGGCCGCAGCATCATACTGCGCCAGATATTCTTCCTCCGTCATGTGTTCCCTCCTCCTTAGTATTCTCTTGCTACTTATCATATCTATATGATAGTATATTTTCGCTACTTTGTCAAGGGGGTTTGGCAAATTTTTTTGCATATTTTTTGTGAACAAAGAAAAATCCCCTGCTTCGGGGGAAGCAGGGGCTATTCCGATTCATGCAGCTGGAAGGGACTGCGGATCATCCTCTCTCCACAATCACATCCGTCCACTGGCTGAGTTCATCACGCATATCATCCGCATTTTTGTACGGCTCATAAAATTTCACAACTTTGTCGCTCAGCTTTTCGACCTCCTGATACACTGTAACACGTCCCATAATCGCAGAAATCTCGTCATAGAGCAGATCATCCTGCAGATCGTCCACGGCCTTCTGCAGTGAATATGTGCTGACATTGCCGGACATTTTGTTCATCTGGGTCTGGATGTCGTTGCAGTAACCATACAGTACCGAAGTTCTGGAGGATGACCCATTCAGAAGTGTGGCCAACTCCATGATTTTTACACAGGCAGGGCTGTCCTTAGCGAGATCGTTTGCGATGTCATTGAGCTTCTCAAACTCCTTGGCCATCTTACCCGCAAGTGTATCATAATCGATATGGGCATCGACGGCACGGGGGACTTTTTCAATCTCTTCGAAAATCTCCTTGATATTCCCGTGCATCTTCTTGACATCCGAGCCGCTGCCCACTGTCACCTCCAGCGCTGCGATCTTCTCATTGATGCTTACGGCATACTGGTCAATCATGCTCTGCTCCAGTGCATCCAATGCCGATTTATCGACCTTTTCCTTCTCCTCATCCGGCAGGGCATCATAGGCAGCTCTGGCTTCTTCAAGCTGTGCATCGATCTCGGCCGAGTAGGTTTCGGGGAGTGCATTCAGCAGGGACTGGGCGTGTTTTCCTTCTTCGGACAGGCCGCAGCCGGTCATTGATGCCGCCATCAGTGCTGCGGCAAATGCAAGGGCGATGATTCTTGTTTTCATTGTATTTCCTCCGTTATTTTACAGTTTTTTGTCTTTGAGCCAGCCTTCCACAGCCGCTGCCGCACGCATGAGCGATGTGAAAATGAAGCCAATTCCGATGCCTCGTTCAAGCAGCTCGCCGATGCTGCAGGTATTCTTTACAATGCGGCTTGTATTATAGGTCAGCTCCACCGACCGTTCATGGATTTCCGTGTAGAAATCCCCGCCGAATGCTGTGTCCCTGCCAACCTCTGCGCTCCAGTAAAAACCACTTGAAAATCCGCCTGCCAGAAAGACAATACCAATTATAATGCCCGCAAGGCATATAATTATCGTCAGAATCGGAAAAACAGCTGTTTTCCTGACAGATGCCGTCATTCCATCCGGCAGTGCCGCAGGTGAAGCACTCTCCTGCACCGCCCCGCAGAACGTGCATGTCTCCCCGTTTCCGAATTCCTGTCCGCAGCTTTTGCAAATCATATTTTCAACCTCCATCATGTATTTCAGCATGTGCTGTACCTTTATTATAGCACACGTCCCGCCGCACTGTATAGACGCAGTTCTGCCATCATTTTGCAAGCACTTCCGATGCATTTTTACTGATGGCTTAGCAATTCTGCTTTTTTTATCAAATCCTTTGAACTTTTGGAATGTTAATTAAAATGATTGACAAATTCAGAAAAATATGTATAATAGATAATAGTGAAGTGTATGAAAAGACGAGATTTGTATTTTCAGAAATAGGAGTGGAATTGTATGAAAAAAGTAAAATCCTTCCTCGCAGCCCTGCTGATGCTCTCCGGCATCACCGCAGGCTTTGCCGGCACCTCCGTGGCCGCTGAGGAAACCAAAAGTCCCTATGAGGGCTGCTACATCATCCGCAATGTCAACAGCGGTCTGTGCCTCAATGTTGCGGGCGGCTCGACTGAAAACGGCACCAATGTCCAGCAGTGGGGTGCCGCACGCGGTGCCTCAAACTGCCTCTGGCGTGTGGAATCGGCCGGCGACGACTTCTTCCGCATCTATTCCATGGTCGACGGCGGCAAGAACTGCCTGCTGAACGTGGATACCGCCAACAGCAACAATGTCAATATCTATGAGAATACCGGCGCTGACAGCCAGCTCTTCTACCTGATGGGCAATGCCGACGGCAGCTTCCGCATTATGTCCAAGGCCAACGCACAGGTGCTTGAGGTCATCAATGCTGAAACTTCCTCCGGTGCCAATATCCAGACCTGGGGCATCAACGGCGTGAACTGCCAGGACTGGGAGCTGATCGCCATCGATTCGGCTGAGGGTCTCACCGAGACCGAGGGCACACAGGAGGGCGAGGATGATTTCACCCCCGGTGACCTCAATGACGACGGCAGAGTCAACGGCTTTGATGCGGCCATTGCCAAGCGTGTCATGCTGAACAATACCGCCACACAGCGTCAGAAATATGCCGGCAATGTCAGCGGCGACGAGAACTTCTCCGTTGTGGACATCGTCCAGATCCAGAAGTTCATCCTCACCGGCAAGGGCGGCTTCATCAAGCAGCTCATCCCCACCACCCGTCAGTATCCGTTCATCAACGGCACCTTCGACAATGCCTATGTCGAGAACACCAATGCCGGCTTTGAGAGCGAATCCTATCTGAACCTTTATAATGAGGCAGGCCATGACGTTTCCCTCAATGTGGAAGCCGGTGCCGACGGCCTCTATGCAGTCACCATCCGCTACGCCAACGGCGGCACCACCGCCCGCAGCATGGAAGTCAAGGTCAGCGGTGAATCCGTTGCCTGGACGATGGAAGGTGCTGCCACCGGTGCATGGACGACCTGGCAGGAGGAAACCCTGTACCTCCCCCTGAAGGCCGGTCTCAACAAGGTGACCCTCACCTCTCTCACAGCGGACGGTGCACCGAACCTTGACCACATCACCATTGCACCGGCAGCCGGTGCAGAGGAAAGTGCTTCCGTGGATCTGCTGCCCCTCAAGGCGCCCAACAGAGGCTACGGCAAGCAGGGCGTCGGCCGCATCATGGAGAATCTCGACAGAGGTCTCTGTGCCACACTCTCCGGCAGCGGCATGCTCGTTTCGTGGCGTTCGCTTGCAACGGATCCGGCAAACATGATTTACAAGCTCTACAAGAACGGCGAGCTGATCGGCACATATACCGCTGCAGACAAGACCAATGTCTATGTAGCCGGTGCTGCAGCCACCGATGTCTTCACGATGGATGCCTTTGTGGACGGCATTCTCGTGGAATTTGCAGAATCCGCACAGGTACTCGGCACAAAGAACAGCGGCCAGTCCGGTGCGTATAAGGAATTCGCCCTCAGCAAGCCCGCAGGCGGCACAACCCCCGACGGTGTGGCGTACACTTACAGTGCCAACGACTGCTCCGTCGGTGACGTGGACGGCGACGGCGAATATGAGATCTTCCTCAAGTGGGATCCCTCCAACTCCAAGGACAATGCCGACGAGGGCTATACCGGCAATGTCTTCATCGACTGCTACAAGCTCGACGGCACACGCCTCTGGCGAATCGATCTGGGCAGAAACATCCGTGCGGGTGCACATTATACACAGATGGTGGTCTATGACCTCGACTGCGACGGCAAGGCCGAAATGATGGTCAAGACCGCAGACGGCACCGTGGACGGCAAGGGCACCGTGATCGGCAATGCCAGTGCTGATTACCGCGGCAGTGACGGCAGAATCATTCAGGGTCCGGAATATCTGACGCTGTTTGACGGTCTGACGGGTGCGGCACTGGACACCATTGACTTTGAGCCGGCACGCGGCAATGTTGGTGACTGGGGCGATACCTGGGGCAACCGCTGCGACAGATTCCTTGCAACTGTCGGCTATTTTGATGGCCAGAAGCCTTCCGCCTTCTTCGGCAGAGGCTATTATGCCAAGACCGCAGTGGCAGCCTATGACATTGTGGACAAGAAGATTGTAAAGCGCTGGAGCTATGACACCGGCACAAATTCCTCTGATCCTGCCTTCAATCAGGGCAACCACAGCCTGATCCCGATGGATGTGGATGCGGACGGCAGGGATGAAATCATCTATGGTTCCGTATGCTTTGATGACAACGGCAAGGTAAAGTGGAGCACGGGGCTGGGACACGGCGACTGCATGCAGGCGGGCGATCTGATTCCGGAGCGTCCGGGTCTGGAAGTTTTCCAGGTACATGAGCATCACTTTTGTACAGAGGTACACGATGCTGCAACGGGTGAGATCATCTGGAAGATTGACGCCACCGGTGACGTTGGCCGCGGCATTGCACTGAACATTTCGGCTGACCATGCGGGCATGGAATTTGCGAGCACAGCGGATGGAATGATCTACGCCTACAATCCGTCCAGCGGCAAGGTAGAATCCACGGGCAAGGCATGGAGTGAGCAGATCAAGTGGAGCATGAACGCAGCGATCTGGTGGGATGACAGTCTTGAGCGTGAATCGATGGACAGAACGATGATTGAGAAGTTCACACAGTACAGACTGTTCACAGGTGACGGCTCGTACAACAACTACACGAAGTCGAATGCCTGTCTGACAGCCGATCTGTTTGGCGACTGGCGTGAGGAAGTGATTCTCTCGGCAAATGACAGCAGTGTACTGCGTATTTTCGGCACAACATTTGAGACAGAGACAAAGCTGTTCACACTGATGCACGATCAGCAGTATCGTTTGGGTGCAGCGACAGAGAATGTGGGCTACAATCAGTCCCCGAACACGAGTTTCTTCCTTGGCACGGGTTATGCTCTGCCGGAGACGCCGACAGTATATACTGTTCCCGGAAAATAAGTGATATCAAAATGACCTGAGAAGCGGAAGGCTTCTCAGGTCTTTTGCTGCAAAAGGGGGCTTTTGTGAAACTGCCCCCAGACCCCCGAAGGGGAATGGGGGCTTCACACCTTCGTGGGGACGGCGTCAGCTCGTCCCACACCCTCGCCTGCCCCTCGGGGGATAGGGGGCGAGCGAAGCGTTGCCCCCTAAGCGAGGGCGGGGTGCGCAGCACCCCGCTTTTTATTCTCCTCCCCTCGGGGAGGGGTCAGGGGTGGGGGCAGTTTCGCCCTATCCCCTCTCCTGACTCTTATAGATGTTCGGTGTCAGCCCCGTCAGCTGCCGGAACTGCCGCTGGAAATATTTCTCATCCTCATAACCGCATTTCCCCGCAATCGCCTGCAAGCTCAGTCCGCTCGTCAAAAGCAGATGCTTCGCCAGGGAAATCCGGCTGCGTATCACATCCTGATGAAAGCTCACCCCGAACAGTTCCTTGTACTGCGCTCGGAAATGTCCCGCACTCATCCGGAAATCACGGCACACACGCTCAACTTCCCACTTCTCCGCAGGCTTCCTGTATACCATGTCCCGCAGCGACGAAAAACTGCGCCATAATGCATGCCTGCGCTGCATCGTCATCTCCGTTATCCTCCGTGCCTGCATCTCCCGCAGCAGCTGGCGGATCCCATCCGCAGACAGCCCCGACGCATCCTCACATATCGTGCAGATCAGCAGCGAATCCCCGCCGCATGATGCACTGTACAGCGGTGCATGCAGAATCAGTGTCTCCAGCTTGTCCGCATACAGCGCACTCATCTCTTCTGTATAATCCCCCACCGATGCCAGTATGTATACCTTGTCCGATATCCTCGCACAGAATGCATCCTTCCGGTATGCCATCTTCCGGATGCAGTCCGCTGTCTCCATGTCCCTGCGTACCGAAAGCTCCTGCTTCTCAAGACTCCCCGCATCCGTGAAAAGCTCCGTCCGGATCAGCTGCATCATCAGCCTGCTGCCGCCATCCGCATGCCCGAGCGCATGACTCAGCTCCTCCTGCAGACCCGCTTCATTGTACAGACCCGTGATAGAATCATGATGCTCCGACAGGCTCCTGCATTCCAGCAGCGTCCCGATGTCATTCTTCATCCGCAGAAATTCGAGCGCATTCGATGCAATCTTCAGCCAGTCACGGAAAATAATGTCATAACAGTCCGGCCTGCGGTACTGCAATATAAAATATCCCAGCTCACGGCCACTGAAAAAAATCGGACAGAAATACAGCACATCACCGCTCTCACACTGCATCAGTTCCTCCGGGAACAGATCGTTCTTCGAAAAGAATACCGCCCCCTGCGCAGGATGTTTCTCCGCAATCACTGTGCGGTAAATCATTGTGTCCGTCTCCCGTGCCGTGCCGCCCGTGATCTCCGTGCTGCACCAATTCTCGTACAGGCAAAGATGCAGTCCCACTATATCTCGAATCAGATAGGCAAACTGCTGCAGCACATCCACATAATCATCCAGTGAACGGCACAGCGTCAGCTGCTGCTCAAAGTTGCCCACCAGATTCAGCCGGCTGTAGTACTGTTCACGGCGTACCGCCTGCAGCTCGGCATCCAGCATTTTCCTGTCCGCACGGCACGGACAGGTATCACCAATAATCATGCAGCCACCGAGCGATACCGCCTCCGGCGTCTCCCCCGTAATCTTCTCCCAGATCAGATTCACCGCCTGCGCCCCCACTGCCCTGCGGTTGCGCTGATATGTCGTCAGAATGGGCGCATGATAGAACCGGTCACCCACATACTCATACCCGACCACCGTCACATCCTCCGGCAGCTCGATACCTGCTGTCAGAAATGTGTCGCACAGCCCATAGGCCATGTAGTCGTTCACGCAGACAATCGCCTCGGGCAGCGGACGGCGGCCTTCTATGTAATCATGTGCGAGTGCTTCGCCGCTCGTCATCCAGAAATCACCGAATATCACACGCGATGCATCATACCCGATGCCGTGTGCTTCCAGTGCCGCACGATAGCCTTCCACACGCTCATAGGATGTGTCAATGCCCTCCTTGCCCGTGAGCAGGTCAATTTTTGTGAAGCCGTGCGCCGCAATCAGATGCTCTGTGATGTCACGGATATCCGCACCCACATCGTTGTTGATGCACGGAAAATCCGGCAGCACCGCCCCCGTCACCACCACGGGAATGTCATTTCGTGCAAGAAGCCGCTCATAAATCTGCTGCTGAAGCTCCGGATTCATGATGCATTCCGCAGTCAGAATCAGCCCGTCAAGACGCTCGGACATGACCAGTTCATAAATCCGGTTCTCAACCTCCACATCGGCATAGTAGCGTTCCTCATTATATATATTCGAAAAAACCGCCACCGCTGCACCCAGTTTTTCAGCCTGTTCCGTGATGCCAAGCAGAAGCTGCCGCTGCTCGCTCTGCGATGCACTGGCCGTGATTACGCCGATCAGCTTCTTACCGGCCATTCTGTACATATGAACACCCCCTGTTTTTGCTATCTATTTTAATTATAATCATTTTTCAGAAAAAATCAAGCATTTTATCTGCATTTTGTCCACCGAATCTGCAAATTATGGGTTGTCAATCGTTCAAAAAATGTTTACAATATATATAGGCATGACGGACGTGTAAAATAAAGGATGAAAAAACAAAGGATATTTGCAGAAACGATCGCAAAGGAAGGGAGTGGGATTGCACACCCCTGCACTGCGGTGGGTGTGCTCAGCGCAAACCGCTCCTTGATCTTGCCATTGTCTTCTGCAATCATGCCGACTATTAGCGGATTGAATTACAAATAGACCATTACGAACAGGGGGAAACTGACATGAACAGAAAGCGAATCGCAGCCGGAATTACAGCACTGGTGTGCTGTGCCGGAATGCTGAGCACAATGCCGATGCAGAGTGTGCGGACGCATGCAGCAGAGGCTGTGAACAACGACTTTGAGATCACCTACAACGGATGGCACGGCAGCACCATGGATGTAATTGTGGAAGCTGCGGACGGCATCGGCTTCGGCGGCAGCCGCGGCATGACAGTCACAAACAGAAGCAAGGCTTCCGACGGTG
>SVNX01000022.1 GCA_015066665.1 Ruminococcus sp. | reverse complement strand
CAAGCATTTCTTTTTCATACTGCTGTATGTGTCTGTAACTCCTTGCCATAATAACTAAACCTCCTATGGTTCTATTATACCATAGGAGGTCTTTTTTGTCACTGTACGTTTTTACTGGGTCGGTTCAAAGAAGCCGGCGGGTTTTTCGTACAAAAACATGTTCCCCCTCTCCTTTTGAGAGAGGGGGACGGGAATATGGAAAGGTAAGGATGATTGCTTAATTAGTTAGCCTTGTAGGTAACCCACTGATAACGTGCAGTCAGAGGAGTCTTGCCGTCATACGGTGCGAGCCACTCATCCACGCCGGTGCCGGGCCATGTGTTCATCATGATACGGCCGGCGGTCTTGGGAATGTTGTCGTATGCTGTGTAAACAGCCTTGCCGTCAACATACCAGGTGATGTGGTCGGGCTGCCAGTCAAAGCCATAGGTGTGGAAGCCTTCGGAAGCGTCAAATCCGAGATCATAGAAATACTCGTGATTGCCGACACCGTTGGTGTAGTAGTTCAGCTGCACCTTTGTGGTGTCCTTGCCCAGGATCTCGATATCGATCTCATCCCAGGGATTGTTCTCGGAAGGACCGGTGTAGGTGAAGAAGGAGGAGACTACGCCGGGATTCTTGATGGCCTGCATGGAGGTCTCATAGTAACCGTAGCTGTAGTGATCTGCGGTTCTGTATTCCGCACCGGAATAGCTGTACTGACCGGACCAGTCCTTATCGATGGTCAGATTCAGCACGCCGCCGTCAAAGGAAGTGTTGCGTGCATACCAGCCGCAGTTGAAGCAGCTGCCGTTTGTCCAGCCGTCAGAAGCAAAGAAGTAGGAGTTGGCACCCTGACGGAAATCGGATACCATGGTCGCATTGGCGTTCATGGGTGTGCCGTATACCGGAATGCCGTTCTGTGTCTGCTGCTGCTGTGTTGTGGGCTGTGTAGTCGGCTGTGTTGTGGGCTGCGTTGTAGGCTGTGTGGTGGGTGTACCTACGGGGAGGTCAACCAGTTCAACCAGGGACTTGAGGATCAGCAGAGAGTCGCCGGCCTCAAGGTTGTTGTTCAGATCTACGTCGGAATTGATGCGGCCCTGTGCTGTTACGTTTGAAGTACCAAGCAGTGCCTTGTTGAGGAAGATGACATCGACAATGCTGACATTACCATCACAGTTGGCATCACCATAGAGTGTGTTGCCATCAGAAGGCTGTGTGGGCTGTGTGGTAGGCTCAACCGGATCTGTGATCGGCTGGCTTGTGGGCTGTGTGGTCGGCTGGGTTGTAGGCTCGGTTGTGGGCTCTGTTGTCGGCTGCTCAACCTCGGGGCTGTCGCCGGTCAGAGTCACGAGATAGGTCAGCGGAGAATTCCAGTAGATTGTAATCTCGTTTGTGGAATAGCTCTCGGAATTGTCCACATAGCACTTGGCAGGTGCGACACCGTTGAGGTAAGCCTTGGCAGCGCTGTCCTCCAGATTGGAGTTGACACCGCCGACCAGCATGCCGGGCATGCAGGCATTGGCTGCCATGGAAGGACGATGATGCGGTGCCACCGGTGCAACTGTACCATAACCTGTCATGAAGCAGGTACCCAGCGGGTTGTGGCCGAGCAGATAGTGCAGCTGTGCTTCTGCAGCCTTTGCATAGCGGTCGCTGTCAGCGAGCTTATCAGCAAGGCTCAGGATGATGCCGGCATTGGCCACGGTCATGTTGCTGCCCCAGTTGAATTCGTTGAGGGCAACGCCATAGGGAGAGCCTTCGGAGCGGGAAACGAATGTATCGGCCTGCTTGATGATGGCGCTCTTTGCATTCTGGTATGCAGAGCTGCTCTTGTCAATGTTCGGCATTGTCACGAGGGCAATGTTGCCGTAGTCGCCGACGGTTGCCCAGTCAAGACCATCGCGTGTGCCGTTGAGAGCATTCAGATACTTTGTATTGCCGGTTGTGCGGTAGAGCTGAGCAGCTGCCCAGTAACGCTCATCGGCATCGGTCTTGTCGCCGTATTCACCGGTCACAATACCGGAGGGATTCTGGAAAATGAAGTTCGGATTCTGCTCGAGGTAGCTCCATGCCTTTTCCGCAGCGGACAGGCACTTTGCTGCATAAGAAGAATCGTAGTCCTTGTACACCTCAGCAGCCAGTGCCATGGAAGCGGCAAAGTCAGCAGTGGAGGTGGTGGAGATGGGTGTGACGATCAGCGGTGCGGTCTCGTTCTGCGGCATTACATAGCCGGGGAAGTTCTCGCAGGTTACCTTGTGGTAGACACCGCCGTTGGAAGCCTGCATCTTGAACATCCAGTCGAGCTCGTACTTAACTTCATCGAGGATGTCAGCCTTACCGTTGCCGCTCTCGGGAATGCCGAGGTTATCGCCGTACAGGGCAGGATTTTCAAGATATGCATAGAGCAGATCGGCCACAGCCTTGGCTGCAGGTACGACGTAACGGCCATAGTCACCGGCATCATGCCAGCCGCCGCTTACATCGATCTGCTGATTTGTACCGTAGATGGTTGCCATGGAGGTATGGCATGCGGGATGGCTGAACTTGCCGCCCTCTACTGCACAGCCGCATCTCTGGAGATAGAGCATCTTCACGGATGCGTCGAGCATATCGTCATAAACAGAATCGGAGATCTCGAAGGGATAGGACTTATCGAGACCGGAGCAGGAGATGTAGTAGGTGCCGGGTGTGGTCACGCTGGAGAAATCAGCAATCTGATTGCTCTCCCCTGCCATGGAGTTGTTCACGCTGCCGGAGAGCGTACCGGAATAGACAACCTGGCCGCTTGCTGCATTGACAACATCGAACTTGGAAACGCCGTTTGCATTGCGCACAACAGCGGTCTTCTTTGCATTTGTGCGGTAACCAACCTGATCGGTCAGGATGGGTGCCTCATAGGGGCGGGTGGAACCGTAGTCCACACGGGAATCATCCACCAGCTCGAGGGATACGTTATCGAGATAGATGGTGTGGGCACCGAGAGAACCGCCGTCCTTTTCCTGCAGGCCGCAGTTGAAAACGAGCTTTGCCATGATGTCGCTCTCCGCTTCCATGGTAAACTCATAGTTTACAGTCTGCGGGGTGGGGCCGATGTCCAGGCCCTTCCATGTGTAGGCCTGATAAGTGCCGCCGTTCTGCTGGATCATGCCCTCTACAAAACGGTTGGTGGAACAGGAAATATCATACTTCAGACGATATACGCCGTTCTGGTACAGCGGAATGATATCGTAATACATCTGTACAGCATAGGTCAGCTTGCCGGTGCTGGTAATATTCAGTGCCAGACGGCCGCCGTCCGTGCCGAGTGTTGCGGCACCGCCGCTTTCCTTGTACATGCCCCAGTCGGTGGAGCCGCTGTCAAAAGTGGAGTTGCTGATGAGATTGGCAGCAGATGCTGTGTACTGTGTCATGGGCAGTGCAGCCGCCATCATCACACACGCAGCAAGTCCGGCCACAATTCTCCGGATACTTCTCTTTTTCATCTTTTTTCCCTCTCAGTTTTTATATTTTCGTTTCTGGTCGGCAGCGCATTCCGACCATGATATATTCATTATACCCTCAAAATTTATTAAAAGATACAAACCCATTGACATAAATGGTAATTTCTTGACATGTTAGTGATTTTTCACAAAAAAATTCACTGTTGTTTGGAGGCGTGACAAAGACAGGGCGTCAGAAAATTTCAGAACCCCCTTTACATTTTCGTGATTATGTGGTATAATATATCACAGGAGTCCTGCTGCACTGTACAAGTCGCACAGGGACAGAGGGATCCAATTCATGCTGCATTGGTATGCAGCCGAATCAGAAAGGACGGTACACAACCATGAAAAAGTATAAATGCCTGCTCTGCGGAGAAGTTTTTGAGGTGCCCGCCGGCGAAGAGGCCATCTGCCCCCGCTGCAAGGCAACCGGTGATAAGCTCGAGCTGATCGAGGAAGCTCCTAAGAACAAGTATGCCGGCACCCAGACCGAAAAGAATCTGGAAGCTGCTTTTGCCGGTGAATCCCAGGCAAGAAACAAGTACACCTACTTTGCTTCCAAGGCCAAGAAGGAAGGCTTTGAGCAGATTGCTGCACTCTTCCTCAAGACTGCGGACAATGAGAAGGAGCACGCCAAGATGTGGTTCAAGGAACTCAACGGCATCGGCTCCACTGCCGAGAACCTTGAAGCTGCCGCAGACGGTGAGAACTACGAGTGGACGGATATGTACGATGAATTCGCCAAGACCGCTGACGAGGAGGGTTTCCACGAGCTGGCTGAGAAGTTCCGTCTGGTGGCTGCCATTGAGAAGCATCACGAGGAGCGCTACCGTGCGCTGCTGAAGAACGTAGAAACAGCACAGGTCTTCGAGAAGAGCGAAGTCAAGGTATGGGAATGCCGCAACTGCGGTCATATCGTAGTCGGCACAAAGGCACCCGATGTCTGTCCGACCTGCGCTCATCCCCAGAGCTATTTTGAGCTCCATGCCGAAAATTATTGATGATCCCCTGCCCCGCTCCCTGTGAGCGGGGCTTTTTGTTGTCATATACCACAAAAGTTCACAATAATACAATGAATTGCACTGTTTGATATGCTATAATATGGTACATAAATGATACAATTCCAACCGATTTGCGAGGTGTAAGATATGAAAACAACGATCCGCACAAGAATCACAGCATCCGCACTCGGTGCGGCTATGCTGCTTTCCACTGCACCTGCAGCGGCAGTATCCGCAGCGAATGTGCAGGAAACCGAGGGGCTGCAGCTGCAGACGATTCTGATCGACAACAACGGAAAGGACTGGACGACCGAAAGCTGGGGCGGTGCCACCATGACTCCGAACACCAACTGGACATCGCTGACCATCAACGATTACTACGAAAACGGCAAACTCAACTTTGAGGTCATTCACAACGGAACGGGCGATGTGAATTTCAAGCTCGGCCTCGTCTCCCGCATGCACGGCAAGGAGACACGCATCTACTGGACGGATCTCGAAGAATACAAGTCAATCAGCGCCGGCTCTTCCTGGACAAGCTATTCCCTGCCGATCAAACCGCTGGTGGACGCCAATGCGGACACGGATTTCACACTCGATTTCTTGCAGTTCGTGGCGGTGGGCGGCGTGCCCTCGGGCAGTACGCTCTCCTTCCGGAACGTCACCATCACCTCCCCCGATGATGAGCGGCAGTATCCCCTGCTCAAGGTCAATCAGGTTGGCTATTTCTGCAATGCACCCAAATCTGCCCGTGTGACCTATTTTGAAAAATTCGGCTCGCTCAAGGGCAAAACATGGGAGCTGGTGAACGCCGATACAAATGAAATCGTCACAACCGGCACACTCGGTGAGGGTGTGCTGGAAGAGAGCTTCGGCGGCGAAATCATGCACGACATCCGCTTTGATGAAGTGACAGCACCGGGCCGTTATTTCATCCGCATTCCTGATGCGGGGCTGGATGCCGCCGCACGTTCACCGCGTGACATCAGGGAAAATCTTGCGCTTGATACCATCACCTCCGCCACCTTCCGCATCGGCAATGATGTGTATGACAGCCTGTTCAGTGATCTTGCAAAATATTACTACTACCAGCGTCAGGGCATCGATCTGGAGGAGGCCTATGCTGGCGATTTTGCACGCAAAAATCTCCATCCCGACGACGTGGCTGTCAGACGCTGGTCTGACCGGAACAATTCGGATGCCGAGACCTTTGATGTATCCGGCGGCTGGTACGATGCCGGTGACTATGGCAAATACACCTCCCCCGGTGCCACTTCCATCGAAGATCTGCTGCTGGCGTGCGAACTGTATCCGGATGTGTTTGCAGATGTGGACATCCGCATTCCGGAAACCGATCCTTCGCATCCTGCCTATACAACGGCACCGCCGATTCTGGCGGAAATCAAGTGGGAACTGGACATGCTGCTCAAGCTCGAGCACAGAAGCAAGGACGGCTCCTTCTACACGGCAGCCAACTACAGTGACGGCGTAATCTATCTTGAGGATACGCTGTACAAAACATCCGACCACACTTCCGATGCATCCGAAACGGATCTCCGGTGCCATCTGGCGACCTCGGATATGGCGGCAGTGCTTGCCCATGCGTACATTGTTTACCGAAATTATCCGGAGTATGCCGATTTTGCCGAAGCCTGCCTTGCCACGGCACTGCGGGCATGGGATTGGGCAACGGATCCGGCCAACCCCAAGAATATGTCCATCGGTGCGGCCAACCGTACCTATACATTCAAGCAGGATGACCTCGACCGCAGCCTCTACTGGGCAGCCGGCTCGCTCCATCGTGCACTCCGTCTGACCGGAGACGATGTGAGCGAATACGAGTCCTATCTGCTGACGCACCGCAGTGAGGAAGCCATCAACAACTGCTTCAAGAATTCCTGCATCGGCTATGGCCACAGTGGCCGCTCGTTCCTTGGATTCTACAATTATCTCTATGGCAACGACAATGCCGATTCTGCCATTGCCGAGACCTTTGCCCAGTACGAAACATGGCGCACACGCGTGATGAAAAACGACAATTGGGGACTGATCATTCCCAGCTGGGGCTTCTGGTGGGGTTCGAACAAATACACCGCCCAGAGCGCAATGACCATCATGCTCGGTGACATAGCCCTCTATGGCGAAGCTGCGCCCCGTGAAGATGCCCTTTCCGTGATGGACAGACATTTCCACTACCTCCTGGGCAATAACCCCATCTCCTTCAGTTATGTTTCCGGTCACGGTACAAACTGCGTGCAGAACATCTACAGTGCGATCTATTCCAAGGACGCAAGGCTTGCGCCTTACCGCTGTCCGGCAGGCTATTTCACTGAGGGAGCAAACAATCACAACAATCCGCATCTCTCGAAATTCGTGGGCAAATGCTATATCGACAGCGATGCCGAATACACCACAAACGAAAACACCATCTACGGCAATGCCGCCATGCTTCTTCTGACCTCGGCAATGATGCATTACAATCAGCCCGCATCCGTACGCGGCGATGTGAATGCGGACGGTGCCTTCACGCTGAACGATGCGGTGATGCTGCAGAAATGGCTGCTGCAGGCCGGTGACATCGTCGATGCCGAAGCCGGCGATCTCTGTGAAGACGGCCGCCTCAACGGCTTTGACCTTGGCCGGATGAAGCGGGAACTGTTCTCCTGATGTTATATCAAATATAAAACGCCGGATGCATCTGCATCCGGCGTTTCGGTTTATTTCATGAGTACTGCCCGACAGGGAGCACCGTCACATCCGGCAAGATGCAGCGGTGCAGCCATCAGCATATAGGTGCCCTCCGTGACATCGGTCAGCACAATACCCTCAAGCAGCACAACCTCTGCCCCGAGCAGAATCAGGTGTACCTCCATCGGGGCATCCGCAGGGCCGACGGTCTGTCCCTCATTGCCAAGCAGCAGAATGCCGGCATCGGCAAAAACCTGTGCAGCGGCAGCTGTTACCGTCAGGGCTCCGGCCAGCAGAATCCGCTCAGCGGCACCGGCTGCCCGTGCTGCCGCCAGAATCCTTGCGGCATCCTCCGCAGTCACATCGCCCGTGTGCCGTGCGACATAGCAATTCCCGATGAACGGCGCAAGTCCCATCTCCCCGATAGTTTTCCCCGATTCGATGAAATGGAACGGTGCATCCACATGCGTCCCGTTGTGCACGCACATGGACATTTCTGTGAGATTGTACAGTGCACCATCTGCAATACTGCTCAGTCGGCGGCTGTTCGGTACGGGATCACCGGGATAAACCGCACTTGAGAAAACCTCCTGTGAAATATCAATCAGCATGGTCATCATCCTTTCCGGGCGCCGTGTCCCCATAGAGCGAGAGCACATCACGCAGGGTCTCGGCAAGGGTGCGGCGGATGCGTTCGGGGGCAAGCACCTCTATATCACGGCCGTACCGCATCACCCAACGGTAGAAGCTGTCGTTGATGCCGATGCGTGCGCTTACGATGACATAGGCAGGATCCTCGGTATCATTCCGCACGGAAGCATACTCCCCGAACTGCTCGAGCATATCATTGAGCAGCACCTGCCGGACACGCAGCCGCACCAGCTCAAAGCTCTCCGGCTCAAACATATCGAGCACCACGCCGTCATATTTGGGAAGCTGCGGACGACGGGAGGTTTTTTCCCCGCTGCGGATATTTTTCATACGGTCGATACGGTAAGTACGCACCTGTTCGGTCTCGGTATCGAGGCATTTGAGATAGAAGCGGTCATTGAAGAAGATGACCTTGGCGGGGATCATGCTGCGTTTTTTGCTGTAGTAATTCATCCGCCGCTGAGCATCAAATTTGCCGTAATCGAAGTCGATCTTCCTTGACTCCGAGATCACCCCATGCACCTTCTCAAGATTTTCGAGCAGATCGAGCGAGGGCGCACCGCGGCCGTTGAGGGAGATCCGGCTGATGAGCTGTCGCACCTCGGAAGCGGAGCACATGCCCTCGAATTTTTTGATGAGGGTCTGCTTCTGACGGGCGGAGAGAAATTTGTTGATCGAAATGGAATCGACCAGAAAACGGATTTCATTGAATGTAAAGCCCTTGCCGACCAGTCGGTAATAGGTCGTATTGTGGGCACCCTGCCGTGTGCGGATGTCATTGCCCATTGTCATGAGCCGCTCAAGGTCACGGCGGATCGTCAGAACGGATACCCGTGAGAGGTTGGTGGTACTCTCAAGATGATTCTGGATATCCCGGATGGAGACATCCCGCTCCTCATCGGTATTGCGGCTGAGGTATTCATAGATCAGGATAATGCGCTCATGTTCCATGCAAAAGCTCCTCCCTTCTTTTCCGTTGTATACGGAGTGTGTTACTTTTATTGTAAAGCATTCGGGGGATTTTGTCAAGGCAGAGCGGCTTACAACTGACCCGATTGGGGGATTTGTATGCGATGCATGCAAACAGCAAGGTGCCCCTCATAACTGAGAGACACCTGCATCAGAAAGGAAGAATTATTTCACACGACCAGAGATGTCCACGCCAAGCTCCTTGATGGCACCTGCCACAAGGCCGGCAACGGCATTTGCACCGGTTTCGGTGAAGTGGGTCATGTCAGTGGAACCTGTCACGCACATATGATAGGTGTACGCCTTATCATAGCCGATCTGGTTGTAGTGATCCACCATCAGACCATTGAGATCAATGTAGGGAACCTTATAGTAAGCGGAAAGCTTCTTCACGGAATCCGTGTAATTTGTGTAGCTTGCCACAAAGGTATTGCCGGAACGGTTCTTCAGACTCAGTGTCGGGGAGATCAGGATCGGGGTTGCACCCTTTTCGAGTGCGCCCTCAATGTACTTTGCCATGTAGAACTCATAGCTGCCGTCCGTACCGGGCACCTGTCCGCAGGTGGGCGCATAACGCTCGGGTTTGCTGGCAGCACCGTCATTGATGCCGAACTGCACCAGCAGATAATCGCCGGCCTTGATCTGGCCGAGGATGGTATCGAGTCGGCCGTTGTCATAGAAGGACTTCGAGCTGCGGCCGGCAATGGCATGGTTCGATACGGTTGTATTGCTGCTGAAGTAGTTGCCAAGATAATAGCCCCAGCCCTGCTGCGGTGCATAGCTGGCCTTGTAGCTCTGCACGGTGGAATCGCCGGCAATGTAGATGGTCACATCACCGCCATTGTCGGTTACAGGGGGCTTTTCCTCGGGTGCATAGACCTCGGCGATCGGCTCATCCGTCCATTCCAGACGCAGATAGTCGAGGTTCGGGCCGCCTTCAGCGGTGAGCGAGGTCATGCGGATGAGATTGGCACCCTTGACCAGGGGCAGTACAATGGCACGCTCCTGCCATGTTGTCCAAGCGGAAGTTGTCAGGAAGGGCTGTACCCAGTAATCCTTGGCATTATTGACTTCGATCTTCATCTGGCGGTCGTTTGCACTGCCGTTGGCGATGTGGAAGGTGCAGAGGTAATTGCCGTCCGTGGGGACATTGACCTGCCACTCAGCAAAGCTTCCCGCCTTGTTGTCGAGATTCAGGTAGGCATCGGAAGCAAAGCCCGCATTGCTGCTCTCCTCGATGCCGCTGTTGTAGGCCTGATCGACAGCATAATACAGCTTGGTGCCGCCTGCTGCCTCGGCAAGACTGCCGCGGTTCATCACATAATCATGGAGAGCCTTGCAGTCATTCGCATTCACGCCGGCATCGGCATTGACATCAGCACTGCGCTTCTGACGGCGGGAGCCGTTCTCCTCGCGGAGCATCTTCTTCAGAATTGCTTCGTCAAAGCCATTGATCACGCCGTCGCCGTTCAGATCGCCCGGTGTCACATCCACAGAGGGTGTCACAACCTTCTCCATGAACCATGTCTGATGCACGAGGCCGTTTCTCTCCCACTGCTGTACATTGGCACCGCTGTCCTTGGATGCGGCATTGACTTCCACAGCACTGGCATCATTGCTTGCCTTGGTGGTGATGATGTAGCTGCCGTTGTCCTGTTCAATGAACTTGAACAGCTGCGCATCGCTTGCGGTATCGCTCCAGATGCCAATGTTCGTGCCGGATTCCGCAGAACCATAGTACAGATCGAGGAGCTTTGTCTCATCGGCACAGCTGTAGATCTTGTAGTAGCCATCGCCGGCGGCAACGGCCTTCCATGCGGCGTAGCCTTCACCGATGCCCTTATTTTCTGCCTGTACGACATTTGCACCGTCCGCAGGCGCAGATTCCAGCGCAAGATACAAACCGCTGTTGGCATTCTTCAGCATGAAGGTCATGCCCTCATTGACTTCGTCCCCTGTTTCGCCGCCGGTCACGGGCGGTGCATCACCGAGCTTGATCTGGGAAGCGGCAAGTTCTGCGAGAATGAGCGCACCGGTGCGGTTGGGATGGAGATTGTCCACGAAGAAGGTGTCTGCTTTCGCAGCACCGACGGATACGCAGTAATCCTGAAAGAGGTTAAACAGGTCGAGTACCTGCACGCCTTCAGCAGCACCGATGGCATCGAGCTGGCCGCCAAACCATCTGCCGGTCAGGAGGGGATTTTTTGTATAGTCGCCCTTTCTGCCCTGCTGCTTGACGAGAATGACCTGCATGCCCTTTGCCTTGGCCTTCTGCACCATGTCGGTTACGGCCTTGGTATATTCGTCCTTATTGGAATAATTTGTATCGTTGATGCCGATGGAGATGATGTAAACATCGCCCTCCTTGCCGTACTTGAGGATGGGGTCGAACTGACCTGCATTCACAAATCCGGCTGCATACTGACCGCTGGCAGCCATATTGCGCACCTGCCAGCCCTCGCCTACGAACTGATCAAAGACCTGTCCCCAGCCGGCCTGTGTACTTGTGGCCTTGGGGTAGTAGTTGCAGACGGTGGAATCACCGCAGAACCAGACGGTCGGCGGCAGCTGTGTGGAATCGGACACCCACTCGATGTCCAGTGCGCTCATGGTATAGGCATAGCCCGCTTTGCCGGGGCAAGCCATGATATTGAGCTGGCCGTCCGTGATCGGGATCAGGATAGAGTCAGTGGCATTGTTGCCGGTCATATTGATAACCTGCAGCACATTCTCAGCCACGACCGATGTACGGGTGGTATTGCCGAGTGTGATGTTGATTCTGTACAGGCCGTTCGGGAGATCGACATTGAATGTGTTCGACCATGCAGTGTCAGTGAACTGGACCGCATCGGAGAGCGCACCGGAACCGGATGCACCCACATTCTTCACACCCGAGGTCTTGGCAAAGCCATAGCCTCTGGAGGCACTGTAGCCATCGGCGGCACTCACTGCGGTATAGCCCGAAGCAGCGCCATTTCCGCCGAAGTCAAAGCGATAATTCGTACCGGCCGCAGAAGCTGTCTTTTCGGGGGTGAAACTGCCCGAAAGACCTGCCGGTACAGCCATGGCCGCTGCAAGAAACAGACCGGCCAGCCGTTTGAAAAGTGTTTTTTTCATGTTTATCCTCCTCAATCATCCACCGGATAGAAGTGCGCCGCCGCCCAAGTGGCGGCGGCTATAGGGTGGAATTGTATGAAAATGTCAAGAAAGCGTGGGAAGTGTCAGCTGATCCACGAGAGACTTGAGAATCATCAGTGAATCGTTTGCATCAGCGACGCCGTCCTTGGTCACATCGGCATTGAGGGTGCCGATGGGCGAAATGGTATCGGAGCCCATGACATTGCGGTTGAGCATGATGACATCGACGATCGATACGCTGCCGTCCACATTGACATCACCGTACAGTGTGGGCTTGATTTCATCAGTCGGTGCGGTTGTAGGTTCTGTTGTCGGTTCAGTAGTGGGTGCGGTTGTGGGAGCCGTAGTGGGTTCGGTGGTAGGTGCAGTAGTAGGAACTGTAGTGGGTTCAGTGGTCGGCTCAGTTGTGGGTTCCTCATAGGGCACGGTGGAAGCAAATACGGTGTAGTTCATGCAGTAGGAGGACTGGCCGTTTGTGCCGAGTTCCACAGCTTCGCCCTTTTTTACATTCTTGGTATAAATATCAAATGTTACATCATTGTCGCTCTGCGCTGTCATGGAAGTCTTCTCCCAGCCGTTCAGCCATGCGGGCAGAGTTTCCACACGGTTGTCGAGAGCCACATAGACGCTCATGTCTGCACCAGCAGTAAAGCCGGCCAGTGTCTCCGTAGAGAACTTGGAATCACATGCAGTCTGGATATATTCTGTACCCACGAGTGCCTCGGGGAGTGTGGTATAGGTGAAGGTTCTGTCACCGTAGATGACGCTGCCGACCTGTGCATTGTTGCCGATATGCCAGTTCAGACGGTTTGCGCTGTCCTGTACATCGAGCACCTGAATCAGTGTGCCGCTCTCCGGCTCATAGCCGCCGTTGACTGCCACATTGGGTCTTGCGGGAAGATTCTTGTCGGAACCGAGGTAGAAGCTCGGATGCGGAGGCTGGTTATAGCCGGACTGCTCGGTAGAAACCTGCGCACGGTACTGGGTATCATGCATCAGAGTGGTGAGTCTGACATCGGTTGCATAGGGGGTGCAGTATACACGCAGATATTTGTTGTCATTAGTTCGCAGCACAAGCTCCTCACGCCAGTCACCGAAGAGGTCAGCGGTCAGGCAGGGTGTGGCCTTTGTGCTGTTGCAGGAACCGCATTCATCGGCCATCAGGAGATACTCAATCTTCTTATTGGCATTGATCTTGCTGATGGCATTGCCGCTCATCAGCTCACGTTCCAGATCGCCGTCCCAATAAATCAGGAAGTTCATGGACGGACGCTCAATACCCGTGGACTGACCCTTGCTGTCGTAGACACTGCCGGACTGTGCACCCCAGAATTCTGCACCGGGATTGCCTGCATAGATATTGCCCGCTGCACAGCGGCCTGTATCCTTGGAATGATCGTAATGGAAGATCTTGCTGCCGTCCTTCGCATCCAGGAGGGATACGCCGTAGGGAGCATGCTCGTGGCAAACCCATACTTCCTGACCGGGTCTGTCGGGGAGGAAGTCGCTCAGATGCATTGCATCGCCATGGCCCATCCAGTTGCACCAAAGTACGGAACCATTATCATCAATACATGTTGCACCGAGAACGAGTTCCTGTCTGCCGTCACCATCAACATCCGCAGGCATGGCATTATGGTTGCCGTTGCTGTATCCGGCTGCGGATCTGTTGTAGCCTGTATCATAACCCCAACGCTTTACCAGTTTCTTGTCCACAACATCATAGGCAACAGCGGTCATTCTGGTGTAGTAGCCTCTGACGGAAACCGCACTCGGTCTTTCGCCGTCAAGATACATCACCGCACCAAGATAACGGTCGCAGCGGTTGCCATAATTATCGCCCCAAGTCTGCTTTGTGACTTCGCCGCGGGGATATTCATAGTTCACAGTATCCAGTGCAGCGCCGGTTGCACCGTCGAAGAGTGTGTAATACTCAGGACCGGAGAGGATGTAACCGCCGCCGTTGCGGTAATCCTTGGAGGCATCGCCGATCACCTTGCCCTTGCCGTCCACGGTGCCGTCTGCGGTTTTGCAGGTCATTTCGGCTCTGCCGTCGAGGTCAAAGTCTGCAACGAGGAACTGCGTATAATGTGCGCCGGCACGGATATTTTTACCCAGATCCACACGCCAGAGCTTTTCACCGTTCAGACGATAGCAGTCGATGAATACATTGCCCGAATAGCCGCTGTGGGAGTTGTCCTTGGAATTGGACGGATCCCATTTCACGAAGATCTCATACACGCCGTCGCCATCCACATCACCGGTGGAACAGTCATTCGGAGAATAGGTATAGGTAACGCCATCCGGTGTGGTGCCGCCCTTCGGTACATCCATGGGAATGGTGAAGTAGCTGGTGTTGGACACGAAGCCGCAGGTATCGGTGGATTTCACTGCACCGCCGACGATGGTTTCCACACGGTAGGAGGAAGCTGCACTGCCGCCCTTATCGAGGTAGCAGGTGGCCTTGCCCGCCCCGCTTGTGTAGATCAGATTGCCGTCACGGTAGAGCTTGAATTCGGTGTTGTCCGCATCGCTTGCAAGGAAGCGCCAGCTGACGAGCATGCCGGAGCCGGTGTTGACTGCGGTGATGCCGCGGTCGAGGTACTCGACCATCTGTGTCGGTGCGGCCAGTGCATTCTGCTGCATCTGCGGCATGCTCATGCCTGCAAATCCAACGGTCAGTGCTGCAAGGAATGCAGCGGTTCTCTTGAATGTCTTTTTCATAGTAATTCCCCCTTGTAATATGTTTGGGTTTTCGCCATTCGGTATATTCATCATATCCTATCTTCACGCCAAAGTCAATCCGCAATCACGCTGAAAATACAGCGCATTTACAATTTCTTCATATCTCTCTTCTCAACTGTTATGCAGGATTGTGCGGCCTGTCGAACCAGCCGATATGTGAACTTTCCGAAACCGTACGTTAACATTTAGTTAACTAACATCGATATTATACCATGTGCACGCATGAAAATCAATGAAAAATTCTATCATTCACATGATAATTCGTTGCAGAATGTACATGATTCATTCACAACGATATTCGATATCGTACTCTTTTCAGGATGACGTCTGCGCTTTTTCTATCTCTATTTTATCTCTTTTTGAACATTTTGTAAATGCATTTTCGTCCCATTCATATGACTGATGCGCTCAAAAAAGCATACGGAACGATCAGTTCCGTATGCTTCTGAAGCGTGATTCAGTTCTTGGAGGGCGGCGTTTTGCGGTACTGACCGACCACAATCTGCCGCTGGGTGCCGTCATCGGTGCAGGTCACAATGGTGATGCGGTCATCGCCGAAATCAGAGAGCACCCATGTTTCGCTCGGCTCGACAATGAAATTCTCAGTCACGACATAGGTATACCGTGTGCGGTTCTCGTCATTGTCGATGAGGTACATCTCCATGCCGGTCTCGATGTGCTTCATCTCGTTGAAGATCTCGGCATAGATGGTGCTGTTGTGTCCGGCAATGCAGTAGTTGCCGCTGCCGAGTGCTCCCGTGCCGGGGAAATGCCCCGCTGCCTTGGAGAGCACCTCGTGCTCCGTGCCGTCCATGACAGGCGCCCTGATATCAAGTGCAGGAATCTCAAAGACGATGCATTCCCGCAGCAGCCTGTGCTTTTCGATCTCACGGCTGATGCGTTTCCAGCCGAAAACGCCGAGCACGCTCATGCCGCAGAGCATGGCAATGAGTCCTGTGACGAACAGCAGCCGCCGTTTTTTTGATTTCATCGGATCACACTCCTTTTCCTTGAAGGCAGCAGATGTTGATTTTCTTACCGTTCCCACATCTCCGCCACTTCCGACTGAAAATATTGTTCCTGAAAGCGAACGGCTTCCCGGATCTCCTCTTCCGTGAAGGTAACCCCATCCGGGGCGGTCACCCACTTCTCCTCCACATCATCGGCACGGCGGATGATGGCGATGACCCTGCCTGTGAATGTCTGCAAGGGCACATCTACGCCAAGGATATAGGCATCCTGCTCCTCGCCGTCCGGTGCCATGATGCCCTTGATATAGCCATAATTGATGGGATAAGATATATCCTTATGTACGGGATGGAAGCTCCCGAGCGGACGGTCAACAGTAACGGTGACAGTTTTTCCGAGCATGGACTTTCCTCCTTTTGTCCGATTTCACCGGCTCACCCGCCTTGATGAACGAAGAGAGTCATTTTTCATTCACTTATCTCACCTCATGCTTAATCGGATGCCGAATCACCGTTTTCCACTTCTCCGGTACAGCTTTCCTCGGGTCGGACAGATAGATCTCATGATGCAGACGCTCTGCATTCAGATCATTCACATAGCCATTTTCCGCAAGGTAAGCATCCATGAGGGCGACAGTTTCCGGCTCGGCATCATAGCTGCCGTGGTGCATGATCTGCACGCATAAGCCCTCCTCGATGGTCAGATATTCTGCCATGGAACAGTCGAGCTTTTTCTTTTTCGCAGTAGTTTCCACAGCCCATGCAAAATCCTTTGCCGTCACAAAGTCCGGCAGGCGGATCACTGAAATCCAATTGAAATTGTCCTTATTGGCATAATCCACGCCTGCCACACCATCCTGCCACCAAAAACCCTCCAGCGGCGGCACAACATATTCAAAGAAGCCTTCTATCTTGTAATCGGTCTTATAGCTCATCTTCAGCGTGTACGCCACTGCATACAGTACACTGATTGCCTGCTGATATGCACCGCCCTCCTCGTTGGGATTGCCCTTGCCACGAACGGCGATGTAGTTCATCTTCGGAATCGTCACGATCTGCGGCTTGTTCTTCGGCATATAGAATTCCTTGTATTCTTTTTTGAAATCGAATGGCATGGTTCTTTCTCCTTTTCCATGATTTTTCTATCATCCGGTGCCTGCAATAAACGCAATCAGCTTCTCCGCATCCTCAAATTCATCGTAATCTCCGATGATTCCGCTTCTGTGATATATGATACCCTCTTTCTCATTGCGATCAAGGCAGTCGAGAAGCTGTTCCAAGCCGTACCTCCGTGCGAAGAGAGTCAATCCAAGCGGTTTGATTTTTGAGAGCATTCCTTTTCTGCAATCTTCCTCATCGCACGCAAAACAATGTCCGATTCCTTTTTCAATAGAACATTTCCTGTTTTCGCACCAGTCTTTGTCGGGACATGCTCCGGAATCACAGCCGGAACAGGTACGATTTTCAGAGCAAAGACAGCATGCAAGACCGCAGCGTGCAATGCCGAGTTCTCGTTTCATCAGCGCTCCTCCTTCTTTACTATCAAACACTCACCGGTTTTCTCAAATCCAATCTTTTCTGCCAACGCCTGCGAAGCCATGTTCTGCGCATGGCATGCCCATACAGGCTTTTTGTTTTGCTCCAGAACATACTGTATCATCCTTGACGATACAACAGCCGCAAGTCCGCGGTTCCGATATTCAGGGCTTGTCTCCACGCCGATGTCGATTTCTTTGCTGCTTACGGCGGCAGAAAATGCCCATGCCGCAATGTGCTCACCATGCAGTATGCAGAAACCCTTGCCTTTTTCCAGAAACACCTTATCACTGCTCCAGGAAAAGCTTGGTACGATTCTCCCTTGCATTCTGCATAAAATGTCTTCGTCTATTTCCTGTATCGTATATCCATCCGGCAAAACTGTATGATATACAGGCTGTGCGTTTCTGTACTCAAAAAAGTACCGCTGTTCGATGACGATATTTGCTTTCACTGAGAAGAAATCCTTTGCAGCTGTGCTGTTTACAAACAAGATCAACCGTCTTTTATCAGCATGATTTTGATCCAGAATCAACTCATAAACAGCTTCAAGGAAAGTTTCATCACATACTCCTGCAAGAAATGCAAATCCGCAGTGATGCCAGAGCAGGACAGAGCTTTTATCCTCACTTTCATAGATCTCACCGTTCTGCAATCCCTCTGCAATGGAAAGCGGATACACAGCACCACAGTCAATTTCGTTTATATATTGCAAATAGTCTGAATCGTTTTCCGGCTTTACTTTCAGCAGGTTCATTGTTCTTTCCTCCCAAAGCATAATTTACAATGTCTGATATTCCTCCCACTCAATGCAATAACAAACCTCACCATGAGGCGTTACACCATCTCTTACAAAGCGCTGTACTGTATCCGTTACATGCATTGCTGACTTTTGCAGCACTCTGCCGGATTTCGTATTTTCGGCCCTATGATAGGCTTCCAGCTTCTGAAAATCTGTGCTGCAGAATATATGGTCGATAAGTCCGGCTAAGGCTTCCGTTGCATATCCCTTACCCCAGAATGATTCGCCGATACAGTATTCAATTTCTGCTGTCCGGCAATCGGAATAGACTCTGCAGAATGCAATCTGCCCGATATTCTCACCGCTCATCTTTTCAATGATTGCCCAGCGGTAAAAATCAGGCTTCCGATAATTTTCAATATATTCATGGAGGAGTGTTTTCACCTCTTGCATGGTTGTATAAACAGGCTCGCCGTATTCTGACTGCACACTGGGATTGGCGATCCAGTTTTTCAGCATATCCTCGCAGTCTTCCTGCCGGAAAGGACGGCAAAGCAATCGTTCTGTTTCATAGGCAATCGTTCCCGTATGTCTCATTGTATTCCCCCTTGGCGAATGAATTTGCACGACAGGAATCGTCCCTCTTTACTTTCATTTTACCACAACTGCCTTCCATTTGCAATCTTTTTTCCAATACAAAACGCCCCTGCCAAAACAAGGGCACCAAAAATCATTCTATGATGATCAGAAAAAGGCGGAACCCTGAAAAGGGTTCCGCCCATAGGATGAAATTACTGACAGCGTTCCAGAAGGGCAATGGCCATTACCAGATGCGCACCCACGAAGAGAAGCATGGAAACCGTTGTCAGTGTCCAGCGCATGCGGGGCTTTTCCCACATATTCTCACGGATCCAGGCAAAGAGCTTTCTGCCGTTTCGGATGAGCACGATGAGACCGAGCAGGAAGAAGAGACCCAGAACAGATAAGTTCACGATGTTCTGCACCTGCTCGCTGCAGCCCTCCAGTGCCTTGCTCATCAGATCGCCCAGCACCATATTGTTCAGGATGTGCAGCAAGATGCTCCAGATGATGGAGTATTCCATCGCCACATAACCCAGCACCAGACCCACCATGAAGGCGAACACGGACTGCGGGAGATTGGCATGCATCACGGCAAAGAGAAGCGAGGACACCACAATTGCCAGAACCTTGCCGTGCTTTTCAAGACAGCGCATCGCCAGGCCGCGGTACACGAGTTCCTCCGCAATGGGTGCAATGATTCCCGCATAGATGAACATGGAGATGGTCTGGCTGCCGGCTGTGGCCATTTCCATGGAGCTTTCCGCCGTAAAGCCAATAAGATTGAGGCCGGCTTCCATCAGCTCATAGGCACCGGAAAACACCAGCTGTCCGCCGAAGAACACGCAGGTCAGTGCGAGAAAGCAGGGCAGCGTCATTTTCTTTTCCGTGCGGAAGATGGATTTCATCCGGTCGGAGCCGAATACGAACGGGAGCAGGCACAGAAGCCCTGCCAGCACGCCGACGATGAGATAGGTACCGGTCATTTCGGTGACCTCAATGAGCACATCTTCAAAGATCTTCTCCTGCTGCGCTTCATCCGTAACGCCCTGCAGACGGAAGCCCGAACGGATGATGGTCTCGCCGGTCATCCAGACCATGGAGACGATCGTGCTGACGATGGCATACAGGATCATCGCCCAGCCCGTACGGCTGCTGTCTTTTCTGACGGATTTTCTGACTGTCATGATTTGTGTCTGTTCCATTTCTATACCTCCGGTTTTTGTTGACGGGAACACATTGTTCCCTGTGATGTTCTGATTCTACCACAAAAACCACAAGGCGTGCACAGATCTGTCGCAAACGGTTTGATTTCTGTCGTGAAATGCAAAAGCAGCACCCGAAAGGGGTGCTGCCATGCTGATTTTTCTCATTATGCGGCTTTTTTCGAAGAGCCGCTTTTGTCGATCATAAACTCAAGCACAAACTGCCGTTCCTTGCATTCGGCCTTCAGCATGCCGCCGTAATTTTCCACCGTCCGCTTCATGTTATACGTTCCGATGCCATGCTGTCCGGCATTGGATTTGGAGGTATAACCGCTTCTTGGCTGGAACAGCCGGGCGACATCCACATTCCGTGCGGAGGGATTCTCGATCCGTACGAACCAGAACTGCGGCGTTGCCCTCAGCTTCATTGTGATCTGCCGCTGTTCTGCGGGAAGCGTCTCGCACGCTTCAATCGCATTGTCAAGGGCATTGGCAAAAACACTGCATACATCGATCGGTTTCCACGGCAAGCCCCCCGCCAGTACGCCGTCAAGCCGGAAGGCAATACCCTTCTGTGCCATGACCTCCGCCTTGGCCGAAAGGATGCAGTCGAGGATCTCATCGCCGCTGACATATCTTGCACTGAGCGTATCAGCCGTCTCCAGCAGATTACGGAGATAGTCGGCCGCTTCCGCCGTTTTGCCGGACTGCATCATCTCATGCATGCACAGGAGATTATTGCGGATATCATGCCGGAAGCGGCGGGTCTCCTCCTGTGCCTGCTTGTACTGCTGAAAATGTGCCAGCTCCGCCTGCAGATAGGTTTCCTGATAGCGGGTGCGCTCACGGTAATACTCGCTGATCCTCGCATAATAGACAAAAATCGGAAACGCTGCGCCAAAGAGTACAATGCAGCATGCCATGATGGTGAGCGTCGCACGGCCATCCCTTCCGGAGACAAAAATGACAACGCCGAGCACAAATCCGATCAACGTATAGACAGTGCCGAAGGCACGCTCCCGCAGGCCGCACGGGATGAAGATATTCTCCTTGCCGAGCCTGTGGTGCAGATAATGGAACACGCCGCCGAAGAACAGCGTAATGAGTATGCAGTGTATGAGCGTTTCCGAAGCGGATGTTTCCAGCGAATCCAGATCATAATCCGGCATCACAAAATACATGCCGATCATGCCCGCCATGCCAACAGCCATCACGGACAGGAAATACACACGAAAAAACCGCAGCATTGCAAAGAATTTGTTGCCGCTGTAGTCATAGACCGGAATGATGCAGTAGGCGATCATCAGCAGCACCGAGACGATCATATTCTCCTGAAAGACCAGATTGGCCACGGCTTCCGTGACCGTGAGCGCACCGAGTATGAGTGCCTTTTTCCGGTTCCAGATGATGCCGGCATCATAAAAGCAGCGCAGGAACAGAATGAGTGCGGCAGTCGTGTAAAAGGATGCCGTAGCGCCGAACAGGGTTATCAGTATGATCATTGCAATATCCATCAGATCGACTCCTCCCGAATATACTGAAAGAGGGCTTCCTTCAGGGATTTTTCCTTTGTGCGGCTGACGGGGAGCACGGTATTGTCCGAGAGCGTCACCTCATGCTTCCCCAGACTCTTCACATGCCGCAGTGCCGCAAGATAGCCCCTGTGGATGCGAAAAAAACCATCCTGTGCCAGTTCCGCTTCGTACTCGCTGAGATTGTACCGCACGGTATAGTCCCTGTCCGCCGTGCGGATGAGGATGTTCTGGTTCTGCGCCTCGAGCCAGAGGATATCCCCCACCGGCACACGCACCTCTCCCCCCTCTGTTTTCAGCCAGAGCGTGCGCTGCGCCTGCATGCGTGCCATGACATGCGTAAGCACCTCGTGCAGCTTTTCGCTCTGAATGGGCTTTGTGAGATAGCGCAGGGCGTTGACCTCGTAACCCTCAAGGGCATATTCAATGTGACTTGTGAGAAAGACAATGGGCACATCCCGATGCAGCTCCCGCAGGTGTCTTGCAAGTGTGATGCCGTCCATCTCCGGCATTTCAATATCCAGAAAAACAAGATCATAGGGGTGCTTCCGGAACGCCTGCAGGAAGACCCTCCCGTTTTCGAATACATCCGTCAGCACATCCGGATTTCTGGTACAGTCCTGAATTGCCTGCACGGCCTGCAGACGGCACTGGTTTTCATCATCACATATGGCAATCCGCATGATGTCTCCCTTCCGAGATTTCCTCTTTTCTTTTTGGCTCCATTATACCATATATCCCCAAAAATGTCAAAGAGACAAAAAGAACTGCCGTGTAAACGGCAGTTCTTGCAGCTTGTAGAAAAAGTGTTTTTTCTGGGGTTAGCACTCCAAAGCCTGCCCCCACCCCAACCCCTCCCCCGAGGGGGGAGGGGCTATATTGCGAGGGTACTGCGTACCCTCTAACCCGCCAAAGAACTTCGTCCTTTGAACCTAATAAGGTTTTTCGACAGACTGAAAGAACTGCCGTGTAAACGGCAGTTCTTGATGGATCAATATCGTCAGCAGCCCCAGAAGCGGTACATCTCAAAATATGCCATCGCCCACACGGCGAACAGATTGCCGGCGGTATCAAAGGCATGCCAGAGCACCGCAGTCCGATTCTTCCGGTTCAAGGCCATGCTCACAATGGATGTCACACATGCGGCCGCACACACGGCCATGCAGACCATCTGCACAATGCCGATCGCAATGGCTCCTGTTCTGTGCATGCCGCTGAAAAGGCTGAAGCAGATTGCCGCCGCAAGCAGCCCAAGACCGGATACAAGCTTTGCCATCTGTCCGGCGGTGATGATGCCGTCGCCTTTGCAGGCTGTCCAGCGTTTTGCTTTGCGGAGCTTCCACTGAATGCGCAGAAGATAGCTCGAGATTACGGCAAGAACAAGATACACCGCAAGCAGTGCAAGCTTTCCGATATACAGATTGTCTCTGATATATTCCACCGAGCTGACGGCAAATCCGCTTGTTCCGTCAGGATAGCGTTTCTCAGCGAGCAGTACCGCTGCTCCATTCTGTCTGATCTGGCAGACATTCTCACCGATGCGTTCAAATTCGCCGATGTCATCCATTTTCGAACCATTCAGGAAGCCCATGAATTTCATCATTCCGCGATAGTAGGAACGTGTCGGGAGATAGTACCCCTCCGGTATGAACGTTTCCGTATTGCCGGACGGTGCATATTTGGTATCGCTGAGTGCCCCGAATGCAAGCCCTACTGCATTGTTCATATACCAGTTGCCGCCGTATTCGTTGACAAGGACTGCCATGCCGAAGCCCGTTTCCGGATCAAAGATCAGATCCGCATTGCAGGCGTATGTTGCACCGCTGTGTCCATAGACACGGATGCTGTATTCGGTCGGCCAGAAGCCGTAGCAGCACACAGGGATATCGGATTCGCCGTAGAAATCAGAACCGGAGAAGAGCATTTCGAGCGTTTCGGGATTCTGGAATAATGGTGCATCGGGATCAACAAATGCCTGTCCGTAGGTCATCAGATCGGCAAGCGTGCCCGTTGCCGCACCGGCAGGATAGCCCTCGATATATTCGATGCAGGTGTCAAGGTCGGACTTTGTGCCGATTGGACTGAACCGGTAGGAATGCAGGGCTTCACGCTGCTGCTGCACCCACGGATTATCGCTGTGTGTCGGGTTGATGGCAGTGTGTTCCATCCCCAGCGGTTCGAGGATATGTTCATGCACATAATCACAATAGTCCATGCCGCTGACACATTCCACAATGTATCCGGCCAGTGCCGCACCCCAGTTGGAATAGGAACTGACTTCTCCCGGACGGTGCATCTGCGCAGGTTCGGTATCCTGCAGTGCCTCTCCGAGCGGACGGACATCCTCCGCCTCCTTGCAGGAAATGGAGTAGGTATTTTCGCACCATCCGGCATTATGATTCATGAGGTTCAGCATGGTGATCGGATCATTATAGGACAGATGCTGCAAATAGCCCTCCGGCAGATAATGGCGTATGTCCTCCTCCAGATCCAGTTTTCCCTGTTCCCAGAGCTGCAGGACACTCACCCAGACAAAGGTCTTGGAGATACTTCCCCATTCATAGACGGAATTCTCATCCGCCGGAATATGTTCTGTCAGATTGATTTCCCCGAAATAGCCCGTATAGAGGACTTCATCGCCCTGAAAAATGCCGATCTCCGCAGAGGCGAATTTTCCCTCCAGCTTCGGTTCCTCTTCTTCGAGAATCTGTCGGAATTCACCAAGTGTAAGCCCCGACGGCAGAACCGCATCCTCTGCATGAACAAAGGGCACTGCCACCGCAGAAAGCGTCAGGCCCGCAGCACAGACCACTGCGGATAATTTCTGAATCAGTTTCATGAAATCCCTCCTTTACAGATCCTTTGCATCGTATTCCAGCACGGTGCAGATGTACTGGTATGCTGCCTCAAAGCCTGCAATCACAATCAGCACAACGGCAAGCAATGCACCATCCGCCGCAGTTGCAAGCTGGATAAACAGCTGCAGAAGTACCGATACTGTTGCACCCATCGCCACTTCTCCGACAGCGGTCAGCATAATCACGACACCCACAATCCAGATCAGACCGACGATGATGATTTGTTTCACAGAGAACTGATTCAGGGCATCATCGGCAAATTGCTCGGTATTACGGAAATACTGACGAAGCTGAAGCGTCATTATCCACATGCCAGCGGCAAAGACTGCCAGAAAGGCAAGGTTGCAGATTTTGAAGAAGGAAAATGCGATACCCGCTTCCCGCAGGAATTTATCATAATCCACATCCTGCACGCTTTCAAAAATATTCAGCTGAAGAGACAGAAGCATGACAAGGTACATGATCACACAAAGTCCGACATACAGCCCGACCATAAATAGAAATCTTGCACGGACAAGATCCCTGCGTTCGATCGGCAGGAGGCTGAACATTCTTTCACAATGGCTCTGCGACTGCATCTGGAAGATGAACGGTACAAACATGGCTGCAAGCATGAACATCATCAGCAGCATGACAAGGGGCGAGAAGAAAATGCCGCCGCCGACTGCAAATATAATCAGCAGAAGAAACATCGTTTTCATGCTGCTTTTTGTGCCGTTGATGATCATGAGATCCGCTTTGATCAGATCCAGTATTTTTTTCATATCCGCACCTCCTTATATCTCACGCTTGGATACGATATGTGCTGTGATTTCTGAAAATGCAGCAGTGAGCAGAATTGCCGCAAGATCGCCGATCACCAGAAAACGGATTGCCCCCGGTATGGTCGCCGGCAGTTCCGGAACCTCGAAATAGGGCAGAATGCCTGCATTTGTAAGCGTCATCACAGCGACGAAGAGTCCGATCACAGCAATACAGCTGATCAGGAAAATTTTCATTTCATTTTCTCTGCCGAAAATCTGACCCGACATCTCAAAAAAAGAAAACAACATCCAGAAGCAAATCGACACCATCGCACACATGATGATCAGTTCCGGCAGGGTTTTCGTCTCAAAGGAAAACTGCTGTTCCTGCAAGGCGGAAAGTGTTTCAAGGGGTAAGAGTTCATTGAGATTCGCATACACAGCGACAGTGGACAAAACTGCCACAAGCAGCTGGATACAGAGGAAAAAGGCCGCATACATAGCAAAACGTCCTCGTGTGATATTCTTCCGGTGGACGGGAAGAATGCCGTGCAGGCGATTGCCGTACTTGCCGTCAAATACCTGCAGGGGACCGATCACAATGATCGGCAGAAATTCCAGCACAATGATACCGGCAAACGGATTGAACAGGAGTGCCGCCGGTATTCCAATCAACACCAGAAGGATGGTTACCGTAACGGCAGTGGAGCTGGCGGAGATGAAATCAAGCCTCATCACATGCAGTATTTCTTTCATACTCCGCCTCCTTTGCGATGTAGACAAGAATTTCGTCAATGCTTGCCTTTTCCGTTTCAATGCTGTCGGGCAGCAGATTTCTGTCTGCCGTCTCCATCAGGGCATCAAAGCCATTGCGGTACGCATGAAAGCCGATGCACTTTTCCTTGACGGATGCCGGAAAATCCTTTTCCGCCCCTTTGACGATGAGATATTTCTCCGCAAGATCGTCCTTTGTACCGCTGTACCATACCCTGCCCTCCTGCAGAACCGTCACATAATCGGCAATGCGTTCCACATCGGCGGTGATATGTGTGGAAAACAGCACGCCGCAGTTTTCATCCTCGATGTATTCCGCCAGAATGTCCAGCAGTTCATCACGGGCAACGGGGTCAAGGCCGCTGGTCGGTTCGTCCAGAATGATCAGCTCCGCATGATGGGACAGCGCAACCGCTGCCATCAGCTTCATTTTCATGCCCTTGGAGAACTGTCCCACTTTCTTATCCAGCGGCAGACGGAATTTCTTCAGTCTCTGGAAATACCCTTCCGTGTCCCATTTTTCATAAAACGGGCGCAGCTGCTGTTCGATCTGCTTGGCATTGAGATGCTCCGCCAGATACAGGCTGTCGAACACCACGCCCAGCCGCTGCTTGATCTCAACTGTTTTTTCGATACTGTCGAGGCCGAAGACGCTGATCCTGCCGCTGTCGATCTTTGCCATATTGAGAATCGAACGGATGGTGGTCGTCTTACCGGATCCATTTTGGCCAACGAAGCCCATGATATAGCCCTTTGGCAGTGCAAAGCTCACATCCTTCAGCGAAAAATCCTTGTACGATTTGCAAAGTCCCGTGATTTCCAGAATATTTTCCATGATCATTCCTCCATAATGTTCCGCAGCGTGCTGAGTATCTCTTCATCGGAAAGTCCGGCATTGCGGCCGTTTGTGACCGCCTTTTCCAGAGCTGCTTCCATTTCGCAGAGCATCCTCTCCCGCAGCAGTTCGTTGTTCCGTGGTGCAACAAAATAGCCCTTGCCCGCCACGGAAATGATAAATCCCTCTTCCGCAAGGTCATTGTAGACCCTCGTGGTTGTGATCACGCTGATTTTCAGATCTCTTGCAAGCTGTCGGATGGATGGCAGCTGTTCATCCTCCGTCATGCTCCCCTCTAAAATCTGCGCCCTGATCTGATCCTCGATCTGTTCATAGATCGGCTGGTCAGATTTGTTTTTGACAATAATATTCATGAAGTGCACTCCTGTCCATACTGTATCTATCAAGACATATACAGTATAACACATACATTCCTGATTGTCAACCCTTTTGTAAAAAAAAATCCTACGCTGTTCGACAAAAAACAAACCCCCTGATTTTCCGAAGAAAATCAGGGGGTCTCCTATTCATTGCAGGTTAGTTTTCCAACACGGCACGTTTCATCAGTGCCAGATCGAATCCATTCAGGCGGTCATCTGCACAGAGGTCACCGGCCTTCCAGTCAGCGAGTACTGCATCGGGGGAAGCCAGAAGCCATTTCTGCATCAGCACAACATCGGCCAGATTGAACTTTCCATCCATGTTCACATCACCTCTGAGGGGGGCATCCGCAGAAACCGCAAGGGCAATATAGCAGACATTGTTGCCGTTGCCGCCGTTTGTTCCGAGCGTCACAAGATCGCCTTTTTTCACCTCACGAGAATACACACGCAGGACAAGCTCGTTGTCGAGGACGATGTTCTGATTCGTATCAGTCAGGGTCGAGAACCATGTGGGCAGTCCCATATCCACCACACGGGTATCGGTGGCAATATAGAGCGTCATGTCATCGCCCGCCACAAATGATCCCAGCTCCTTCTGGTACATCTTGGAGTCACAGGCTGTACGGATAGCCTCTGCACCGAACAGTGCATTCGGTACGGAAGCGGCATGGATATTGCGGTCGCCGAAAATGGATGAACCAATGCCGAAGTTCTCATAAACCGACCAGTCATCACGATTTTCCGCATCTCTTACAATAACCTCCGTGAAGAGAGTGCCGCCGGCAATCGGCTCGGGGAGATTGCGTTCTCCGAAATCACCGGCCACCTGGAAGCAGTCCAGATAGAGGGAGCTCGGCAGTGCGGCATTCGCACGGAATTCGATCTTGTTTTCTCCCTGCTTCAGCTGCACGGATGTCTTCACCGTTTTCCATGTATTGTAAGAGCCCGTACTGCCAAGGGAGAGCGTCTCCTGCTTGGTGCCGTTCACATACAGATCGACCTGATTGATATCGGACACAGCGGAATAACGCAGTGTCAGATCAAACGTACCGGCCTTTCCGGTGTTGACATAATCCCTTGCCGCAGCGGTATCCTTTGTACCGAACTTCATAAAGCCCATGCCCCAGCAGCCGGTCACGCCGCTTCTGCAGGCATTGGTCACATTCTCTTCGATGTTCTTACGGTCAAAGTTTTCCGCTTCATACTGGCGCACGCCCTCATAGTTTTCCGGAAATTCGGGTGCACTCTGTCTGGAGGGCGTGAATGATGTCTGACGGCCGGTTTCATTGCCCTCGCACTGGACGCTGACATCCACAGGGCCGTTGTGCTTGACATACATCGTGAAGGTGCCGTTCTCGTACGAAGTGGTGATCTCCGTTTTCTGCTGGTTGACACCCCTGTCCTTCTGCATGGTGATGACAGGCTCCTTGCTGCAGCCATAGATCTTGATCATGTCTGTCTTCAGGGTCGTGGTATTATCCTCATCATAGTTGCTGAGATAGAAATCAATATGATCGGCGTATTCATTGATCAGACCGGCGCCGTAGCGGGGATATTTCACTTCAAGCTGCTTGCAGGTGTTGTACTTCAGATAGAGGTAGCCGCCCGCTTCGGTTTCGGTCTTGAAGGGATTATAGGTCACCCAGCTGTTTTCGTTGCGGCCTGCATACATATTGCCGTAGTAGTCCTCGCCGTAGAGCCGGTTGAATTCGGACTGCTTGGCTTCAATGCTGTTCCATCTTGAAGGGATTTCGGACTGCTTGATCTGCACGGGAATGGACTTGGCAAGATCGTCCGCAAGACCATATACAACGGGAATGGTCTGGTAGCGTCCGGTGGACTTGAAGGGATTATGGTTATCCTTCAGATTGCCGTCATTAGCCGCACGGTACAGGCCTTCGAACATGTTCTTATAGATGCAGTATTTCTCATCATTGCTGCCGCTGTTGACATCCTGAATCACCACGACCTTTGTCCGGCTGACCACTTCTTCACGGGTCGGAATGCGGATGGCGCCGTCATTGAACTTCCGGTAGAGATCGAGGACATCATTCTGGTACTGATCATAGAATGACCAGTTACGGATCTCATAGCCTTCCTCGTCACGCTTGATCCAGTTCTCCTTGATGCAGTCCGCCCAGATCAGCTCGGGGCCGTCAATGACGGTCATGCCGTTCTGCACCATACGTTCGAGAAGTACGGGGACCGATGTCACAAGTCTGTACTGATCCTTGGTCTGCGGGTCGAGGTCACCGCCCTGCCAGGGGTAGTCCGACCAGCCTGTATCATCCCAGCGCACGCCGAAATTGCCGCAGTAGCCGGATATGTACGCACCATAGACCTCACTCTCCACAGCCGCAATATAGCCGGACTGGGTGTACTTTTCTTCGAGGATGAGATTCTCTGAATAGGTGCGTGCAGCCTTCTCCCAGTTGGCATTCGTCTTCAGCATGGCAACGGGATTGAGCTGGGAGCCCCACTGGTTCTCACACCAGCTGATATCGAGATAGCCGCCGTACTTGTTGCAGAGCTTGAGGAGAGCGGAGAAATGATCATATCGCTGCTGGTAGGTCACGGGGAAATCCTGGGAGGCAAAGCCCCAGAACTGCTCGCAGTAATTGAATCCGATGAAGTTCGGATATTCACGGAAGAACTCGCCGAAAATCGTATTGTCCAGATCGTCCGTGGCCTTATAGTCGGGGAAATGGCACTGTCCGCCGCTGGCGGGCTGAATCATCGTCCACACGCCCTTGTCGGCGCAGGCCTTCATCCAGGATCTTGCTGTTTCGACGCCGTCCTGCACCATGAGCCATTTGTGCTCGGTGCTGCTCCAGTTGATGGAAAGGGAAATGTTGAACACCACATACGGCAGGACATCCTCGGGCACAAGCTCGATGATCTTTTCCGGATCGGCATAATTCCACGAATCAATGTGAATAATCCACATCGGGGATTCATTCGATACGACGCGGCGGAAATTCCCTGCCGCCTCCGCCGTGATCGGCTCCACCTCGAACACAGCGGAAGGCAGCGATGCCATCCAATCGGCGGAGGACATGCTGTTCATCGGCTGTATTCCTGCAAAAACGCTGAACGCAGTGACGGCGGAAAGCATCGCCGCACAAATTCTTTTCAACTTCATAGCCTGACTCCTTTATATATTCCTGTGTGCAGAAAACACTGCACAGATTCCATGGGGCAATCCCCCATAGAATCATTATAGCACGCTCACCCCGCTCAAATCAACAAACAAAATGCAGAAATGGTGGATTTTTTGTGGATTCTACATAAATTGATCTGCAAATCGGGAGCAGACAGAGCAGCTGTTTTCTGTTTCACACGCAGTCTCCGCTTACAGCAAGAGCGAAAGAGTCTGCACCCTTTCGCTCTTTTGTGATGGGATTACTGTCGTGTATAGGCCAGATCCCACGCATATTCATTGCGGACTGTCATGGTATCGCCCTCGATGACGATCTGGAAGCCTCCCTCGGTGCCATCATCATAGACCATTTCAATGTAGTCGCTGCGCAGGAAGGAATAGGTGAACTCGCATTCGTAGAGACCATCCTCCACGAGACAGCTGTAATGTCCCGTGCCGTCGGCATCGAACCGGAACGTCTCATCAATGCCCGTCTCGCTTTCCTTCCATGTGCCGAGAACCGCCTTGACATAGGGATGTGCCTCTTCAGCCGGTGTGCTCTCCTCCGGTACGGTAGTTTCTTCCGCAGTTTCGTTTTTCCCGAATCTCTGCTCATAGCCGAATTCATCCACAAGAATGAGCACGCCGTCCTCCACGGAAACTGTGAATCTATCGACATCGTCCTCTTCATAGGTGACAGTAAGTGTGTCCCCCTCCACCTCGTAAGTAAAGGCGTACTCGAAGCCGCTTGTATAGCTTCCCGTGCCGTCGTCCGCAAAGACATAGGTGTCCTCCCAGTCGCTTGTCCGGTCGATCCACTCGCCGACCAGTGCACTTTGTGCAACAGCGGCAGGGGGTGCTGCGGACTCCTTTGCAAAGGGATCGGCCATGCCCGTCTCCACACCGAACAGTGCACTGATAACCCATGCCCACTGCTCCTGCGTCAGCGCCTCATCGCCAAGACTGTTCAGCTCAAATCCGAAGAGTGCCTTGGTGGTCAGATCCATCACCTTGCCCGTGCCTTCTTCCGTTTTCCAGTAATCCAGATCGTACTCGACGCCGGCAAACAGTTCGGTCTGCTCGCCATAGTCCATGAATGTGTAGGTCGTCTCGATGAGCACTACATCATAGCCGTTCCATGTAAAGCCCAGCGGTGTGACATTCTGATTGCAGCCGGTGTGGTCGGCAGCGGTTTTGTCATCAAGCTTGCCGTCAAAATACAGCTGTGCAATGATCGGATAGGCGGTCGGTTCGTTGTTATAGGCATCACGATGCCAGTGCATTCTGCTCGAGACGGCGTATTGTTTCACTTCGTCCGTCAAGCTTGCGGTCATGACACTGCCGTCATCCTCGGCAGTTTCGAGTGTGTCCTCGCTGAATGCCGCACCCTCGGGGCAGAAGATCTCCGCATAATACTTCTCATCCTCCGTACCCCAGCCGTAGTAGACCTTTATGCTGTCAGGGCTTTCCGGCACGGATGCGGTGGGCTTGGTGGTATCGGCTTCAGTCGGGAGAGCCGTGGTCTCAGCTTCGGAAGCGGCGGATGTGCTGTTTTCTTCGGATTCTGTGCTGCCCTTTCCACAGGCAGAAAGAGACGCACTCACGGCAGCCGCCAACAGCACTGCCCAGATTCTATGATAACGCATGCTGTTCCTCCTTTACGCCCAGGGATCTTCCTCAACGGGTACTCGGATGTCGGCAAGGCACTGAATGTCATTGACGAACCACTGGCCCGTAGAAGGCTTCTTTCTCAGTTTGATCGGCCGCGGATGATCCGCACCGCCGCTTGTGACATAGAGCGTTGCCCAGTTTTCCTCATCGAAGGAATAGGGATTCTCACTCACGGTGATGGCATAGGGCACGGAAGGCTTGTAGCCGTTTTCGGGGGTGGCACCCTCGAAGAAGGAGAAGGTCTTGTAGTACTTTCCGGCAAGGCGTTCCCTGATAAATCCCTTTTCGTAATTGCTCACATCGGCCGGCCCTTTGAGAAAATCGAGCATGCCGATGCAGGTATCGGGATCGTTTTCATATGCACAGAGCACCGCAATGGTGAGTGCCGCTGTCTTGTAGGGGGTGTCAAGGCTCGCTTCCGGGAGTGCCTGCAGCTCCGCTAAATTCTTGGGCAGTGCCGAAAAGACAATACGCTCCTGATGATGGCCGCCCTTGGCGACGGCCGGTGTTCCGGAAGGTGCTGGTTTTGCGGTCTCGTTTTTGATGGCATTGCCTGCCGATTTCAGAATGGAATCGAAGAGTCCCATATGTTTTTCCTCCTTTGGATGATGGTTTGTCAGACGTTTTTCGTTTTACACATTCTTGACTTAATTGCTGTAATATGCTAAAATGAAAGGACGGGCGGTTCCTGTGACTGTTGGCGCACCCACAGGAACTTCGAGCACCCTGATCGCACGCAGGGATCCATACTCTCTTTTGTCGCCTGCAATCTGATTATACCGCAAATCGGACTTTTTGACACTACCCAAATTGCAGAAAAAGGGTGGGAAAACCAAAAATATTGCAGAAACGGGCAGGATATATGCCTACCCGTCAGAAAGGGACTCTATGATGAAACGAATCTTTTACATATTTCTGGCTCTGCTCATGCTCGCTGTGAGCCTTGCAGGCTGCGGCAGCAGGCAGCGGCCGGATGCCGGTCATCCTGTCACCCTCACCATGTGGCATGTCTATGGCAGCCAGACCCGCTCCCCTCTCAATGATGCGATTGATACATTCAACGACACCGTCGGCCGTGAAAACGGCGTGACGGTCAACGTAGTGTCGGTCACAAGCTCCTCGGCCATTGACAAGGCACTGCTTGCCTCAGCCAACGGTGAACCCGGTGCCGAGGAACTGCCGGATCTCTTCACCGCCTATCCGCGTGTGGCAGAAATCGTTGGTGAGGAAGAGCTTCTTTGCTGGAATGACTATTTTTCCGAAGAAGAGCTTGCGCTCTTCAGGGACGAATTCATTGACGAAGGCTGTTTCGGCGATAAGCTCCTCATGCTGCCCATTGCCAAATCCTCGGAAGCATTGTTCCTGAATCGGACGCTGTTTGACAGGTTTGCTGACGAGGCAGACGTATCCGCCGAGGATCTTCTGACCTTCGAGGGCTTTTTTGACACGGCAAATCTCTATTACGACTGGTCGGACGGCCAGAATTTCACGCAGATCAACGACTTTTACAATTACGCCTTCATCGGCATGGCAGCCCATGACAGTGCCCTGATCGAGGACGGGCGGCTGAATCTGGACGATGATGCATTTGAAAAGGTGTGGTATCCTCTGAGCAGGGCGGCCATTTACGGCGGCATCTGTCTCGATGACGGCTATGCCGCTTCACGCTGGAAGACTGTGGAGATCATCTCCAACATCGGCTCAACGGCGGACATCCTCTACCAGCCCGAGATGGTTTTCTATCCCGACAATACTACAGAGCCGATCGAATCACTTGCCTTGCCCTATCCCCGATTCAAGGCGGCAGAGCCCGCCGCAGTCCATCGGGGCGGCGGCCTGTTTGCTGTAAAAAGCGAGGATGAACGAAAAAATTATGCTGCCGTCCTCTTTGCAAAATGGCTGACCGAGGATGAAAACAACCTGCAGTTTGTCACAAGTGCCGGTTATCTGCCCGTCACTGATACCGCCTTTGAAGCACTGTTTGACGATACGGACACGGCAGGTACAGAACATTTTTCCCATCTTTACGATATGATGGACGGCATGATGGAAAGCCATACGCTCCATGCACTGCCTCGTTATGCAGGCGCTTCGGATGTGCAGAGCTGTTTTGAACAGCATGTCAAGCAGGTGCTGAAATCCGCACACAGTCAGTATGCCGAGCGCACAGCCGCCGGTGAGGACAAAGCGGCTGTACTGGATGAACTTGCTGCCGCATCTCTTGCAGAGCTCAGACGCCTTTCGGACAAGGATATGTGAGGGCTGAGACATGAAGACACTGAAATTCCCTGACATCGGACGCCTGTTCCGGCACTTCGTAGCTGAGGGCGTCTCCATGCGCAGACGCTTTGCGCTCTATGTATTTTCCCTGATCTGCCTTTTCCTTGCACTTATTGTGATTCTGCTGAACCTGTTCGGCATTCTCAGTCCGACCGACAGACAGATCATGAACGATCTGCAGGCACGGCTTGACGCCTGTTCCGAGCGCATCGAGCGTGACAGTGACGAGCTGGCCGCCTGTGCCATCTCCTTTTCCAATCAGCTCGAACAGACCATTCAGGATTATCTGACCGAAAACCGCATCCGCTTTGAAGAACTGCAGGACAATCCGGACGCCCTTGATACACTGCAAAGCCGTCTCTACGATGCGGTCTATCTGAACATGCAGGTGGCACCGGCCAGCGGTGCATTCTGCATACTTGACACAACTGCCAACAGCCATTCCGACACCCCGCTTCGCAGCTGCCTCTATCTCAAATACATCAATCTCTGCTCGGAAAACACCGTCAACAATGATTTCTCGATTTACAGAGGATCCTTTGCAACCGGAAAAAGCCGGAATATCGGATTTCACAGCGGATGGAAGAACGAGTGCAGCACGGATTTTTTCGAGGACAGCGATGCACTTTTTCCGGAGGGAACGCATTTCGTGCTCAGTCCCGTCGTTTCCATCCCCGACACATGGGAACGTGCCCGCTATATCTATGTCCCCATCCGTGATGACAACGACTGTATCATAGGCGTCTGCGGCTTTGAAAGCACCGATCTTCTGTTCCAGCATTCGCACAAGACAGTCGAGAGCCGCTGGGGCAGTGAAACCTGCGGTCTGCTTGATGCACAGGACGGCCTGTATGCAGGGCAGTTCAGCTCCGGCCGCTACAATCGTCCGGACAATACGCTCCGGATTCATGATAAAAACGGCTCACAGCTGTTTGACTTCGGTGATGAACAGTGCGTGGGACTGACCCGTGACATCACGATCGGACGTGACAGCTTCCGTGCTGCCGTGATGCTCCCGCAGGCGCAGTATGACTATTTTCTGCACAGAGGACAGATGCATATCGTTCTGATTTTTCTGATTGCCGCCATTCTGGCTGCGGTCTGCTGCATCGTCATGAGCAAGAAATATGTCTCCCCCATTCTGAAAAAGATCGAACTGGTCAAAGCAAGGGAAGACTACGGCACGCAGCTCAGAATCCGTGAGATCGATGATCTGTTCGCCTTTCTTGCGGAAAAGGACAATGATTACGAGCAGCAGCTGGATGCGCTTGAAGAGGCAAGGCAGCATGCCGAGGAGGAAGCACGCCGTGCCAAGGAAGCCTACGAAAAGGCCGCCGAACAGTATGAGCTTGCCAAAAGCGAGATCGACCGCCTTGCTGAGCAGCATAAGGAGGAGATTGTACCGGAGGAATACCACTTCTTCGTGGAGAATCTCAGCATGCTCACCCCTGCTGAGTACAGAATCTATGAGCTGTATCTCTCGGGGAAGAGTGCCAAGCAGATCGCCGAGATCCTGCACATTACCGAAAATACGATCAAATACCACAACAAGAACATCTACAGCAAACTCGGCATTTCTTCCCGCAAGCAGCTTCTGCGCTTTGCCGCTCTGAAACAGCACAGGGACGGAAAAGAGGACTGGAGCTGACGGCGTGTATGCGGGATATCATTGAAAAATGAAAGAACACAGCACATCAAAGTGCTGTGTTCAGCTTGTAGAAAAAGTCTTTTTTCTGGGGTTAGCACCCCAAAGCCTGCCCCCACCCCAACCCCTCCCCCGAAGGGGGAGGGGCTATATTGCGAGGGTA
>SVNX01000021.1 GCA_015066665.1 Ruminococcus sp. | reverse complement strand
ATACTCCTGAACTGCAGCTATTCGTTCTTCATTTGTTAGCTTACTTCCTCTTGACACAAAATAACCCCCTTAGAGTTTTCACACTTTTGTTTTTTCGTGTGTCTACTCTAAGGGGATTATATCATACGCTGTGGGAGGGGATTTTTTGCAGGGCGACAGGCGACAAGGAAGGTCTGAAGAAGGCCAAGGTGAAGCTAAACACAAGGGTGCAGACACTCCGGACATACTGTGATGACAACGGCCTGAAATACAAGCCCGACCGGACAGCGGTGGTGGGGTATAATCGGACGGTAGAGGCAAAGGTCAGAAAGTCCTTGACTTCTGAACGGAAAAGTGGTATACTGGAAGCAGAGAATCAATCAGACTTAGGTGCCATGAAGGAACGGCTTCAAAATGATAAACGCATTAGCAAGGAGTATTACAATGCAATCAAGACTAAGTTCTCCCATGGCTCCGAAAGTGCTAAAAAGGCGTTCACTAAGTTTGTCCCTGCCAATTCTGTTGAACAAGCAGATTTCTTGGGAACCCCTCACTACGATTTGGATAAAAAGAAAATTCTAATGAATTACAGCGGAGATTTGAATAATTCTCGTGGCAGTGGTGCGACATGGTTTCATGAACACGGGCATCTTATTGATGATGCGGCTGGAGGCATCTCAAACAATGCAGATTTCAGAAAGCTGCTTGATGACGATTATTTATCATATATGAAAGCGTATGGTAAAAAGCATAAACTTGGTACTTTTGATAAGGTCCAGTCTGCAATTGGAAATGATTTATCAACAATGCGCAAGCATTCGGCTGTATCAGACATTTTGGAGGGTATTTCTAAAGGAAATGTCAGAGGTATATCAGGTCACCTAAGAGGGAACCCTCATTATTGGGATGATGATTCTACTATTTGCTCTGAAGCTTTCGCTCATATGTTTGAAGCTCAGTTTGATACGGTCCGATATAAGGAAATGCAGAAATATTTTCCGAATGCTCTAAAAAATTCGAAGAAATTTTAGGAGGTGTACTATAAATGCTAACTGAAAAAAGTGTATACGCTTATCGTGTTTTTTTTAATACAAACGATTGTGCGTTCGCAGAACCTGGCAATCAAATTGTTGTTTCTGATGAAAATGGGAAAACATACATCAGCCCATTCACCGAAACCGACGAACAGTTTACCGACAGGTTAGAAAGATGTCAGCAGACAGGACACAACCTTTTCTTTGAAGAATGGGATGAATTTGAATACAAAAAAGGTATGATCTATTAAACCGCCCTTAATCCGGCGGTTTTCTTATACCCAAAAACAGAAAGGAGCACCCCCATGGACACCGTCACAAAAGAAGTCTACCGTGAATACCTCTGCACACGGCTGAAAGACCTGACAGTATGGATGGAACAGCCTGCAAGGATCAGCGAAAGGCTTAAACACCGGCTGGAAGTCCAGCGTGACATCGACTACATCATGCAGCAGCTCTATCTGCTCGACAATGAATCAGAAGAATAATACAATTTCATAGACAATCAGCATCTCGACAGAGGTGCTATTTTTATACCCAAATCCAAGAAAGCGAGGTCAAACTATGAAGAACTTATTCCACATCCCCATGCAGTTCTTTGCCGAGCCGGATTCCACAACTCCCCCTTTACTTCCCGCACAGAATATGCTATAATAATGGAGACATCGCTTTTATGGGAGGAACGACTATGAAAATGAAAATGACCCGCAAACTCTGTCTGCTGGCTGCTTCAGCCATGACACTCAGCGCACTGACCGGCTGCACCGCTGCCCTCGACGGCGGCACCATGCGCAAGAATATGTCCGCCATGGACTATGCACAGGAAATGGGCATCGGCATCAATCTCGGCAATACAATGGAAGCCTACTGGGCCGACCCGCAGGATAAAACAGCCGGCGCATCCCTCATCGGAGAGGATACACCCCAGAACTATGAGACCTGCTGGGGGGCGGTTGTGACGACCAAGGAGGCCATCGACGGCATGGCAGCGGCCGGCTTCAACACCATCCGTGTTCCCGTGTACTGGGGCAATATGATGGAAGATGACGGCAAGTTCGAAATTGATGACGCCTACATCGAACGTGTGGAGGAGATCATCGGCTACTGCCTTGACAACGATCTCTATGTTGTACTGAATGTCCACCACTACGATGAATTCCTGATCAAGAACCACCCCAAGGAAGATGTGCTGGAAGCCACCGAAATCATCTGGGAACAGATTGCCGGACACTTCCGTGACTATTCCGACTATCTCATCTTCGAGGGCTTCAACGAGGCACTCGGTTCCCAGCGTGAGGGCGATACCTACACCGAGGACGAGCTGTTTGACTATGTCAATGACATGAATCAGGTGTTTGTCGACACCGTCAGAGAATCCGGCGGCAACAACAAAAACCGGATGCTCATCGCTTCCGGCTACTGGACGAATATTGACAAGACCACGGACGCCCGCTATGTGCTCCCCGAGGATCCGACAGAGGACAGACTCATGGTTTCCGTGCACTACATCGATAATGCCTGCTACTGGACGAACAACATCGGCGGCGACTACTGGCGTGCCTACAGCAATAAACAGTGCAGTCAGCTGACAGAAGTCTATACAGCACAGAACATCCCCGTTTTTGTGGGCGAATGCACATCCATCTACGGCAAGGAGAACATTGCCAAGGATGCCGATGTCACCGCATCCTCCGACTGCCTCTCTCACATGATGCATCTGGCTGTGGACAACGGCTTCATCCCCGTGCTCTGGGATGTGAATGATAATTTCTATTCCCGCACCGAATACAAGATCAAATCCGAATCCGATGCCGCTGTCATCCGTGAAATCGCCGATAAGATCGAAAATCAGGAATAAAACAAACGCCCCTGTTCTGTCTGTTATCCTTAACGGAGAAATAAGTCTGGTATGTAACCCGAAAGGCACAATTGCCTTTCGGGTTCACTTTTTATGCCGGAAGCAGTGCCATTTCGCTTGCTTCGTCCGTTACTGTATCTGCCCTCTGACCGCTGCCAGCCTGAAACGTATAGTGAATCACAATCCTGTTTCCGCAGGTTCGGGAATACTTCTCTGCTTTCTCATAAACCTCAATCCTGCGGATAAACACTCGCAGCAGTTCGGGCGTCAGCTCAGGCATTTCAATATACGTCTTTGCCTTGGCGATAAACTCCTTCACATACATCTTACGCAAGTCCATCTCATCAATTTTTTTCGTGATACACTGCAGTTCCTGCCGCAGCTCTGCCTGTTCCAGCTCATATCCACTCGCCATCGTGTCAAGCGTTCAGGGGTGATTCGTCCCGTCACCCTGTCCTCGTACAGACAGCGGATAATGTTGTCCAGCTGGCTGATTCGTGCAGTAATTTGCGTTTTCTGTCGTTCTGCTGTAGCGTAGAATCTCTCTGCCTCCGCTTCGCCGTTTGCTGTTGCCATCGCATAGAACTCCTCGGTGTTTTCCCTTGCATACGCTGTCATCTGTCGAAGCGAGGTCAGCACAATCTCGTTCAGCACGGATTCTCGGATATAATGCGAGGTACAATGGCTGTTGCCCTTCGTCTGGTATCCGCCGCATTGGAATGCATTCAGCTTTGGATCAATCGTTTTGCCTCTGTGCAGATACGGCCTTGCACCGCACTCCGCACAGAACAGGTAGCCTGCGAACCTGTCCATTTCACCCTGCACATCGGGACGCTTTCTGCCTGCGAAGTGCTTCTGCACCGTATCAAACAGCTTTCTGCTGACGATTGCTTCATGCGTGTCCTTGAAAACCAGTCTCTTTTCGGGCGGATTCTTCAGTCGTTTCTTCAGCTTATTGCTCTTGGAATAGGTCTTGAAATTGACCGTATCTCCGCAATAAAACTCGTTGGAAAGCATCTTGCGAACCGCCGTGATCGACCAACGATAGGGCTTGTCAAGGTTCGGATTTCCCGACCGATTGCCTGTTGTTCTGAACGCATACACGCTCGGACACAGGATTTCCTCACGCTCGAAGGTCGCACAGATTCTGCGGATGCCGATGCCACTTGCGTACATTTCAAAGATTCTCTTAACGATCGGTGCGGTTTCGGGATTGGATACAAGCTGTTTCGGGTTATCGGGGTTCTTCATATAGCCGTAGGGAATTGTCGTTCCCACACGTTCCCCACGTTCGCCCTTTGCACGCTGAACAGCACGGATTTTCTTGCTCGTATCTCTGGCAAAGAAGTCATTGAAGAAGTTACGCATTCCCGACATTTCGTTAATACCGTTGATGCTGTCTACACCGTCCGTCACAGCAATGAACCGCACATCATAGGATGGAGCAGTATAACGCCGTAATCAAATTTCGGTTTGGTGTGTTATCCATTTTATCAATCCTCCTGTTCGTGTTGCCGTTTCGCACTCACTTTCAGCGTGCCGACAAAGGAAACCTTGAGTTTTAGTTTGCTTTGTGTCGGCACAATTGGGTGCAGCGGCTCGCTGCCAAACCGAATAGGATACACCAACAGTATCAGCCCATTCGGTTTGTAAGTCCAGAAAATTTTCTGTTAACTTTTCGATTCCTGAATCAGATATTTCAGCTTATCCGCCACAGTTTCCGGCGGATTTTCTGTATCTTCCAGCGGCAGGACGGACACGACCTCGTAAGTCTTTCCGTCGATGTGCATTTTCTTTTCCATATATAGATTCCTGCGTCTGTATGCTGTGGTGTTGATTTCAATTTCCTTTTCCATGGCATCATCTCCTTATCCGCCCACAAACGCTCCACGTTCACCTGTCTGCCGTTCTGTGCCGATTCCCGATAACTTGTCCCACGGCAATCCCGATGGCACAAATCGCTTACAAAACGCTGACGGGGAGTGCAGTGGTTTCGATAAAGTTACCGTCACCCGAAGCCGTTCTACCGTCACCCGAAGCCGTTCTACCGTCGCCCTTTTGCGAGTTGCTGGCACCCATTTTGCTGCTGCCACCGCACTGAAACAACGCAGAATCGACATTTTCAGAATTTCGGGTGCCGGTAGAATCCAAGACCTCCACCCACAGAATTCTACCGTCACTACTGTCACCCGAGGCGGTATAAATACAGCATATAAAAATGCCGTGCCATGCACAACTGATAAATCAGAGGGAGGGCTGTGGCATTCGCCATTTCAACAGCCCATAAAAAATGAGTGCCCTCTACTATTAAGGACACTCGGAAACAGGTTGTAAACCACTTTTTTCAAAATTTTTCTAAAAAAAGAACTACCACCCGATGACGGTAGTTCTCATCTTGTCCAGAATTTTCTGATGCCGCTTAGATACAGCCATTTTGCTGATGCCGAACACATCAGCGATCTCCTGCATGGTCATTTCATCCCAATAATACATCTCGATCAGCCTGCGTTCCTCATCGTTCAGCAGTTTCATCGCTTCCCGCAGCTTCTGGAGGTCGAGCCGATGGAAAATCTGATTCTCAAACTTCCGACTGCTGTACTCCTGTTTGACCTCAACCGTTTCAAAACTACTTTTACTCATACTAAAGTTCATCATATCTACGAATGTAGATATGATGAACAACGCCTGCTTCGCAGGCTACAATTGGCTTTGCCAATTGCCGTCCGATACCATCCTCAACGCCAACTTCGTTGGCTAAAATTCAATAGACGATGTCTATTAAATTTATGAGGATTGGCATCAGATGTCGACGGTCGGAGCGTTCTTCAGCAGCCTGACGCTTGCGGTCGGATTCCATGAATTCGTACAGTTCGTCCGAAACTTCTACAACCTCATTCTGGACAGTAATCAGCCGGACTCTATGCACCTCTTTCCGCTGTGGAAAGGTACATATTCCCGACACAGCCGAAGCTGTGAACGCTCACGAATCCGACCTTAGTCGGCGTATGGTTGCCTAAGCGGATACCGTGATCACCTGAGGTTCATGCCAAAAACATGTCCCTCACCGGTCAGCTGATTTTATTGTATTTTAATTACAGTACATATGTTCGGATTTGTCAAGAGCGTTTTTTAATAATATGAAGCAAAAGATGCACAGTCAATCAGGAGTCAAATATACCACATAATAACACAGCGAGAAGAGATTATCTCTGTGGAGGAGGATTTTGAGAAGGCTCTCTGTAGGGTAAATACAATAATTCTAATATTAAAAACCAGGTGCGTAACGAATCCAATCGTTACGCACCCATAAGGAATATATGATAATTCTCATCTTTGTACACATACAAAAATATGCCTGTTTGAATCATTGGCAGCTTCGGCAAGTTCCAGCGTGATGATGGCTTGTTCGAGGAAGAGCGGATGCTTGCGTTTGAGGGTGGGTTGGGGTATGGGTATGTTCATACCATACACTCCCCCTTAATATCGTGCATATGTTGCAGCACCCATCTTCCAGACACCATCCTCATATACCATCGAAAAATCTGCGGTAAATGTTCTGTTTGGACGATCGGTAGACATTGTAAACCAAACCTCATCACCCTCAGTCCGCTGATAAGTTGCTGACGCATTTGAAACGTAATAGGGAGAATCTCCGCACAAAACATATACCTTTCCATTCATCTCTTTAAACAATCCTCTTTCTTCACTCAAACATTCTGTTACAGCACAAGCACCTTCTTCTCGTGGGTCACCGCTTGTTTCTCCTCTGTTATAGTCATCATATCGTGAGCTGAACGTCTGATGAATTATTTCAAGAACGTCTTCCATAGAATTACATCCCTTAATTCTACAATAGATGGCCCATTCGTATTCTGATGGAATTTGATCATCATAATCAGTTTCCCAATCACAATAAGTATAGCAGCTCACAACAGCATGTCCATTTGCTAAATATAATTCTTCGGCGATTTGTTCAAGTTCAGCAATCGGCACTTCATTAAACGCTCCTATTTGGTTTTGAGAAACAATTTTTAATAAATTCGTTTCAAGCGTGTCTTCCTCCGCCGAGTATTCCAAAGAAAGGTTTGTATCATTATTCACTACAATTGATCCATCCACAACAGATAATGAAATTTCACGGTCAAAGTTTTCTGATCTGATTCTCACTCGACCATTGTGTTCATCAAGTACGAAAACTGTAGATTTCACATTGTCAAACCCAGTAAAATCTTCTGTTCCGGATTCATTGAAAAACACAGTGTTTTCTCGCCACATAGCAGTCAAATTATTGACAACAATTACTTGTTCTGCTGTCCCATTTTTATCAATGTCAACTGCTATAGGACTTTGTACATCAGAGCATGTTTTCAAATATGCGTAGAACTGTTCCGATGCATTAGCTAAATCTCCATCAATATATGCATTAAGGAGTTGAGGTAGATCATCCCGTTCATGGTTAAGTTTGTCAGATAGAGCATGGAATTCATTTTCAGTTACAGTTTCGTGATTCCAGTAGCATTTTGTAACAGTTGGTTCCACCTCTGTCCCAACAAATTCACGCAAATATTCTGATACGGTTTCCCAAGAGCTGCCTGTCCAGCAACTATACGAAATCCAAGTGTGTCCAACAGATCCATAATTATTATTAAACAGTACAATTCCTTTTTCATCATCAACATCATATCCTATATATTGGGCAGCACCCGTGGAGGTATAGCCATACATACCTGGAGACACAACATTTTCAACCATAATAACCGATGTTCTCCATTCGCTATCGGATATAATCGTTGATAGCGTTAATTCTAACTTTCCATCGCCATCAGCATCAGTAACAACAGGAGGACCAGCTAAAGCAAGAGCATTGGTAACTGCTCCAAAAATTGCCTTGTCAAATACCTGGATGTTTTCCTCATAGTTTTTATCATACGTTTCGACATTTGGAAGATCGTAATTTAACTCCTGTACCCTCCCATCAATATACCCCTCCGAATCAGTAAGACAAGCATTCTTTGCAAGGTACAATTTCTTCAGCATCTCATCAATGACATCTATCTTTCGCTGATAAACACCGCCGGAATTTCCGTATGCTTGTTCAGAACCCAGAAGTGCCTGGTATATGGATCTGCTTGCATTAAGGGCAAGTATTGCAGAAAGACGTGTATCCTCGATTGTCTGGTAATCCATCCCTGAATGTCCACTTGACATTGTATTGAATTTTTGACAAGCCGAAACCATGATCTTGTTGTAATGCCCTAAATACTGGCAATTATCCGCCACCTGCTTGGGTGCAAATTCCATATAATCAAACAGCAGGCTGGACACCGAAGCGGTAAGAGCGGTTAATGGGAATGTTTTTCCAGTAATTACATTCTGTGCAGCATGATCGTATTGATCAATCAGAGCGGATGCAAAACGATCGGTTTCATTTTCTCCATACTTGCTGTAGACATTCAGTGCAGCTGCCCGTTCCTCATTGCCATCAACAAAACTTTCAATCCCATCAACGATATGGTTGTCAAAACCGTAAACAGAACGAAGCATTTCATAGTGATCGTCAACATGATTCAGGTAAGTTGACAAGAATGTATAGTATTCCAGTCCCTGCGTGATCTCCATGCTTGCAAACGAGGCGATCTTTCCATAATTTGGGATTTCTCCCTCGTATTTCATTTCAAGCAAATCAGACAACGTACCGATGCACTCTGAAAAATTGCTGTTATCTTCGTATTCTTCATTCGAAACATAGTTAATAATGGAATGGTGTCTGCTCTCATCAAGGCTCAACGCCTCCATATACACTGCGTCTTCCCGTAGGTACTCTGTGAAAATTTCCTCATAATCATCACAGACACCATAGTTGAAATCGTATGTAAACGTAAGCCGTTTCCACTCAAGCCCAAGCAGTGTTTTAAAAAGATAGGACCATCCGGATAATATTTCAGCACTTGACAGTCCCAAAAAATCATCATCATCGTACATATCAAACAAATAGTCATCAATATCAAAGGATGCCATAATATTTGTCATAGAATGCTTCACATCCTCCACATACAGACATCCATCCTCAACCAACGCATTTGCATTCAATACAGGAAGCAGTTCTGCCAGAGGGAAATATCTTTTCCCGTTATACTCCGGACAAGCAGGTATTGCAATCTCTTTCTGAATATTGATCATACCACGAGAAAAGTTGACAATCTGGATTCCTTCTTCTGCAAATGTCCAGACTTCACGATAGTCCATAGATCCGTCCGATGCATCATGCACAAACTTCATGGACTCATTATTGTACTGATACACTGTGATTTCAGAGAGAACATCCGTCGAAAGATACAGTGTCCCCTGCTGATCCTGAAGAGCATCAAGCTTTTGAGGAATACTGTTTACAACAGCATTGATCTTTACTTCAGTAAACTCGTCTTCGGCGCAACAAAGAATTTTCCAGTCTGCGCCAACGATCATCAATGTAATTGCAAGGAAAAATGCCATTACTTTACAAATCAGCGATTTCATACTATTCTCCCTCCTTCATCGACTCAGCAAACTCATCCAGCTTTTCATAATAACCACTATAGATTCCGCCATACATTTTGTCGATGATTTCCTCAGTGAAGACCGGCTGCAGCTCCTCGCCATTCTTTACAAAATACATTTCACACTCTTCTGTGACAAGTTCTGCATTGGATACCAATTCTGCAATATCCCTGTTCAGCTTCTCTTCATCAAATGGCACATTGCTATTCTCATTCATGTACGTCTTGATCGCATCAGCAGCATCTGCGTATGTAAGGCGTACTGTTCCCTGATAGGTATCCTTTGCTTCCAAAGGATTGATCGAAATCACCTCAAAGGAATATGCATTCCGCAAGCTTTCCAAAAACAACGGGACTTCAGTTTCTTCAGCATCTTCCGGTTCAATCGTCTTTTCAATCGCTATCTGAAAGGCACCCATCTGTTCAGCAGAAAGTGTTTCCTGTTCCGATGATTCCTGCACTTGACTTGTGTCGGAATCAGAGTTTGTTTCTTCTAGGCGATTACTTCTTCCCCAGATCACAGCTCCTACACTTCCAGCGATTACAACAGCAATCACTGCTCCGATTATGATAATCGTTTTCTTTTTCACGATTCACACCCTCCCTTTTATTGCATGGTATTGACATATTCTGATAAAACACTTTATTTTAGTATACCATGGATCATATCACGTTTCAAGAGATTTTGAAAGATTCCTTATTATCATCTGCAAGTAATCATAGAATACTGCTGAGTCGTTTGTGATGTTGCCTTAAAGGCACCCATTGACTATTGCATCGCATTATTTTCGCACCAAAAGAGAGAAACCCTGTGTAGATATTTGAATTCTACACAGGGTTCGTGTCCTATTCGGTTGGTTGGTGATTCTCCGTTAAGAGTATCAGCCATCAAACAGGGGCGTTTTTCATTACTTGGTATTCTTAACAGTCCACCGGAAGGAACAGAACTTGGATGCCTTGCTGACATCAAACATGTTGTTGTTCAGGATTCTGGTGAAATCAAGGAAGCGGTAGTTGACCTTCATATCCTTGTTGCCAATCAGATTCTTGATGGAATTGAGACTGGTGTTGGGGGGATTTCTCTGAAGTACAACACCAATTCTGTGGTTTTCCTTCATGTACTCAATGATTTCGGATGCCATAGTGGGGTTTTTGTCCGCCATGTTGTAGATACCATTGTAACTGTTGTCCTCGGCTGCACGGCAGAAGCCCAGCAGGAAGTCCACCAGATTATGTACGCAGCAGAAGTGGAAACCATACTCACCTGTGCGGTATACAAACTTTGTATTATCCTTGGGATCAGTGATCTTTGCTTCCAGATTGCCGGCAAACTTCTTGGTGTAAACAGGTGCCACACGCACGATGGCGCACATAATACCCTTTGCACGGCCGATATCGGAGGCCATGGTGCCTTCGGAATCGGACTTGAGTTTTGCGTAATTGGTGAGGGGCTTGGTGTAGTCATCCTCACGGAGCGGTTCTCTTGTCTTGGGCAGCTGATATACCTGTGTCGTACTGATCAGAATGAACTGCTTCACATCATTGGCAATGGCGAAACGATAGATAAAACTATTGCAAACAGCATTCTCCTTGATGTCGTCATCTGTAATCATATGACCCAGATCATTATCCGCTGTGCAAGCAAGATGAATCACTGTGTCGATCTTATGTTTCTCAAAAATGTCTGCATACTTTCCTTTGTCCGACGGTTTGGCTTCAACAAATGTGAAATTATCTTTATGAATATTGTAGTCGCTCGACTGTCGGTCAGCTGCAACAACCTCGTAGCCCTTCTTCAAAAAGCCGGAGCATACATGGTCACCAATCAGACCGCAGCCGCCTGTAACCAGTACCTTAGCCATATGAGCAAGCCTCCCGTTTATAAATTTGATCTTCTGTACTTATATTATAGCATACAATATCGCAGAAATCATGTGGATTTTATGAATAATCTTAGAAAAGGGCACAAAAGCATAAAGTTTCAACAAAGATTCTGCCGTCTTCTTGCACAAAAACCACAGAACAGCAGCTCCAGGCGGAACCTCGGAGCTGCTGCTATTTTCATACTCAGCTGTTGTTTGCCTCGTTCACCATGGTATCCACAGCATCCTTGATGGTTGCCAGGGACTCATTCCAGGGTGTACCTCTGGAAGCAGCACGCACGCCGTACTCGCTGCTGTCGAGCATATCTGCAAGGTCGGTGCTGATACCGCCCTTGAAGTCGAGGACAGGATTGTCGAGTGCCATCTCATCCATTGTGAGCTTCATCTCGATCATTTCCTCAGTCCACTGATAATCCTTAACGAACTGCTCGTCACCGATTGCCTTGGCAGCCTCGTTCACGATGGTCATACGCTTGCAGTCGAGATACTTGGCAACGCCCTCGGGGTTGTGACCGCCGGTCACGAACATGTAGGATTCCATGTTTGTGGGCATGTAATGCTCATCCGCATCGGGATCGGCAGGCATGGGTACGAAGAAGCAGTTTTCACCGAAGTTTCTCTTCCAGTCAGGTCTTGTGTCCTCATCGGTTGTATCTACGTCACCGCCGTAGAGTGCCCACAGGCCGCAGGGATAGAACAGGGTGTTGCCCTCGCCGATGTTGGCGGGCTTATCGCTCCAGCCGTAGTCGCCTACGCCGATGGCAATGGAGTCGTTGTTGTACAGATCATACATGAAGTTCTGAACACGCTCAATGGCGGGATCGCTCAGGTTATTCACCAGCTTGCCATCCTCAAGGCCAACATAGGGTACACCGGTTGTTGCAGACAGACCGGATTCAAACCACCAGCCGTCAATACCATACTTGCCGTTGGGTACGTCAACATGTGCAGCGAGCATTTCCTGGAAAACATCCCATGTCCACTCGCCCTTTTCGAACAGCTCTGCGGGATCGTCAAAGCCCAGTTCAGAGATGGTGTCACGGTTGTAGATGACAGCGCAGTTATCGCCGGTCACCTGTACAACAGCCATGTAGTGCTGGCCATTCCACATTACGGAGTCGTTGGCTTCCTTCACGTCAGCCCACAGCTCGGAATCGAAATCCACATAGTCATCAATGGGAGCGAACATGCCGCGGATGGCACCCTTCGGGAATGCGTCGAAGTTGCCGGCATAGAAGAAGTCAATGCCCTCGTCACTATTGATAGCATTGGCAAGCTTGTCATAACGCTCAGCATATGTACACTGGATCCACTTGATCTCGCCGCCGTAACGCTCCTGGAAAATTGCAAGATCAATGGGTGTGCTCTTGCCGGTTGCGCCGGGGTTGATGTCCCAGTCGGACAGCCACTTGATGGTCTTATTCTCGAGTTCACCGGTGAGTCTCTTGTCGGCTGCAGCGATGCTGGCAACCTCCTCACGGGTCATGGAATCAATATCTTTTACACTGGAAGTCCCGCCTGCGCCGCCGCATCCGAAGGAAACCATGGACATGCTTGCAATCAGCAGTGCAGCGAGAGCTGCTTTCATCTTTCTCATACAATTCTCCTGTTCTCCGTGCGATTATACACACGGGCATTTTTCATAATGATATTATACCATATCACCGGCAGAAAAGCAACTGATGTTTTGCACTATTTTTGCGTCCATTTTCGCATATATTGCACAAATGGTTTATAGATTGTCTACTGCGGGATAGGGAAAATACACATGTCGCACGGCATTTCGTGCATTTGGGTGGACTATTCCATCACATGCTCGAGTGCGTGATAGAAAATGGTTTTGACATGGGCATCGGCAAGAGAGTAGAAAATGGTCTTCCCCTCACGGCGGGATTTCACAAGTCTTCCCTGCTTGAGCACACGCAGCTGGTGGGAAATGGACGAGACAGTCATGTCGAGCTGCTGGGCGATGTCACCGACACAAAGCTCCTGACCGAGCAGAGCATGCAGGATGCGGATGCGGGTGGGATCGCCGAAGAGCTTGAGAAGTTCTGCAACATCCGTGAGGACTTCCTCTGCCGGCAGCGAAGCCATCATCCGGTCGATCTGATCCTGATGGTGCACGCACTGTCCGCAAATATGGTCGTGTTCCACTTGTAACCTCCTTGTCAGATGGCGGGCATGACACGGCCGCCGGATACGGGGATATAGGCACCGGTTGTGAAGCTGGCAAGATCCGAGAGCAGGAAGGCCGTCATCTGGGCGATTTCCTGATCGGTGCCGCGTCGGCCGAGCGGGACGCTGCGGTCATAATCGGGTGCACTTTCGGTATGATTGATGCGGTCACGTTCGGAGATGGTCCATCCGGGCGCCACCTGATTGACCGTGATATTATGGCAGCCGACTTCCTTTGCAAGGCAGCGCACAACGCCGTCAAGGCCGCGTTTGCCTGCGGTATAGGCGGCACAATTGGCTTCCGCCATGGCAGCACATTCGGTATTGATGCAGACGATTCTGCCATACCCCGCAGCGATCATATCGGGCAGGAAGGCCTTGGCCAGGTGGACGGTCTGCATCACGCAGGAATCGAACTGACTCTGGAAATCTGTGAGCGGCTGTTCCAGCACAGATGTCCACGGATACTGGATGACGGCATTGGCAACGAGCAGCTGCACCTTGCCGAAGGTCTCAGCGACCGTTTTCTGCATCCGCACGACGTCCTCAAAATCGGTCACATCGCACTGTACAACGAGGGCACGGCGGCCGGCAGCACGCACTGTTTCCGCAGTCTGTTCGGCGTTGTCACGATTACCGCAGTAGTGGCAGACCACATCGGCACCGCATTCGGCAAGATTTCTTGCCATCACACGGCCGAGCTGACCGGATGCACCGGTGACAAGGGCAATTTTTCCGCTGAGATCGATAGAAAGCATGGCATTTTCCTCCTTCTGACTCGCAAAATTTGTTATGTTTATTATAGCATGGGGCGGACAAAATGTCAATTGTTTGGAACTGCAATCAAAACTGCATGCAAAAGTGCATCAAAAATGAGTCTATCTTTTACAATAGCTGCATGTTATAATGAAGACAGAAAGCACCGCGAAAGGGGGTGTGGGATATGGATATTTTCATATGGTTCAGTGAGCTGCGGGATACCATCGAAGAATGGGTTGACCGATTCTTTCAGAATCCCGGAGAGCGGATCAAATCCATCAGCAGATGGAATCTGCTGGTCATGACACCGGCCGGTCTCGTTGGCGGCATTATCTGGGGGATTCTTCTGGAAGAAGCATGGCTGGCCATCCTGCTTGGTTTTTGCGGACTGCTCGTCGGAATCATTTTTGGATGGGCAAGCTCCATTATGCTGTATGCTTTTGGTGAAATCGTCGATAATGTAGTAAAAACCCGCAACAATCTCTATCTCATCCGTGAAACATTGAACAAGCAGTGTGTGCAGAAATCCACAGAAAGCAATCAGAAAGAGGACTCGTATCAGGCGCCTGAGTATAAAACGCCCTGGCGTTTCGCTGACTAAAAAAATCGCCCAAATTTTCACATATGCAAGACAGCCCGCAATTCTGCGGGCTGTCTTGCTATTGATCCATCACAAACCGCCAGGGCTTGTTCTTCCAGTACTCCCCCGCATAGTCGATGCCCACCCGTACATCCGTGTGGTAGGTGCAGGGGCGGCCATCGTCTTCAATCCAAAGATCCTCGCTGGTGAGAAAGCTCCCGCCGTTGAAGCTTTTGTCCACCCGCAGGAATTTTGTGAGCTTCGCTGGGCCCTTATGCACTTCACCGGCGCGGAACAGGACGCCCTGCGGCTGTTCCCGCTCGCCTGTGATGACATTCATCAGGTAGTGCATGCCATAGCAGAGATAGACATAGATCACGCCGCTCTCACGATAGAGCAGTTCCGTGCGGGGTGTCCGGCCTTTGGAGGCGTGGCAGGCCAGATCCTCTGTGCCTCGATAGGCTTCTGTTTCAGCAATGCGTTCACGCAGCTCAGTGCCGTCGGGCAGTCGGCGCACCAGAATTTTACCGACAAGATCGGGGGCCACTTCCAGACAATCACGATGGAAAAAGGCTGCATCCAGTCGTTTCATCTGCGACCTCCTATCCGTTCTGCGAAAGCTTTTCGCACAGAGCCGCATCGGGCTTGACATAGAGCGTCTGCTGATTCGTGAAGATCACCATGCCGGGCTTAGAGCCGGCCGGTTTCTTTACAAACTTCACCTTTGTGAAGTCCACCGGCACCTGTGCGGAATCCCTTGCTTTGCTGTGATAGGCGGCAAGTACGGCCGCCTGCCGGATGGCCGTTTCGCTCGGCTCCCTGCCCTCGGTCACAAGAATGACATGGGAACCGGGGATGTTCTGGGTATGCAGCCAGATGTCGAGCTTGGCTGCCTGTTTCGTCGTCAGCAGATCATTCTGACGATTATTGCGGCCGACCAGAATCATGAATCCGTCCTCGGAGCAGTAGACCATGGGGGGCTGCTGCTTCGGGGGCTTCTGCTTGCCGCTGCGGTTTTTCACATACCCCTGCTGGGATAGCTCCTCACGCAGGAGCAGCAGATCCGCCTCGGACTCGGCACGGGTCAGCACATCGAATACGCTCTCAAGATACTGAAGCTCCTGCTCACCCTGTGCAATTTGTTCGGAGAGCTTCTCCTTCGCCGTAGCCGCCTTGCGGTAGAGTGTGTAATAACGCTGTGCATTCTGGGCAGGCGTGAGGCGGGTCTGCAGGGGGATTGTGATCTGCGGGCAGGCTTCATCGTAGAAATTCTCGACCGTTGCCGATGCATCACCCTTTTCCATTCGGTAGAGATTGGCAGAAAGCAGATCACCATAGAGCTTGTTCTGCTCCATCTTATCGCTCTCGGCCAGTTCTTCACGCTGGTTGGCGAGCTTGCGCTCGGTGCGCTCCAGACGGGTCATGACCAGGCGGAAGAGATCGTTGGCACGCTGCTTCATTCTCGCCTGCAGATCACGGCGGGCATAGAATTCATCGAGCGTGACACTCGCCGAGGGCATGTCCTTTGCAACGAGCAGATTGCCGTACTGCTCCGGCCGCAGGAATGTGTAGTCCTTCAGCTGCCCTTCGGGCGTGAGCAGCAGAGTGAAGCGGCAGCTGCCCTCACGCAGCATCTCCGCTGTCCGACGGATGATGAAATATAGTCTCTCCTTCTGCGTTTCGGTCAGCGCATGGCAGCGCAGTTCCTCATGGCTGACATAGTACGCCCACTCCCTCGCAAGAAGCGGCGATACGCCTTCAAAAATCTGCACCAATGCTTTGTCAAGCCGCTGATCGGCCGACAGAAGCAGCGCACTGCCGATGGTATCGGCATCAGCCTCCATGAACTGCAGTCTGGCTCCGCGGTGGGGCATTTCATAGGCAAACCCCGGCAGCAGCACACGCTCACGGGTAATGTCCGCATTGCGCTTGAGACTGTCGATGACCTTTCCATCCTCGCCGACGAGAATGCAGTTGGAATAGCGTCCCATAACTTCGCATACAAGCGTCAGCTGCACATAATCGCCCAGCTCATTGACGCATTCAAAATCAAGAAAAAGAATGCGCTCCAGCCCGTCCTGACGGACTGCGGTCAACTTGCCGCCGACCAGATGCTTACGCAGAAGCATGCAGAACATGGGGGGCACGGCCGGATTTTCAATCGCCACCTGTGTCAGATGCACACGAGCACTGTCACCGGCGGTACTGATGAGAAGCTTTTGCGTGCCCTCACGGCTGCGCAGATGGATGACCAGTTCCTCACGGGAGGGCTGGTGGATCTTATCCGCACGAGAGCCGATCAGTGCTTCGATTTCCTGTCTGACTGTATAGAGATAGGCGCCGTCAAATGCCATATTGATTCCTCCAAAAGGTAAAAGTAAAAATGCGTGCTACGGTTTCCGGTATACGAGCACCTCGAATGCCGTCTCCGTGGTGAGCTGCTGCATCGATGCAAGCCGCTCCCGTTCGGCCTGTCCCGTCCTGTAAGCATAGGGTGTCATGCTGAACAGATCGGCGATATCCTGCGGCTGATCAAGAAAAATCTCCCGCTCGGCCGTGTGCTTTTTTATAAATGTAAAGCCCTCGAGGGCATAATCCTTTACAGCATTCTCGTACGGATTTTCATAGACTGCCGCTTTCAGCTGCCAGAGATGGCGGGCTGCCGGAATGGCCATGATGAAAGTGCCGCCGGGTTTCAGCACGCGCAGAAACTCCTCGCCGCAATAGGGCGCAAAAATGCTCATCACCACATCACAGCTTTCATCCTGCACAGGAAGATGGAACACGCTTCCCACGGCGTAATCCGAGGCCTTGTCAAAACGTGCAGCGAGATCCGCTGCGGTCTTCGAAATATCCACACCGTATACGGACGGGGACAGTCCCACGTCAATCAGACGGGATGCTGCACCATTTGTATAATACCCCTCACCGCAGCCAGCATCGAGCAGGACGCCCTCCCTGGGGAAAACATCGGCGGCGGCTTTTGCAATTGTATCAAGAAGATGAGAATAATAGCCCTTCTGCAGAAAATTCCGGCGTGCACGCACCATTTCCGGATTGTCGCCGGGAAGCTTTGCATGCTGTCGGCTTGACGGAAGCAAATGCACATAACCGCTTCTTGCACGGTCAAAGGCATGGCGATTTTCACAGTGCAGACTGCGCCCCTCCGCAATCAGGGGCAGACCGCAGACGGGACACTGCCAGATCATCTTAGACATAGCTGACCGGATCCCCGCCTTCCCATTCGATCACTTTCAGTTCCGGGAACTGCGCACGCAGACGCTCCGCAAGTGCATGAACCATCACGATTTCCGTGTGATAATGCCCGCAGTCAATGAGACTGATGCCGTACTGCTTTGCTGCATACCAGCGGTCGTGCTTGACATCACCTGTCAGGAGGGCATCGCATCTGCCCTCAATCTCCTCGAGCATCGAAGCACCGGAACCGGAACAGATGCCAAGGGTACGGATAGGCTTCTCCGCATCCGACAGACGCACATAAGGACAGTGCAGAATTTCTTTTGTGATTTTCGCAAGTTCTCCCGCAGTCACAGGTGTTTCAAGCGTCACGATCCTGCCGCAGCCGGACGCATCGAGGGGAAGTACTTCAGGCGAAAACATGATCTTTTCACCGAACATTCTGACAAGAATATCGTTGATGCCGCCTTCGGCAATGTCCATGGGAGTATGACTGCAGATGGCTGCAATCTGATTGGCTGCAAGCTGATACACCGGATTGTCCGGGCTGAGACTTCTGATGGGGCTGAAAATTACGGGATGATGCGCAATGATCAGTCCGCAGCCATTCTGGACAGCGGCTGCCACCGACGCGGCCGTAATGTCAAGTGTGATCAGCACACCATCAACACATTGACGAAAATCTCCTACCAGCAGTCCGGAATTATCCCATTTTTCCTGTGCCGAAAAAGGGGCTGTTTCATCGAGATATGCATAAATCTCCTGTACTGTACTCATGTGCAATCTCCTTTCAATGCCGATGCAATCGCTTCGGCCGCTTCATCAAAGGGGGAGGCATCCATGCCGGCACGGATGCGGCCATCCCTCGACTGACACAGAACATCATACTGACGCTCGGCATAGGCACGGCAGTCAGAATCGGACAGATCCATTTTACCAAGGCGCACCGTCACCCAGTCCGGCGTGAAGCATTCGCCCGTATACTCCGCATACAGAACGGCATAAAGGAACCGGCCGTCACGGACACAGGTTTCCTCACAAATCGCAAAGCCGTGCGCATAGAGCCAGCTGCGGAGCACATCGGCCTTGGTCATGGGCTGCAGAATCAGCCGCTTCTCTGTCAGGCTCCACGGACAATCACCGAGAATATGTACCATGGTTTCGCCGCCCATACCGGCAATCACGATATCCGTCACTTCCTCAGCGGGAACATGTTCGAGTCCATCGGACAGAATCGTGCGGATGGAATCCTCGAGTCCATGGGCGGATATGGTTCTTTGTGCCGCTGCAAGCGGACCTTCACCGATGTCGGATGCGATTACATTCTGTGCAATCCCCTGCTCACGCAAATACACCGCCAGAAGGGCATGGTCGGTTCCTACATCACAGACATTGGCGCCCGGACGCACATAGCGTGCACAGGCTTCGAGTCGTGGATTGAGCATAATTTCTCCTTAAAATCAAGCAGGGCTGCAGCACATGCCGCAGTCCTGCATTTTTCTTACTTGTTTGCGAAGTGTGCCTGGAGCTTTGCCACCAGTTCGTCAGCGTCTACGCCGTGAACTGCACATGCCTGCTCGATGGACTCGCCTCTTGCAGAGGGGCATCCAAGGCAGTGCATGCCCATCTCGAGGAAGTAAGGTGCTACCTCAAAGTCTGCATCCAGAACGTCACCAATGATCGAATTTTTTGTAATTTCCATTGAAAAAACCTCCATTTATGGGTATTTTGATACAGAAAGCACAGCGAAATGCTGTGCTTGTCTGTCATATCTTATTCGTTCTTCATCTTAGCAAAGCACTCGCTGCAATATACTGCGCGATCTTCACGGGGCTGGAAAGGAACGCGAGCCTCGCCGCCGCAGCCTGCACAAACAGCTGTGAACATTTCTCTTGCTGCTCTGGGAGCGCCCTTTCTTGCGTTACGGCAGCTCTTGCATCTCTGGGGCTCATGTTCAAAGCCCTTCTCAGCATAGAATTCCTGCTCACCAGCAGAGAATACGAACTCCTCGCCGCAGTCCTTGCAGACTAATGTCTTGTCTTCATACATGATTGTTTACCTCACTTAAGTTTTTTGTTTCGGACTACGGACGGAGTAAAACCGACACCTTTGATAAATCAACGCTCTGTTTAAGCTACAAGCCCTTTTATCGAACCCTTCACCGGGTAACGATTCATTCATAGTACAGTGTACTTTTGATTGCACGCATTTTTCTGCGCACACGCTGCATGGCATTATCAACGGATTTTTCGCTGATTTCAAGCATTTCCGCCGTCCTTGCATATGATGCACCGGACATAATGCACTGCAGAATTTCCCACTCCCGTTCGGACAGCATCGCCATCACCTGCATACAACAGCGGGTATAATTCTCCTTTTCAAGGAAGATACTCTCCGGCGTATCCGGATCCGTCAGTTCAGGATGCTCCTCTATTTCTTCGGTCAGATCTGCCACCTGTGTACTGTTCTGCTGTCTGACGAGTGTCCGCATACGATTGACGATGCACGCACTGGCAAACACAGAGAACGAGGTGCCGCGATCCTCCCGGAAACGCGATGCCGCATGGAGCAGCGTCATCATACCCTCCTGGATCAGATCCTCCGCATCCTCCCGTGTGGGTGCGAACCGATTCGCATGATAGCGGATCAGGTTCAGATAGCGGGACGCAAGCACAGCCTGCGCATCCGCCGAGGTGGCCGTCATGGCCGCCAGCTTGTGGTCGGGCATGGCCTCAAGTTCTGCAATCGTGTCCATTCACACACACTCCGACATGACTCAAAGCGCTGCCGCAAACGCAGCCCTTCCCTGAGAGAAGAGGTCTCCCCCCTGTGCATCATTGCAGACCACCAGAGGAAAATCCTCAATATACAGTTTTTTTACAGATTCGCAGCCGAGATCTTCAAATGCAATGACTTCCATCTTTTTGATGCAGCGTGCGGCAAGTGCACCGGCACCGCCGACAGCGCAAAGATAGACAGCCTGATTTCTGGCGACCGCATCCCGTACTTCCTGGGAGCGTTCTCCTTTTCCGATCATCGCTGCAAGGCCCAGATCGAGAAGTCTGGGGGCATAGGGATCCATACGTCCGGAAGTGGTCGGCCCGCAGGAGCCGATAGGCTTCCCCGGAGGTGCGGGGGTGGGACCTGCGTAATACACAACTGCGCCCTCGATCGGGAACGGCAATGTACCGCCCTCATCGAGCAATGCCGCAATCCGCTTATGCGCTGCGTCTCTTGCTGTGTATACATATCCGGAAAGCAGGATCTTATCGCCGATGCACAGCTGATTTGCGCACGTTTTCAGATCCTGCGCACAAATTCGCCGTATCTCCGGCATGTTCATCACCTCTTGATTAGTCAGTTACAGATGCCTCTGCATCCTTGATCAGCTCGCTCATATCGAATGCAAAGCCGCCCTTCTTCTCGGGCTTGGCTGCAGCGGGCTTGTTATCAGCCTTGGGGGCACTGGTGGAAACAAAATTCTTGGAAGGAGCGGACTGGGACATAATATTCTCCATAGTCTCCTCTTCCACCTTGGTATTGCTCTCTACGCAGTCACGTGCTTCTGTGATCACATCACCAGCTGCCTTGATCTTCTCATCCATAGTCTTGGAAGCCTGGGTCATGAGCTCACTTGCCTCACGGAAGCTCTTCTCAATGCCATTGATCTCGATGGTCAGCATGGACTTGATGGTAGCAGTCAGCTGCTTCACCTTCTGCTGCTGCTCGAGTGCATCCTTCTTGATGGTCGCAGCCTCAGCGGCAGCCTTGGTCTTAGCATTTGCCAGCAGCTCATCAGCATCTGCCGTTGCATTTGCTGCACGGGTCTCAGCATCCTTCAGGATACGTTCTGCCTCGGTCTTAGCACTTGTCAGAGTACGCTCCGCCTCATTATTAGCATCTGTTACAGTCTTCTCAGCCTGTGCATTTGCCTCAGAAACAGTCTTTTCTGCCTCAGCATTTGCGTCGGAAACAGTCTTTTCAGCCTGCGCATTTGCCTCAGAAACAGTCTTCTCAGCCTGTGCATTCGCCTCGGAAACGGTCTTTTCAGCCCGTGCATTTGCTTCTGCAACAGTCTTTTCAGCCTCTGCCTGTGCTGTCATAGTCAGCTGGGAAGCGGTCTGCTGAGCCTGTGCGAAGATCGCACTCATATCAAAGCCAGGTGCAAAGCCAGTGGACTGAGAAGCCTTCTGCTCGAGTTCAGCAACCTTCTTCTTCAGATCCTCGATCTCTGCATCCTTCTTGGAAATTTCTTCTGTCTTCTTGGAAATCTCTTCCGTCTTCTTGGAGATCTCCTCATCCTTCTCTGCTGCAGCCTTTTCAGCCATCTCCAGAGAAGCCTTCATCTCTTCTGCCTCAGCCTTCTTAACAGCAATCTCGTCATTAAGCTTCTGAACGGTTGCAGAAAGCTGACCGGAGGAGCTTGCAGTTGCCTTGAGTGTCTTGTTTTCGCTTGTCAGCTGACCGATCTCGTTCTTGAGACTTACGATCTCCTGCTGATACTCGCGAACCTTGCCCTCGTCAACGCTGTTCTTTGCCTGCTGCAGAAGCTGCTTCATCTTCTGCGCATCATTGGCTCTTGCTTCCTTCTCAGCATTGAGTGCCGTTGCAAGCTGAGCTGCCTTTTCAGTTGCAGCCTTGATTGCAGCTTCACTGTCCGCTGCCTTCTTCTCGGCTTCACTTGCCTTCTTCTCAGCAGCCTCGAGGTCACGCTTGTACTCCTTGACCAGCTGGGACTCAGCAGGATCAAGCTCTTCTTCCTTACGCTTGAGCTCCTCTTCCAGATCGTCAATCTTGGAATTCAGCTCGTCGAGGTAGGTCATTACGGACTCCTTGTCCAGACCGCCGGGACGCATTGTTGTCTTCAAAACACCGGATGGGATATCAATAGCCATGTAACATGCTCTCCTTTACGCCGACAGGATGCCATAATTCATTATGCCCCATCCTGTCATGAATATTAACATCATTATACCATATTTTTCTGCATCTTGCAAGGGATTTTATGTAAAATAAACGAACCATTTTTCGTGCAATATGCCCAAAGTATTCAGAAACAAAAATTATCCCGTCTGTATGAAACAGACGGGATAATCATTTTTCTTAGTTTCCGCCGAGGATCTTGAAGATATCGTCCATGCCCATATCGTCTTCCATGGAAGGCTTGGAGGGACGTGCGAAATCGAGATCATTCAGCATGGGATTGTCGATCGGGATGATATCCTCCTCGGGAGCAGCGGGAGCGGGTGCTTCCTGAACAGGAGCAGCAGTCTCCTCATCAAAACCTGCAGCGATTACGGTAATCACCATCTCATCCTGCATTTCTTCCTTGAATGCAGCACCGAAAATGAACTGTACATCGGGAGCGGCAGCTTCTGTGATCATCTTGGAAGCTGTGTCGACTTCTGTAGACAGTACGTCCTCGGACATAGCAATGTTGATCAGCAGGCGCTTTGCACCGGCGATAGAGGTTTCGAGCAGGGGGCTTGTGATAACAGCCTTGGCTGCATCCACAGCCTTATCCTTACCGGAACCGCGGCCGATTGCCATATGTGCATAACCAGCACCCTTCATGGTGGTGGATACGTCTGCAAAGTCAAGGTTGATATAGCCTTCCTCAACGATCAGATCAGCAATGCTCTTAACGCCTGTCTTGAGCACGTCATCTGCCAGAGTGAAGGACTCCTTCATTGTGAGGGGCTTATCCATGCCAACGAGCAGTCTCTCATTGGGGATCACGATCAGGGAGTCTACATATTTCTTGAGCTCCTCAATACCCTTTTCTGCCTGTGCCATCTTCTGCTCACGCTCGAAAGCGAAGGGCTTTGTCACAACAGCTACCGTCAGAATGCCCATCTCCTGTGCTGCCTTAGCAACGATGGGAGCTGCACCTGTACCAGTACCGCCGCCCATGCCGGCAGTGATGAACACCATATCCGCACCCTTGAGTGCAGTCTCGATTTCCTCGATGTTCTCCTCGGCACTATGCTTGCCGATCTCAGGCTTGTTGCCTGCACCACGGCCCTTGGTCAGCTTTGCGCCGATCTGGATACGGGTGGAAGCCTTAGAATTATTCAGAGCCTTAGCATCTGTATTGATTGTTACATATTCAATGTCACTGACACCGGAATCAACCATGCAGTTGAGAGCATTGCCGCCGCCGCCGCCGACACCGATTACCTTAATGTTTACATCCGGATCGAATGCTTCTTCGTAAATGAAGTCCGCCATTGTATTTCCTCCTACCAGCTTTTATTTCCCTGTATGAAACGCTTTCGTTTCTTACTGAATGCCTGTAAATCCAATTGTTTATCATTACACATTATTATTTTAGCACATTCCCCCCGCTTTTGCAAGACTTTTTTTTGAAAATTTCATTTTTTCAGAATCGTACAACTAAACCATACGTTTTTCGAGGGTTTTTAACAAAAATGTACACAGAACATTTATTCCCCGGATGCACCGGTGGTTTCTTCTGTGGGCTCCGTTGTTTCCTCATTCTTTGCGATCTGCTCTTCCCGGCGTTTCTGGGTTGCTTCATAATTCGCCTTGTCACGGAAATTGCACTGATTATCACCGATCATCGTCATATACCCTTCTTTGTCCGGACTCTGACGGCTGATGACATCCTGTGCAAATGCGATCTTATACTCAATGTCACTGCCGTTGCCCATGGCAAATTCAATGCGGTCGTCAAAGTTCACCTTAATATTATACATATTGGTCATATCGATGCTGATGATGGGGTATTCCAGATCACCCTCACGAATAAGTGTCATAAAGTCCTGCAGAATACGGTCGTACTTTTCATTCTCCGAGTGAATCTGATCGCCGGGCACGGGTGCCTCCACGGGCTGATAGCCGTAGACGGAAATCAGATCCGGATTCGGATCCATTGCATCCTGCAGAATTCTGCCGTTCTGACTGACGATGAGCGTACCGTTTTCGTACTTCACGTTGTAGGCTTCCACACAGGGGGTAACCATGACCTCGAGTGTACTTGCCGTGAAATCACGTTTGATATCCAGTCGCTCAACATAAATCAGGTTCGCAACACCACGCTGCTCGGCTTCCTCCACATTCAGACGCACGAGATTGTCGCCGGCCTTGACACCGATGGCCTCAACGATCTGCTCTGCCGTGTAGTTTGCAGACTCACCGGCCACTTGAATCGTCTTGATATTGAACAGTACTGTCATAGAAAGTGTCGCAATGGTTCCCGCTGCAAACAGAATCACAAGTGCCGCATTCCGGCTCATGCCGCGGCGGCGTCTCCGGATTCTGCGCAGATTGGTTTCATGTTCCATGCTCGTTTTTTCAACATCTCTCATACTCTGCTCTCCTTTATATGCGTCTGATCTCTGCGCCGAGTCCCCGCAGAACGGTTTCGGGGCTGTCATAGCCCCTGTCGATGTGGGCAATCTGTTCCACGGTCGTCTCCCCTGCAGCGCCCAATCCTGCCACAATCATGGCCGCACCGCCGCGGAGATCGGTAGCCTGCACAGCTGCACCGTGCATTGACCGCACACCCTTGATCACTGCCGCTCTGCCGGCCACCTGGATATCCGCACCCATTTTCACGAGTGCATCCACATGCCGGAAGCGGTTTTCGAAAATCGTCTCTTCCATGAGCGATGTCCCCTTGGCCTTACAGAGCACGGCCATAACAATCGCCTGGGCATCCGTCGGAAAGCCCGGATAGGGCATGGTGCGGATGCTGCGGATGGCTTTCGGGCATTTTGCACTGTGAAAATAGAGGCCCTCCCGAAAAGGACAGATCCGGCATCGCATCTGCTCGAATACATCCGTCATGCTGACAAGGTCAGCGGGATTCACCTGCTGCAGTGCGATTTCTCCGCCTGTGACTGCAGCCGCTGCCATCCATGTAGCTGCCGCAATACGGTCGGGCATGATGCGGTATGTACAGCCGGTGAGCTGTTTCACACCCTGTATACATAATGTACTGCTGCCGTCACCCGTGATTCTTGCGCCGCAACCTCTGAGATACGAAGCCAGATCGATGATTTCGGGTTCGCGGGCGGCATTGGTGACAATGGTCTCACCTTTTGCCAGCACCGCTGCAAGCAGGATATTTTCCGTGGCACCGACTGAGGGAAACTGCAAATGAATATGTGCACCATGGAGTCCCGCCGGTGTACTGCACTGCAAAACGCCGTTGTCTTCCAGAATACGGACACCCATCCGCTGCAGTGCCTGCAGATGGAGGTCAATCGGTCTCGGGCCAAGCTCGCAGCCGCCCGGAAAACCAAGTTCACAGCGGCCCATCCGGCCGAGCACCGCACCAAGGAAAATGATGGAGGAACGCATTTCCCGCATCAGCTGCATGGGAATTACGGATGAATGCATCCCCTGTGCCTGCACCTGTACGGTATGCCCCCGCAGAGTGCAGCGGCATCCGAGACCCGACAGGATCCGGCAGGCGGCATAGACATCGGAGAGTCTTGGGCAATTGTCCAGAACACTTTCACCATCGCAGAGCAGTGATGCTGCAAGGATGGGCAGTGCACTGTTTTTGGCACCCTGTACGAGCACCTCGCCCTCCAGTCTCCGGCCGCCCTGTATGACAAATTTCTGCATGGCTCCCACCCCTTTCTATCCCATCCTATGCGGAAAAGAGAAAAGGGTGATTGCCTTTATTTCTTCAGAAGGGAAGCGACCACCTGCCAGATACGATCATCCGTATCCTTGACGGAAAGTGCTGCGGCATTCTGTGCCATACTCTGCAGGCGGGGACGATCATTGTAGAGGGCTTCGATCTGATCGATCACGCCCTGCGCAGTCACATCCTTCTGTTCCATAACAATGGCTGCACCGGCCTTGCCGAGGACATTCGCATTGTGGAACTGATGGTTGCCGGTCACGATCGGAGACGGAATCAGGATGGAGGGCTTTCCGAGTGCTTCCAGCTCTGCCAGAACCGAAGCCCCCGAACGGCAGACCACGAGATCCGCTGCCGCCATACATGTATCCATATCGTTGATATATTCGCTCACACGGATGCGGCTGCTCTTCATGGGCACGCTGTATTCCTTCATTTTCTGCGGGAAAGTGTCCTTGCCCATGCCGCCGTAGCCATGGATGTGATTGATCTGCAGATTCTTTCCGGTATGCCATTTGAGCACCTCGGCCATGGTCTCGTTGATGCATCCCGCACCGAGGCTGCCGCCGAAGGACAGCAGGCAGAAGCTGTCGTCAAAGCCAAGCTCCGCTCTGGCCTGCGCCTTGGTTTTCTGCAGGAGTGCTGCACGGACGGGAAGGCCGGTCACGGTGTACTTGATATTCGGATCAAAGTACTTCAGGGCAGCTTCCACGGTCAGCATGACATGGTCGACCTGCTTTGCCAGAAGCTTATTGGTCACGCCCGGAAAGGCGTTCTGTTCGTGGATTGCGGTGGGAATGCCCATCTTGGCTGCCATACGGATGATGGGGCCGGCCACATAGCCGCCCGTTCCGATGGCAATATCGGGCTGGAACTCACGGATGATCTGCTTGGCACGACGGCCGGAACCCGCAAGATACCACGCTGCCTTGATATTACGTCCGATGTTGCCGGGAGTCAGGCGGCGCTGGAAGCCCGCTACCTTAATATGTTCGAGCTTATAGCCTGCCTGCGGCACGAGTCTTGCCTCCATGCCATTGGGCGTGCCGGCAAAGAGAAACTCTGCATCCGGACAATGGGATTTGATAATGCCTGCAATGGCCAGTGCGGGATTGATATGTCCGCCCGTACCGCCGCCTGCGAGAAGTACCTTCATATTATATCACCTGCTGATTCAATTGATTCTGTACATGCCATCAGGCATCCAGGAGGAATTCCGGCTCGGGATCGGGTGCGGGTTCCTCTTTCTTTTTCTTACTTTCAACTACATAGCGGGCACGGGAGATATTCAGAAGAATGCCCATCTGTGCCAGCTGCATCATCAGCGCTGTACCGCCGTAGCTGAAGAACGGCAGGCTGATACCGGTGTTCGGTACAAGTCCCGAAACCACCGCAATATTCAGAAATGCCTGAATGCCGATCTGCACCGTAAAGCCCACGGCCACAAGCATGCCGAAGCGATCTTTTGCCTTTGCAGCAATATGGAAGCCCAGCACTACCAGCATCACAAAGAGCAGGATAACTGTCACAGCACCGACAAAACCCAGCTCTTCACAGACAATTGCGAATACAAAGTCATTTTCCGACTCGGGAAGATAGAGATATTTCTGGCGGGATTCACCCAGACCCATACCGAACAGGCCGCCTGAACCGATTGCAATCAGGGACTGTCTTGTCTGCCAGGTACCGGCCTCATCCTCGCTGCCGAAGGGATCGAGCCATGTATTAAGGCGTGTACCGAAGTAATCCACATCCTCGACCACCATCTTATATGCTACAACTGCTGCCAGTGCAAGCACACCAACAATGACAAGCAGGAACAGATGGCTGTAACGCGCACCGCCCACATAGATCATCGACACGCCGATCATACAGATCAGCAGCGTACAGGACAGATGGGGCTGCTTCATCAGGAGTGCAGCGATGATGCCGAGAAGCACAAGATACGGAAGGATGCCGGTCTTGATGGTCTTCATGCGCGAGGCATTCTGATCGATCGTATAGGCGAAGAGAATGACCACAGCGAATTTGGCGATCTCCGACGGCTGGAAGGTCATCGGGCCGAGATCGATCCAGCGCTGACAGCCGGTGCCAAGATCCGTACCGATCAGAAGAACCAGTATGAGCAGGATCACACTGCCGGCATATGAGCCGAGCGCAATCCACGCCTTCTGGAAAATATGATAATCAATGAACGAGACGATGAACATCACGACCAGACCTACCATGGCGAATACGCCCTGACGCAGTCCGTAGAAGTGGCCCGGATTGCCCTCATTGATGGCAATGGCATAGCTGGCCGAGAACATCATGATGACGCCGATGCCCAGCAGAATCAGGATGACGATCACCAGTGTCAGATCGGCCGGTCCCAGCCGCACACGGCGTCTTTCGGGACGTGTACGTTTTGCCTTGCCGCCCTTTGCCGCTCTGATTTCATTTTGCTCCATGGAGTTGCCCCTTTCTTTCGTGATTGCAGCATCCATGCTGCATCTATCGCTGCACATATACGGCAGCGGCCGCCGAAAACACAGCAAACACGCTGAGAACGGCTATGATCTGCCAGGGCGTTCTGCCCTCGGCCTGAAGTCGTTTCTGAAGGCTGCCGCCCCTGCCGGCAAGCACGGGCAGCCGATTGATCAGGTAAACAAGTGAAATCAGCACCAATGTACTGTGCTGATGCGTGATCATGCAAAGCCCCGTCAGGAGACCTGCCAGCCACCAGCTGCCGGTACGGCCGATGTGACCGCCGAACGGATGCAGATTCCAGAAAAGGTTGCCCATACAGCCGCCCGCTGCTGTCAGTGCGAGGATGGCAGGCAATGCATAACCGCCCGATAAAAGCAGTATGGTCAGACCGAGCAGAAGAATGCCGCCTGTGGTCAGACTGGCACCCTGTGTTTCTTCCATATCCGCAGCACACAGCCAGCAGATCGTACCGATGGCTGCGGTAATCGGGTAATAGAGAATTCCCGCATCCCATCGCCGGAAGCCAAAGTCCATAACTGTCGGCTCCGTGCTCGTCTCCATCACTGTGCCGAGCATCAGCACAAACAGAAGCGATGTGAACACAAATGCGGCTCGCAGCCAGAATGCCACATGGTAGAGCCGTTTTCTCCGTACAATCCGGAAATCCGTCCAGAGTCCCGCACCTGCACTGCCGACTGCCCACAAAAGCATCAGCAGCAGCTGCATGGTCTCTCCGTGAAACGATGCAGACGTCCGGTCGGGACGGCATAACGTCAGATAGAGTGCGGCATGCAGAGCCAGTCCCCCAAGACAGCCGGTCACTGCCAGCAAGCCGCACATGGCAGGCTTCATCTGTGCACCGGCGGAAATCTCCTTTTCGTCCTCTTCAGGGAGACAAAGCTGCATTTTCCGCAGAAAAGGCAGCAGTGCAATGCCCATCACAAAGCCGGTCAGCGCCGAGGAAACGGCCGCTGTCAGCTGCATCCAGAGTGGGATCATGCGCCGTAAACTTCGGCAATGGTCTTCTCAAGATGCATGCCGTGGCTTGCCTTGAAGAGCACGCAGTCGCCCTCTTTCAGTGTGTCTTTCAGAAGTGCAGCCAACTCCTCTGCGGATTCTGTGCAGAAAATCTGCACATCCGTGCCGGCGTGTGCCGCAATGCCCTTGGCAGCGGGGCCATAACAGAAGAGCAGATCAAGAGCTGCATCCTTCGCCATTTCACCGACTCTGGCATGGAGCATCTCAGAATGCGCACCGAGTTCGAGCATATCACCCAGCACTGCGGCTCTGCGGCCGGTGCAGGGGTAGTTTTTCAGGACGCCGAGTGCTGCACGCATGGAATCGGGGCTGGCATTGTAGCAGTCCGCAATGACAGTCTGTCCGTTCTTTTCCATGATATTCTGACGGTTGCCGGTCGGCTGGTACTTTGCCAGTCCGCAGACGATCTCTTGCGGCGTCATACCGGCAGTATAACCAACAAGGAATGCTGCCAGTGCGTTCTTGACGTTGTGGATACCGACTGTCGGAATCACAGCAGGGATGGCACCCTGTGCAACATGAATGGTAAAGGCTGTGGAACCGTTCATTTCCACGATGTCATCTGCGTACACATCCGTACCAACGGGCGCACCTTCTGCCCCCTGAACGGAATAGGTCAGCACAAGTCGATCAAGCTTCTTTCGCAGATCACAAAGCATGGGATCATCCGCAGATACGAACAGGGGTGCATCGGGCTTCATACCGTCGAGCATTTCAAGCTTGGCTTTCAGGATGCCCTCCTGCGAACCGAGATGTTCAATGTGGGAGTAGCCGATATTGGTGATGACCGCCATGGTGGGCTTGGCACTGCGTGACATGCGGGAGATCTCCCCGAAGTGGTTCATGCCCATTTCAATAACCGCTGCACCATGTTCCTTTGTCAGACCGAAGAGGGTTTTCGGCATGCCGATTTCATTATTGAAATTCTCTGCTGTTTTCAGCGTATTGTATTTCTCAGCCAGCACGCAGGCAATCATTTCCTTTGTGGTGGTCTTTCCGACGCTTCCCGTCACGCCGACCAGCGGAAGGGTGAAGCGGTCACGGTAGAATCCCGCAATATCAAGCAGTGCCTGACCGGTATTCTGTACAACAATGCACGGCAGATCACTGATCTGTGTATCTGTCACGGCCGCAGCGGCACCGGCTTCAATCGCCTGCTGCACAAAATCATGTCCATCGAATCTTGCACCTCGAAGGGCAAGGAACAGACAGCCTTCCGGCAGATTGCGGGTATCCGTGCTGATGCAGGTGATATCGGCATCGAGCGGGGACGTTGTGCCAAGCGCCGATGCAAGTTCCTTCAATGAAATGGATTCCATTCTTATGCCTCCTCTGCGAGCGCACGGAGCGCCTCGGCAGCAATTTCACGCTCGTCAAAATGGATATGACGGTTGTTTTCGAAAATCTGATAATCCTCATGGCCCTTTCCGGCAAACACGATCACATCGCCCTTCTGTGCAATGCGTGCTGCATGGAAAATGGCTTCCCTTCGGTCGATCACGACCTCATAGGGCACGCTGCCGTCAAGTCCGGCAAGGATATCATCGATGATGGCCTGCGGCTCTTCATCACGGGGATTATCCGATGTGACAAGCAGCAGATCGGCATACTTGGCCGCAGCCTGTGCCATCAGCGGACGCTTTGTGCGGTCACGGTTGCCGCCGCATCCGAAGAGACAGATTAGTCTGCCCTCGGTGTAGAGCTTGACATTTTCGAGGATGTTCTCCACTGCATCGGGCGTGTGGGCATAGTCGCAGATCATGGAGAAATCACGGCCTGTCGGGATCACCTCGCAGCGGCCCTTGACGCCTGCACAGCTTTCCAGATGGGGCAGGATCTCCGCATCCGAGAGTCCATAGGCACGGCACACCGCATAGGCCGCCACAGCGTTTGCGATATTGAAATAACCCGTCATGAGCATGGAGATCTCCTGTGTGCCCGCTGCTGTTGTCAGGCGGAAGCTTGTGCCGCCCGCAGTCACACGGATGGGTGCGTAGGCATAATCGGCTTCGGCACCGTAACTGTATTTTTCGCAGGAGACTTCAGAAAACAGACGCTTTCCGTAATCGTCCTCCGTGTTGATGATGGCGGTATCACAGATGTCAAACAGCATGCGTTTTGCATCGTAATAGGCATCCATTGTCTTATGGTAATCCAGATGATCCTGAGTCAGATTTGTAAAGACGGCAACGTCAAAATGTGTCGGGCCGATGCGCTTCTGCACAAGGCCGAAGGAGGATACCTCCATTACGACCGTATCGCAGCCGCTCCGATACATTCTGTCGTACAGCTCCATGAGGGAGAAGACCATGGGGGTGGTGTTGTCGGTGTGGATGACTTCATCGCCGATCTCATTCTGGATCGTGCCGATGAGTCCCACCTTATGGCCGTTTGCTGTCAGGATATGCTTGATGACACTGGTTGTGGTGGTCTTGCCATTGGTACCGGTCACGCCGATGAAGCGCATCCTGCGTTCCGGATGGCCGAACCATGCTGCGCAAAGCTCGCCATAGAAGGCACGGCTGTCCTCCACGAGGATCTGCCGGTCACCCAGCCCAAGATCACGCTCAGCCACAACAACGGCTGCGCCCTGTTCGAGTGCGGCAGCGGCTGCATTGTGTCCGTCAAAGCGTTCGCCCTTGATGCAGGCAAAAAGACAGCCCTCTGTAATCCGGCGATTGTCATCGGTCAGGGCAGTGATTTCTGTATCGCCCAGTGCTGTCGCAACTCTGTTTTCCAGTAATTCTGCAAGCTTCATACTAACCTCCGTATTTCTCTTCGTATACTCATCATGCAAAGGCATCAGCCGCTCTGGTCATTGACCACAAAGGTCAGCTCGATGACTGTACCGACCTCCACCATGCTGCCCGCAGGAACGGACTGTGTCTGGACAAGTACGTCCTTACGATCAGCAGATGCACCGGCTGCCACATAGTTCAGACCCAGATTAGTCAGTGCCTGGTTGGCTGTCACGGCAGTATAACCATGGAGATTGGGCACTTCCACCATCTCCGTCTTGGCATCACTTTCGGTATAGAGGATCACCTTGCCGCCGGGGGCCACAGTGGAGCCGGTCAGCGGACTTTGCTTTACAACGGTTTCACCCTCGCCCTTGATCTCACACTTCAGTCCGAGTGCCTCGAGCGTTGTCTGGGCTGTTGTGACCTCAACATCCAGTACGAGCGGAACGGTCACATCCAGTTCGGCGTATTCTTCTTCTGTATACTCGGGATAATACCCAAGATACTTCAGCGTGTCTTCCATAACCGCTCTTGCATAGGGCGCACAGACCACGCTGCCGTAATAGCCTCTGTCCTTGTTCGGCTCGTCAGCCATAATCAGCATGACAATCTCCGGATCATCCGCAGGGGCAAAGCAGGCGTAGGACGCGACATACTGCATGTTATTATCGTCATATTCGTCAAGCTTCTGGGACGTACCGGACTTACCGCCGATGGCATAGCCCTTGATATAGGCATTGCTGCCGCCGTTGTTGTCCACGACCGCCTGCAGGAGCTCACGCACACGGGCGGAGGTCTCTTCTGAGATCACCTGACGCTTGACCGTCGTTTCTGTAGTTTCAAGCACGTTGCCGTCGCTCGATACAACCTTGCTGACAAGGTGGGGCTGTACAAGATAACCGCCGTTAACGGCTGCGGCGATGCCGGTCACCATCTCAATGGGTGTCAGCTTATTGGTCTGGCCGAAGGCACTGGAAGACAGCTCTACGATACCCATCTTTTCAACGGGTGTGTACAAGCTCTTCGCCTCGCCCGGCAGGTCAATGCCGGTACGCTCCGTCAGGCCGAATGCACGGAAATACGCAGAAAACGTCTCAGCACCGAGTCTCTGACCGACCTCGATGAAGGCGGGGTTGCAGGAATTGGTCAGGGCACGGGAGAAGCTCTGCATGCCGTGGCCGGAGAGCTTATGGCAGTGCATCGGCCAGTCAGCAACTTCCTTCACGCCCGTACAATTGAACAGATCGTTCTCCAGATCCACCACATTCTCCTCCACTGCTGCCGCAGATGTGAAGATCTTGAAGACGGAACCGGGCACATAAAGCTCGGTGATCGCCTTGTTCTTCCACTGCTGTTCACGGGCTGCAATGTAGGCCTCACGATATTCCTCTTCCGGCAGCGCAAGCAGCTGCCTTGAAACATCGGGATCGGTGATTTCAGAAGGATTGTTCAGGTCAAAGCTCGGATAGGTTCCCATGGCATATACCGCACCGGTCTTGGCATTCATAATGATGCCGCACGCACGGTTCTGCACATCGTAGGTCTCATACATTTCCTGCAGATTCTTTTCAAGAAAATACTGTAATGTTGTATCCAGCGTCAGATACAGCGAGCTGCCGTCCTGTGCGGGATAGGTGGTCGCATGCCGGTAGGGCATCTCATTGCCGCGGGCATCGGTTGCTGAAATGACACGGCCGTTGATGCCGGAAAGATCCTTATTATAATAGTACTCCAGTCCGTACTGTCCCTCACCGTCGCCATTGGTGAAACCAATGACATGGGCAGCCAGCTCGTTCTGGGGATAATACCGCTTGGTATCCTCCTGTGTTGTGATGGAACTGATCTTGTATTTGCCGAAATATTCCGTCAGATCATCCACCACATCCTTGCTGACCTGCGTCTTGAGAACGTAGTACTGCGTATCCTTTTCCATCGCCTGAGAAATAACGCTCTGCTCCATCTCAAGCTTTTCTGCAAGCACAGAGACGATCTCACGTTCAAGCTCATCGACATCGATGATCTCCTTGCCCTCATCAAGTGTTCCGCCCTCATTCACGATCTTCTGGCGTGCTGCCATAGTTTCACGAAGGCTCTTCATCTCCTCCTGATATAAAGACGGGTCGATGAATACACGGTACACGGTTGCACTCCATGCAAGCGGCGTACCGGCTGCATCGTAGATTGTGCCGCGGTTGGCAGGTATGACAATATTGCTGAAATGGGTATCATTTGCCATTTCAGCATAGTAATCATTTTTTCCGATACACAGGTATCCAAGACGTGCGATATTCGCCACCGCAAAGGCACCGAGTATTGCAAGAAGTCCGATGTTGATCCGCTTGACCATGCCAAGGTTCGGTCTGTTGTCCTTCACTTCCAAGACGGCTCCTCCTTTCAGTCTGCGTTCTTCTATATAATGGAAACAGGCAGGTAGTATGCCCGCCTGCCTGTCATCTTCATCACTATTGCAAGCCACTATCCGGAGCTCGCATGGACGGGCTGCTCCCTTTAGGTGCAGCGCACACGGTACAACTGCTCCACCCTGCCTTTTTGGCTTTTTTTCTATGTGGGTGGAGTCAGCCGCTCCCGTACACTCGTTTGTTATGCCCTTTCCTTCATCACTGCCATGTATCATTCTGTGAGAGCGGCTCTCTACACACTATGCCGCTTAACCTCTCAGATATTCCACAAAATTATCAAACCAGGCTTTCATTCTTGCAAAGATATTCTGTTCCGCCTCCGGAATATTCACCACATCATCCGTCTGGATCTGTACATATTCCACCTGGGAGGGGTCAATGGTACGCATGCCGAGGATATTCTCCGCATACTCCTGAATAATCTTATTGGATGTCTTGCCTGCGATCTGCGAGCGCATATCCAGAATATCGCTCTGCATGTCCGTTCTGATCTGCAGAGCCTCTTCAAGATCACGACTCGCTTCGAGATCCTGTGTGTAGCTCAGCACAACGCCGGCTACCATAACAATACTGACGATGACCGTCAGAACGATTTTAAAACCGGATTTCACCATTCCCGCATTGCGGCCCATTTCTATTTTTCTCTCATCCACCGGATGACGGCTCTGTGCGGAACGGCCGGATTCTTCATAAGCCATCTCACTCAGCTCCTTTCTATGACTCTGAGCTTCGCGCTGCGGCTTCTGTTGTTGACTGCAAGCTCTTCTTCGCCCGCTGTAATGGGCTTACGCACCACAAGCTGTCCCTTCGGTTTCTTTCCGCAGACGCACTGCGGAAAATCGGGAGGGCATGTACAGCCGCTGCACCACTTGGCAAACTGCTGTTTCACAATGCGGTCCTCCAGCGAATGGAACGTAATAATCGCCAGCCTGCCGCCGGGTTTCAGACAGGAAAATGCTGCCTCGAGACCCTGCTTCAAATGTCCAAATTCGTCATTCACAGCAATACGGATTGCCTGGAATGTCTTTTTGCAGGGATTCTTTTCCCTGCGGAATTTCTGCGGAACGGACTCTCTCACGATATCCGCAAGCTGTCCTGTACGGAGAATCGGTGTCGTCTGACGTGCCGCCACGATATTGGCAGCAATTCTCCCCGCAAATTTTTCTTCACCGTAGTCACGCAGAATCGCTGCGATTTCCTGTTCGCTCCAGGTTCCTACGATGTCCTGTGCGCTGAGTCCTGTCTGACTCATCCGCATGTCCAGTGGGGCATCGGCATGGTATGAAAAACCACGCTCCGCTTCGTCGAGCTGGTGGGAGGATACGCCGAGATCCATCAGGATACCGTCCACTCCGTCAATCTGCAGCTCATCGAGCGCTTCCCGCATCTGGGAATAATTGCAGTGCACCACCCGTGCGGGCAGCCCCTGCAGGCGTTCCGTTGCAGCCTTCACTGCATCGGGGTCACGATCCAGGCCGATCAGCAATCCGCCCTGTGTCAGTCTTGAGGCAATTTCAAAGGAATGTCCTGCACCGCCGACCGTACCATCCACATAGATGCCGTCCGGGCGGATGTTCAGACCCTCGAGGGTCTCCTGCAATAACACAGGCACATGCACAAATTCCATTATTCAGCCTCCTTTTCAGTCCCTTTCCGACCGGCCTTTCAGCCGTTCCGGATGCTGCACAGCCCGGGACAGTCAAAAGATGACATTTTCATCACAGGCAAAGATTGTCAAGCGCAGCCAACGTTGTCGGATCAAACGAAGCATTCGTTTCTTCCCATTTCTCGCGGTCCCAGATCTCTGCCTTATTGCCGGCGCCAATGACGACAACGTCTTTTTCAAGACGGGCAAATTCTCGCAGCGCCTGAGGTACAAGGATTCTTCCCTGCTTATCCGCAGACACTTCTGATGCACCGGAGAACAGCCATCTCTTGAGCTGTTCTGCCTGGGGACCTGCCACTCCGACGATCTGGGCCTTGATGCCTTCCCAGCGTTCATTGGAGTAAACAGAAAGGTAGTCGCCTCCTGTGCCTCGTACCACCCAGAAGGATTCGCCGAGGACTTCGCGCAGCTTCACAGGAAAATTCATGCGGCCCTTGGTATCAATATTGTGATAATATGTGCCAGTCATGCCGCATGCATCCATTCCTGTTCACCGCCTGTCTCTTTCCTTTGTTCTTGTTTCTTTTGTTCTCTTGTTCTATATTTCTTTTTCTCTGTATGTTTTGTGTCTCCGTTCGTTTCTTTTTTTATGAACTAAGGCACCGGTCAACGGGTGCAAGGGACGCGTCAGGCACTGAGTGCCACTTTCGCCTCACTTTTCACCACATTTCACCACATTCATATTATATCACACTCTGCGGGCCCATTGCAACTGTATATTCCAACAAAAAACATGTACTATTTTTGTGCAGTTCTATATATTTTTCTTTTATCCCCATCACTTTTACCACGCATTTCCAGATCATAGTGGGAATTGGTGGTGAATTTTTCAGATCCTCACTTCTGAATCGAGGGTGATTTTTGCAAAATCTATTGCAAATAGGGCGCCGATATGCTAAAATAGAAAAAAAGTGGTGTACATTCCCTAAGGATGAAAAAGCACCCGCACATCAACCAAAGGACGATTATATTATGAAACAAAATACAGCAACACATTCATGGTACAGGACAATTTCCGGCTGGATCAGTGCACATCCGCTGCTCACGATGCTCTGTGTCTGTCTTCCGACGGTTTTTCTGGGATGGGGGCAGCAGGAAACCCTCGCTTCCCTTCTGCCGCTCACGCTGGTTCCGGCGGCCGTGCTCATCGGGTTCTGGCTCGACAGGCGGCAGCAGCTGACGGATGGACGAGCAAGCTTTCTGATTCTTCTGGCCGGATGGGCCATGCGTCTCTCCTATATCCTCGTCACGCCCTACTACGTCAGACAGCACGATGTGGGACAGTTCGATGAGGAGAGCGGCCACGCAGCCTATATGACCTATTTATATGAGAACCTGCATCTGCCGGATTTTGATGTCCGTGAGATCTGGCAGTTCTACCATCCGCCGCTGCACCACGGCATCTCAGCTCTCTGGATGCGGCTGCTGACCTTCTGCGGGGTACCCTTTGAACAGGCGGGCGAGAGCGTACAGATTCTGACCTTCACCTACTCCTGCCTCTGCATGGTACTCTTTCTTGAAATTCTGCGGCACTTCGGACTGAAAGGCCACGCACTGCTTCTGCCGCTTGCAGTCATTGCCATGCACCCCACCTTCTTTCTGCTGGCGGGCAGCATCAACAATGACATGCTGTGCATCACCTTCATGATGGCGTCCGTTCTGCTGACACTGCGATGGTTCCGCAAGCCGCAGCTGCGTACGATTCTGCTGCTGGCGGTCACCATCGGTCTTGGCATGATGACAAAGCTCTCGGGCTGGATGATCGCACCGGCGGCAGCACTTGCCTTCCTGATCGTCCTCATCCGCAACCGTAAGAAGCCCCTCCCCTATCTGGGACAGTTCGCACTATTCGGGCTGATCTGCGTGCCGCTGGGTCTGGGATGGGGTGTGCGGAATCTGATCGGCTGGGGCGTTCCCATTACCTACGTCCCGATGCTTTCGGATCAAAGTTCGCAGTTCGTCGGAGACATCCCCATCTGGCAGCGATTGTTCGATCTCGCACCGAAGCAGTGGCTCTATGTGTACGACTGCTTTGAAATGTACGGACAGAGCTACAATGAATACAACCCGTTCTTTGGTCTGATGAAGACCGCCATGTTCGACGAGCTGATCAACCCCCAGAACTATCCCGCTGTCCGATTCGTCGGTGAAGCGCTCTTCTTCAGCAATCTGGCGGTGGCACTGGCAGCCGCTGCGGCAATGGTCATCGTCTTTATTAAAAAGACGAGCGGTATCGGCTTGGAGGAAAAGGCGATGCTTGGAATAAGCTACGGCATCACACTCATCAGCTACTACAGCTTCTGCATTGGTTTCGCTCATGTCTGCACGCAGAACATCCGGTATGCAACGCCCCTGATCTTCATCGGGGCACTATTCCTTGGCATCTGGATGCAGCACAAGGGGGACGGCAAGGCCTCCCGCCTGTTTAGCAGGCTGCTGCCGTGGGCAGTACTAATATTCTGTGTATGCAGTTATCTTGTATACAGTGTGGTTTGCAGAGGATAATATGAAAAACCCCGGAATGGATTGAACCGAACCAGTAAAAACGTACAGTGACAAAAAAGACCTCCTATGGTATAATAGAACCATAGGAGGTTTAGTTATTATGGCAAGGAGTTACAGACACATACAGCAGTATGAAAAAGAAATGCT
>SVNX01000020.1 GCA_015066665.1 Ruminococcus sp. | reverse complement strand
CACTTCAAAAGGGGCTTGCCAATTGACAACATCAAAGCAGCCTGCACAAATTGCACAGACTGCTTTTAGTCACAACGTAGATTGTTTTTGTTTTTTGCGCTGTCTACTTGACAAGGGGCGGGTCAGTATCAGCCATGGGAGGGGCTTATGATTATTCGGTAATGGTCATTTCCGTACCGATCCATTCGCTGCCGAGACCCAGCAGATATTTCTGCATGGCCACCGCATCCACGATGGAGAAGGTGCCGTCCTGATTGCAATCGACGAAGGGATCGTAGTAATCCTGATCAAACAGGCCCTTCTTCAGGATGCCAAGGTCAAAGCCGTTGATCTTTCTGTCACGGTTCAGGTCGCCGATGCGTGCCGTTTCACTGACGGGTGCATCAATCTCGACATCCTCGGTTTCACTGTAGTAGTAGGTCGGTTCAGCCACTTCCTTGAAGTTCACACGGAAGAAGTCCATCGAACCCTTGAAATACTGGCCGTCAAGGCCCCTGCCGATGTAGTACTTGGCATCCGCAGAAACCACGTCTACGGGATCGGCCGTAATGCTGCCCTCGGCTGCAGTCTGACCGTTCAGAACGAGCTTGCCGGTGTCGCCTGTGAGCACCACGCTGACGGTTGCCCATTCGCCCGCTGTGAGTGCGGAATTTGCGCTCAGACGCTGCTCACCGCTGCCGTCATTGATGACGAATTCAAGCGTATCACCGGAGCCGGCGGTGGTCAGATACATGTACTTTTCCGCATTGCCAAAATGGAAAATGCGCTGATCACTGCCGCCCCGCCAGAGCACGGCGGTCTGGATGTCGATGTCATGGAACGCAGCCATAGCACTGTCAGCGATCATATACTGATCCTTGCCGTTGAAGGTCAGAACGCCCTGTCCGCTTGTGCGGACAGTTTCCCAGAGCGGTGCATTCTGCATCACGCCATAGGTGGAGGTGAAGGTGTCTTTCGCAAGCAGTGTGCTGTTTTCAGCGAATTCATAGCCAACATACAGGCCGTCCGTATAGGGACGGGAGGATGCATAGCTCTCGGGGGAAACCCAGCCATACACCGTACCTGCGGATACGGCCTTATTGCCGTCATCGTAGTAGTCACCGTCCGCAATGGCCTGACCGGAGAGGGAGCCCCTTGCCATACAGAAGGCCACGCCCTTTACTGTTGCATTGCCGCTGACGGTGTAATCATTGTAGATCAGACCGCTTTCCACCACTCTGCCATAGTCGCTCACGATCGCATTGCCCATCACGCCGGCATAATCGGTGACGATGGCGTTGTCACGGATGACAGCACGCTCCGCTACAACAGCATGGCCGCTGACAATGGCATTGCCGGATACATTTGCGCTGCCGCTGACAATGGCATAATCATCAATGACAGCATTGCCGGATACCGTAGCCCAGCCCAGAACCTTTGCATTCGGGCCGACATAGACACTGGCGTCAACGGAAGCTGTGGATGCCACAAATCCGCCGCCGTTCGGATGATAGCTGCCCTGTGCAAAGCCGCTGTTATTGCGGACATGCTGCATTTCTGCGCCTGTGATGGTCACAGCATACGGATATCTTGTCTTGGAATCGAACGGATAATTGCGCTCCTCAAATTCGGAGCCTTCGCCGTAGGGGAGACCCACCTTCACATAAGTATCGGTATCGGGGGTCGCCACAACAGTCAGATAGGCCTGAATGTCACTGCCGGCATTCCATGCCATCTGCATGGTCTCGCCGGAGCGGAACAGATCGGAATAGCGGGTTGTGCCGTCACTTTGCTCGATGGCAATGCAGGCTCTCCAGTCCGCACCCTGCACATCCGTCAGCCCCTGCAGTGTTACAGAAATGGCATCGCCCGTCACAGTGAGCGGCACGAGATTCATACCGGCCTGCTGGGGAGCACGTTCTGTGGGCACGGTGTAGTAATTGGCATTATCCGTACTCTGCTCGAGGATGGTGTAGATTTCGCCCCAGTTCCATTCGCCCGTCTGATAGAGCTGATTGAGGCGAGCCCGATAGCGGTCCTGCTGCGCAAGGTCGAGCGTAGCCATGCGCTTTGCAAAGTGACCGAGTGTGTCCTTCATATCCGCCGGTGCGAGACGATCGATCATGGAAAGCGGATATTCATCCACCTGTCCCTGCTGGAGCATGGTCTTGACGAAGTCCGTGCCATAGCCCTCCAGTTGATCCGGATTTTCTGTCAGATACTGTAAGAACGGCCATGCGGCATAGTAATCACGTCCGAAGGGGAAGGTAAAGCAGAGATTCTTCATATAGGTTTCGAAGAAATCCGTACCGCCGACAGAGTCCACCCAGGGACTGTAGTAGTCCGAATAGAGGAACTGCTCACGGAACCAGTTGCCCATGGTCTCATACCATGCATAGGTGTACTTGTTTTCATTCCAGCCGAGCTGATGCGCAGTCACAACATGGGCAAATTCATGCGGCATAACCCAGGAGGGTGTATTGTAGGCCATGGCGTCCACGCAGCAGAACATGAAGCCGAAGCCGCCGGAATCGTAGGACATGTAGGCCCAGTCGTCAGTAAAGGCCTCCAGACCCGTGCCGGAGATGTAGATGTTTGTCTTGTACTCGTTGCCGTCACGCAGGGACATGTTGACGGACTGCGTGGGCGGTGCCATCTGCAGCTCATTCATGTAAACATCCCAGCAGGCTTCAAGGTGACGTGCATTGCCCTCCAGGAATTCCTGTGTGACTCTGCCGCTGTCCGTGCCGTAGCTGCCCCAGATGAACTGGAAATGCTCGGATTCCCAGTAGTTGACGCCGCTCTGATTCTGGCAGAGAACGTCACGGGTGAGCAATGCGGCGGCCTGTGAAACCGTCTGCTCCGTACGGTCGATGCTGATTGCGGAAGCGGTCTGTGCTGCACTGCTCCCCCCGAAGCAGATGACAGCAGCACAAAGCCATGCGGCCGTGCGCTTCCAGTTTGTGTTCTTCTTCATTTTCATAATTCCTCCCTGAATAAAATATTGATATGTAAATTGTAGCATACTTTTCACACTTTGTCAATAATATTCGTGAAGAATGCGAAAAAATCCCCGACCGGCAGGTCGGGGAGGGGGCTTAGCCCTGTTCGCTCAGATAAATGCTGACACGGTTCTGGATCACACGGGCCGCATCCTCGGCGGTGCAGTCACCGGCGAGATATTTGTCCGTTTCCTCTGCGAGGATATTGTAGACTGTGTCATCCTGAAAATAGCACACACGGATGCCGTCAATGTAGTCACGCAGCAGATTCATTTCACTCTCCGATGCACTGCCGCCCGTGGCCATGGGCATATGCTGTGCCGCCACGAGCTGCTTTTCCAGAGCGGAACGCTTCACGGGGAGATTTGTCTGATTCTGATGGTCATCCTGAAGGAGGTTACGCATGAATGCCCAGATTCTTTCCTGATGGAGGGACTGGCTGTTGATGGAAAGCGTAAAGGTCGGCGAGAACATGCCGCCGTTGCTGTCCTCGTACGGGAGGGGATAGCCGATGAGTGTTGTCTCTGCCGAGCCGAAATCGGTGACAAGGGTCTCATGCAGACGGATCGGTGCAAAAATATAGAGCGGGTCGATCAGTGCGGCATCATCCCTGTAGGGGAAGCGATGGGTGTTCCAGTAGGCATCGAGGTTCGCCTGACTGCTCATGATCAGCTCGCCCTCCTCGGCGATCTTTTTGATCAGCCCAAGAAACCGGACAAAATCGGGGCTGTCAAAGCGGCAGGTCATGGTACTTGTATCAATATAGCAGTTCTGCATGGCACCGAGAAAATTCCAGAATACCATGTCTTTGTCCATGGGCGTCATGAGTGTGCTGCCGGCCGGATGATTCTCGGCAAGGGCGAGGTAGTCTTCCATTGAAATGCCCTGCTCCGTGCCGACATGCTCGGTCTTGGCAGCCGTCGTCAGCACGGAATAGCTGAATGCAATGCGCTCAAGCCGTCCGCCGTTTTCCATCGACTCGAAGAAATTCATGATATAGTCCTCTTCGTGAAAGCTTTCGTCAGCTTCCATGAAGTCATTCAGATCGGCAAACATGCCCTTGTTTGAGAGACTGAAGAAGGGCAGACCGTCCGTGCAGATGATGTCTGCGATCACGCCGTCAAGCAGATCCTGCTTGAACATTTCATAGCCCGTCTTGTCGTCATAATTCTCGTTGTACTCGGCATAGTCACGGATGACGATGCGTGTGCCATCAGAACTGCGGTTGAAGCGGACAATGGTCTCGACCAGGTCTGCATTGGCATTGAGTGCCGCAAGGCTCACAAATGTCATGGCAGCAATCTCCTCCTCCGTGCGGGGGCGGAGCAGCCAGGCTTCCGGCTTGGTGGACGGGGTACCGGTCGGTGAGATGTGGCCATAGCTGACAGTGAGGAAGCGGCCGTCCTGCAGGCTGTAGACGGTGGCTACGGAACCCGGCGTAAAATCGGAATTGACCCAGTCGACCACCTTTTCCGATGCGCCGTCGTGATTCTTGCTGAAAATGCCGTTGTCATGCGAATAGTAGTAGCTGTCCTCGCCCAATCCGTCTGCAATGCTTACGTTGTTTTGCGTGGGCAGGGAGCCTGACAGCCGTTCATAGCCCAGAGCAACGGGATCGAGTGCGTAGCAGGACAGATCGGTTTCGTAAGTCTTCTCGTCAAAAGTGAAGACGGAAGCATGGGCACGCCCCTGGGCATCAAGGAACAGTTCATGCACATTGGAGCCGGGCAAAACGATTTCACCCAGTTTTTGAAACTCTGCATCAAAGACGATCAGACAGCAGGATCCGCTATCAAGGCTATAGAAATAGCCCTGCCCATCCATGAGGAGATAATCCTGATTGATTGTGCCCGTATCGGGGAGGAAGGTATCCGGCAGCGGCACGCGCTCCTTGAAATTCAGCTCGGCGTCATAGTAGTCCATGAAATGATGGATATCCGTGTAGTTAAAGCCCCGCATCTTGTATTCGTTTGACAGCAGCATGAGACCGCCGTCCTCCGTGGCCTGTGCCCACCAGCAGGTGGCGTAGAAGCCGTCATTCAGCGCTTTTTCATTCTGCAGTTCGGGTTCGATGTTTTCACCGGTTTCAGTGTTATAGGCGATGACGGAATTGGTTTTGCCGTTGGATTCGGCCGCCAGAATCCAGTTTCCGGTCACGCAGAAGGGAACCGGCTCATAGTAATCCGTAAAGAGCTGGGTGCTGGCATAGGAAAGTTCCAGCGGCATTTCCATTGTGCTGCCGGTGGGCTTCTTCTCACATCCGATGAGTGAGAAGCCCATCATAACGGCGGTAATGAGGGAGAGAATTTGTTTTTTCATAATGAACTCCTTTCAGGTCAGGACTGCTCGCTCAGATAGAGGCTCACACGGCCCTGAATTTTCTCTGCGGCCTGTGCAGCGGTCTGGTCACCGGCAAAGTACATGTCCGCTTCCTCGCGTACGACCTGCCAGATCTCCTCGTTGTAATAATCACACACGGTGATGCCTTCGATATAGGCTGCCATCTCGTCCATTTCTTCCTGCGTGGCGGGGCCGATCTTCACTTCACGGCTTCCGACATAGGTCGTGCCGTCATCAAAGTCAAGTGCCGTCTGCATGGCTTTTTCCATGCTGCTGCGCCGGACGGGAAAGCCGCTCATGGACTGCTTCTCCTCGCTCAGCTGGAGCATGAAAAAGTCCCAGATTTCGTCCTTATAGAGCGACTGGCTGCACATAGCAAGGACATTCTCCGTCTGGAAGACGCCGCCGTTTCCGGCATCCGTGCCCTTTGGAAAGCCTGTCAGCGTCACATCCTCGCCGCCGAATGTTCCTGCAATGAGGGCGTGGTAGCCGTAGGGGGAATAGAGATACTCCGTCCAGAATACGCTTTCATCCCGCAGGATGCTGTCTTCACGCTCAGCGGCGATCGGGATCTTTTCTTCAAATGCAAGCTCCGAAAAATAGGCACCGTTCTCCCAGGTGTCGCAAAGCTCCAGAAGGGAGATGAAATCATCGGAATCAAACCGGCACGTTCCCTTCTTCACATCGACAAAGCTGCTGAGATTGTACATGCAGAATTCCTCGAGTGCCGTCTGCTTGTTGATCCAGCAGAAGGCCTTCCGGTCATCCGGCAGCGATGCGGTCAGGGCGGCAAATTCCTTTGCCGTATAGCCCGTCCGTGCGCCGACATGTGCGGAGCGTGCCGCAAGAGTGCGTATGCCGAAGTCAAAGGCAATCCGCTGACGCTTGCCGCCATAGGACAGCGCATCGAGGAAATTCATGTAGAAGTCTTCCTCCTGAAAACGCTCATCCGCCTTCATATAGCCCGTCAGATCCTCGAACATGCCCTTGTTGGCGAGCATCTCAAACGGCAGCTCGTCCGTGCAGATGATGTCCGCCACAAGACCGTCCGTCATGTCCTGCTTGAACTTGGCAATGCCGGCATCGGGGTCTTCCTCCGTGTTGAACTGCTGGTATTCATACAGCATAATGCGGCTGTCGGCGTGGGAGCGATTGTATTCGTACACGCTGTCGAGCAGTGTGCCATAGCAGCCCATGGTCGCCATGGTGATGCATTTCATATTCGCAAGCTCTTCTTCGGTGCGTCTGGAGAGCAGCCAGATTTCCGATATGCCCGTTTCATAATCCATGAGCGTGATGAGACAGCGTCCATCCGCAAGCATGGCGGCATGGTTGATCATGTGCCCTTCAAAATCGGAATTTTTCCAGTTGATCAGCGGCACCGGTACGCCGCTTTCCACCGTCACGCCGTAGAGGCCGTCATCATTGTGGAAATAGAAGTCATATTCACCGCTGCCGGAAGAAATGCCGTACCAGCCCTTTTCAAGACCGGAAACCGGAAACTTGCGCAGCGTATGTTCTGAGGCGTTGATCTCGGCGAAGTGATGCCCGTCATTCGTATCAGCATAGGCAAGGTACAGCGTGCCGTCCGCTCCGATGACCACGCCGTTGTAATAGGCGATCTGATCGGAAATCATGCCGGTTTCCCGAAAATCCGCATCGAATACACGCAGCACCTGAAAACCGGCATCATCGTTGCCGTAAGTCAGGTAATGCCCTTTTGTATCCTGCCAGACGCCGGCAAAAAGAGAAACCTCCTGTGCATCGGCCGGCAGCTTTTCGGTTCTCTTCAAAGTGCAGTCCGCATCATACCACGACTGCACACAATAGGGGAGACTTTCACCGCCGGTGATGCCATAGATGACAGTGAAGCCGTCCGCCGCCTTCTGTACCTGTATTACGCTGTGATAGGTACCATCCTGCAGCTCCGGCATTGTCAGGGGGATTTCAGCCAGTTCGTTTTCGGATGCATCGAAGCGGAGCACATGGTAGTTTGCCGCCGTGTCCGTCTCACGGCGGTCAAAAAGCAGAAGGTCATCCCCGAGCGGCAGGGAATGGTCAACCCGTCCGAGCGTCATGTCAAGCTGGGCGGATTTGTAGGAATGTTCAACGGGCACTGTGAGCGTACTGCCGGTTGGCGCAGGCTTCGAGCATCCGGTCATTCCTGCAAACAATGCTGCGGCAAGCAGAAGGGAAGTCAGTTTGTGTTTCATATGTGCTCCTTTCCGGTCAGGATTGTTCGCTCAGATAGAGCGAAACACGGCTCTGGATGTTCTGGGCAGCCTGTTCGGGGGTCTGGTCACCTGCGAGGTATATATCCGCTTCCTCCCAGAAAATGTTCAGCACGGCCGGATCCGTATCATTGCAGCTGCGGATGCCCTCCACATAGGAGAGAAACGCATCCATCTCCGCCTGTGTCGCATCCCCGATGGGATGGGCGCCGTCCTGATCCACCCACGCTCTGGAAAAACCAGACTGATCCTCGGGCAGGGGACGCATGGCCGCCTGCATCCGTTCTTCCATTACGCCGCGGTGAACGGGCAGGCCGCCGATCATGCTTTTCTGACTGGATTCGCTCAGCATGGACAGGATGAAATCCCAGATCTGCTCCTTGTGTTCGGACGAGGAGACCATGGAAATCTGATCATAGACAAGGAAGCGGCCGCCATTGCCCGTGCTGGTCGGATAGCCCACAAAGGTCACAGGCGCTCCGCCGAATTCTCCCGCAGTAATGTGGTGCCACTGAAAGGGGTCGGAGATGGAGTTTCGATGGAACAGCACTGTATTGTTGCGTAGCTGATTATGCCGGTTTTCAAAGTAGACAAGGCGTTCCTCATCCGTCAGTGACTGTTCGTACAGCATCAGCTCATCGAAGCTCGGGTAGCCCTCACCGATGCGCAGCAGCTCGATGAATTCCGGCGAATCAAAGCGGCATTCGGCTGTTTGGGTATCCATGAACTGCGAAAGACTCGGCACGCAGAGATAGGAGAGTGCCCAGGAGCTGTTCATATCGCAGAAGAGATCCATGCCCTCGGGTCTCGACTGCATCATCTCACGGAAGGCGGCATAATCCAGCCCCTGCTCTTCGCCGACGAATTCCGTTTTGCCTGCAAGCGTGTCGATGCTGAAGGAAAAACCGATCCGCAGCATCCGGTCTTCATACTCCATGGATTCGAAGAAATTCATGAAGTAGTGGTCGTCCGTGAAGCAGCCCTCCTGTTCCATATAGGGATATAGATCCTCGCAGATGCCCTTTCTTGCGATCTTTTCAAAGCTGAGGCCGTTCCAGTAGATCATGTCCGGCAGGTCGCCTGCGAGCAGATCGGTCTCGAACGCCGCCTGCCCCATGTCCTCGGATTCGTCAGCACTGTAGTCCTTGATTTCAATGCGGTAATCGCTGTTTGCTCGGTTATAGCGATTCACAGCATTTTTCACATCATCATTGAACAAACGTCCCGCAAGGACGATGGTCTGCATCTCCTGATTCGGCTCGGCACGCTCCAGATGCCAGAATTCTATTTCGGAATAGTCTGCATTCGCAGTCCCCAGCACAAAGCTCCCATCCGCAAGGGCGTTCACAGAGCTTACGCTGCTGCCGTTGAAATTGGCGGTCAGGAAGTCCACGACCATGGTGCAGGCGGTATCACTCAGTGCATAGATGCCCTTGTCATCGAATACATACATTGTCTGGCCGTCGCTGCATACCCCCCGCAGTGTCTGCGGCATGCCCGAGGGACTGACGGGCGTGAGATGCATGGATTCTGCATCGAATACGCCGAGCTGCGGGATGCCGGACCCTCCCATCTGTTCGTGATAACGGACATAGACACGGCCATCCGGCATGGGGTACAGGGCATCGGCATAGAGCACGGGGCCGGTGATGGTTCCCGTCTGCCGGAAGGCACTGTCGAGCTGGACGATCTGCTCGGAGCCGTCCACGAATTTCGTGGCATACCAGCCGCCGTTTCCATCGGGACAGAATTTGTCGAAGGCAGAATCTGCCTCATCCGTCGCAAACAGTTCCCGGCGTTCAAGCAGCTCCATGGAGGGCGCATAGGTGTCCTGATAATACGCATTGCCAAGCCATTCGTTGGCTTCATCAATGCGCTGGATCCGGTAGGTGAAGACAATGTTCCCTTCAGATACCGTGATGCTGTTCGGCATCATGGTCGCAAGTGCATCTTCCCCTGCGGGGGAGGAGAAGGGAGCGGTAAGCGCCGTGCCGGTTTCCATGTCAAAGCCGTCCACTTTCATTGAGAAGGGCTCTCCATAGCTCCAGAAAATCTTGTTTCCGGCAAGGTGAACGGCGTTGGGCTGTGCTTTGGCCGTGATAAGCCACTGGGAGGTGGCTGCTTCCATCAGTGAAATGGCCGCCTCAGTGGACTGCACCTCGCTCGTGAAGGAGGAGGTGCTTTCTGTCTCGCATGCCGTCAGGCTGCCCAACAGCAGTGCGGCGGTCAGAATGGCTGTAATCTGTCTTTTCATGTTGTGCTCCTTTCGTGAATGGCTATTCCTGCTCGCTCAGATAGAGTGAAACACGGCTCTGGATGTTTTGGGCAGCCTGTTCTGCGGTCTGGTCACCGGCAAAGAACATCTGCGCTTCCTCATCCATAATGTCAGAAATGTGATTGTTGGAAAGATCCATGGACCGGATGCCTTCGATGTAACCGAGGAAGAAATCCATCTCTTCCTGCGTGGCAGGGCCAAGGGGGATCTCCTCGTTTCCGATATCGAAGAAAGAATTGCCGTTGGAAGGATCGGGTTCTTCCAGTGCCTTCTGTGCATATTTCGCAAGGGAGGCACGGTTGACGGGCATGCCGATAATCATGTCGTTCTGCAGTGAATCCTGCACTTCCTCGGAGAGACAGAATTTGAAAAATTCCCAGATCTCTTCCTTGTAAAGGGATTCCCGGCACATGCCGACCGTCGCAAAGCCGGTAAAGCGGCCGCCGTTGCCTTTTTCCTCCATCGAGGCCAGTCCCACAAGGGAAACATCGGCATTGTCAAAGGCACCCGCCTTGTGTCCATGATAGCTGTACGGGCAGAACAAGCCGTCGTATTGCAGCAGAGCACCATCTCGGCGGAAGATCATTTCATCGTAGCTTCCCCAGTTGCTGCCCTTTGCCTTCAAAGTACCGCAGTATGTGAGCAGATCAATGAAGGCCTTGCTGTCGAAGGTGCATTCTCCCGTGTCCGGATCGACAAAGGCTGAAAGATTGCTTCGGCAGAGCATTTCGTAGGCGTACTCTCTGGATGTATTGCCGAAGAGCGACATATCCTCGGGCAGACTCTCTGCGAGAGCGGGGATGTCTTCGGGCTTCAGGCAGGTATTATCTCCGATGAATTCGGTTTTGGCCATAAATGCATATACATCAAAGCTGAAGGCCATGCGGGGCAGGGTGTTCTTGTATTCGAGTGCTTCAAAGAAATGCATCAGATAGTCGTCCTCGCAGAAATCCTCATCCTGTTTCATCCAGGGCTTTAAGTCCTCAAGAATGCCCTTGTTTGCAAGAAGCGCAAAGCTGCTGCTGTCGAGCTGGATGATGTCGGGCACTGTTCCGGAGATGAGGTCGTTCTTGAATTTTTCCAGATTGTCATTCCATTCCAGATCGCTGTTCTCCTCGGCGTAATCATAGAGCACAATACGGCTGTCCGTGCTCTGCCGGTTCCAGAGAATCACCAGATCCCGCAGACCGATGCCGTTGCCCACACCCGCCATGGTGATGAGCTTCATCTGGGACAGCTCCTCCTGCGGGCGTGCGGTCAGCTTGTAGTAGGATATGTTGTTGGGATTCATATGTGCACTTTCCGCAGCAAGAAAGCCGCCGTCCGGAAGCACGGCAAACTCCGATATGGCATAGCTGTCGAAGTCGGAATGCTTCCAGTTCACAATCTCTTCCACCGTCTGTGTATCTGTATTGACACCGAAGATGCCGGTCTCATCGGACAGATAAAAGTGGCAGCTGTCATCTCCGGGGACGATTCTGCCCGGCCATTCCGGCATGCCGTTTACCTCGACCGGTTCCGTTGTCAGTGTCTCCGGATCGAGGCGGCAGACGCTCGCACAGCCGATGTAGGAGAGGATGTACACATTCCCGAAGGCATCGCCGAACAGGCTGTGGGGATTCGAGAAGCCGCCGCTGATTTCGCCCTTCACCTGATAGTCTTCATCAAAGCAGTAGAGCCTTGTGATGCCATCCACAAGGGCGATGCCATAGTAATTATCACCGTTTTTTGTCCAGTAGATCATTTCCATGTTTTCCGGAAAACGTGCAGTGATATCCTCTTCCGAAATGACCTGAAGTGTCTCATCGTAGACCTCCTGATAATAGGTATTCGCATAGTCACTGCCGTCCGGAACGGAGATCTTGTAGGTGGCTGTGTACTGGCCGTCCTTCTCCGTCATGCCGATGACATCGATATAGCGGCTGTCGGTCTGACCGTCCGCATAAGCGCAGATGTCGTGGAAGGAGCCGTCGGCGGTGTCGTAAAGTGCGAAGGAACGGTGGAATTCTGTATGGTCATAGCCCTTGATGAAAATGTCATCGCCCACGAAGGTGAATTCCGGCTGACTGAGAATCAGACCCGGTTCGAGAGGTGCGGACTTATAGGAATGGTCGAAGCTGACCTCGAGGGTTGCACCGGAGGGCACATACGCTTCTTTGGGTGCACATGCAGAAAGGGATACTGTCATGGCAGCTGCGGTGAGAAGGGTAAGGATTCGTATTTTCATAATGATCGCTCCTTAACAGATTGGATTTCACTCCTAATACACATCAGAACGGCAATTCCTGACAAAAACAGCGGAATTGTTTTCATTTTTGTGGATCTGCACAAAAATCGGAACATATTTTTGTTAGACAGAACAGGGACAAAAAATCCCATGCAGAACAGTTTCTGCATGGGATTGTGTGAATCTGAATTTACGGGGTGATGGGAAGCGTTTCAATCAGGGAAACCAGATGCTTGAGAATGGTCAGGCTGTCCTTTGAGGTGACCGTGCCGTCCTGATACGCATCGGCAAGAGCCTGCTGTTCCGTTGTCAGCGTCTCGCTGCCAAGAATCGTCCGGTTGATCTGGATGACATCCACAATGCTGACGATGCCGTCCTGATTGACATCACCGCAGAGCCCTTCCACAGGTTCGGGAATCTCTACAATGACACGCGTGGTCTGGATGTCGCCGTTGCAGGTGGCATAAATGGTTGCCACGCCGTTGCCGATGACTGTGAGAAGACCGTCACTTGCTACAGTCACAACGCTCGTGTTGTCGGACATCCATGTGACATTGAGGGTGTTATCCGGATAGAGCAGCTGTACTTTCTGATCGGGATCCCTGATGTAGATGACATCCGTCTCTGTGATGTTGTAGGTCGCTTCTTCCGAAACCGTTACCTTACAGGAGAGCATCTCCGTGCCGGTGAAGGCATATACATAACATATACCCTCAGCGATACCCGTGATCGTACCGTTCTCAATTACTGCAATACTTGTGTTGTCGGAGAACCAGCTGACGGAGTCGCAGTTGGTGATGGAAATGGTTTTGCTGGTGCCGATACCAAGCGAAATGGAATTATGACTCAGCACAGGTGCATTGGGGTCTGGGAATGAGATGCCGCCGCTTTTGGCATGGCTCTGGATGTTTCCGATGATATTGGTATGGTCATCCAGATACCAGTAGGCCTGCGTGTTGTCCTGTGCATTCCAGAAAAAATTCACGGAATAGTAATCGCCCATCGCTTTGTTTTCGGGAAGTGTGAACTTCAGGGTGAACATGACTTCCTCATCTGTGTTGGCCACAGTGGAAGGCGTACCGGACGCACCGCTGAACCAGAGAATGCCCTTGGAAGGATTGCTTGCATAATAATGTGTCATGCCGGCCCGATTGCCGTATTCCAGTTCGTCGAATGTCAGCCTTGTATCATAAGCGATGCCGAATGATGTGGCCAGAAAACCATCCGTATTGTTTTCGATCGTGACATCCACAGCTACTTCTGTGATGCCTTCTGTAATACGCACTTCCGAAATCGTCAGTGCCGTGCTTTCAGAAGCCTCAGCCGGGAGTGTTCCGATCCCGGTTGCTGTCAGTCCAAGTACTGCTGCGCAGATGGCAGCCGAAAACGATTTCAAACATGAAACTAAATTCATAACCGGAACCTCCTTTTCTATACAGATACCGCCGATGGCAGTCGTTTTTTGCAGCATCTGTCAGCTTTGAACAAAAAAACCGCCCAGCAGGTGTTGAATTCTATACCTATTATATCATATTTTTCTTGTTTCGTCAATTACTTTTTGTTTATTTTTTTAAAATTCTGCTATGAAAATAACTTAGAATATACAAATAGTACAAATTTGGTCGAAAATTCATGCGAAATCGGGTTTTGTCGGTAATTCTGGGATTTTCACGAAAAAACATCAGACATATTCACGGTTGTGAAAGATTTTATTTACCAAAACTTCATAAAATGTTTTTCTATAGTGGATATTCCATGGAAAAATATGTGATATAATAAAGATATATAGAAAAAATTCATAGATGTAAGGGGGGAGAAGATGCAGGAGTCCGGTGAAATCAGAAAAATTGATGTCGTAGAAGCCTCGGTATATCCCAATCAGTCGGAGCAATACCGGACACAGTTCCGCGACTGGCGGCGTAAGCCGCAGAATCACTATGCATTTTCTTTTATAAAAGATCTGAAGGAATCGTCCTTTTCCGAAGATATGTCGATCCTGAAGGAGACACCTGCGTCCGTAGAGCATACTGCGCTCAGACGGCTGGGCTTTCTGATTGGTTCGGCGCTGGTTCTTTATCTTGTGCTGGAGAATGTGCTGGACAAGGTGATTGTGTTCATTATGAATCACATGAATCTGGACATTGAAGTGATGTTCCTTGGTTCGTATCTGTACGGGGACGGGAAGTATGTCTTTTATGTCTCTGCTGCAGTTAATCTGCTGAAGTATCTTGTGCCGGCACTTGTGATCGGTATTGCATTGCGGCTGCCTCGGCGGGTCAGTCACCCGATGAAACTGCAGCGCCCAAAGGAGCTGCTGCTTGGCATCTGTATCACGATGCTGTTCAGCGTGCTGCTTGGTCTCTTTTGTGTGTCACGCTCGGCGGAGCTCGAAAAATACAGGATGCTGTCAAGTGCTGCGGATGCAGGCAATTTTCAGCTTTTACTGCATTTGATCATGAGCCTTCTGATTATTCCGTTTGCGGCAGAGCTGCTGCTTCACGGCAGCATGTTCCAGGTTCTGCGGCAGTTTGGTGACTATTTTGCGATTTATGTTGTCTCGTTGATTGCGGCATTGTTGTCCCATGCCCCGCAGGATGCACTCAGAATTGGCATCATGACACTGATCTTTTCCATTTTCGTGGTCAGCTCAGGCAGCTTCTGGACGGCGGTGCTGCTCCACATCATTCATGAAATCTACATGTTTGCCCTGTATTACTGGGAAAGCACGGATGGACTGTATTCAGTTCACTGGTGGCTTCTGATCCTGCTGCCATGTCTGATCTGCCTGATTACCGGTGCCTATCTGCTTCACCAGAGATACCGCTCCGGCAAGAATGTGAACAATAATGTGACATATCTCAAGTGGTATGATAAAGCGGCTGCGTTCTTCCTGTCCCTGCCCATGCTGAGCCTGATCATTGTCAGTCTGATGCTGATTGTGATCTCGTCCGTGATGCTTTGATCGGGAGGTGCCATGGAGGAACATGCATTTTACATGCGCAGGGCGCTGGAACTTGCGCAGCAGGCAGCGGATCTTGGTGAAGTACCCGTGGGAGCCGTGGTTGTCCGGCGTTCGACCGGCGAGATCATCGGTGAAGGGTATAACCGCCGTGAGACGGACAGACATGCTCTCGCCCATGCCGAAATCATGGCGATCGATGCGGCCTGCCGGAAGCTTGGCGGCTGGCGGCTGCCGGACTGTGCGTTGTATGTGACGCTGGAACCCTGCCCGATGTGCAGCGGTGCCATCATTCAGGCTCGGATCGATGAGGTCTATTTCGGGGCATTTGACCCCAAAAGCGGTGCAGCATGCTCTGTCGAGCAGATGTTTGAGCTGCCCTATAATTACAGCCCAGCTGTTGAAGGCGGACTGCTGCAGGAGGAATGCAGCGGCATTCTGACCGCATTCTTCCGGACGCTGCGTGCTTCACGCCGTGCGAAGAAAACCGAAGGATAAACCGGCACATCCGTTTCCGGACGGATGTGCTTTTTTATATGCAGAACGGAATATTTCTGCAAACCCCTTGCCAAAACCGAAAGAATATGATATAATGATACTACAATGATGCGTGAAAGGAGGATTCGCAGAGTTTCTGCGGATCAGGTTTATATGAAGTTCAAGAAGACATTATGTGCACTGCTTTGTGCCTTGACAGTGGCCGCAACAGGCTGCGGCGCCCATACGCCGAGCAATAATTCCCTCTCTGCTCTTCCCGAGGATCCCAAGCCCACAGAGCCCGTATATGAGGAGATCACTGCCAATCCCGGTGAGTCCGCTTCCTTTGGTAATATGACCATGACGGTGGATTCTTTTGAGGATCCCCAGATTACAATGGAAAGCACTGGCCTCAAGGCTGTATTTTTCCAGGTGACCATCGAGAACAAGTCCGAAGAAACGGTTGTGACCAATTACCTCAACAATTTCAGCCTGACAGTGGATGGTACTTATCAGGAGGCCAACGAGTGCTTCACCATCCCCGTAATGCAGAAGTTCTACAACTTCAAGGGGGAGGAGCCATTCAAGGCGGAAATTGCGCCCGGCGAGTCCTTCACCGGCTATCTTGCTGCAGAGGTGAATCCGGAGTTCAAGGAGATTCAGCTGCACTATACCCCCAAGACGACCGACCGCGGCTCCCGTATCACGGTGACGCTGACGGATGCGGATCTGTCCCTTGCCACAAAATAACAAAAAACAGCCCTCAGGGGCTGTTTTTTATGCGGTAATGTGTACATTCCATGAAACTTCCCGACGCCCCTTGACAAGATGTGGAATGCGTGCTATAATGTTAGAAGTCTAACAAAAAGGAGGACATATGGACGCACAGAAACACATCGGATTCGAGATCAAAACGCTCTCCAATCTGATCCGTCGTGAGGTGGATAAGGTCATGTCTCCGCATGCACATGACGCCGCGACGGCCAATCATTGCCGAATCATCGGCTTTTTGTACCGCAATCGGGACAGGGAAGTATATCAGCGGGAACTGGAGGAGCAATTCAAGATCCGTCGTTCCACCGTCACGCAGACGCTGCAGCTGATGGAAAAGAACGGTATCATCCTGCGTATCCCCGCCAAGCACGACGCCAGGATGAAGCGGATTGTACTGACATCCCGCGGCGAGGATATGCATCTGCAGGGCCGTGCCTGCATTGAAGCATTCGAAGAACGTCTGAGCGCAGGCATCACCAAGGAGGAAATGGAAGTATTCCTGCGGGTGATTCAAAAAATTAAAGACAACCTGAATCAATAAGGAGGTAGATTTATGCTGAAACGCTTGCTGCAGTCCGTGCGGCAATACAAAAAGGATTCCATCCTCGCCCCCCTCATTGTCAGCGGTGAGGTTGTCCTTGAGGTCTTTATGCCTTGGATTATGGGTAAGATCATCGACCATGGCATCAATGTGGGGGATATGGGGTATGTGACAAAAATGGGCATTGTCCTTGTGATCTGCTGTGTGCTGTCACTGGCATGCGGTGCACTGGCCGGCAAATATGCCGCCTCGGGTTCTGCGGGCTTCGCCAGAAACCTGCGCCAGGATATGTTCTACAACGTGCAGAATTTCTCGTTCTTCAACATCGATAAATTCTCCACAGCCAGCATTGTCACCCGTCTGACAACGGACGTGACGAATCTGCAGAACGCCTATCAGATGATCATCCGCACAGCGGTGCGCAGCCCCTTCATGCTCATCAGCTCCATTGTGATGGCCTTTACCATCAATGCAAAGGCAGCGCTTGTGTTCCTGCTGGCCGTACCGGTTCTGGCGATTGGTCTGGGTCTGATCATCACCCATGCCCATCCCATTTTCATCCGCGTATTCAAGACCTATGATAAGCTCAACCGCGTTGTGCAGGAGAATCTCTACGGCATCCGCGTGGTGAAATCCTTCGTCCGTGAGGATTACGAGGAACAGAAGTTCAAAGAAGTCTCCCGGAAGATTCATGACGATTTCTGCAAGGCTGAGCGTCTGCTTGCCTTCAACGGCCCGCTGATGCAGCTGTGTTCCTATGGCTGCATGCTCCTGATTTCCTGGGTGGGTGCCCGTATGATCGTCTTGAGCGGCGGTACGGAAATGACCACCGGCGATCTTACAAGCCTGTTCACCTATGTCATGCAGATTCTGATGAGCCTGATGATGCTGTCTATGATTCTGGTCATGATCACCATGTCCAAGGCATCGGCAGAGCGAATTGTGGAGATTCTGGAGGAAGCACCGACAATTACCAATCCGGAAGCACCTGTGACAGAAGTACCGGACGGCTCCGTGGAATTTTCCGGTGTTGAGTTCAGTTATTCCGATAAATCCGGCAAGCCCTGCCTCCGTGATGTGAATCTGAAGATTGCATCCGGTCAGACCATCGGCATCATCGGTGGAACGGGCAGTGCCAAGTCCACACTGGTACAGATGATTCCCCGTCTTTACGACGTCACAAAGGGCGAAGTCAGAGTCGGCGGACGGAATGTCCGTGAGTACGATCTGGAAGTGCTCCGTGACAGCGTTGCCATGGTTCTGCAGAAGAACGTTCTCTTCTCCGGCACAATCAAGGAGAATCTCCGCTGGGGCAATCCCGATGCGACCGATGAAGAGCTGATCCACGCCTGCGAGCTTGCACAGGCTGACGGTTTCATCAGAGAGTTCCCCGATGGATATGATACCCACATCGAACAGGGCGGCCGCAATGTGTCCGGCGGACAGAAGCAGCGTCTCTGCATTGCCAGAGCCTTGCTCAAAAAGCCGAAGATTCTCATTCTGGACGATTCCACAAGTGCGGTGGATACCAGAACGGATGCCCTCATCCGCAAGGCGTTCCGTGAGGAAATTCCGGATACCACCAAGTTTATTATCGCCCAGCGCATCTCCTCCGTGGAAGACGCTGACCAGATCATTGTCATGAATGACGGCTGTGTGGATGCTGTGGGCACGCACGATACATTGCTCAAGACCAATGAGATCTATCGTGAAGTGTATACATCGCAGATGAAGGGAGGGGACGAAGATGGCAGGTCCTAACAGAATGCCCGGCGGCCGTGGCCGCATGCCTGCCGGCATGCCCGGAAAAGGTGCAAAGGATGCCAAGAAAACCTTCAAGCGTCTGCTTTCCTATCTGTTCAGGTTTAAGGTGCAGTTTGCACTTGTTCTGGTATGCATCGTGTTCAGTTCCGTGGCAGGCGTCATTGGTTCGGTGTTCCTTGAAACGCTGATCGATGACTACATCACCCCCATGCTGCGTGAGAACAATACGGATTTTTCGGGTCTGATCCGTGCACTCAGTACCATGGCCCTTGTCTACCTGATCGGTATGATTTCCACATGGCTGCATAATTTTCTGATGGTCGGCATTTCACAGGGCGTACAGAAGCGTGTGCGTGATGAGATGTTCACCCATATGCAGAAGCTGCCGCTGCGGTATTTCGATACCCATACGCATGGTGAGCTGATGAGCCGATATACAAACGATACCGACACGCTCCGTCAGATGGTTTCCCAGAGTATTCCGCAGGTCTTCTCTTCGGCGATCACCATCGTTTCCGTACTGACAGCAATGATCGTGACCAGCATTCCGATGACACTGTTTGTGCTGCTGACCGTGGCTGTGATGATGTTTGTGGCCGGTACAATCGGCGGCAAGAGTGCAAAGTATTTCGCCAAGCAGCAGAAATCCATCGGTGATGTCAACGGCTATATCGAGGAAATGATCGAGGGCCAGAAGGTCATCAAGGTCTTCTGTCACGAGGAAAAGGCTAAAAATGATTTCGACAAGCTCAATGATGAGCTGTGCACAAATGCCACACAGGCCAATAAATTTGCCAACATCCTCATGCCCATCATGGGCAATCTCGGCCATCTGCAATATGCTTTGATCGCCATTTTCGGTGGGTTCCTTGCTGTGAACGGCATCTCCGGACTGGAGCTGGGCGGCATTGTGGCGTTCCTTCAGTTGAGTAAGACCTTCAATATGCCCGTGACGCAGATTGCCCAGCAGGTGAATGCTGTGGTAATGGCGCTGGCCGGTGCAGAGCGGATCTTCGATCTTCTTGATGAAGAACCGGAGCCGGATGAGGGCTATGTGACGCTGGTCAATGCCGAGTACCGTGAGGGCGAGCTGACAGAAGCGGATCACCGTACAGGCCTCTGGGCGTGGAAGCATCCCCACGGGGACGGCACGATTACCTACACCCCCATGCAGGGCGATGTGCGTTTCTTTGATGTGGACTTTGGTTATGTGGAGGAGAAGATCGTCCTGCATAATATCAGTCTCTATGCCGAGCCCGGTCAGAAGGTGGCCTTTGTCGGTGCTACAGGTGCCGGTAAAACGACCATCACGAACCTCATCAACCGTTTTTACGATATCGCCGACGGCAAGATTCGTTACGATGACATCAACATCAATAAGATCAAAAAGAGCGACCTCCGCCGGAGTCTTGGCGTGGTACTGCAGGATGTCAACCTGTTCACGGGTACCGTGATGGACAACATCCGCTACGGCAGACTCGATGCCACCGATGAGGAATGTATCGCCGCTGCAAAGCTCGCCAATGCCCACGGTTTCATCGAGATGCTCCCCGACGGCTACCAGACCGTGCTGGAGGGTGACGGCTCAGGTCTGTCGCAGGGTCAGCGTCAGCTGATTTCGATTGCGAGAGCTGCGGTCGCCGACCCGCCCGTAATGATTCTGGACGAGGCCACTTCAAGCATCGACACCCGAACCGAAGCACTTGTGCAGAAGGGTATGGATGGCCTGATGAAAGGCAGAACAGTGTTTGTGATTGCACATCGTCTGTCAACGGTACAAAATTCCGATGTGATCATGGTGCTTGACCATGGACATATCATTGAAAAGGGCAGCCATGATGAGCTGATTGCCCAGCGAGGCAATTACTATCGGTTGTATACCGGTGCATTTGAACTTGAATAAAAATGTAAGTGCCCCCGAATGGGGGCACTTTTTTACTTATTTTTCACAAAATACTGTCTGGCAAATTCCGCTACAAGCGGTGTGATGCTCCGGATGTCCGTGCCGGAAGTGTTCACACAGAGGTGATAGCCGGACTTTTCACCCCATTTTTCACCTGAAACCAGTGCATGGCATTCCGAACGGCTGCGGTCGATGCGCTTGAGCTGGCGGATGATTTCCTTGTCCGTGGCGTTGACATGCTCGCCCCGTTCACGGCACCGGCGGATCTTGTCGGCCTGGTCGGCATAGACAAACACATTGAACGGTGCAAATTCCTTCAGGATCACATCCGCACTGCGTCCGACAATGATGAAGTCCCGTCCCTTTTCCGCAATTTCACGGATGATGCGGTGCTGCTGGGCAAGCAGGGAGGAAGTACTCGTTTCGTCCGGCATATAGCCGAAAGTACGTCCAAAGGTCAGCGGGAAATGAAAAAACAGCCCATCGTTGAGGGTGTTTTCGATATAGTGCTCGTCGAGCTTTGTCTTCTCGGAAATGGCACTGAGGATTTCTCTGTCATAGTAATCCATGCCCATGATATCCGCAAGACGCTTGCCGATTTCACGGCCGCCGCTGCCGAATTCACGGCTGACTGTAATAATTCTCATAGGTATACCTCCTTTAGGGATTGGGACTGCATCGCACCACAGCCTCGGTCACGCTGCGCAGAACAGTGTCACCGTTCTGATTGCATACGTCAAGTGCAAGTACTGCAATGCCATTGCGTGCATTTCGAGGGATGATGTCGATGATTTCTGCATGGCCGGTGAGCGTGTCACCGGCAAAAACGGGCGCATCCCACTCCACCTTTGTGGATTTGCCGGCGATGAGTGCATCTCCGAAAAAATCCTGCTCGATGTATTTGGCCCACACGAGCAGAAAGCTGAACATGCCCGGTGAGAGCAGCTGCCCGAATTTTGTAGAAGCAGCATAGTCTTCGTCCGTGTGAATCGGGGCGGGATTGAATTCTTCTGCAAAGGCAAGCATGCGGGATTTGTCCACCGTAATGCTTTTCGTGGTGAGCTGCATGCCGGTTTTCAGTTCGTTCAGATACATGATGGCCTCCTCTTAAATGCTGTCCTTGATGATGACAATCGGGATGGGCGGACAGTTGGGACGGTTCACAAACGGCATTTCGACCACGGTATAGCGGGTGTGGTCAAGCGTGGGAAGGTAGGCCAGGATGGCATCACGTTCCTCAAAGCCGGTCTCCCGTCCGTAATAGATGATAAGCGTCATGATGCCGCCGTTTTTCAGAAGGGAAAGCCCTTTTTCAATTGCTGCAATGCTGGTTTCCTTTTTGGTGTTGATGGTGTGGTCACCTTTCGGGAGCCAGCCGAAATTGAAGCAGATGAGGGAAACACTCTCCGGTGCAAAGAGGGTGTCCATCTCGCTGTGACTCTGTAAACGTACATCGGCACGATGCGCAACGGCATGTTTTTCAAGGAGTGCCTGCGTGCTGTCAATGGCTGCCTGCTGGATGTCGAAGGCGGTTACATGGCCGCTGTCGCCCACAAGCTGACAGAGATGGAGCGTATCGAAGCCCCGTCCTGCGGTGGCGTCGATGCAGAGATCGCCCTCATGCACGGTTTCATCGATCACACGATTGATGATGTCGAGGGCACTGAAGGAATTCATTCGTTTCATAGGATTCCCTTTCTATGTGGATTCTTTAGTTATAGTATAGCATAAAATGGAACAGGATGCAAGAATTTTTTAAGCAATTGCTATGGGGGAGTGCAGGGAAATCTCTTTTGAATCATTAGTCATGCAAAATTTCCCCCACCCCCTAACCCCCTCCCCAAGGGGAGGGGGCTTTTGAGCCGGTGCTCCGCACCGGCACCGGCAAAGGCTGTCGCCTTTTGAAACCAATGTCTTATAAAAGATTCTGTAGGCGATTGCCCTGGAACAGAAAAAAATCCTTGACAAACGTGCGAAAACATGCTATAATAAAGCATATTCAATAAATGCCCTGACGGAGAGAAGTAACAGGGGAGCTCACTCAAAGTGAGTGTGGGATAGTGAAAACCACGCAGCAGAGCCCTTGCGAATAACACTCCCGAGCAGCAATCTGAACCTCACATCTGTGATCAGTAGGGGCGCCGTAGACCGTGCGTTAAACGGAAACGCTTCAACAGAGAGCGTAAGTGACCGCAATGCGGTAATTTAGGTGGCACCACGGGTATCCCGTCCTATTTTTCAGAGGACAGGGGTATTTTTTTATGCCCCTCTGCATAAATCAATTCAGAAAGGAAGTATTTGTATGAAGCATACTGACATCAAAGCTGTATTCAGCAATCCTGCGTTCATCGGTCAGAACGTGACCGTCTGCGGCTGGGTAAGAACTGCGAGAAATTCCAAGAATGTGGCCTTCATTGAACTGAATGACGGCACCTCCCTCAAGCATCTGCAGATCGTTGTGGATAAGGCATCCGACATCGACTACGAGCCGGCCCTTCATCTGGGAACCTCCCTGAAGGTTGAGGGTGAGGTTGTTGAGGCACGTCAGGGCTCTGTGGAAATCAATGCCACAGCCATCACTGTGCTCGGTACCTGCCCCCCCGAGTATCCGCTGCAGAAGAAGCGTCACACTCTTGAGTTCCTGCGTACCATGCCCCACCTGAGAGGCAGAACCAACACCTTCAATGCAGTGCAGAGAGTCCGTTCCGTAATGGCACAGGCCATTCACAAGTATTTCCAGGACAACAACTATGTGTATATCAATACGCCTCTCATCACCGGCAGCGACTGTGAGGGCGCCGGCGAAATGTTCCAGGTGACCACAATCGGTTATTCCACAGAATACAAGAATGAGGAAGCGTACTATGCGGACGATTTCTTTGGCAAGAAGGCAGGCCTGAGCGTATCCGGCCAGCTTGAGGGCGAAGTGGCTGCCATGGCCATGGGTAAGATCTACACCTTCGGCCCCAGCTTCCGTGCCGAGAACAGCAACACCCCCAAGCATCTGGCCGAATTCTGGCATGTGGAGCCGGAGATTGCATTTGCAGAGCTGCCCGATGTCATTGAGGTGGCTGAGGACATGATCAAGACCGTCATCCGCACCGTGCTTGAAACATGCCCCGATGAGATGAAGTTCTTCGATGCACATTTCGAAAACGGCATCATCGCAAGACTTGAAGAACTGATCTCCCACGAGTTTGCGACTGTGACTTATACAGAAGCCATCCGTCTCCTGCAGGAGTCCGGCGAGAAGTTCGTATATCCTGTAGAATGGGGCTGCGACCTCCAGACTGAGCATGAGCGTTATATCTCTGAGAAGGTATTCCAGAAGGCTGTATTCGTGACCGATTATCCCAAGGAAATCAAGTCCTTCTATATGAAGCAGAATGCCGACGGCAAGACCGTTGCCGCAGTTGACCTGCTGGTTCCCGGTGTTGGCGAGATCATCGGCGGCAGTGAGCGTGAGGCAGATTATGACAAGCTGGTGGCTGCCATGAACGAGCGCGGCATGAATCTGGATCTCTACACAGATTATCTCGACCTGAGAAAGTACGGTTCCGTACCGCACGGCGGCTTCGGTCTGGGCTTCGAGAGACTGATTATGTATGTGACAGGCGTGTCCAACATCCGCGACGTGATTCTCTATCCCAGAACCGTTGGTTCCATCCGATAAGCAACGCACCGATCAAATTAAGAATGAGGTGGTATTTATGTCAAGAACCCTGTACCTTCCCGAGGATTACAAATCCGCACTGACACTTCGGGAAACCCAGCATGCCATCAAGTATATCAAGGACATTTTCCAGCAGGCGCTGTCCTTTGCGCTGACACTGGATCGTGTGACAGCCCCCCTGCTTGTCCGCAAGGGCAGCGGTATCAACGATGACCTTAACGGCATCGAACGCAAGGTGGAGTTCTCCATCAAGGAGATCGAAACCGATGCCGAGGTGGTGCAGTCCCTCGCCAAGTGGAAGAGAATGGCGCTGTACCGTTACCATTACAATGCCGGTGAAGGCATCTACACGGACATGAATGCCATCCGCCGCGATGATGATACGGACAATATCCATTCTATCTTCGTCGATCAGTGGGACTGGGAAAAGGTCATCACTGCCGAGGACCGGAATCTGGAGTTTCTCAAGACAACTGTCAGCGCCATCGTCAAGGCCATTGCCTATACCAAGCGCAAGGTGAGCCTGCGTTATCCCGAACTGAAGCGCACCATCTGTGACACACCGTTCTTCATCACCTCCCAGGAGCTTGAGGATCTGTATCCGGATCTCCCTGCCAAGGAGCGTGAGCGCCTGATCACCAAGGAGCATGGCACAGTCTTCATCATGCAGATCGGCGGCAAGCTGAAAAGCGGTGCACCGCATGACGGCAGAGCCCCTGACTATGATGACTGGAGTCTGAACGGTGACCTCATGTTCTGGAACGATGTGCTGGACAACGCACTGGAGATTTCTTCCATGGGTATCCGCGTCGATGCAGCATCCCTGCAGAAGCAGCTTGAGGAGCGTGACGCGCTCGATCGTTACCAGTATGATTATCACCGCATGATTCAGGAAGGCACACTGCCCCTGACCATCGGCGGCGGCATCGGCCAGTCCCGCCTGTGCATGTTGCTGCTGGAAAAGGCACACATCGGCGAAGTCCAGGCATCCGTCTGGCCTTCTGAAATGATGGAAACGTGCGCTGAGAAGGGGATTGTACTGTTGTAAAAGAAAAGCAGCCCGAAGGGCTGCTTTTTTATTCTCTTATTCCTCCCCACCCGCTGCAAACTGACTTTCATGTCTTGTAAAGAAGTCGGTTCTCGGTGGCAGGAACTTCAGCTGATGGTTCTCGCCGACAAAGTAGTTCACCGGTTCAAAGATCGTCTCCCAGCTCCAGATACGGTCATCAACCTGCAGATATTCCTGCAGCTTTTCTGTACCAATCGGTGCCATCGGATGCAGCAGAATGGCTGTGATACGGATCATATAGAACAGATTTGCCAGTGCCTGCTTTCTCTCTTCAGGCGTGCCGCTGTCCGCACTCAGTGCCTTGGCCATGTACTTGCTGCCGTTTCTGATATAGCTGTCAAGGACATAGGTGCACTGATGGAAGGCAAATTTGGACATATGACGCTCAAAGTCCAGAACTGCCTTCTTGGCCTCGGCAAGGAACTTCTCTTCAGGGCTAAGGTCGGGCAGAATGCCGTCAAATTCCTTCTGTGTGGTGTAGAATGCCGTACGGATCATGCGGTTGTAAACATTCGACAGCAGCAGACCGTCCTTGACAACAGGATCGGCATCCTCAGGCTTAGCATCCGGATTGTAGGGCTTGGGCATGAAGCTTACGGAACGCTGACCCAGACCCAGACCCAGCCAGTGCATACGCAGCTGCTCAGGGGTGTAGTGGTTCAGCAGTTCATCCGCCATCGGAGGCTTGACAGCACCGGAGCTGGAAGCCTTCTTGTCGAGGAAGAGGATGTGGTGGTTTGCCACGATGGTGGGCAGCTGGAGTTCGCCCTCAGCGGGATCAGCGGTCTTTGTTTCCGCTGCCTGCTGTGCCATCCACATGGCGGGCTCGGCAATGCCGTAGAAATAGATGTTGTCCTGTCCGATGAACTGGTATACCTTGGCTTCCTTGCTGCACCAGTAGGACTTCCATGCATCTGCGGCAGCACCCTGCTCTTCCAGATAGGTCTTGGTGAAGGAGATCGGTGCCCAGAGGGATTCCGGCCATACCCATACGGTCAGATCTTCGCCGCCCTCTTCAAACTTCGGTGCGGGCACGCCCCATTCAATGTTGCCGGTCAGACGGAAGGGAACAAGTGTCTTGCCGGTACGGTAGCGGATGCCGTTTTCTGTGAGAATGCGGCAGGCGGTATCACAGTCGGGCAGATTCTCGAATTCAATGGTAAAGGAGGGCTTTTTCTTCTCCTCCAGATAATTGTGGGCAGGCATGCTGTCCTTCAGGGAGAAGTAGGTCTCCTCGAATTCACGCTTGATATAGATCACCGGCGGCTTGAGGAATTCGGAGATGGTCTTGTGTACAACCGGACGGATGGACTTGTCCTTCTGCATTACAGATACCCAGTCCTGCAGGAGCTTTTCATAGTCGCGCAGCTTGAAGTACCAGTTGACAACGGGCTTCATTACGGGCTTTTCGCCGGTCAGAGTGCTGACGGGATTGAGCAGATTCTCGGGCATATACTGATGGCCGAGGTCGCATTCATCCGCATAGCCCTTTTCAGAGCAGCAGCCCTCTACGGGGCACTTGCCGACAACCTGGCGGCCGTTGAGGAACACACCAGCCTTCTCATCAAAGAACTGCATGGTGGTGATCTTGTTCAGCTGTCCCTTTTTGTGAAGGGCATTCAGAAATTCAAGTGTGTATTCCGCATGGATCTCCTTGCTTCTGCCGAGACCGGAGGCTGCAAAGAGATTGGGAGAAATGGCATAATCCTTGAGGGTGGCCTTCTGCTTTTCATGATTTCTGGTCACGAAATCCACGAGAGAGCCTTCAAACTCGCCGTCGGCGACCTTCTTGCGCCAGCCCTCTGCAATGGGGGAACCATAGCAGTCGGTACCGCTGACGAAGATGACGTTTTCCTTGCCGATGCGGTCACGCAGGAAGCGGGCATAGGTATCGGCAAATACCATCATACCGCCCACATGGCCGAAGTGCAGCTCCTTGTTGCCGTAGGGCATACCGGCTGTGACAACAGCACGCTTGGGGAATTCCGGACGGGGAATTTCAAATGCCTTCTGCTTCTTGCCTTCAGGCATGTTGTTCTTATCTGACATAGCTTACAATCCTTTCCTTTATAGGGGTTATCTATCCTATTATATCACATGGCGATGAAGAATGCAAGGGGTTTTGGATGGTTTTTCAAGGTGACGCTTGCTTTGTGCTGTGTTCCGCTGTATTGACAAAGCCGGATTTGTGTGCTATAATAGATGGGTCAGCAGATCTGACCGGAAAATACTTGCCGCCAGCAAGTATTTTTTGTATATTCCGGCTGTACTGCGTGTCAACCGGATCAAATTGATAAGGAGGTGAAACAAATGGCAATCTATATGGTGGATTATGAGAACGTCTATATCGAAGGTCTGACAGGGCTCGACCAGCTGACAGAGGAGGATATCCTGCATATATTTTATACCCAGAACCGCTGCGGTCTGACATTTGCGCTGTATGAACAGCTGATCCGATGCAGAGCGAAAGTGGAACTGAATGAAGTTGCCGTCAGCGACAAAAACGGCGATCCTGTGAAAAATGCACTCGACATCCAGCTGATGATGTATGCCGGCTATCTGATCGGCACATGTGAGCATACGGCGCTCTATATCGTCAGCAAGGACAAGGATTTTGGACTGGGTGTGCGTTTCTTCGAGCAGTATCTCTCCGATGCGTCCGTTACGCTGGAAATCGTTCCGAGCATCGCCGCTTCCATGCTTGCGCCCGAGCCGGAACCTGTGGAAGAGGAATCGCTTGCTGACGCTGTAATGTACAATGCGTCCGAGCTGGATGAGATCGTGGACGCTTATCTTCGTGAGACACTGTGTGAAGCACCGCAGCCGACGGAAACAAAGGGCGGTTTTGCGATGTTCTGTGACAGATTTGCAAAGGATCCCAAAGAGATGCCGGCGCCCTTCCTGGCAGGCGCTGCCGATCCTTTCACTGCACGCATCGTACCGGAAGAGATTCCGGTGCAGCCCCAGCCCGATCCGATGATTTCGGTGCAGTACCACAATACTGTCCGCAATCTGCTCGGCAAGGGCACGGATGAGGAAACCATCACAATGGTCTGTGATATGATCTCCTCCTCTGAAAGCCTGGCAGCGTTCAACAATGCGCTGACAAGCTATTACCGTGACGGTAAGAAGGCCGGTGCCGTCTATCACAAGTTCAAACCGAAGTTTGAAAATCTGCGCCATCTTTCCCGTGCGGCACGACGGGGATGATGCGTATCGGAAAAAGCCGTCCCGGAATTGCCCGAGGACGGCTTATTTTATGACTCTACGATCCGAAGAGTCCGATACATGGACAATTCCACGCTTTATGGGTTTGTTTTTCCCTCCAGGTATGATACAATCAGAATGAAAGGAGGTGTCTGGCATGGACCAGAGCAAAACCGGAAAATTCATTGCAGCCATGCGCAGGGAGAAGTCAATGACACAGCGTCAGCTGGCCGACCTGATCGGCATCAGCGACAAAACAGTCAGCAAATGGGAAACCGGAAAGGGGATGCCGGAGGTTTCTCTGATGCTGCCTCTGTGTGAATTGCTGGAAATCAGCGTAAATGAACTGCTTTCCGGAGAACGTCTGACATCCGATGACTATCAAAAAAAAGCGGAGGAAAACATTATGAATCTTGTGAAAGAAAAAGAGGAAAGCCAAAAAAAGCTGATACTTTGTTTCATTATCTGCTTTATCACCATTCTCGCCGGCGTGACCCTGATCATGACAGCGGGGATGGCTTCCATGGCCGTATGGGCAAGAATCCTGCTGATCATCATTGCTGTATTTGTCATAGGCGGCGGCATTGCCGTAGCTGTGGTGCTTGATCTGGAAACAGGAACCTATGAATGCGTCCACTGTGGGACAAGATTTGTTCCCACAGCCAAAGCCTACATGGCATCCACACATTCTATTACAACAAGGTATCTGCGCTGCCCGTCCTGCGGCAAAAAGAGCCACTGTAAAAAGAGAATGACCCACTAATAAATGTCCCCTTCTGCATGCGGAAGGGGACATTTTTGTTCTAGGGCGTGTTGACACTAAAATAATACGCAGATTTTCTAGCAGAAATTTCATGCAGACGAGGCGAAAAGGTGTAGGCAGGCTGTCGCCTGTCAAACCTTTTCAACGCAGGATGCGTGAAATTGTGCCGAAAAGATGCGTTGTTAGGCTTAGTGGCAACACGACCTAATAGTTATGATCTTTCCGACACCACGCCATTCTCATCGAACACAATATTCTTGGAAATACTCTCCAGATACTGATAATAGGATGCCTGCCTTCCGGCATCGGAGATGTAAGAAACCCGGCAATTCGACTGTACCGCCGGCAGATACTGCAGCGTCAGGGTATAATCTGATTTTGTGCCCGTCACATGCAGCTCGGCAAGTGCCGTATCCTGCGTGCGGGCATTAAACCAGTAGTTGCCGAGGGAGTAGATGATGGGCTTCCCCTTGTACATTTCAAGTCCCTGCAGACAGTGCGTATGATCACCGATGACCGCATCTGCACCGGCATCGATCAGACCCTTGCCGACGGTCTCCTGATATTCCTCCAGATAATCCACCGCCTCAATGCCCCAATGGATGTAGACAATGACCAGATCCGCTTCTTCTCTTGCTTCCCGTACCCGCTGATAGAGGAGTGTCGGGTCGACTGTTCGGAAGACGCCGGGACTGTCCTCGGTGGCCCCCTTGGTCAGCTCGACCCATTCCACGCGTGTACCGGAGATGAAGGCTGTTCTGAGACCATCCAGCTCCACGAATTTCGTCTCGGATGCCTCGGCCAGATCCTTGCCGGCACCCACATAGGTAATGCCCGCCTCATGCAGCGTATCCAGCGTATCAAGCAGTGCATCGGGACCGTAGTCATAGGCATGATTGTTGGCGAGCGACACCATATCCACGCCAAGATCCAGCAGCAGCTGTACATTGGCAGGATCGGCACGGTAGGTATAATCCTTACCGGGAGTGGCACTGCCGCGGGTGGAATAGGGGAATTCATTGTTGACAAAACAGATATCCGCATCCTGCATATGCGAGAAGATCGTCTCATCAAAGCATGCCGAGGTATCCCGTCCCTGACTGATCCAGTAGGAAGTGGTGCGGCCGCCGTCCTGTGCGGCAATGTCACCGGTGAAGCAGAAGGTATAGTCGAACGGGATCTCCGGTTCTGTCGGTGGTTCCGTCGGCAGTGTTGTTGGGGCAACTGTTGCGGGAGGGGTGGTGGGGGCTTCAGTCACAGGCTGGGTGGGTGCCGTACTGTGAGTAATGGGTGCGGTACCGCAGGCGGACAGAAGCAGTCCTGCGGCTGCCGCAAAAGCAAGGGGGATGTATCGTTTCATGGAAACCTCCAATTCTTGATAAAGCCCCCTCCGGATCGGAGGGGGCGGGGAAGTTACTTCTTTCGGAAAGGCAGCAGGATCAGGAGAGGATAGATCTCCAGACGTCCCAGAAGCATGTCAAAGCTCAGCAGGATCTTGGCCCATTCAGAAAAGCCGGCAAAATTACCGGAGGGACCGACCTTGCTCAAACCGGGGCCGACATTGTTCATGCAGGTGATGACTGCTGTTGTGGTTGTACCAAGATCATGGCCATCGAGTGCCAGAATCAGCATGGAAAGCACCATGATGAACATGAACACGACAAAATAGGAGCTCACACCCTTGATGATGCTCTGGTCGAGTGCCTTGCCGTCGCACTTGACAGTAATCACCGCACGGGGATTGAGTGCGGTTCTGATTTCCTTGACTGCGGTTTTGAAGAGGGTCATGATACGGGAAACCTTCAGGCCGCCGCCCGTTGATCCCGCACATCCGCCCACAAACATGAGCAGGATGATGATCACCTGAGAGAGAACGGGCCATTCCGTATAATCGGCCGTCGCAAAGCCCGTGGTGGAGATAATCGATAACACCTGGAAGCTGGCGTAGCGCAGCGCTGTGAAGAATCCGTCATAATGCCCCATCGTATTGAGTGAGATGATCAGGATGGATGCTGCACAGATACCCAGAAATACCCGAAGCTCCTCGTTTTTGAAGACCTGTGAGAACTTCCGCAGCAAGAGCAGGTAGTAGAGGGAGAAGTTGATGCCGAACAAGCCCATAAAGACAGTGATGACAACATCGATATAAACACTGTCATAGTCAGCAATACTGCCGTTTGTGATGCCGAAACCACCCGTTCCGGCCGTCGAGAATGCATGACAGAGCGCCTCGAACAGATTCATGCCGCCAAACAGGAGGAAGATCGCTTCCATCACCGTCAGGGCAATGTACATGCAGTAAAGGATCCGCACGGAAAAGCTCATCTTTGCCACCAGCTTGCCCACTGTAGGGCCGGGGGACTCCGCACGGACAATATGCATGGTGCGGGTATCATTCTGCGGCATGATGGCAAGCATCAGTACCAGTACACCCATACCGCCGAGAAAATGCGTAAAGGAACGCCAGAACAGGCAGGCCTTGGACATGCCCTCAATATCATTGAGGATCGTGGCACCGGTTGTGGTGAAGCCGGATGCCGTTTCAAAAATACAGTCGGCAAAATTCGGAATCTCGCCGGAAATCCAGAAAGGCAGTGCACCGAACACGGACACAATCAGCCAGGCAATCGCTGTGGTGGCCATGCCCTCACGGGCATACACATCCTTTTTCTCGGGCTTCCGGATGGTAATTACTGTACCTGAAAGCAGCAGCCCCGCTGCGGTGACAATAAACGCAAACATGCTTTCCGGCTCACGATAGATCAGGCTTACAGCGAGCGGGAGGAGCATGGTCAGGCCAAGCACCTGCAGGATGCGGCCCGACAAATATAAAATCATTCTGTTGTTCATGTTCTCTCCTTATAATGCGAAGATGTCTTCCAGATCGGAGAGCTTGTTGTTGGTGGTCACGACTACCACGCTGTCATTGACCTTCAGACAGTCATTACCGGAAGGCACGACCAGCTTGTTGCCGCGGATGATGCCGGCAATCAGGAAGCCAGGCCGCACACGCAGATCACGCAGCGGAATGCCCACATAATCCGGATCGTTCCGGACGATGAATTCCACCGCTTCCAGACGATTGTCGGACAGACGATAGAGCGTGATGATGTTGCTGCTTTCGGAATTCTGCTTGGCACGGACGTACTGCAGAATGAGCGCAGCTGTTGTATTTTTGGGCGATACGACATTTTCAAGTCCCACACTGTCCGAAATGGGCAGCAGGGAGAGACGGTTGATCTTGGTGACCACCTTATCCACGCCCAGTGTCTTGCCGTAGAGCGAGAGGATAATGTTTTCCTCATCGATACCGGTCAGCGTGATGAATGCGTCGGCATCGGCAATGCCCTCCTCCAGCAGGATGTCCTGATCCGTACCGTCGGCGCAGATCACCTTTGCCTTGGGGAACCATTCGCTGAGCTGTTCGCAGCGTTCCAGATTCTGCTCGATGATCTTTACATGCATGCCAAGCTCCAGCAGCTGATTTGTCAGGTAGAAGCTGATGCGGCCGCCGCCTACGATCACCGCAGAACGGAAGCGGTTCTTCAGATCGCCCACCTGTTTGTAGAATTTCGAAAGCTCGCTGTGCGTTGCTGTGATATAGATGCGGTCACCTGCCTGCAGTGTGCAGCTGCCGTCGGGGATGAAGATGTCGTCATCACGCTTGACGGCACAGATCAGCAGATGCAGCTTCAGCTTGCGGGTGATGTCCATCAGCTGAATGCCATCGAGCAGGCCGCCCTCACTGACCTTCAGTTCTGCCAGTTCAAGTCTGCCCTTGGCGAAGGTTTCCACATGCAGCGCATTGGGATAGCGGAGCATACGGGCAATTTCATTGGCTGTCTGGAATTCGGGATTGACCATCATGCTCACACCCAGCTCCTCACGCATGAAGACCAGCTGCTCAGCATAAGCAGGGTTGCGCACGCGTGCGATACTGTGTCTGGCACCGGACTTTCTGGCCATCAGACAGCACAGAATATTGATCTCATCGGATTCTGTCATTGCTATAATGATGTTGGTGTTTTCAACACCTGCCTCCTCCAGATCCTTCAGGATGAGGCCATTTCCGCAGATACCCTGGACATCGAAATGGTCAACGAGTGTGCGCACAATTTCAGGATCGGTATCCATCACAGTGACATCATGCCCCTCACTGCACAGGGTCTGTGCCAGCACACTGCCGGCCTTTCCGCAGCCTACGATCAGAATATTCACAATCATGACTCCTTAAGACATATTTTTCTGCGCAGCGTTCCTGCCGCCGCACATGAATATACATCATATATTATAGCGTTTCTCTTCGCTTTTGTCAACCATTTTTTGTAAAGGTGCAGGAAAAACGAACTGTCCGCCGGAAAGCTCAGGCCCTGCCATCTTGACAGGGCATCTCAAACATGATATAATAAGAAAACACACCAAAATTTTTGACCATGAATGGAGTGAACCCTATGATCAAAGCTGCTGAAGCAATGGTAAAATGTCTGAATCATGAGGGGATCAAAGTGGTATTCGGCTATCCGGGTGCTGCGATCTGCCCTTTTTTCGATGCGCTCTACGCATCCGATATGCATCATGTCCTCGTCCGTCATGAGGCCAATGCCGGCCATGCCGCAAGCGGTTATGCCCGCATTACCAATAAGCCCGCCGTCTGTATTGCAACTTCCGGCCCCGGTGCGACCAATCTCCTGACGGCCATCGCTACTGCCTATGCCGACAGTATTCCGCTCATTTGCATCACCGGTCAGGTATCCACCGACCAGATCGGCGGTGACGTATTCCAGGAAGCGGATATCACCGGTGCAGCGGAGCCTTTTGTCAAGCACAGCTATCTTGTCAAGGATGCAGCTTCCCTGCCCCGCATTTTCAAGGAGGCATTCTATCTGGCCGGTACCGGCAGAAAAGGCCCCGTGCTCATCGACGTACCTGTGGATGTCCAGAATACACTGATTGATTTTTCGTATCCGGAGACCATCCAGATGCGTACCTATAAGCCCACCATCAAGGGCAATCCCATCCAGATCCGCAAGATCTGCGAGATGCTCCGTGCTGCAAAGCGTCCTCTGATCTGTGCGGGCGGCGGCGTGTTCCTGTCCGGTGCACAGGAGGAACTGCTTGCCTTTGCAGAAAAGACGCAGATTCCCGTTGTCTCCACAATGATGGGGCTTGGCATCATGCCGAGTGCACATCCGCTGTATCTGGGCATGCTGGGCATGCATGGCACGTCCACAGCGAACACCGCTGTCCACGACTGCGATGTGATGCTTCTGGTCGGTGCAAGAGTCGGTGACAGAGCTGTGCGCTCCCCGAAATTCCTTGCAGAAAGTACGACCATCATCCATATGGACATTGACCCTGCCGAGATCGGTAAGAACATCAACACGGACATTCCGCTGGTTGGCGACTGCGAAGCCATCCTGACGGAAATGGCGGCTCTGATGGAACAGGTACCGGCAAGCGGCTGGCATGCAGCTCTTGCTGAACAGCGTGCACAGGACAATGCGATCTACGCACCGCACGAGGACGGCAGCATCAACCCCAAGGCCTTCCTGCGTGATCTTTCCGCAAAGCTCCCTGAAAATACAGTCTGCGTGGCTGACGTCGGCCAGAATCAGATCTGGAGCTGCAACCACTTCGGCATCCGCAAGAACGGCCGGTTCCTGACCACGGGCGGTATGGGTACCATGGGTTATTCCGTGCCCTGCGGCATCGGTGCCAAGATGGCCGATCCCAGTCGTGAGGTCGTTGTGATCTGCGGCGATGGTTCCTTCCAGATGCAGATGATGGAGCTGGCCACCATGATGCAGGAGGGCATCACGGTGAAAATCGTGATCTTCGCCAATACCCGTCTTGGCATGGTACGCGAGATTCAGACCATGCGCTACGGCGACCGTCAGATGGCGGTGCATCTCGATGGCAGTCCGGACTTCGCAGCACTCGCCAGAGCCTATGGCATCGAAAGCGATAATGTTTACACGGCCGCTGAAGCAGAAGAAAAGATGGAAAAGCTTGCCTCTTCGGACAAGCCCTATCTGCTCGTCTGCCATGTGGATCCCATGGAAGCAACACTTTCTTAAAGGAGGCAGATCATGAAACATACCATTTCTATTCTTGTGGAGAATCATGCGGGTGTACTGGCACGCATTGCCGGTCTCTTTGCCCGCCGTGCCTTCAATATTGACAGTCTTGCTGTGGGCATGACCAGTGACCCTTCGATTTCCCGAATCACCATCGTTGCTGACGGTGATGAGCATACCGCCCAGCAGCTCGAAAAGCAGCTGAACAAGCTTGTGGATACCATGAAGGTGCGTAACCTTGCTCCTGAGGAGCTGCTCTCCCGTGAACTGCAGTTCATCAAGGTGCATGCTTCTCCCGCACAGCGCAGCGAGATTCTCACCATCTGTGAGATCATGGGCGGCAAGATTGCGGACATGAGCGTGGATGCACTGACCATTGAAGTATCCGGCACCACCGAACAGCTCGAAAAGATGCACGAACTGCTCAAGGGCTATGGCATCAAGGAAGTTGTCCGCACCGGCGTGATTGCCATTCAGAAGGGCAGCGCTGTCATGAAGTAATGCTCATCCCCAAAAAACAAAACCTGGAAAGCTATGCGCTCTCCAGGTTTTTTCTTATTCTTCTTCCTTGCGTGATGCTGTCACAGCGAGGGCACCGCATACAGTCATGACTGCAGCTGCGGCAATCAGATAGCCGTACCCGCTTTCATATCCTGTTTCCGGCAGCATGCCGGATGCGGAGGTGGTTTCGGATGTTTCAGATTCCGATGCAGTGGTTTCCTCCGTGGCGGTGGTCATTTCTGCTGCGGCGGTCGTTTCCGTTGTTGTGGATTCTGCTGTTGTCGTTGTTGCTTCGGTCGTGGTAGTTGCTTCAGTTGCAGTCGTTTCGGTCGCAGTCGTTTCGCTCGCAATCGTTTCGGTGGTGGTTTCCTCGGTTGTTGCTGCTTCCGTGGTGGTGGCTTCCGTGGTGGTTTCCTCAGTTGTGGTTTCTGTTTCGGCAGCAGCACCGCAGATGACGCAGAATCCATCCTCCGATGCGGCATGACCGCACTCAATGCCGAGCGTATCCAGCATGACCGCTGCCAGCTGTCTGTGACCCGTTGCATTCGGGTGGAAATCGAGATTCATGGGCGAAGTGGTCGCATTGCAGAGGTTTTCAGAGGCAGCGGAAAAGGCATCATAGACCTCAGCCACCGTATAACCCAGGACGGCATTCTCATGAATCACCTCATTGAGCCGCTTGGCACCCGCATCCATGCTGGTGTCCACCATGCCCAATGTGGCATGACCTGCAAAGCTCCGGTAGGGGTTGTACTGTGTTGCCACCACAATCTTTGCCTCGGGATTGCATGCAGTCAGGTAAGTGATGACCTGCGTCAGATTTTCTTCATATACGGCAAGACCGGCTGTGAAGGCCTCGCTTTCCGCAAAGCCGTCGAGTGCTTCTTGTGCGGCACAGAGCACAAAGTACCAGCGTCTGTCGAGAGTATCGGCAAGAATCGGCAGCACCTCATCCGGTGTGATCGGTGTGCGCCCTGTGGCATTATAGATTTCGGCGGTCTTATCATACAAGAGTGCCATCATATCATTGCCGCCGCAGGTGAGGGTGATCAGCTCGGCTTCCTGAATTGCTTCATCGAGCGAACCATCTGAAATCTGCCGCAGAATCCCCTCAGCTGTATTGCCGTTCACGGCATGATTCATCAGGTCATAGCCGGCTGCTTCTGCCAGAAGTGCCGTGAACCCTTCCTTTTCCGCATCTTCCAGACCATATCCGGCTGAAATGCTGTCACCGAGTGCAAGATAATCGGGCGTGTCGTCTGCAAATGCGGGTACACTGCAAAGCATCGCCGCAGACACGGCGGCGGTCACAAGATATTTCATCACATTCATCGTATTTCCTCCTTATCTGATTACGACGGACAGTTTTCATAGCGGACATCAATCTCGTCCGGTTCCGGAATTTCAAAAGCGGCCTCGCATTTTTCCAAGAGCCCTTCGTCCACATAATAGCTCTCTGCGGTTTTTCCCGCCTGTACAGCACGGTTGCGTTCAGCAAGAAACTGCCGATGCACATCCGTGGGCGTATCAACATAATGCAGCTCACATGGAATGCCGTGGGATTTGTAAAATGCACACGCAGCCATGCGGTCGGCCTTTGTCCAGAATCCCCAGTCGAGAATGACGCTCACGCCGACAGCCAGAAGATCCAGCGATCTTGCATATAGATACTGCCAGATGCGTTTTGACATGGTATCGTGTGCATCACCGAGATTGCCGTCAAACAGGGCGAAAGTGAGTGCATCACAGGAGAGGATGACGGCCTTTTCCCGTTCTCGCAATGCTGCGGCATAATGGGTCTTTCCGCTGGCGATTTTGCCGCAAAGCAGAATGACCTTGGGTTCGTGGTTCATCATGATGCCTCCATTTCATCCGAAGCTGTGCTGTCCTTCTGAAGCTCCACACAGACGATCTCCGGAAAATTGAACAGCCGCACCGGAATAACGCTGTTGCCGAGTCCCCGGCTCACGATCAGATCGGTCTTTCCGAGTGCGTGCATTCCCTCGCTGTAAGCGGGGAAGAAGCCCTGATCGGGGGCGTATACACCGCCTACAAAGGGCAGCCGGAACTGTCCGCCATGTGCATGACCTGTGAAGACGAGATCGACACCGCTCGCTTCATATTCCGCAGTATACTGCGGTTCGTGTGTAAGCAGCATCCGGAAAGGTATATCTGCGGTCTCCTCACTGAGATGCTGAAGCGCCGTGCCGCCGAGACTTTCTTCACGCAGTCCGAGAAGAGCGATGGAATCCTCCTCCCGGGTGAGTGTAACAGCCGCATCCGCAAGCACAGTCACACCGGCGCTGCCAAGTCCCGTAAGAAGTGCATCATAGTCCTTTGCATTGAGCCAGAGCTCATGATTGCCCGTGACATAATAGACCGGTGCAATTGCGGCGGCCTGTTCAGCAAAATTCACAGCCGTGTCCACATCCGTACGATTTCCGTCTGCAATGTCGCCGGTGATGACGATGAGATCGGGGGATAACGCTTTGATTTTTCCGACCAGCCGGCAGTTGCTGCGGCCAAAGCTTGCATTGTGCAGATCGGAAATCTGCACGATCCGGTATCCATCAAACACCTTCGGCAGTGTGCTTTTCGTGCAGGTGTAATGTGTCACGGTGAGCGTGGTGTTCTGCCACAGACAGAAGAGCAGCAGCAAGAGAATCACACATGCGGCCGTCACAAGACGTTTCCAGTGAAATTTTCCCTTCATGTATCATCCCTCAGCAGCATCCGTTTGAGCAGGCAGAGATCAAAGCCATTAAGTACGCTGTCCTTGCAAAGATCGCCTGCCGCAGGTGCCGTCAGCACACCGGCACCGAGCAGGTATTTCTGGAACATTACAGCATCCAGTACGCTTCGTATGCCATCGCCGTTTACATCGCCTTCCGTGAATGTCAGCGCATATTCGAGAAAGGCAGCACCGATTTCCGCCTTGCTGCTGTCAACAAGCGGATTATAGTAGTGATTCCACGAAAACAGGATATGTGCCCCGGCAAGATCCGCAGTGGCCTCCACATTGGCCCGCAGATCGGCAATGGGCTTGGAGGCATAATCCCCCTGAAAAGTCTCATTGTTGATCCAGAAACGCAATCCTTCGGCATCGGCTGAGGTTTTCAGTGCCAGTGCCCATTCTCTGATGACCTCCGGTGTGCATTCACGGCCGCCGCCGTCCTGATGGGCAAAGACATCCTGCGTGCGGAAATCCGCTGTCCGGAAAATATCCGTCCAGAAATCCCCGTACTGTGCGGCATCCGAGAGATCGGGATTGAAGAACGGACTGATCATCAGCGGTTCTTCTCCGCAGGCCGAAAGCGTGGCGTTGATGTTTTCACCCAGTACTGCGGCATACTGTCCGCCATCGGTGCGGGCACAGGCGGCGTCGATATTCCACAATTCATTCACATAGTAGTAGCCGGCAATCGTGTCGCCATAGGTTTCGCCGTATCGTGTCTGAATCTCCTCTACAACCTTGGCACAGAGCATCGCATTTTCTTCGCTCCACTGAGCAAAATAGCAGGTGCCGTCATCGGAAACAGCGGGCGTGCCCCAGCCGTAATTCCACCAGCGGTCGTCGCTGACGGTACCGATCCAGAGCTGCATGCCCTCCTGTCTGGCCGCTTCAAGGGCAAGTGCCAGTGCATCACCATCATTCTGTGCAGACAGTGTGCAGTCGGAGAGTGCATCAAGTGCGGACGGATACATGGCATAAGCCGATGTGCGGACATAGGCGGATGCATCCTGCTTATGGGCAGCAGCATCGGACTGCGTATGGGACAGATCACAAACGGACTGGAGAATCAGTGCATCCATGCCGGCATCGGATGCCGCAGCAAATTCCTGCTGCCAGCGTTCCGCAGTCCAGTCCCGACAGAGCCAGCCCTGCAGGAAAGAAGCGGTGAATCTGCCGTCCTCAGATGAATTTGCAGGCAGAGGCATGCCTGTTTGCACGAGCATACAGGAAAGTGCAATGGCTGCAAGCTTTCTTTTCATCACGTCACCTCCCGGATTCTTTACATCCAGTATAGCATAAAATGAAGAATTATGCAAGTGGAATCGGCTGCAGGGTGGAAGAAAGATGAATTATAAGAAAATTTTCCCAGAATCCAATGGACAGCTATTGAAATGTTCACGAATATCTGTTATAATAAGTAACGTGGCGCAGAAATGCGCAAATTTTTATGAGGAGAGATTGTCTATGCCGCCGATTGTTTCAACCATTCTGCCCTATGTACTGCTGATCTTCGGATTCTTTATCCTGATCAAGGGCGCCGATTTTTTTGTGGAGGGAAGCAGTTCCATTGCGAAAAAGATGAGAATTCCCGATATCATCGTGGGTCTGACCATCGTAGCCATGGGTACCAGTTCCCCTGAGCTTGCCGTCAGTGTGTCCGCTGCACTGGGTGGATCGAGTGACATTGCCATTGGTAATGTTGTGGGTTCCAATATTCTGAATATCCTGATCATTCTGGGTATCAGTGCGGTCATTGTACCGATGACGGTGGACAAGTCCATGTTCAAGCGTGATTTTCCTGTGCTTCTTGTTTCCGCTGTTCTGCTCCCTGCACTGTGTCTGATTTTCGGCAATCATATCGGCCGCATTGCGGCGCTGATCCTGTTGATCGTGTTTGCGTTCTATATTTTTCTTGCCGTGAAGGCAGCACTTGATTTCCGTAAAAACGGTGGTGCTGAGACGGAAGAGGGCAGCATCAAGGTTCTGCCCTGGTGGAAGAGCATTCTGTTCACGATCGGCGGTGCGGTTGTGATCGTCATCGGCGGTAATATTTCTGTTGATAACGCAACCATCATTGCGCAGCAGCTGGGCATCAGTGAGGCCATCATCGGTCTGACTGTAGTGGCACTGGGTACGTCTCTGCCTGAGCTTGTAACATCCCTCGTTGCTGCCAAGAAGGGAAATTCCGATATTGCACTGGGTAATGCGGTCGGTTCCAATATTTTCAATGTTCTGCTCATTCTGGGCACCACAGCCATGATCAAGCCCTTTGACGTCACCATCGAGAGCCTGATCGACCAGGTCATCCTGTTGGTGATTTCCATCATGCTGTTCATCATGTGTCTGACCGGCACAAAGCTGACACGCTGGGAGGGTGCCGCATTCCTCGCAATGTATGTGGGCTATGCCGTGTATATTTTCGTGAGATAATCAAAAAACAGCATCCGATCGGGTGCTGTTTTTCTTTGCTATGCTGAACAAAACGCCCCGCAGTCAGCGGGGCGTTTGTCATATTCTGTTTAGTTGAAGAGCTGGCTGAAATCTGCAATCAGCTTTTCTTCCATTGCCATGGCGTCTTCCATGGTCACACCCTTTGTTGTGTAATAGCTCTTGATCTTCGGCTCGGTGCCGGAAGGACGGATCACAACCTTTGCACCCTGTTCGAGATTGAATACCAGTACATTGGACTTCGGCAGAGTGATCTCTGTCTTTGTACCGGATGCCACATCAGTGGTTGTGCTTGCCTGATAGTCGGAAACTGTCACAACCTTCAGGCCGCCAATCTCTGCGGGCTGTTCATCACGCAGGGACTGCATGAGAGCCTTCATCTTGTTCATGCCGCTTTCGCCCTCAAAGGTGAAGCTCTGCAGTGTGTGACGGAATACGCCGTACTTCTTGTACATGTTCTCACGAGCCTGAATCATGGAGATACCCTTGCTGCGGTAGTAAGCAGCCATCTCACAGATCAGCATGGAAGCCACAACGGCATCCTTATCACGCACATAGGTACCGGCCAGATAGCCGTAGCTTTCTTCAAAGCCGAATACATAACGCTCTTCCTCACCCTTTTCCTCGAGGAAACCAATCTGCTCACCGATGAACTTGAAACCGGTGAGGACGTCAATCACTTCCAGACCATAGTTTTCTGCAATGGCACAAACAAGGTCGGTCGTGACGATGGTCTTAATGGCGATGGGATTCTTGGGCATGGTACCCTTTTCCGTACGCTGGCTGCAGATGTATTCGAGCAGCATTGCGCCGACTTCGTTGCCGGAGAACAGTGCATAGTCATCACCATCCGGAACGGCAATACCAACACGGTCAGCATCGGGGTCAGTTGCCAGCAGCAGATCCGGCTTATGTTCGTGGCATACACGCAGACCCACTTCCAGAGCCTCACGGATCTCGGGGTTCGGATAGGGACAGGTAGTGAAGTTGCCGTCGGGCATTTCCTGCTCCTTGACAACAATAACATCCTTTACGCCGATGCGGGAGAGAATCTCACGAACGGGCTTGTTGCCGGTGCCGTTGAGGGGCGTATATACGATTTCGAGATCGCTCTCTGCACACAGATCAGTGTTGATGCCCTGTGCCAGAACATTCTGATAGTAATCCTCAATGACATCCTGAGAGATGTAGGAGATCATGCCATCTTCCACAGCCTTGTCAAAGTCACAGGTCTTGACATCGGCAAACATGTCGAGAGCATTGATCTTGGAAATTACAGTCTCAGCTACTTCCAGTGTAATCTGGCATCCGTCGGAGCCATATGCTTTGTAGCCATTGTACTTAGCAGGGTTGTGGCTGGCAGTGACCATGATACCGGCGCTGCACTTGAGTGCACGCACGGCAAAGGACAGAGCCGGTGTGGGCATCAGTTCAGAATAGATGTGTACCTTGATGCCGTTGGCAGCCAGTACGGAAGCAGCAGCCTTGGCAAACACATCGGACTTGATGCGGCTGTCATAGGAAATGGCAACACTGGGTTCAGCGAATGACTCCTTGACATAATCGGCCAGACCCTGTGTAGCACGGCGTACTGTATAGATGTTCATGCGATTGGTGCCGGCGCCGATGACACCGCGGAGACCGCCGGTACCGAACTCCAGCTCACGATAGAAGCGGTCGCGGATGCGCGCTTCGTCATCACGAACAGAATCAAGTTCTTTTTTCAGATCAGGATCGTCCACAGCCTTCTCGCACCAGATATCAAACAACTCCATAACCGTCATATTAAAAATACCTCCTGATAGATTGTATGCAATCAATATTCAATTCGGAATGAGATTCCGAAAACAATTACCTTTATTATACCACAAAAAAATACATTTGAAAAGGGGGTAAATGAATTTTTTTTAAAAAAATATGGTTTTTAGCGGTAAGACATTTGGATTTGGCGAAAATACGATGCTTTAAATCTCTAAAAGGAGGAAGGAATATCCGATAAAGTTTCATTGGGTAACTATGCATCAAAAATGATTGCAATTTGCATGCGGATTTGAGTCTATACAGGGTGATCGGGAGTGTGGTATAATATACTTATAATAAAGCAAGGTCGCTTGCAAGAAAAGGAGAGTTAATATGGCATTGATTAATTGCCCCGAGTGTGGGCAGGAAGTTTCAGACAGAGCAGCGCAGTGTCCCAGATGCGCATTCCCGCTGGAGGAGATGAGAACGGATGGCGTAGTAAAAATTAAGCTGCCTACTGCGCAGAAGCTTGGCATGTCCCCGATGATCGCAACAAAGGGAGCTCGAGCAGTCTGGATTAAGGATGAAGGCGGCAATGTGATCTGGAGTGGAGAGCTTGGCGAAGTAGCACGTTTCTCTGTAGATGCTCCTAAACAAGTAACGGTATATTTTGGCAGATATATTGATCCTGTGAGAGGAGAGGTTACTGCAAATAAAAAATATCAGTTGACACAACAGGCTGGAATCCATTGGAATGCAAAGTTTAAACTGAATGAAGTGGATACAATAGATTCAGACTGATTTCAGGGATGAGGAGGAAGGCTTTTCCTCCTCAATAAATAATATGACGACTTTGGAATTTGTCAATTGATATGTATATAATAGAAGGGAATAAAATGGTTATAAAGAAATGCAAAAACTGCATGGAGATCACAGAGCATGCCAACGGAATGTGTGTGAAATGCGGGCATAGGGAAGCTGAGATGACAGCCAATGAAAGAATTGCGACGGAGCAAAAAGAAAACGCACAACGCATAGAAACACAAGTACAAAGTGAACAGCGTAAAGAAGTGCAAGCACAAGGAGCGCAAAGCCGGAATGGCAGTGCACCTGCTATGCAGTCGAATATAAGTTATATTTGGTATAATGTTGCGTACTGGCTGCCGTTCGTAGGATTTCAATTTGCAGCTGCGCTGTTATCACGCGGTGAAGTGATGGAAGGTGAGAAATTTCTAAGAACGGCGTTTAGAGGATTTAAATGTATATGCGGAATTGCGATCGGAATGGGCATACCGTTAGTTCTATTCATTGTATTCTATGGAATAATAGAACTGGGTTGGGCATAATAAACAAAAACCTCATCGTTCGGCACCGTTTCTTTTACTTGACAAACCCCAAAAAGTATGATATAATAATAAAGCTGTCGGATGAGAGGGCAACAAAAAGCCCGAAAAACTGACAGAAAGAGCACATTGAAAGAGGAATAGAGAAGGTCTTTATCGGAGCGAAGCGTGAGCGAGCGTCGGAGCGGAAGGATAGCAGGAGAAAGGGACTCA